>NZ_JAFCIY020000077.1 GCF_020194955.2 Desulfuromonas sp. CSMB_57 | reverse complement strand
AGCAAAGGCAAGTTTTACCACCCGTTCGCTGCGCTCCCTCGAGCCACAGAGGACACAGAGGAAAAGCAGGAGAAAGCCTTTAAGGACTTGGATTTGGGTTGAAATGAGGTCGGTCGGCAATAGCGGACACCAAAATTTCTATGCTGCATTTCGGTCTTTGAAATATTTCTGCTTGTAGGCAGCAGGCGAAAGGTAACCAAGTCTCTTCTGGCGCCTTTGGCGATTGTAGAAGATCTCGATGTACTCCGTGATCTCCTGTATCGCCTGTTTCCTGCTGAGATACCGGCGATGATGGACCAGTTCGTTTTTCAGTATCCCCCAGAAGCTCTCGATCGGGGCGTTGTCATAGCAGTTGCCTCGCCGACTCATCGAAGCTTGCATGCCGAACTGCTTGAGGAGTTTGCGGTATTCCAGGGCGCAATATTGGCCCCCCCGATCTGAATGATGGATCAAGCCCGCCGCCGGGCGCTTGGCCGAGACAGCGCGAAAAAGCGACTGGCTCACCAGGTTCTTGGTCATTCTTTCGCCCATGGCGTACCCCACGACCTCTCCTGTAAAGAGGTCTTTATGGCCGGCAAGGTAGAGCCAGCCTTCGGTAGTGGGAATATAGGTGATATCGGCCACCCACACTTGGTTGGGGACTTCGACCGTAAAGTTCTGATTCAACAGATTTTCGGCAACCGGCAGCACGTGGTCGGAGTTCGTTGTCGCCTTGAACTTCTTCACCTGCTTGCAGCGAATACCATGCTCCTTGCGGATGCGCTTGATCCGGTGGACCCCGACCTGAATACCATGTTCGGCAAGGTCGCTCTGCAGCCTTTCGGGCCCGTAGGTCTCTCGGTTTCTCTTGTGAGCCGCTTTAATTTCGATGACCAGCCGTGTCTCCTGTCTCTGCCGTGGCGAGTCTGGGCGTTTCAACCAAGAGTAGTAACCGCTTGGCGAAACCTCCAAGGCCTGGCAGAGAAGAGGAACAGGGTACTCAGATCGAAGCTCTTTGATTACCGCGTACCGGACAGCGACTCCTTGGCAAAGTACGCGGCGGCTTTTTTTAAAATGTCGCGCTCCTGCTTGACCTGGGCCAGTTCACGCTTGACTCGATCGAGTTCTTGTTCGACATCGGTCAGAGGGCGCTGTTGACCACCGATATCATTAAGTTTCCCGGCCTTGAAAGCTCTCACCCAGTTTTCAAGGGTGGATTTTGGCAGGGACAACTGGCGGGCTGCCTTAGCGGCGGAGACTCCGCCTTCGATAACTAACTTGGCGGCCTCGTTTCGAAATTCTCTCGAGTAACGGCCGTTGGTTCTCTCGTTCATTCGACACCTCCGTTAACTGGGGTTATTAACATTGGTGTCCGAATTTTTCAACTTACCCCACTCTACCCCAAGTAAGTGTGCTCCTATTGCTTTTCGATGTCTCTTTTCGAAGAGATTACCCCCAGTTTTTCGACTTCACCAAGCACTGCTTTGGCAGCCTGAATCAGATCAAGAACAAGGCGCTCGCTGACTTCGAGAAGGCCCTCGTATTCCCCCCGGTTGCGCAAGTTGTGGCAGTGAGCCAAGACACGCCAGACTTCAGGGCCTGCACCTATGGTGTGCTGAAGACACTGAAAAACGATATGGCGATTTTCCGAGCGATATCCATGCCAGCGAAGAGCGGCTAGCGATAACGCATGTGCAGCATTATAAGCCAGGTCGAAGCGACTCTCCAACGACAAGGCATCCATCCGGGAGTCTTTGAGCCGCGTGCGCCCTGAATAGAGAAGACCATCGAATTCTTTTTGATCACCAGGCTCCTGCTTTATCTGTCCGATATCAACCAGGTTCTTAAACTGTTGGGAGGTCATCTTGCGATCCGATCAGAAAAATTTTGGGTTGCTCGATCACCCTGACAACAAAGTTGCTTTCCGCAGTAATTTTGCTTCGGAACTCTTCGACAGTATAAATCTTCGGGTTGATCTGTCTTCCCAACTGTGTTTCCAGCTCGGAAAAGCTGACAAACAGATCCGGGTAGGTCAGCTGGTTTGAAATCAGCATCAGATCGATGTCGCTTCCAGCAGTGTCTGATCCTTTCGCTACGGAACCGTAGATGAAGGCAACCTTGATTTTGTCCTTAAATTGGTCCAGGGTCAGACGCAACGGGCCGGAAAGACCGAAGGTTTTGCGGACGATCCCTTTCAGTTCTTCGAAAATAGGCGATGACGGGTTTGCTTGGTAATGTTTCTGGTTCCCGATCTTTTTAACCGTTAGAAGGCCGGCATCGGACAGTTTTTCCAGTTCTCGCAGGACAGTCCCGGTGCCTATTCCTGCCCGATCTACAATCTCCTTGGAATAAAAGCTTTTATCCGGCTGCCCAAAGAGAAGGCGCAGAAGCTGCTGCTGTGTTTTGGTAAACA
>NZ_JAFCIY020000030.1 GCF_020194955.2 Desulfuromonas sp. CSMB_57 | reverse complement strand
GAACCGATGCGGCGCGGCAAACAAAGCCGCAAACGCTGCATCGATTCGGTGGTGGCGCATCTGCAGTGCATTCTCAACACCCGACAGGGCAATGTGCCCCTTGCCGAGGATTACGGTGCGCCGGACTTCGTCGGGTATCTGCAGGACTTTCCCGACTCCATCAAGCAAATCGAAGAGAGTATCTGCAGTGCCATTCGCAAGTATGAACCACGGCTTGCCGGAGCCAAGGTGACCTTCGTTCCCCGGGAAGACGACGATCTTGCTCTGCGCTTTCAGATTGTCGGCTGCCTGGCCATCGAAGGCGAAGGCCAGGTGTTGCTGGAGACGACGGTGAGTTCGGATGGCCGTATTTCCGTTTTCCCTTGATTGTTTTGGTTCTTAACCTGTCATGAGGCCCCGCTTGTTCTGTCCATCATTTCAAACCCAGTTGCAGCAACTCAAAGCCTTTAGCGCGGCCTTCTCCCATGCCTACCCGTCCCTGGCGCCGTTGCTGAGCGGTCCGTCGGCCGACCCGGACGTGGAGCGTACCCTGGATGGCGTGGCCTTCCTGAAGGACCTTCTGGAACAAAGCCTTATTGCAAGTCGCCCGGATTTCACCCGCACCTTGGTGCAGCATCTGCTGCCCCACTATCCGCGGCCCCTTCCAGCCTGCACCATGCTCGAATTCAGCACGCCGAAATCCCATGGCCGCATCGTCACGGTTCCCGCCGGCAGCCTACTGGCCTCGATGCCGGTGGATGGCACGCCCTGCCTGTTTCGCACCACCGAGGATCTGGATGTTCATCCTCTGGAATTACAGGAGGCCGCCCTGCAAAACGGATCCGGCCGGGCCGGGGAAATCGTCCTCTCCCTGCAACTGCACGGTCTGACCCTTGCCGAATGGCAACCGCGCCGACTGCGCCTGTTTCTCGCCGGCGACCGGGCTTCGGCCACGGAATTGTTTCTGTTGCTCTGCGTCCATGCCCGCCAGATCACCCTTTGTGCCGATGAGACCAATTCCATCGCCCTGCCGCCAACCTGCCTGCGCCCGGTGGGTTATGCAGAAGAGGAAGCGCTGTTCCCCTACCCGCCCAATGCCTTTGCCGGCTTTCGCCTGTTGCAGGAATATTTCCACCTGCCGGAAAAATTTCTGGCCTTCGATCTGGCCGGCTGGGAAAACTGGACCTCGCGAGGCACTGGGACCGATTTCCGCATTCGCATTCAATTGGACGATCTGCCCTTCGCGCCGTCTCGCATCGCACGCGGCAGCTTCGCCCTCAATACGGTTCCGGCCATCAACCTGTTTGCCCATGACGCCGATCCGGTTTTCGCCGACCATCGCACCCATACCTATCGACTGCGGCCCAGCGGTTCCAGGCCCGCACACCGGCCCATCCATTCCGTCGATAGGGTCACGGGCCTGTGTCCCGCCACGGGCCGAGAGCGCCACTACGCGCCCTTTCACTTGTTTGGCGAAAACGAAAAACCGGTGCCGTCCTACCACGTCTATCCGGAACTGTCACCATCCGGACAGGATTATCATACCTGTCTGAATCTGGCCTATCCCGCCGAAACGCCTTTTCCTGAAGGCGAAATACTGTCCCTGGAGGTCACCTGCAGCAACGGCCGCCTGCCGGAGAGCCTGCGTCTCGGCGATATCCACCGTCCCGGCACCGGACTTCCTCCTGCCGTCGCCGGTCGCAACATCACGGCAATTCAGCCCGGAGTGTTACCGCCCCTGGGACCGGGCATGTTGTGGCACCTGACCACTCACCTTTATCTGAACGAGATGCCCATGGGGTGCGAAGATAACGTCGCCACCCTGCTGCGCCTCTATATTTTCGACGGAAAGGCAAACACCGCCGCGACGGCCGCCAACCTCAAGCGCATCGAAGGCTTGGAAGAAATCCTCATCTTCAACAGCGCGGACCGACAGGACGGCCAATCCGTGAGGGGCAGCGAAATCCATTTCAAGGCACGTCTCGATCACTTTTCCGGACCGGGCGACCTGTACCTGTTCGGCTGCATCCTCGAACGGTTTTTCGCTCGCTACTCGGCCATCAACGATTTTACCCGGCTGATGGTACGGGATCTGTGGAAAGGAGGGCGTTACCCATGGCCCCTTCGTCAGGAATAACCGACTCGCCGCTGCTCGACGACCTGCTGGCGCACGGCCACCAGTTCTCCTTTGTCCAGGTGCTGCGCCTGGCCCGGCGCTACCTGCAACAGCACGGCGGCGTCACGCCGCCCGAGGTGCCCTGGCAGGATCGGGTGCGAATCCGTCCCGAGTTGTCCCTGGCCTTTCCCGCTGCCGACGTGGCCAAGGTCGAGGGGGACGCCGCCGATTTGCGCATCACCGCGACCTTTCTCGGCCTCTACGGTTCCGCATCCCCCCTGCCCACCTTCTTTACCGAGGAATTGCTGGAGGAGCAGGCCGGCGATGGCTCGGTGCTGCGCCATTTTTTCGATGTCGTACATCAACGGCTCTATCACCTGTATTTCGAATGCTGGAGCAAATACAACCTCCTGCACCAGGTGGTGGAAGACAACAGCGCCGCCGCCCGACAGCGGCTGTTCTGCCTCATCGGCCTGGGCGAAAAAGAGCTGGCCGAAAGCGTGCCGGAGGCCTTTTCCCTGCTGCGCTACGCCGGCCTGCTGAGCCAGTTTCCCCGCTCCCCCTCCGGGTTGCAGTCCCTGCTGCGGGACAGCCTTAAGGAACCGAACATCCGCATCCTGCAGAACATCCGCCGTCGGGTGCCCATCCCGGAGGACCAGCGCCTGCGCCTGGGCCTGTCCGGCTGCCGCCTCGGCGTGGACGCCGTCCTGGGCAGCCACATGGACGATGTCATGGGCAAGTTCCGCATCGCCATCGGCCCCTTGAGCTGGGAGGACTACAACAGCCTGGTGCCAGGCACGCCGCGCTATCTAAAACTGTGCCGGCTGGTGGCCTTCTACCTGCCCGACCCCCTGGAATACGACCTGGAACTGATCCTGGCCGCCGGTCAGGCCCGGCCCCTGCGCCTGGGCGATCCCGAGGCCCGCCTGGGCCTCAACACCTGGTGCTTCGCCGGCGACACCCTGGGCGAGATGCGCACCCTGTTTCCGTCCGCGCCCTGGCCGGAACAGAACACCGCGCCGGAGGGCGCCACCCTGCCCGACCCGCGGCCGGCCGCGTCGGAGGGCACCCTGGTCGACCTCTACCGCCGGGAACGCGCCGGTCTGACCGACCAGATCGAGCGTTTCGTCGCCGGGCATCCCAACCTGGCGCCCATGGTCAGCGGCCCCCACGCCGACCCCGGCGTCGAGCGCCTCCTGGAAGGCACCGCCCTGTACTGCGCCCTGTTGCGGCGCAAGCTCGAAGACGATGTGCCGGAGGTGATTCAGGAGATCCTTCAGGCCATTGCTCCCGAGCATTTAGAGCCAGTTGCCGCGGCCACGGTCGTCACCTTTACGCCCAAGCCTCATCTCACCACTTCTCAGACCGTGCCCGCGGGCGTTCAACTCGACTCCGTCCCCTTGGAAGGCACCAGCTGCCAGTTTACCACCAGCCTGCCGGTCGAGGTCCATCCCCTGACCGTTGAACATGCCGCCTTTTCCGGGCCGGAAGGGCGTGCGGCGGCCATAACCCTGCATATAGTTTTGAAAAACATCTCTTTGACCGATTGGCAGCCGCAGCGCCTGCGCTTTTATCTGGCCGGGGATTACCCGCAAGCTGCCAATCTGTACCTGCTGTTGACCCGCCATCTTAGCCGCGTGGTCCTTTTCAGTGGTTCCGAAACAGACGCCGTCAGCCTGGACCCGGCCTGTCTGCAAACGGTGGGGTTTGGCGATAATGAAAGCCTGAACCCCTTTGCATCCTGCCCGCCTTCCAGAGGGCGCATTCTGCGGGACTTTACCCTGTTGCCGGAAAAATTTCTGTTGGTGGAACTCACCGGCTGGGAATCCTGGACCAAGCGGGGCAAGGAGGGCCGTTTCACCCTGCGCTTCGAATTCGACACTTTGCCGTTTCGGCCCGGGCCGGTGACGGCGGATAATTTTGTCCTCTTTGCCACTCCCGCGGTCAACCTGTTTCCCGTGCGCAGCAAGGTGTTGATGAAAACCGCCCAGCCGATGGATCACCCCGTCCTTTCGGACCGGCACGACGCAGCTCACCTTGAGGTGCATTCCATCCAAAAGGTGGAGGGTATCATCCAGGGACCCGCCACCCGCCTGCCCTTCGAGCCGACCTGGCAGGCCCCTTGGCCCTCCTCCAATAGCTGTACCTTTCAGATCAAGCGGCTAGTCTCTCCGCTGCGGCCGGGGCTGGATACCACCCTGCGCGTCCGTCTGACTCAGGAGGCCGGCAGGTATGAAGAAATCCTTCTCAACATGGATCTGCTCTGCACCAACGGCAAACTGCCGGACAAGCTGCGGCCCGGCGATATCTGCCTGCCCACGGACAGTTCGCCCCCGTTTGCCCGATTTGCCAATTGCATTCCGGCGACTACCGCCATGGCTGGCGATTTTCTGGACAATCGTGCCTGGCGCTTTCTGGGTCTGTCCATACAGAATCCCAGATTGCTCACGGCCGCCGGCCTGAGAGCCATTCTGAATCTGGCCGGTACCAACGTGAGCACCCAATGGCGCACCACCAACGCCCTGGAACAACGCCTTCAGGGTCTGGTGGGCTTTCGCGCCCAACCCCTTGGCCGCGTCATCCGGGGAGAGTGGCGTCAGGGCTGGACCATGGAACTGAAACTGAACGGCGCCTGCTTCGACGGGCCGGGCGATGTCTATCTGTTCGGAGCCGTCCTGAACCATTTTCTGCGGGAGTTTGTTTCTGAAGCCTTCTTTATCCGCACCCGGGTCGAGGACCTCCAGAATGGAGCCGTCTACGACTATCCCCTGATGGTGGGCCAAAGACCGCGGTTATAGCCGGAAAAAGAACGAGGCAGAAATCCCGGAGGACGGCTTGGCAACCAACTGTCCCGCAAAGGCATGAACGTCATAAACGCCAGTTCTGATTACGCGGCCATTTTATGATTGACATTAAAGGAGCGAATTTCTGAGTGAATCCGAAGCTATCATTAATGATTTTTACACAGACTTAATGTATCAGCTGCCCTCCAAGGCAATGGGAAAGTCTGGAGTTTAAGCGAGGGCTCGTGACTATTTTGGAGTTTTTTATCGAAAGGAACGCATACTTATGAAAATTAGTCAAAAATTTACAGTGCGCCACGTAAATAATGTTCACAAAATATGGATATTCAGTTTGCTTATATTCGGTTGCAATTCAATCCCCGCCCATTCGGCGAGTTTCAATTGTGAAAAAGCAGAGACTATCATGGAGAAAACCATTTGCTCCGATGCCGGTCTTTCAACGTTGGATGAACAGATAGCAAAGCTGTATGCGGAAACAAAGACTGAACTAAAGGACCGCCCCGATGAACGTAATGATTTAATCAGGGACCAGCGCAATTGGTTAAACATGTTAAGGACCCTACCAAAGGCCTCACCGTGCGCCGTCAAGCCAGAGTGTCTTAGAGACAACTATGAATTACGAATCAGGGAATTAGGACACAAGCTCAAATTAGCCCGCGCGTCCGCGCCCACGGCCTCAGGCCCATCAAAAGACGCAGTGATGGAACGGCTCTCAGAGCAACTTGCGCAACTCAAAGAGCTTGCACGAAAGGCCCAAAATGTAGAAATCTCAGAAATATTCAAGACAGACAAACCCGAGGTTTGTGAATTCATTTGGCAAAATCTGCAGCAGGCCAGCGTACCCGAACCGACGGTCCATGCAAGTACCCGGCAACAGAAACTCGAACTATATCAGCAATTGCGTGAAATGGCCTTTCACAATCAGCAACTTTTCTTTGCTCAAGGCAATATCGTTGAGGATTCCCAAATATATCGGAACAACTTTGCCTATATGTGGGATCAACAGGAGCCATTCTTCGAATTCGGAGGGATACGCAAGGACTCGGCAAACTTAATGTTTAGTGAACCGACCACAAATACCGGCTACAAACGAATAATCCTGGCCACCATATTATTTGACCTTGATGACAAGTATTTTTCTTTGGAGAAAAGAAAGCTTGGCATGGACGGATTGTTATGGATTTCACCCAACGGTGAGAGAGCTTATTCATTTGAATATTGGGAAGACAATCTCTTAGATCAACCTCAGAATACCATAGAGGGGCCTACCGAATTTTCTGGATTAATAACCCTTGACACTGATGTTATGTTTTGGGAAGTACGAAAATCTACATCTTACGACAATTGGCTTCTTGTTGGCGCTGTCCAGGACCACCAAGATGGACAGGAACTATCCTGCTCATTTAAGTTTAACGTAAACAATGCATGGTAATGGAGTCCAAATGGACGGCACATATAAGACGAATACAAAATATCGGAATCTGCGGGACGCGTTCTTACTTGGTAACGAAGGATTCAGAACCACGGTTTATTTTGACACTGTCGGAATCCCAACAATAGGTAAAGGTATCGCTCTACTTGCACGTAAAGACGATGGCAACAAAACGAACGGTCGCGAATTTTCTGACCACAAAAAAAATTTAGCGGCAATTGAAAACGTGCTTGGAACCGATTCACCTGAATTTTTAAAAATAAAAGACTTCGCCACCGATACAGTGAACGCAATTAATCATACACCAGAACCAGACTTCTCTGGTGGTAAAAAGACTATAAGTACCTTCGAATTATCGGACCGCGGACGGAAGCTAGTTCGCCTTTTGGGACCGCTCAACAAAAAATGGGAATCCTCCCAAAGTCCAAGTGTTTCCGACACGGCTGCACGCGCCTTTTCATCTCAAATTGTTGACGATAATGAAGAAGAACTTGACAGGTTACTAAAAATAGTTGGCCTTGACCCTGTAGCTCTGACGGAAGAACAGAGAATTGTATTACTGAGCGCGCTATATCATGGAAGATGGAACACAGGCGGGAGAAATGCCGCAAAAGCAATCAAAAATGGAGCTGACATTGACGAAATCTGTCAACACCTAAACGATCCCAAATATCCAGGCCGTTCCAAGAATGAAGCCTTGCTTCTGAAAAAACAATGGCAACCATCGAAGAGCCAAACAATTATACAGCCAAGCCGAAGCGTCCAGGAACCCGGCATTTCCCAGGAACAAATATCCATCATGATGGAATTCCTGCTTCCTGAGTCCCTCCCCCAAAAGCTCGGATGTTCAGCATACGAACAAATCATGTTGCGCTACCAAGGGGCGGGCTGCGACGCCCCATTGAAAAACGTCCATGATACCTACAGTGCAATAAGAGGCCGGTACGGCGATTAAACCTGGTTTCGATGAAGGCATTGCGTTTTCAAGATAAGAATAAAAACAAAAAAAAAACTGTTGCATTTCAATTCAAGGAGAGTTCCATGGGCGCTTCTGATTCACGGTTTCTGTTCGATATAAAAGGGAAAAGTTACCAGACTCGAGTGGTTGCTTTTGATGCTTTAGAAGGGATTTCTTGCACATATGAGGTCAACCTGACCCTTGCCGTTCCCAAGACAATAAAGATCACCTTCGACGAAGTAGCTGCATGTGAAGCAGTACTAACCATCCTGAGCGACATGCCGGCGTCAATCGAGGCGCAAACACGAAAACCACTGGATTTGAACCGCTATTTCCACGGCATAATTGTCAAATTTGAACAGGCTGGAAGCGATGGGACTTATAACCTCTTCCATACGCGACTAGTACCTTCCCTTTGGCTTCTTTCCCTCGAACGCGATTGTCGTATTTTTCAGAACAAACCGCTTCAGGACATTGTGTCCAAGGTTCTCGAAGAGAGCGGCATCGACGAAAACCGCGTCAGGTTCGCCCTTAACCGCAAAGATATTATCAAGGACTATTGCGTCCAATACCGCGAAACGGACCTGAATTTCATCTCGCGCCTCTTGGAAGAAGAAGGAATCTTCTATTTTTTCGAGCATGAGAAAGATAAGCATACGCTGGTTATAACCGACAACGCCAGCCATTGTTCTCAGATCAAGGGGAAGTCCAATGTGACTTTTAATACTTCTAACGGGATGAACGCCAAAGAAGAAAGCATCTCTGCCTTCAGCTATTCACAAAGGATCAGGCCGGGTGCGTATACTCACACGAGCTTCAACTATGAGCATACGTCAAACAACCTTAAGGTCAATACAAATGAAAAAGACTTCAAAGACATTGAAATATATGACTATTCAGGAAAATATTTAAACAAGTCCAATGGAAACATCATGGCAAAGATCCGACTGGCGGAGCAAAATCTGCTTAAAATTAAAGCGAAGGGAACAAGCAACTGCCATCGCATCACTACGGGGTTCAAATTCATCTTGTCGGACAGAGACAAAGTGTATGACGAGAAAGAATACCTCATCGTCGCCGCCGCGCATTCCGGTGAACAGCCACAATCACTGGAAGAGAAAGGAAACGGTGGCTCCAGATATGAAAACGGCTTTTCCTGCCTCCCTGCCAATACGGAATTCCGCCCGCCCAGAATCACGCCAAAGCCCGTTATAACCGGCCTTCAGACTGCCACCGTCGTCGGACCAAAAGGTGAGGAAATTTGTACAGACGAATATGGACGGATAATTGTCCACTTCCACTGGGATCGACTCGGCAAGCGCGACGACACCAGTTCCTGTTGGATCAGAGTCGCTCATAGTTGGGGCGGCGGCGCACGGGGAGCTCAATACATTCCTCGCGTCGGTGATGAAGTTCTGGTTGATTTTCTGGAAGGAGATCCGGACCGACCCATCGTCACCGGCAGCGTCTACAACTCCGACAACATGCCAATCAACAGCCTCAAAAAAAGTGTAACCCAAAGCGGCTTCAGAACGAAAACCCACAAGGGCGAGGGATTCCATGAGTTGCGCTTCGATGATGCGAAGGGCGCCGAAGAAATCTTCCTGCGCAGCGAAAAAGACTGGAACATTTTGATAAAGAACGACAAGGGACAGACCATCGGCGGCGACAGCAACACCGACGTCACCGGTAAACTCACGGAGACCGCCGAGGAAATCATCCTCAAAGCCAAAAAGAAGATAACCATCGAGGTCGGCGGTAACAAAATTCTCATCGACAAATCCGGCATTCGGGTTCTCGGCGGCAAGGTGAAGGTCAATCCCTGAACACCGCGCCCCTAAACAATCCAAAGGAGACGACAGCATGCCCAAATATGCCGCAACCGTCGGCGACTATCACATCTGCCCCAAGGTCGAACCCGGTCCCAAGCCCCATGTGGGCGGCCCCATCCTCAACGGCTCGCCGGATATTTTCATCGGCGGCCAACCCGCCGCCCGCAAGGGCGACCAGGCTCTGTGCATCGGCGGCGCCGTGGACACCATTACCGAAGGCTCTTCCACGGTGTTTTTTAACGGCAAGCCCGCCGCCCGCTTCGGCGACCGCACCCAACACGGCGGCCGCATCGTCACCGGTAACTCCACCGTCATCATCGGCGACGGTTACGGCACCCCCGAGCTGTCGGCCTCGGCCAATCTGGATCACATTCCCCCCCGTCCGGCCACCATGGACGAGGCCCGACAGCGCCTGGATGTCGCCAGAACCGCCGTGGAGCAGGCCCTGAGCAATGGCACAGCCCTGCCCCCATCGTTCTACAGCACCGAAGACAAGCTCAAGCTTGTCGAAGACAACGTGCCGGAGAAATTCACGGTGCGCATCATCGAAAGCGCGCACGCCGGAGACAACGGCACCATCGGCAAGCCCGGCGTGCAGCCTGCCAACTACTGGACCGCCACCTTCAGCCAAATCGAGCACGCCGACCACAACGCCCGCCTGCTCTGCGAACTAACCGGCATCCCCTACGATCCCGAAATTGAATACACCATGCTGATCATCGATCGGGAGCAGGCGGAAGCCCAGTGCGAAATGGAGTCCTTCTATCCCACCCGGGAGGCGATCGTCGATTACCTGGAAAAAGAGGCCCTGAAGGATGAAAAACTGGCGCCGGTAGCCCATCTCATCGACGAAGCCATGAAGCCGGCCTACAGCTATTACTACGAGTCTCTGCACGAGCAGGCGATGGCCAAAAGGGTCAACCTGGATGAACCGGACCAGTTACTCAAACTGGCTGCGGACCTCGGTTTTGACGCGGAAGAGGCCGACATGCTCAGGGTACGCCACCAGCTCAAAGGCAAATTCGGCTGCAACGAACAGTTTCTGGGCTGCGGCATGACCAACGACATCAACGCCGACAATACCTTCACCCCTTTCGGGCCGGTGCAGGAAGACACGGGCTACGGCATCGTCGAGGTCTTCACCTACGACAAACGACCCCGCACCCTGGGGGAGTTGGAGGAGCTACAGGTTCTGTGCCGCATCCCCCTGAAAAACTACAGCTACTGACAAGGAGCCTTCCATGCGCCAGTTTGAATCCATCGATCCGGAAAACATCGAAAACGACCCCCGAGTAGTGTCAAGCAAGCAAGACCCGAACAACCCGAAACGCACCTTCTACCTGCTCATCGATGGCGATTATACCATTTTGGCTACAGCCCAATACTGGGAGGACCCCACGGAGGGTCCGAACAAATGGAAAAGCGAATGGCTGCATTATCAGCTCGAATTCCCCAAGCAGGGCCTGCCCTGGCTGGTGGACACCATCGAAAACAAGTTCTTCAAGCTCGCCAAAGAAGGCGGTCTGCCTGCCGGGGTTTTTCACTTCACCGAAGCCATCGAAGGGGAGCGGCTTCGGGTGGATCGCTATTTCGGCCTGGGGGAAAACCGCGAAACCGGCTACGCCTTCGCCACCGTCGACCGGCGGGACCCTAACATCTCCAAAGAATACTCCTTCACCGACACCGCCCTGTTCGAGTTGGGCCTGTTCGCGTGGTTCAAGGACAACGCCGAGCGGATTCGGCGGGGGGAGCTGTAGTCATGGCACCCACCTGTCGGCAGAGTATGGCGTAGAAGACAGAGGGACAAGATGGGGGATGAAGGCCTGACCAACAACATCAATGCCTTCACCCCCTTTGGACCGGTGCAGGAAGACACGGGCTACGACAACGTCGAGGTCTTCACCTACGACAAAAAGCCCCGCAAACTTGGGGAGTTGGAGAGGCTACAGGTTCTGTGCCGCATCCCGCTGAAAAACTACAGTTACTGACAAGGAGCTCTTCATGCGGCAGTTTGAATCCATCGATCCGGAAAACATCGAAAACGACCCCCGAGTAGTGTCACAAATACTAGACTCGGAAGACCCGGAACGGACTTACTCCCTGCTCATCGATGGCGACTACGCCATCATGGCCAAGTGCAGCACTGCTGGGTGCGCTTGCTCATGCCGGCCATTTGCAGGGCGCGAATGGATTTTTCGTACCAGTCAGTCATCATGATCGTTCTCCTCTCTGGGTACAGGGTTATTCAGAAAGGGAACCAGAGGATCGGCTGGTTCGGAAGTCTTACTCTCGGAAGAACGCAGAAAGATTCAATGGATTGGGCGTGAAACTGCCGAGAAGCGGCTTACTTGAACCTAACCCAAAAAACAACCCACCTGCCCTGCCCAACCAGACTCCCGACTGGGCCGATTCGTTGTAATCGGCCCCACTTTTATCAAGGAGAAAACCCCATGTTGAACGTGGATTTAAAAAACCTGCTGCGCCGCCTCAACCCCGCCTGCACCCGTGCTCTGGAGGGGGCGGCGGGACTGTGCGTGTCCCGCGGTCATTACGAGATTACCGTGGAGCATCTGCTGGGCCGCCTTTTGGAAGAAGGCGGCAACGACGTGCAGGCCATTCTGCGCCATTTCGAGATGGAACCGGCCCGGGTGCGGCGGGCTCTGGAGCAGACCGTGGAGGGTCTGGCCACCGGCAATGCGGGCAAGCCGGTCTTTTCACCCTTGCTGCTGCAATGGTGCCAGGACGCCTGGCTCATCGCCTCCATCGACCTGGGTCAGAATCAGATCCGCTCCGGCGCCCTGCTGGCGGCCCTGCTGGCCAAACCCCTGCAACTGACCGAAGGCAGCTATATGGAGACCCTGCAGGGGATCAATCGGGAGACGCTGCTCAAGCAGTTCGCCATCCTGACAGCCGACTCGGCGGAGCAGGTTGCGGGGGATGGACCGGCGGCGGGCGCGGCTACGGCTGCGGCAGGCGGTGACAGCGCTCTGGGACGTTTCTGTACCGATTTTACCGCCAAGGCACAAACCGGCGAGATCGACCCGGTGTTTGGCCGGGACCGGGAGATCGGGCAGATGATCGATATTCTGGCCCGGCGACGCAAGAACAATCCCATCGTGGTGGGTGAAGCGGGGGTGGGCAAGACCGCCGTGGTGGAAGGGCTGGCTCTGCGAGTGGTGGAGGGGGATGTACCCCAGTTTCTGCGCGAGGTGTCCCTGGTGGGTCTGGATCTGGGCCTGCTGCAGGCCGGCGCCGGGGTCAAGGGGGAATTCGAGAACCGCCTGAAGTCGGTGATCGCCGAGATCAAGTCCTCGCCGACGCCGATCATCCTGTTTATCGACGAGGCCCACACCCTCATCGGCGCCGGGGGGCAGGCCGGCGGCGGCGACGCGGCCAACCTGCTCAAACCGGCTCTGGCCAGAGGCGAACTGCGCACCATCGCCGCCACCACCTGGTCGGAATACAAGAAGTACTTCGAGAAGGACGCCGCCCTGGCCCGCCGTTTTCAGCCGGTGAAACTGGAGGAGCCGTCGGTGGAGACGGCGGCCCTGATCCTGCGGGGGCTGAAGGATAAATACGAAGCGGCCCACGGCGTGACGGTGCGGGACGACGCCATCGTCGCCGCCGCCGAGCTGTCAGGCCGCTACATCTCGGGACGGCAGTTGCCGGACAAGGCGGTGGATCTGCTGGATACCAGCGCGGCGCGGGTGAAGATTCTGCTGAGCGCCAAGCCGGAGGCCCTGGAGGACCAGGAGCGGGCCATTGCGGCCCTGCGGCGGGAGCAGGCCGCCCTGGAACGAGACCTGTTGCACGGCGCGGCTCCGGACCCGGAGCGGCAGACGCGGCTGGAGCGGCAGCTCGCCGAACTGGAGGAAGAACGGGCCGCCCTGACCGAGCGCTGGCAGAAAGAGCAGGCCCTGGCTCGGGACCTCATCGCCCTGCGCCGGGAACTGGGCGAAGCGGTGGCGTCGCAGGCTTCGCAAGCTTCCGGCGAACCGCTCCGCGAACGCATCGCCGCCGTCACCACGGAACTGGAGGCGGCCCAGGCAGCGCAGCCCCTGGTGCGGGTGGAAGTCGATCCCGATATGGTGGCCAAGGTGGTCTCGGACTGGACCGGCATCCCCCTGGGCAAGGTACTGCGGGATCAGGCCGGCAGCGCCATGCAGTTGGAGGCGGATCTGCGCCGGCGCATCAAGGGTCAGGACGAGGCCCTGGCGGTCATCGGCGAAACCCTGCGCGCCGCCAAGGCGGGACTGGGCGACCCCACCCGACCCCAGGGCATCTTCCTGCTGGTCGGCCCCTCGGGGACGGGCAAGACCGAAACCGCCCTGGCGGTGGCCGATCTGCTGTTCGGCGGCGAGCGCTTTCTCACCACCGTCAACATGAGTGAGTTTCAGGAAGCCCACACCGTCAGCCGCCTCATCGGCTCGCCGCCGGGTTACGTCGGCTTCGGCGAAGGCGGCAAACTCACCGAGGCGGTGCGCCGCCAGCCCTACTCGGTGGTGCTCATGGACGAGGTGGAAAAGGCCCACCTGGATGTGGTCAACCTCTTCTACCAGGTGTTCGACAAGGGCTCTCTGGCCGACGGCGAAGGACGGGAGATCGACTTTAAAAACACCGTGCTGTTTCTTACCAGCAACCTGGCCGCCGATACCGTCAGCCACCTCTGCGCGGGCTCCAGCCGGCCGACGGCAAAAGAACTGACCGAAGCCATCCGCCCGGAACTGGTGCGGCACTTCAAGCCGGCCCTGCTGGCACGCATGACCATCGTGCCCTTCTACCTGCTGGACGCGGCCTTCATTCAGGAAATCGCCGCTCTGCGCCTGCACCAGCTGGCCGAGCGCCTGTGTCAAAGCCACAACATGAAACTGAGCTGGTCACGCTCGGTGGTGACGGACATCGCCGAGCGCTGCACCGAGGTGGATACGGGCGCCCGCAACATCGACCACATCCTGCGCGGTACCCTGCTGCCGCAGCTCTCGGCGGGCATCCTGCAGCGCCTGGGCGATGACCCACTACCCGCCACGGCGCACATCGGATCGGCCAAAGACGGCCGCTTCAGCCTGCGCTTTCGGTAGCGGAAAATACAAAAGCCTGCAGGGATAACCCCGCAGGCTTTTTTCGTAAAACTGGGTGCAGCAATTAGTTGGCCTGAGTAGCAGGAGCCTCTTCAGTAGCCGGAGCTGCTTCGGCGGCAGGCGCTTCTTCAGCCATAGGAGCTGCTTCTTCGGTGACAACCTGGTCAGCGGCAGTGTCAACCGCTTCGGTCTGCTCTACCGTAGCCGGAGCTTCTTCCTGCTTTTTGCAGGCGATAGCCATGGTAGCCATAAGCAGAATGCTGAGCATCACAACGAGTTTCTTCATGCTGTTTCACCTCCTTCATCCCCCTGATTGGGTCTAGTGACCCATCCGCCTCTTGGGCAGACGGCAAGAATCTACTCCTTTTTCTGGCAAAATCAACAGAAATTTTTCGAAAGCTCGAAATTTTTCGAAAAAATTTTTTTTAATCTTTTTTTCCGTTTAAAAACAGGGACATATCCGAGTTAAAAAACCTGTAAACTTGCCTTATTTCCTGTTTACGGACCCCATTTTCAAGGGACCTTGATGCCGGAAAATTCCTGAACCCCGATCATACGATCGGAAATTCGCATCTTGCCGGAACGCTCAGTTCGAAGAACCCAGTTTGGCCAACAGCCGGTTGCTCCGGGCCAGAAATTCCTCCATCCGTTCCTTGTCGAAGGGCCGGTGTGAAAGCAGGGCCAGATCGTAAACCTGTTCAATGAGCATCCGGCAGTCATCATCGCGTCCGGCCTGCTGCAGGGAGAGGATATTGGCAACCGCGGGAGAGGTGGCATTGACCAGCAAGGTATGTTCCCCGAACAGGTTTTCCTCCCCCTTGCCCAGCATGCGGGTCATCTCCTGCAGGCGCCGGGTTTGCTCGGCCAGTAGGATAATAGCAGGGACGGAATCATCCTTCAACCTTTCAACACGCACCGAAAGCTGCCCTACGTGCAGGGTTTTTTCAAATATTTCTTTTAATCTTGATGCGTTAGCCTGATTTTCATCGCTCCCGGGCAATTGAATTTTTATTTTTTCTTCAATGAGATTTTCCGTTAAATCGGCATCGACCCGCTGAAAATGCACCTCCGGGTTCTTCATTTCCAGATACTGGATGAAATGATTGTCGATCAGGCTGTCCAGGATCAGCACCTCCAGCCCCTGTTTGGCGAACAGTTTCAGGTAGGTACCCTGCGCCGCCTCGTTGGTGGCATAAAAGACCTTGTTGGCGTGCTGATCCTTGGCCCGCTCCAGATATTCCGGCAGAGTGGTCAACCGCTCGGCCCCGGTGCTGTTAAACAGCACCTGTTCCTTGAGCTTGTCGCCGAACTTGTCATCCCGCATCATCCCGTATTTGACAAAGGTATGGATATTTTCCCAGATGGGCCCGAAGGCGGCCCGATCCTTTTTGGCCAAATCGACGATTTTCCCGGCTACCCTGCTGGTGATGACCTCGCGGATCTTGCGCACCTGGGGTTCGTTCTGCAGATAGCTGCGCGAAACGTTGAGGGGCAGGTCCGGGGCATCCAGGCAACCCTGCAACGGATTGAGAAACTCCGGAATCAGTTCCGGACAGTTGTCGGTAACAAACACCTGGTTGCAGAACAGCTTGATGTGGCTTTTGGCCACATCGAATTCAGTGGTCAGCTTGGGGAAATACAGGATCCCCTTGAGGTTGAAGGGGTAGTCGACATTGAGGTGAATCCAAAACAGGGGATCGTCCGTCCAGGGGTAGAGCTTCTTGTAAAACTCCCGATACTGACCCTCCTCCACCTCGCCGGCGGTTGCCGTCCAAAGGGGAGATTGGTCATTGACCACGTCGCCGGCCAGACGAATGGGCACCGGCAGAAAATTGCAATAGCGCTTGAGAATTTCCCGCAACCGCACCGGGTCCAGAAATTCACGCTCATCCTGGTCCAGATGCAGCACCACTTCGGTGCCGCGATCCGCCTTATCGTGCTCACCCAGGGTGTAACTGGTGGAGCCTTCGCAGGACCAGTGCACTCCGCCGGCCTCAGGCAAATAGGAGCGGCTGAAAATCTCGACCTTGGCGGACACCATGAAGCTGGAATAGAACCCCAGACCGAAATGACCGATAATCTGGTTTTTATCCTTGAGATCCTTGAATCGTTCGACGAATTCCTCTGCGGAGGAGAAGGCCACCTGGTTGATGTACTTGCGGACCTCGTCGGCGGTCATGCCGATGCCGTTGTCCTTGATGGTCAGGGTGCCGGCGGCCGGGTCCACGCTGATGTCGACGGCATACTCGTTGCTCAGCTGCAATCCCTCAACGACATTGATGTGCTGCAATTTGTGGATGGCGTCGACGGCATTGGAGACCAGTTCCCGGAGGAAGATTTCCTTTTCGCTGTAGAGCCATTTCTTGATGATGGGGAAGATGTTCTCGGTGTGGATGGTGATGTTGCCCTGTTCCCTGTGTTCCTGAGTCATATGCGCTAGTTCCTCCTGGAAGGTATTTTGACCGTGCCAATGTAGGCAGAGGGGGCGGATTTGTCAACCCGCCCCCGGCACGCAAAATACCCATTTCTTCAAAGGAAAAGCACACACGACCCCTTGGCCGGAAACAATTCCGGGGAAGCCTGTCTGGCCAGGCAGATCGGGTTGAACTATGGCGCCATCCCAGTCAGGGATTGAATCGAGTGTTGAACAATTCAAAAGAGTTGTTGACGGAAAGCCCCAAGGCTTGGATGGCCACAAACGCCACGACAATAATCAGGGCCAGAATCACGGCATATTCTACCGATGTCGCGCCACTTTCGTCCTTGCCAAGATTTTTCAAAGTATCCCACAACATAGCCCCTACCTCCTTTGCTGCAAGCAATTCACAAAATGAGGATAACATTTTCTCTGATATTAAAAAACCGTTTTTTTATAGTGCGTTACGAAACCATTTCCACCTTATTCGGTCAACCGCCAGTACCCTCCAGCTCTTCGACGGTACCCTGAAAAGCATTGTTGACCTTTTCTCCCAAGAGCTGAATGGCGCCGATGGCGACAATGACAATCAGCGCCAGCATAACGGCATATTCCACCGCCGTCGCGCCGCCCTCGCCTTTCAGGAATCCATGCCAACGTTTCAACCACATATTCAACCTCCCGACTCAGCGCGTCAGCCGCATGATCGCACTGGCAATCTGGTTGAAGGCCGCCTCCATCTGATCGGCATCCTCCGCAAAAACATACAGCCCGATGGGCTGACTGGTATTCAGGGTGTCGGATTCGCCCGCCTCGCCGCTGGCATTGCGGTTGGGATCCATGTTCGCCAGGCGGCGCAGAATGTTGGCGCCCCGCTCATCGGGCCCGTACCCGCAGAAAGTCACTTCCAGACTGTTGAGTCGCTCGCCCAGACCAAGGGTGAAGACATGCACCCCTGCTTCACGGGTCGTATTGGCCAGATTTTCCACCATGTTGCGGGCGGCTTTGTTGACATTGCAGCGGGTCTGCTCATATTCCGCCCCGGAAGGGGTCAGGCTGCGCTGATTGTTGAAACTGGCAAGGGGGACGTTCCCCAGCCCGTTGCGAGGCAACCGTACGATATCGGAAAAATTGCCCGGCATCTGGTTGTTGCGCTGGTTATGGCGGAACATGCGGTTGGCGCGACTGTTGCCGGGGCCCTCCGTTTCGGAGTACAGACCACCTTGAACCGTGGTTCCGGCACGGTTGTAGTCAGCGGCCACCAGGTTGGGAGCCCCATCACTGAAGAACACCACCACCCGCAGGCTCGACCTCACATCCGCCGGCACCGCTTCGATTTCGTCGAAGGCCAGACGGAAGGCTTCGGCAGAAGCCGTGGCACCACCGAGAGGAATGGCGTTAATGGCGTTGCGCAGGGTGTTTTTACTGAATCCCCGATTGGCATTTTTGTTGATGGGCACATCGATCTCTGCTCCGGAGCCGAAGGAGATCAGGCCGATGCGATCGCCGCCGGGCCCTTCATTGAACTTGTCGATGAAACTGATGGCGGCATCCTGAACCTTGCGGAAGGTTCCTTGAGGACTGGTCGGCGGCCCCAGGGAACCCGAGTTGTCGATGACCAGCACCATGTCCAGGTCCCGTTTGATCACCTCGGCCTCGGCGTTGACGGTGATGTTGCGGAACCCCATCACCTGCATGAAAGTGGTTGGCACCGTCGCCTGCCCCGTCACCGAGATGCGCCAAAAACCGTCCGCTTCATGTACGGCCACCGTGTTGAGAGCGCTCGGAGTCGCCCCCATCCAGCCATTGGGAAAGTTGGCGGCAAAAAAACGCTCGGCGGCCTGCCGGGCAGCCACCACCCGCGCCCCGTCATTGTCTCCGGTGGCCACCGCCCGGGCCGCGGCGATGGCCGCTGCATCGACAGAGGCATTCAGCTTCGCCTTGACGCCGTAGCCGATGCCCGAATCGATGGCCAGCCCTGTCAGACCCAGCAAAACGACGGCGGATAGGGCCACCAGAACCACCACCTGCCCCTTTTCATTCAATCTCCGCAACAGTATCATGACATTCCCTCCTCCATCAGTGTGTCAGAGAACCGTTGCGGAATACAGCAGCCGGGTTCTTCCGAAGAAATTGTTGAATATGGGTTCGTAGCGATAGAACACCTCAACGGCAATGATCTCTTCGTTGGGATTAAGGGTAAGGCTGATGTTGGCGGGCCTGGAAGGGTTGAGGGGATTTTGAATTCTGCAGCGCCCTGAATCCCATGGTCGATTGCAGGGCCAGACGCTGCTGTCGGGTGGGCTGCCCATCTGGGAACCGGTCCAGCGGTACTGTTCCGTCACCTGCGCCACCCCGTCGTTTTCGATGATTCGGGTCAGATAGATCATCGCCGCGTTCCGCATATCGACCTGCCGGGCCGTACGCGCTACGGCATTGAGAATTTCCGGAGTTTGCGTCGAGGTGCGGGTGGCCAGGTTGGCGCCCTCACGGCTGACATTAATGATGGCATTGTTGGTGAACAGCGCCCGGGAAAACTCTATGATGCCAAACACCAAGACGATCAGCAAAGGCAATAACAGCGCGAATTCCACCACGGAAACCCCATGATCGTTCAGTTTCATAGCCGTCCTTGTTTGCGTTTAGGGTTAAAACATCTCATTGCGCATGGCCGTACTGACCGTAAAGTGATAGGTCCCCTCGGAGAAAAACGGACGGATCAATGGCGTCAGCAAGGGCCACGAACAGTTGAGGTTGATGACGATGGTCTCACCGGGCTGCCCGAAACCGGCCACTGCGTTGCCATCGGCGTCGGTTACCTCGGTGTCGTCGACAACCTTATCGTACAGCCCCAGAGAGCTTTTCTTAATTTTTTCCAGTACTGCCGCATCGCGGATGCGGGCCGCTTCATCGGGGTTCGGATCCAGATCCTTGCGTCCGGTAATGGCGTAACGGGCGCCTTCCCGCACCGCGTGTTGCATGGTCAGGTTGACCCAGAACATGACACCCAGGTCAACCACCGCAAAGAACAACAGCAGAAAGACCGGTACGATGAGGGCAAACTCCACCACGGATACCCCCGCGCATCGGTTCCTGATTCTGACCTTCTGATCCTGATTGACACCCATAATACGCCCTTTTAAATATTTTTCTAATTTAAAACCAACGTGAACAGCGTTTTGAAATGACAAATACCTTAAAAAACGCTTCTGTCAACCTTTTAGACAAAGTTTTATTAAACAGGAAATAATTGTTCGCAAGAGATCCAGGAGAGAGAGAGTAAGACCCTTCTTCCCGGCTACCTGAATTGTCATGGAGGAATGAATTTTTGCCGGCCCGGAGCACCAGGCCCCGGTTTGCATATATGCAGTGGCTTGTTAAGGTTTAACAATCGCGCCAGCAAATAGTCGGAGTTTTTCATCCTAGGAGTTCACCATGTCCCATACGCTAGATCGCGACACCCTGGTTGCCCGCCTGTCGGCCCTGGACACATCGACCCTGCCTCCGGATGGCGGACCGGATTTCAACCGCCTGGTTTTTGAGAAAAGTCCCTACCTGCTGCAGCATGCCGCCAACCCCGTCGACTGGTATCCCTGGGGCGAGGAAGCCTTCGCCGCGGCCAAGGCGGAGAACAAGCCGGTTCTGGTGTCCATCGGCTATTCCACCTGCCACTGGTGCCATGTCATGGAACAGGAATCCTTCGAGGATCCCGAGGTCGCCGCCGTGCTGAAGCGGCATTTCATCGCCATCAAGGTGGACCGCGAAGAACGGCCCGATATCGACAATACCTATATGACGGTCTGTCAACTCCTGACCGGCGGCGGTGGATGGCCCTTGAACGTCTTTCTGGCGCCGGACAAAACCCCCTTTTTCGCGGCCACCTACCTGCCCCGCAACGCGCGGGGGGAGGCGTCGGGCATCATCGAGGTTCTGGAACGCATCGGCACCATGTGGACATCGGATCCCGAGCGCCTGTTGCAAACCGGCCGGGAACTGCGCGACATGCTGTTGAAGATGGAGGAGCCGACCGCCACCGTCGGATCCTCCGGCGCCCTAAAGGATGTCCCGCTGCAGAGGGCCTACGAGAAATACCTGGAAAACTTCGACGACAAGCGCGGCGGCTTCAGCGACGCGCCCAAATTCCCCACGCCCCACAACCTGTCCCTGCTGCTGCGCATTCATGCCCGCTTTGGCTTGGACAACGCCCGGACCATGGCCCTGCGTACCCTGCAGCACATTCGCCTGGGCGGCATCTATGACCATGTCGGTTTTGGCGTGCACCGTTATTCCGTGGATACCTTCTGGCGGGTGCCCCATTTCGAAAAGATGCTTTACGACCAGGCGTTGCTGGCAACGGCGGCGTTGGATGCCTTCCAGGCCAGCGGCGATGGCTTTTTCAGCAATACCGCCGATGAGATTCTGCGTTACGTCATACGGGATCTGACCCACCACGGCGGAGCTTTCTGTTGCGGGGAGGATGCCGATTCGGAAGGCGCCGAAGGCACCTTCTATCTGTGGACCCCGGAACAGGTCGAGGAGGTCCTGGGGCATGAACATGGCACCATTTTCTGCCATTGCTACGAAATTTCTCCCGAGGGCAACTTCGAAGGAAAGAACATACCGCGGCTGGAAATGGATCTGACGGAATGGGCCAAATGGTTCGGCGTTCCCGCCCAGGAGTTGGGCGCGGTGCTCGCCCTGGGTCTCCAAAAGCTCCAGGAAGCCCGGCAGCAGCGCGTGCGTCCCTACCGGGACGACAAGATCCTGACGGCCTGGAACGGCCTGATGATTGCCGCCATGGCCCGCGGCGGGGCGATTTTGGGATACGATGAATATGTTCAGGCCGCCGCCCGCGCGGCGGACTTTATTCTGAACACCATGCGCGACACATCAGGCCGCCTGTTGCGACGCTATCGCGACGGCGAAGCCGCCATTCCGGGCTTTCTGGAGGACTACGCGTTCTTCATCCAAGGGCTGCTGGAACTCTATCAGGCCACCTTCGATCATCGCTACCTGGGCGAAGCGCTGTGCCTGACCAAAGCCATGCAAGCCCTGTTCGGCAACGAGGATGGGGTTTATTTTGATTCCGGCACGGATGCGGAGGAGGTCTTGGGGCGCAAACGGACCCTGGTCGATGCGGCCGTCCCGGCCGGCAATTCCGTGGCGGCCCTGGTGCTGTTGCAACTCGCCGTCATGACCGGCGATCGCTCCCTGGAAGAGGCCGGTGAAGCGGTGTTGCGGGCTTCAGCCCAACAGATGAACAAGTATCCCACCGGCAGCGCACAGTTGCTCCTCGCCCTGGATTTCGCCCTCGGTCCCCGCCAGGTATTGGTACTGGCCGGCGATCCGACAACCCCCCGGGCCAAGGCCATGCTGCGAACCCTGCGGCAACGCTTCCGGCCGCGTACCCTGGTGCTTTGGCGCCGGCCTCAAGACGCCGCCCTGGACGAACTGGCACCGGTAGTTCGGGGCAAACGGCCTCTGGACGACGGCGTCACGGCTTACCTGTGCCGGGAGCAGGCCTGCCTGGAACCGGCGCGCAGCCCGGAAGAACTGGCGGCGTTGTTGGATCAGTCGGAAGTCTGACCGCGTTTAAACCGAAACGCCCCCGTCAGCGTGGTGACGGGGGCGTTTCGGTTTTACCATGGATCCATTCCGGCCGGATTAGCCTTCAGCCGTGGTCGGATCGATAACGGTACGAATTTCGCTGACGCGATTGGCGGGGAAACCGCCTTTTTCGGCATGCTCGCGTACCGCATCTTCACTGGGCGCAATGTAGATGCAGTAGATCTTGTCGTCCGTCACATAACTTTCCACCCACTGGATGGTGGGCCCCATGGATTGCAGAACACCGCAGGAATGTTGGGAAATTCCCTGCAATTCCGGTCCGGAAAGCTTGCCTGCGCCGGGCAGTTCACGCTCGATCACAAATTTCGGCATGTGCCATATCCCCTTTCGTAACAGGTTGAGGTACGGCCGACCTGGCCGCACCATTCCCTACATATTGCCTGCAAACCGGTTCCAAATGCAACACTGTTTTGAAAGCTGGGCGACGCCTGAAGACACCAGGCAAAACCGGCAGATTAATGCAAAAACAACATGTTGCAAAGCATTAATTCTTGACCGAAACAATCTGGATATCGGTACCGCCCTGCTGCCGGTTTTCCGTCAGCACCACCGTGGTTGATCGTTTCTCGCCCTCCATGGCAAAGGTCACCATTTTGCCGTCCGGAACACTCATTTCGAAAATATGCGGATTCTTTTCCTTGAGCTGACCCTGGTAGAAATCCTTCACCTTGTCCAAGCCATCCTTGGTATGCAGCATAACGGAGGAAACGTGTTCCACACCCTCGTTGCCCTGCTGCGAGGCTCTGAAACTGCCGCTTTCCGCAGCGCCGGCCCCGGGATACACGGGCACCTTCATATCCTTGGGCAGTTCGCCGCCACTTTGGGTAAAGGTAGTGGTCCCATCCTTGCCGGTCACCGTCACGCTGCTGACTTCGCCGTCCTTGCGGGTCACGGTAACGTCGCCTTCCGGGGTCTTCACCACCTGCTGCTCCTCCTTCTTGCCGCATCCGACGCCCATCAACAACGCCGCCACCATGGCCGAACCGATCAGTTTGCGCATCTTCCTCCTCCTGGTTTGAGTTTTCCCGCCTTCCGCCTTCCGCCTTCCGCCTTCCGCCTTCAGCCTTCAGCCTTCAGCCTTCAGCCTTCAGCCTTCAGCCTTCAGCCTTCAGCCTGATCATAAACCCACCACCCCCCGAACAGGGGAAAATACAGAGCGGTGCGAACCGCTGTTCCGGGTCGCCAACGGGTCATCAGGGCTGCATAGACCTCCAGTTGCGGGCGATAGCGCTCTCCTTCCCTGGCCATGAACTGCGCCGGATCTTCCGTGCCGGGCTCCACCGTCTTATAGTCGACGATCCAGCGTACCCCATCACCGTCGACAAAGGTTCGATCCAGTATGGCATGCACCAGGCGATCGTCCAGGGTCCCGCACAGGGCCAGTTCACAAAAGGCTTCGGCATGGTCCGCGAGCAGCCAGCATCCCCGTGCATCGGCCAGAGTCCGGCACAGGGCACGCAATACCAGGCCGGCGGCCTGCTCCAGGCGGTCGGCTGCAATGCCAAGCTGCCCGAGGCGACGCCGCATAACGGGCAACTCCCGCTGCAGTCTGCCCTCCGACCAACCGGCAAGCCCCTCCGCGCCCATGCGCGCCAGCCAGGCATGGGTGACGGTGCCGATATGCCGCCCGTCTTCGGTTTGGGGCGCCAGACAAAGCTGGTCCTGGCCGGCCGCCAGGGCCGATGGCTGCAGGACGGGCGGACCTGCGGCAATCAGGGCGTCCGCCAGGGACGGCCGTTGCCAACCGACGGGTAGCCGGCACAAAGGCGCGGCGACCGCCGGAGCCTGACCGTCCGCAGCGTCGGCGTCTGGGGCCAAGGCCTGAAAGCCATCGGCAACCTGCGGCCAGAGCCGGGCCAGGAAGGAACCGTTTTCCGGTCGCCACCCGCCGCTGTTGTCCGCCCGGGCATGGCCCAGCAGATGCAACCGGTGCCGGGCTCGCGTCGCCGCCACGTACAACAGGCGCGTCGCCTCCAGGTCGTGCTTTTGCTGTTCGATGCGGGCAATGGCATCGTAAATGGGGTCACGGGTCCGGCCGTCCAGGGGGGCGATGGGCGCCAGCAGCAGACCGGCCTCCGGCAGTTCCAGCCAGCGCATCAGGGGCGGATCATCACCCCGCGGCCGCCGGCCCAGACCGGGCAATATCACCGTATCGAACTCCAGTCCCTTGGCCTTGTGGATGGTCATGACCTGCAGGCCGCCGTCGGCCAGGGGATCGGGGGCGGCGTACAGTTGCGCCAGCCTGGCTTCCAGCTCTTCGTAGGGCAGCAGGTCGCCGCCGTGATCGCAGTCTTCCAGCAGACTCAGCACCGCGGCGGCATCCGCCAGCCCGGCTTCATCGGTGCAGGCGGGTCCGCCCAAGGCCAGCCAGGCCCCTTCCACCAGGGAACGCAGGGATTGCCGGCCGCGCTGGGCGGCGGCTTCGCCGAGAATCCGCCAGGTGCGTTCCAACCGGCGCCGGCCCTCCGCCGACAACCCGGCCAAACGTTGCGGCTCACGCAGCAGGTCCGCCAGGGTGCGCCCGGCGCCGTCGCGGCACAGGCTGTCCAGTTCCGCCAGGGCGAGGCCGCACCAGGGCGCCCGCAGCACCGCCAGCAGAGCGATGCGATCGGCGGGGTGCAGCAGGGCACGGGTCAGGCACAACAGGTCCCGCGCCACCTCCCGATCGGCCAGGGGATCGATCTCCTGGGCGGCGAACCGCAGACCGGCAGCGCGCAGCGCCGCGACAATCGCCTGCAGGTGACTGCGGGCGCGGACCAGCACCGCGACGCTGCCCTGCGGATCCAGGCGCCGTGCCTCCCGCACCAGTTCCAGCACCCGGCCCGCTTCGGCGCCGTCGTCCCGCCCGGCAAAGGGATGCACCTGCACCGCCGCTCCGGCCCGGACCGGCCGCACGGCCACGGAGGAAGCATAACAGACGCCGCCCAGAGCCTCGTTTTCCCGTGCCGGGAACAGATCCGGAAAGGTCCGGTTGACCCACTCGACGATGCCGGCCTGGGAACGGAAATTGGCGCACAGGGTCAGGGTTTCCAGGGGCAGAGCACCGATACCGTGCCGCCGGCTGCGCAGATAGAGGCCGACCTCCGCCTCCCGAAACCGGTAGATGGACTGCATGGGATCGCCGACCAGGAACAGGCTGCGGCCGTCGCCGGGCTGCCAGCCGGCGGTGAGCTTGGCCAGCAGCAGGTATTGTCCCCAGGAGGTATCCTGGAATTCATCCACCAGGATATGCTGAATGCGGCGATCCAGATGCAACATCAGATCCGTGGGCGCGTCGCAGTCCCCGAGAGCCCGGCCGGCGGCTTGGGCCACCTCGACGAAATCCGTCAGGCCGCGCTCCCGAAACACCAGCCACAGTTCCGCCACCGCCCGTGGCAACAGGGCCACCAGGGCCTGCAGAATGCGCCATTGTCCGGCTTCATAGACCACCGGCGGCAGTTGGCGTACCGCCGCCCAGGCTTCGGCCAGGGCCGGAATGGCGGCCAGTTCTTCCAAGACCCCGGCCATGGCCTGCTTCATGGCCGGGAAGGCCCCGCTTTTGTGGGCCGGGAAGCCGCAGTTCTTGTCCAGCTTTTTGCGCAGAGTGTCGCCGGCCGTCAACAGCAGATCCGCCAGGGCCTGCCAATCATCCAGATCCTCGGCTTGGGGAAGAGGAAAAGCAGCCAGATCATGCAGGCGGCCGATGCGCCCGCCTGTGCCCCTCTCCGGCAGGTGGGCGGCGGCAAACGCGGCCAGGGCCGGCAAAGCCGAGGTAACGGAGGATGGCAGCAACGCCTGCAACCCCTGCAGATGCTCTGTAACCAGGGTGCGCAGGCTGTCCTCCAGGACGCGACGCTGCCCTTCGGCGTTCTGCCCGGCCAAATGCCGCAGCCACTGATCGCGGCGGGCCAGCATGGCCACCAGCAGATCCCGCAGCCGCTCCAGCCGGTTGTCGAGGTGGGCCAACAGCTCCTGCACGGCGGCACTTTCCGGGGCTTCCTGTTCGGCCAGGTCCAGCACCCGCTCGGCCGCTGCCCGATACAGCTCGGCGGCCTCCTCCGTCACCGTCGCCTGGGCGCCGAACCGGGACAGCCAGGGCATGCGCCGCACCAGGGACGCGCACAGGCCGTCGATGGTCTGCACCGTCAGGCGGGCCGGATGCTCGAGCAGCCGCCACTGGCGCCGCTCGTCGTTGGCCAGGGCAGCCCGCGCCAACTGCCAGGTCTGGCGGGCATGCTCCGTTTGCGGTTCCGGCCCCCGGGCCTCCACCAGGGCCCGGCCGAGGCGCTCGCGCATCTCGCCGGCGGCCTTGCGGGTAAAAGTGACGGCCAAAATCTCTTCCGGGGCCTCGACGGTCGCCAGCAGGGCCAGAATCCGCTGGATGAGCAGTTCGGTCTTACCGCTGCCGGCCGGCGCCTGAACGATGAAGGAGCGCCGGACGTCGAGGGCCTGCTGCCGCGCCTGGTAGTCGGGAGGCCGGGAAGTGGAATCGGTCATGGCGTCTCCTCCGCAGCCTCGAAATCGGCCGTGCCGCCGATGCGGCACAGGGCCTGGAGGTCGCATCGGTCACAGGCCTGGCGGGCACTGATGGGATCGACCTCCGCCCGCCCTGCGGCAAAGGCCCGGGCCAGGTCCAGCAACGCCTCTCGCCAGAATTCCAGCAGGGACTGCCAGGCGCTGCCGCCTGCCGGCACCGGCAAACCCCCATCGGTCACTGCCGCCACCCGGGGCAGGATCTCGTCCCGGCAGGCCAGGCCGACAAAGCCGCAGTCACCACGCCGCACCCGGCCGAAGGCCACGGCCGCCAGTTCCTCCTGCTGTCGCCCGACTCCATAGAGGGGCAATTGCGGTTCCACCGGACGTCGGCCAAGAAGGTCGCCTAGGGCGGGACGGCCGGTTTTGTAATCGATGATGAGGCGGCTGCCATCCGCCAGGCGATCGATGCGATCAATGCGGGTCTGAATGGTGAGTTGCGCCAGACTTTCCTGGTGCCACCGCTCCAGTTCTTCCACCACAAAAGGCGCCCGCGCCCCTTCCACCAGCAGCCATTCCGCCAGCAGTTCCGTCAGGCGCCGGGCCTCGATGGCGCGCAGCGCCGCCGGCAGGTGGAGCTGTCGATCCTTTTCCAGACGCTGCAAAGCCCGGTTCACGCAGGTCGCCAGCCGGGATCGTCGCGCCGACTCCGACAACGCCTGAAGCTGGTGCCAATCGCCGGTCTGGCGCCAAAAATGCTCCAGGGCATCGTGCACCAGCACGCCGCGATCCAGTCCGTCCAGACCGAGACTGCCGACGGCCAAGCCGTCGGCCGCCAGACGATGGCGCGCGTAGGCACGGAAAGGACAGAGCGCCTGGTCCTTGAGGATGGCGGTACCGCCGCTCACGCGCACCCCGGCCGGCAAAGGCGCGCCCAAGTCATCGACCCAAGCCTCCAGGGGGCCGGATTCCCGACGGACGATCCGGGCCGGAGCCTGACTGTCGGCCAACTCCGGGTTCCACTCCGGCAGGTGTCGGACCAGGGGACTGATGCGGCACGGCTGCCCGTCCTGCCGGGCCGGCCAGCTCACCACCACTTGGGGCGCCGCCGTCAACAGGCGGTCAAGGACGCGGCCGGCGAAATCAAGTTCGCGGGCCGCATCGGCATGGGGCATGCCGTGGCGGCGTTGCAGGTCCAGCGGCAAAAACGGGTTGGGGCGGGCCGGGGCCGGCAGGGCCTGCTCGTGCAGGCCGAGAATCCAGACGTGATCGAACTGCAACCCGGCCGCTTCCAGGGTACCGAGAATCTGCAGGCGCTCTTCGGAGCCCTGAGGCTGGAAGAGGGTCTCCCCGGCCGCCCGTTTCAGCAAGGTCAAGGCTTCGGCGCGCCCCATGGGAGAGCAGACCTCGTCATAGGCAGCCAGCCCGGCCAAGACTTCCTTCCAGGCAACGAACAGCTGGTAGTCGCGGCTGTCCAGTCTGCGATCCCCCGGCCAGTGGCAATCATCGAGCAGACGGGCGAAAGATTCGGCCCAGGCTCCCGGCCGGCGCCGGCTTCGATCCTCCAGGGCGGAGTGGACGTTTTCCAGCATCCGGGCAAAAATATCGCAGCGCCCCAGTCCCTTTTTAAAGCCGCTGCGGGCGCGCTTGACCAGTTGCGGGAGGGGCCAGGCAGTCTGGCGCAGCTGCCGCAGTTCACGGTCGAACAGGGCCCGTGCCGAGGACTCGGCGAGGTACCCCCAGACGAAGGGGGAACGCAGCAGGTAACTGATCCGGTCCAGGGCAACCTGCCGGCCGAGGGACAGCAGTTCCAGGGCGGCGACCACCATCCCCGTCGCAGCCAGGGGTGTGCCCAGGGAGAGATTGAAGGCTTTTTCCTGCGCGGCACCCGGCAGCAGGGAGGACGGTGCCAGCTCTTCCCGAAAGATGCGCTGCAGGGTTTTCTGGTAGGCTGCCAAATCGACAGCGATGATGCCGATGGTCGCATCGCTTTGAGCCAGCAGGTTGCGGGCCCAGCGGGCGCAGCGACGCACTTCGTCTTCCGGATCCAGGCCCGTCACCTGGCCGGCCCGGGAGGGTGCCCCCGGCGCCCCTCGCCAGCTGCCGACGGCAGCTCCGCCTGCCGCCAGGGCCGCGGTCAGCCTGAGGACGGCGGGCCGCAAGTCGTCGAACCCGGCCAGCCAGACCCGCTTGGGACAGATCGCCTCGCCCCACGCGAGGGCCGCCGCCAACCGCTCCGGCAGGCGGGCCGGATCCTGCCAGCCGCCGCGCTCCAGGGCCGCTTCAAACGCCCCCTGCCAACGCAGGAACACCTGGTGATCCTCGCCACCTTCGACAGCGTTGAAGGAAACCCCGTATTCGCACAGCAGGGCATGGGCTTCGCCGGCCAGCTTCGCGGTCTCGCCGACGCGCAACAACCCGGCGCCGCACTGCGTCAGGTCCTGCTCGATGATCTCCTCCCAGAGGCGCAGAGCCTGGGCGGGAGTCAGGCAGGCGTGGGCCAGCCCAAGCTGGTCGCATAACTCTTTCTGCCAACGGCCCAGGGAACGAATGGCCGGTGCCGCCCAGGCCTGCTCGCCCGCCGCGCGGCACTCGTCATCAAACAGCCGTCGCAGATATCGTTCCAGGCGCTGGTTGACGGTCAGCACCAAGGCGCCGTCCCGGGCCGCCTGCAGCAATTGGGCGAGAGGAAACCGGCTCTCCGTCACTGCCGCTCCTCCTGACTACCGCGCAGCAGGCGCGCGACACCGAATACCGCCGCTGCGCCCAGGGCATTGGCCAGGGCATCGGCCGGATGGCCGCTGCGGCGGCCGGACAGCAGAAATTGCGCCACCTCCATCAACCCCCCATAGGTCACCGCCAAAAGCAGCGCCCAGCGCCATGCGCGCCGCGCTCCCAAGCCAGGGGTAAAAGCCCAGCCGCCCAGCAGGGTCAGAAAGGCGTAGGCCAGCGCGTGTTGGAGTTTGTCCCAGCCGAGCAGACCGCTCTGCGGCACCGGCGGACGATCCATGAGGGATAGCAGCATGATGGTCAGGGCGGTCAACAGATAGATGGCAACGCGGATGCCGCTGCGGTGTGACATGAGGGGAAAAAACCTTTCCGGTTCTGCATCTGACAGCAGGGGCTGTGACATCCGGGTTAGAATACGTTATTTGGGCGACGAATAAAACCCCGATTCGTGACCGCGGCTCGTGGGGAATGCGCGGGGACAAGACACCCTCAGGTTTCGCCGCGCTGCAGAAGCTTGACTTATCAGTGCGGATATAACACAATCAGGGTCAGGATTTTATCGACTTTTTCCATCAGGTTTCACTCTTGCACCACCGGGAGGTCCGCTGTGCGACTGTCAACCAAAAGCCGTTACGGCCTGCGCGCATTGTTCGACATGGCCTACAATGCCGGGACTCAGCCGACTCAGGTCAAGGATATTTCCCGTCGGCAGGATATTTCCCCCCGCTACCTGGAACAGATTTTCCAATCCTTTAAGAAGGCCGGCATCCTGAAAAGCAAAAAAGGCCCTCAAGGCGGTTATTTCCTGGCTCGCAAGCCGGATCAGATTACCGTCAAGGATATCGTTGCCGCTGCCGAAGGGGATACGCTGCTGGTCAGTTGCACGGCGCCGAAACCCAAAAGCGGTAAAGGCTGCAACCTGGCCGGTCAATGCGTCACCCAGACCGTCTGGCAGGAAGCGGCGGAGATTCTGGGCGATTACTATAGCTCCATCACCCTGCAGACCCTCTGCAACCGGGCCGATGACATGGGTTTCAAGCGCGAGTCCGATGAACACCTGATGTATTACATCTGAGACCAACATCCCCATTGACCCCCGACGGTTTTCGTATAAGCTAGGAGCCACACCTGTTTCCGTCGTGCTCCGACCGGATCCGGCTTGGCAATGCTAACTGCCGCCAAGGGGTCCCGGGGCGCCCTCGGGATGGGGGCGCAAGGCCTTTTGCCCGGGAAAAACAACACCTTTCAAGCGAGAACTGGCCGTCATGAGCGACTGGAAGTCCTACCTAACCGAGCCGCGCATTGCCTATTTTTCCATGGAGATCGGCCTGACGGCGGACATTCCCACCTACAGCGGCGGTCTCGGCGTGCTGGCCGGCGACACCATCAAGACCGCCGCCGACCTGAAGCTGCCCATGGTCGCCGTGACCCTGGTACATCGACAGGGGTATTTCAACCAACGCCTCGACCGGGAAGGCTGGCAGCAGGAAGAACCCAGCACCTGGAGCCCGGAAACCGTTCTGGAATGCCTGCCGAACAAGGCGCTGGTCAGCATCGAAGGCCGCGACGTCAAGGTTCAGGCCTGGCTGTACCGGGTCAAAAGCCCGACCGGCGGCGAGATCCCGGTGCTGTTTTTGGATACGGACATCCCCGGCAACGCCCCCGAAGACCGCCGCATCACGGATGTCCTGTACGGCGGCGATCAGGCCTATCGCCTGAAACAGGAAATCGTCCTCGGCATGGGTGGCGCCCGCCTGCTCTCCCAACTCGGCTTCCGGGTGCGCAAATACCACATGAACGAAGGTCATGCCAGCCTGCTGACCCTGGAACTGTTGAATCGCACCCGGCGTCCGGTGGAGGACACCTGGGATGAGCGCGCCTCCTGGGATGTGCGCAAAGTGACGGTGCAATGCGTGTTCACCACCCATACGCCGGTGGAAGCCGGGCACGACCAGTTCTCCTACGACCTGGTGGAGCGCATCCTGGGCCATGAAACACCCATCTCACTGCTCAAGGAACTGGGCGGCCAGGACCATCTCAACATGACCCGACTGGCCATGAATCTCAGCAGTTTCACCAACGGGGTGGCCAAAAAACATGGCGAAGTCTCCCAGGCCCTGTTTCCCGGCTTCGAGATCCACGCCATCACCAACGGCATCCACCCTTTTACCTGGGCGTCCCCCTATTTCGTCAACCTGTTCAACCACTACCTCCCAAGTTGGGGCACCGAGCCGGAAATGCTGGTGCGGGTGGACAGCATCCCGGACGAAGAAATCTGGGAAGCCCACTGTGGCGCCAAGGCCTACCTGTTCCAGTACATCGAGGAAACCACCGGCACCGCCCTGAATCCGGACCTGTTGACCATCGGCTTTGCGCGCCGGGCCGCAACCTACAAGCGCGGCGATCTCATCTTCCGGGACATGGATCGGCTCCTGGCCATCGCCAAGGGCCGCCTCCAGATCGTCTTCGGCGGCAAGGCCCATCCTCGAGACCAGGAAGGCAAGGAACTGATCCACAACATCGTCCAGCACATCCAGCGCTACAGCGACCAGATTCCCATGGTCTACCTGAGCGACTACAACATGGATGTGGCCGGCCGCCTGATTCCCGGCGTCGACCTGTGGCTCAACAATCCCCTGCGCCCCCTCGAAGCCTCCGGCACCAGCGGCATGAAAGCGGCCCTCAACGGAGTGCCGAACTTCAGCGTGCTGGATGGCTGGTGGATCGAAGGCCACATCGAAGGCGTGACCGGCTGGTCCATCGGCCCGCCGCCCGACGGACCTTCCATCACCCAGAACCATTCGGAACAAGATGCCCACGATCTGTACCAGAAACTGGAAAAGGTCATCCTGCCCCTGTATTATCAGGATCGCCCGGGCTGGATCCGCGTCATGAAAAACGCCATCGGCAAGAACGCCTATTATTTCAACACCCATTTCATGATGCGACGCTACGTGACGGAAGCCTATTTCCGCTGAGGCGGCGAAAGCCGCTTTCGCAACCGGCAACGTCGTTCACAAAACAAGCTTTGGCTCTGACCACGGATTTTCAGCATGCATATCCAAGATATCTTCGCCCGCCACGCCACCACCTTCTCCTTTGAGTTCTTTCCGCCCAAAACGGACAAGGCGGCCTCGCACCTCTACGAGTCCATCCGGCAACTGGAAGCCCTGCAGCCCCATTTCACCTCCGTCACCTACGGGGCCGGCGGTTCGACCCGGGAACGCACCCACGACCTGGTCATGCGCATTCACGACCAGACCAGCCTCGATCCCATTCCCCATCTGACCTGCGTCTGCAGCAGTGAAGCGGAAATCCAGCGCATCCTGGAGCGCTATGCCGCCGCGGGCATCAGCAACATTCTCGCTCTGGCCGGCGATCCGCCCCCGGAGGCAGGCATTTACGATCGCTCCCGGGATGCCTTTCCCCATGCCGCCGACCTGGTCCGCTTCATCCGCCGCTTCAATGAAGGCGGCATGCATCCCGACCGGCGCGGCTTCGGCATCGGCGTCGCCGGCTTTCCCGAAGGACACCCCGGCACCCCCAACCGGTTGCTGGAAATGGATCACCTGAAAGCCAAGGTGGACGAAGGCGCCGATTACATCTGCACCCAGCTGTTTTTCGACAACCGGGATTTCTACGACTTCCGCGAGCGCTGCGAACTGGCCGGAATTCGCATTCCCATCATTGCCGGCATCATGCCCATCGCCACCTTCGAAGGCATGCAACGCATGGCGGAACTGGCCGCCGGCGCCCGTTTTCCCGCCTCCCTGCTGCGCGCCGTCCAGCGCTGCCAGAAGGATCCCGAAGCCATCCGCCGCATCGGCATCCACTGGGCCACGGAACAGTGCCGGGACCTCCTGGACAACCAGGTGCGCGGCATCCATTTCTATACCCTCAATCATTCCGACGCCACCCGCCAGATCTACCTCAATCTCGGCCTGGAGCACTTTCCGCGCGACTGATGGCGGCTCGGACCGCCTGCCGAACCGCCCTTCAGCAAATCCTGCCTGTCCCCAAGCCATCCGCCCAAGCGGATAAACTACCTGTCTTTTCCGTGGCAACATTCTCCTGTCGCCCGGCGCCAAAAAAAAGTGCGGTTGAAAAATTAGAATTGTTGACAAATAATTTTTTTTCTATAAGCATATCCTTGACAATCACGACAAGAGCAAACCCGGGGTGACCCGGGGACGCAAAGCCACGGATCCTGTAAAGCGATGGCCGGGTTACCGAATGATGCCGAACCACCACTACCGACCTATTTTCGTTCCCTGCAGCACCCTTCCGATCCTCGGAATGGGTGTTTTTTTATTTTATTTTTTCGCTGCCAAGGTTCTTTTCCCTCACCCCTGCTAGGAGGAAACTTCGTGAAACTCAACCTGCGCCAGAAATTGTTATTGCCTACAGCCTTGATCATCCTGGTGTGCCTGTCCGCATCCGGCCTGGTGTCCTATCGCAGCGCCCGCAATGCCCTGCAGACGGCCCTGCGCGGCCAGATGAACATCAGCGCCACCGGCATCGCCACACAAATCGACAGCTACCTCGGGGATCTGCAGCGAACCTTCAAAACCCTGTCCGGCCGCAATGTGGTCCGCGACCTGCTGGAGGCAGGGACAGGCGCCTCGGGCAGGCAGGTGGATGCCGCCAACGATGCCCTGCTGCAGATGCTGGCCGATTATCCCGAGCAGTTTGAGTTCCTCGCCATCACCGACGCCACCGGCACCGCCATTGCCGCCACGGACCCCGCCCAGATCGGAACACTGCGCATCCACGACCGGCAATACTTCCAGACCGCCATGCAGGGCTCCGCCGCCAGGGAACTGGTGCAGAGCCGGGCTACGGGCCAGCCGGCCCTCATCATCGCCCAGCCCATCCAGCGCGATGGACAAACGGTCGGGGTCAGCTTGGGGGCCGTAAAGTTGACCTACATCGCCAGCCACTTCATCGCCCCGGCCCGCATCGGCGACCACGGCTACGCCTACCTGGTGGATTCCGGCGGCCGCTTCCTGGCCCACCCCCAGCAGGAAAACATTTTCACCAAGTCCATCGGCGACACGGATTGGGGCCAGGAAATGCTGCGCACCAAAAGCGGCATGCTGACCTACGCCTGGCAGGGGGTGCCCAAACAGGTGGTCTTCAAGGAAGTGTCCAATACCGGCTGGATCGTCGCGGCCGGAGCCGATTTCGACGATATCTTCGCGCCCCTGGCCGGTATCCGCTGGATCAGCCTGCTGGCCGGCCTGTTCACCCTGGCCGGCGTCGGCATCGGCCTGTACCTGGTGTCCGATTCCATCGTCAAGGCCCTGAGGCAGGGCGTCGCCCTGGCCGAAGACATCATGGCCGGCGATGTCAGCCGCCGCCTGCGCCTGAACCGCGATGACGAAATCGGCACCCTGGCCAAGGCCCTGGACCGCATGGCCGACGGCCTGGAGGAAAAGGTCCAGGCGGCCCAGAAAATTGCCGCAGGCGATCTGACCATCGAGGTCCAACTGGCTTCCGAGCGGGATGTCCTGGGCAAGGCTCTGCGGCAGATGGTCGCCGGCCTGAGCGACCTGGTCACCCAACTGCAACTTGCCGGTGAACAGATTGCCGCCGGCAGCACCCAGGTGGCCGACGGCAGCCAGACCCTTTCCCAGGGGGCGACGGAATCGGCCGCTTCCCTGGAGGAAATTTCCGCCGCCATGGCGGAACTGGCTTCCCAGACCAAGCACAACGCGGATAACGCCCTGCAGGCCAATGCCCTTTCCGGCAGCGCCCAACAGAACGCGTCCGAGGGCAACCGGCTGATGTCCGGCATGGTCGAAGCCATGGCGGACATCAATCAATCGGCGGACAGCATTACCAAGATCATCAAGGTTATCGATGAAATCGCGTTTCAGACTAACCTGCTGGCCCTGAATGCCGCCGTGGAGGCGGCGCGGGCCGGGCAGCACGGCAAAGGTTTCGCCGTGGTGGCCGAGGAGGTGCGCAACCTGGCCGCCCGGAGCGCCAAGGCGGCCAAGGAAACGGAAGAGTTGATCGAAGAGTCGGGGCGCCGCACGGCACGGGGCGCGGAAATTGCCGACAAGACCGCCGCGGCCCTGAAGGATATCGTGACCGGCGCCGCCAAGGTTTCCGACCTGGTGGCCGATATTGCCGCAGCGTCCAAGGAACAGGCGGCGGGTCTGGAAGAAGTCAGCAAGGGGCTGGGGCAAATTGAATCGGTGACCCAGCAGACCACCGCCAATGCCGAGGAAAGCGCCGCGGCGGCGGAAGAACTGTCCGGCCAGGCCGAACATCTGCGGCAGATGCTGCGCCGTTTTCAGGTCAAGTCCGGCCGGCAACACCGGTCTTCGGCCGTAACAGGCAGCCGGCAATTCGACGCCCTGCCGACCTTGGCCACCGCCAACGGCGCGGCCGGCCAACCGGCCCGCCTTGCAGCACTGCCGGATCCGGCCGAACTGATCGCCCTGGATGATGGGGAGTTCGGCAGGTACTGAAAGTTTTAAAGGATTGAGTTTGAAGGGGCACGGCATGCCGTGCCCCTTGGCCACCAAATATTGTGCCGCCAGCTGTTGCAGCCGCCCGGCCCGGCGGATTTCCAATCCGGTCTTTCCCCCAATCGCTCCCTTGCATCCCCTGCATGACAACGTATCGCTTAGGACGCCTGATCCTGTACCTTCAACCAAGTCCCCAGCCGGCACGTGGCATCTAATTGCTGGTTTTGGAAAAAATCCGGTAGTATTATCATAGTTCGCACATCGCGTTTCAATTGAACCGGTCCGGCCCCAAGCGTGCCGAGTTCTCCCTTCCCTGCCGAAAGGATTCGTCCATGCGCCCGATGCCCCTGCCGCCCCTGCTGGCCGGCTGCCTGCTGGCATTTCTGACCGCCCTGTCCCTCTCCAACACGGCCTTCGCCCAAAACGATCACGCCCACCATCCGCCCCGGGTGCAAAGCGGATTGCCCTACGATGCCCTCTTCATCGACAGCATGATTGGGCATCATCAGGGCGCCGTCGAGATGGCCAGGGCTCTGCAGAATCAAACCCGACGCCCTGAACTGCTGACCATGGCCGGGGCGATCATCGATACCCAACAATCCGAAATCGAGTTCATGACCGAACTGCGTCGGCAGCTGTTCCCGGATCTGCCGATGACCTCGGGACTGGCCATGGACATGGGCGCCATGGCCGTTGCCCCCGAGGACGGGCGCCCCTATGAGCAACGCTTCCTCGAAGCCATGATCTCCCACCATGAAGGGGCCATCGCCATGGCCGGGGAAGCTCTGCAGTTGGCCAAAAATGCCGACCTGAAGGACCTGGCGGCGGAGATCATCCGTGCCCAAAAGGATGAAATCGCCACCATGCGTCAATGGTTGCGCGACTGGTTCGGGGTGGCTCCATGAGTGTGGAACAGATCCAGCTACCCATCGGCGGCATGACCTGCGCCTCATGTGTCCATCATGTTCGCCAGGCCCTGCTCAAGGTTCCCGGTGTGTCGGACGCCGCAGTCAACCTGGCCGGAGAGCGCGCCGCCATCCGTTTTGATGGCGAGCAGGCCACTTTGAACGATCTCATCGCCGCGGTACGGGCGGCCGGCTACCACGTGCCGGAGCAACGCCTGCAGTTCGAGGTCAACGGCATGCACTGCGCCAGTTGCGTGGCGCGGGTCGAAAAAGCCCTGCGCCAACTGCCCGGGGTGCTGGAAGCCCAGGTCAATCTCGCCACCGCCCGGGCCGGCGTGCGCCATGTTCCGGGATTGGCGCAGGTGGACGATTTCCGCCGGGCGCTGCGGGAGATCGGCTTCCAGTACCGGGCTCTGGATGACTCCCCGACCATCGACCAGGAGGCCGAAACGCGGGAGGCCCTGGCTCACCGCCAGGCGCTTCACGCCATGCTGCTGGCCTGGGCCTTCACCCTGCCTTTGATCCTCTGGATGATTCCCGACATGGTGTTCGGCATCGTCTGGCCGAGCATGACGGTCATGCATCTGGGCATGATCCTGTTGGCGGTCCCGGTGCTGTTCTGGGCCGGTCGCAAGACCTTTATGGCGGCCTGGCGTTCCGCCCGCCACGGCGCCCCCAACATGGACACCCTCATCGCCCTGGGTGCCGGCGCGTCCTTCATCACCGGACCGGCCCATTTCCTCCTGCACGTGCCCAACTACGCCGGCATCGCCGCCATGATCATGGCCTTTCACCTGACCGGCCGCTATGTCGAAGCCCGTGCCAAGGGGCGGGCCTCCCAAGCCATCCGCAAGCTGCTGGAACTGGGGGCCAAATCCGCCCGGGTCCGTCGGGACGGCGAAGAACTGGAAATTCCCGTGGCCGAAGTTGTGCCCGGCGACCAGATGGTGGTCCGGCCCGGGGAACAGATTCCGACGGACGGCCGCGTCCTCGAGGGCCAGAGCGCCGTGGACGAATCCATGGCCACGGGGGAATCCATGCCGGTGAATCGCGGGCCCGGCGACAACGTCATCGGCGCCACCATCAACCAGGACGGCCTGCTGGTGGTGGAAGCAACCCGGGTCGGCAAGGACACCTTTCTGGCCCAGGTCATCCGCCTGGTGGAACAGGCCCAGACCACCAAAGTTCCCATCCAGGCTTTCGCGGACCGCGTCACCGCCGTCTTCGTACCCATCATCGTGGTGCTGGCCGTACTGACCTTTGCCGCCTGGCTCATTTTCCCCGGCTTCCTGCAGCCCCTGCTGGCCTGGAGCGGCGCCTTTCTGCCCTGGGTCAACCTGCACCTGAACAGCTTCACCCTGGCTCTCATCGCCGCCGTCTCCGTGCTGGTCATCGCCTGCCCCTGCGCCCTGGGTCTGGCCACGCCCACGGCCCTCATGGTCGGCAGCGGCATCGGCGCCGAAAACGGCATTCTGATACGCTCCGGCGAAGCCATCCAGGCCATGCGCGACGTCCGCATGGTGGTGTTCGACAAAACCGGCACTCTGACCCGCGGCCTGCCGGAAGTCACCGACCTGCTGCCCATCGGCGACCTGGCACAGGAACCGGATGGCGAAACCGCCCTGCTGCGCTGGGCCGCCGCCGTCGAACAGGGCAGCGAGCACCCCCTCGGCAAGGCCCTGGTGCGCGGCGCCCGGGAGCGGAACCTGACCTTGGCCGCAGTGGCGGAGTTTGCCGCCGTGCGCGGCCAGGGCGTACGCGGCCGGGTGGAATCCCGAACCGTGCTGGTGGGACGGCGCGCCTTCCTGAACCAAAACGGCATCGCCACGGACCAGGCCGAAGACCGCATGCAGCGCCTTGAAAACGACGGCAAAACCGCCATGCTGGTGGCCGTCGACGGCGACCTCCTGGGCCTCGTCGCTCTGGCCGACACCCTGAAGCCGGAAGCGGTGGCGGCCGTGCGCGAACTGAAGGAACTGGGGCTGGAAACCATCATGCTGACCGGGGATAATCGCCGCACGGCCCGTACCATCGCCGCCCAGGTCGGCATCGATCAGGTGCTGGCCGAAGTCCTTCCCGAAGACAAGCTGAATCAGATCAAGCAGTTGCAGGCCCGTGGCAGCGGCCTGGTGGCCATGGTCGGCGACGGCATCAACGACGCCCCGGCCCTGACCCAGGCCGATGTCGGCATCGCCATCGGCACCGGCACGGACATCGCCATCGAAGCGGCGGACATCACCCTGGTGCGAGGCGACCTGGACGGCGTTATCGGCGCCTTCAAGCTCTCCCGCGCCACCTACCGCAAGGTGGTCCAGGGCCTGTTTTGGGCCTTTTTCTACAATATCGTCATGATCCCCCTGGCCATTGCCGGCATGCTGCATCCGGTCCTGGCGGAAATTGCCATGGCGACCAGTTCCGTGTCCGTGGTGGCCAACGCCAACCTGCTGCGCCGGGTTTCCATCCGTCCGGCTTATCGTCTGTCAAAAAAGTGACCCATTTCCCCATTTCGGAGTCCGCCCATCATGTTCAAAGGTATCGGCAAGATCATGTTTCAAGGCCTGGTAGCCATGCTGCCGGCCCTATTGACCATCTATATTCTTTACTGGCTGGTGCGTTCGGCGGAAATGGTCCTGGGGTCGTTTCTGGAAATCCTGCTGCCGGAAGGCTGGTATCTGCCCGGCATGGGATTGCTGGTGGGACTGGCCGGCACCTTGGTGCTCGGCATCCTGCTCAACGCTTTTTTGGTCCGCAGAATGTTCGATTTGAGCGAATCCCTCATGAACCGCATCCCCCTGGTGAAAACCCTGTACGGTTCCCTGAAGGATTTTGTCGGCTTTTTCGCCACCAAGCGGGAAACCCAATTCAACCAGGTGGTGGCACTCGATCTGGAATTCGGCGGCCTGCCCATGCGCATGATCGGGTTCGTGACCCGCAGTGATTTTCATGGCTTGCCGCAAGGCATCGGCAGCGACGGCGAGGTAGCCGTCTACCTGCCCCTCAGCTACCAGATCGGCGGCTACACGGTCATCGTGCCGCGCTCCCGCATCACCCCCATCGACATGTCCACCCACCGGGCCATGGGCTTCGTCGTTACCGGCGGTTTGACCACCGACAAGGGCCATGGCAACTTTCACGGGCCGGAAACGGGACACTAACCTTGCCGGCGCTGCAAACTCCGTCTAAAAATACTTGCGCTCAAAAGTCATCAAGCGTATTACTATGCGCGCAAATTCGCCGTGGCGATGGCACCTTGATACCCTCCTCCGTGGGAGATCGACACCATGATTGAACCATTCAAGATGGGCTATACGGTCCTGGGCGGCCTCGGCATTTTCATCCTCGGGATGAAATTCCTGTCGGAAAGCCTGCAGATGCTGTCCGGAGGGCTGATCCGCAAAGCCATCGCTTCCGTTACCACCAATCGCATTTTAGCGGTGCTGGTCGGCTTGAGCGTCACCGCCTTCGTCCAATCCTCCTCCATCACCACGGTCATGGTCGTCGGCCTCACCAACGCCGGCCTGATGCAACTCAGCCAGGCCATCGGTGTGATTCTGGGTGCCAACATCGGCACCACCATCACCGGCTGGATTCTAGCGGTCAATATCGGCAAATACGGCCTGCTGCTGGTCGGCCTGGCCATCTTCCCCATGCTCTTTGTAAAAAATGAACGCATCTCGGGCATCGCCAAGGTTGTGGTCGCCCTGGGCATGATCTTTTTCGGTCTGGAAATCATGAGCGGGGCGTTCAAGCCACTGCGCGATGCGGAGGGGTTCAAAAACCTGATGCTCCTCCTCGATGCCCGCTCGCTGCCGAGCCTGCTTGGCTGCGTCGCCATCGGTTGCCTGATGACCATGGTCATTCAGAGCAGTTCGGCCATGCTCGGCATCACCATCGCCCTCGCCGCCACCGGCGCCATCCCCATGCAGACCGCCGTGGCCCTGGTTCTGGGTGAGAATATCGGTACGACCATTACCGCCCAACTTGCCGCCCTCGGCAGCACCTTCACCGCCCGGCGGGCCGCCATGGCCCACACCATGTTCAATCTTTTGGGAGTCCTTATCGTCCTCGCGGTTTTTGCCCCCTTCATCGGCCTGATCGAGACGGTTGTCCCCGGAGCGGCCGATTACGTGAATCAGGAAGGAAGCCGGCCTTACATCGCCGCCCATATCGCCTTCGGCCACTCGCTGTTCAATATTACGGCAACCCTCATCATGTTGCCCTTTCTTCAATACTTGGAAAAGGTGGTCGTTAAAATCGTACCGGAGACCGGCGAGAAGGGAAAAGGACCGTTCAAATACTTCGGTCCCCCCGGCAGCATGCCGGTGGCCATGGGCGTTTCAATGGTTCATGAGGAACTCAAAGGGATGCAGAAGCGCGTCCACAAGGCCCTGCGCCATGTCGGCAGCCTGCTGCAGCCGGATTTGAAGGGCCGGGAGCGGTTTTGCCAGAAAGTAAAAGCCATCGAGGAAGAGACGGATATCATGCAGAAGGAAATCACCACCTTCACCGTCTCCCTGATGCAAGCCGGCCAGGCCGGCCTGGAGCAGGCGGATCGGGCCTATGCCTACATTCGCGCCGCCGACGAACTGGAATCGATTACCGACTACGCGGCCTCTCTGGTCGCCTACTTGAAGCGACTGGAAAAGAACGACCTCGATTTCAGCAAAGAGGCCTGGAAGGATTTGGAGAATTTCCACGCCAGGGTTTTTGCATTCTTTATTCTGGTGGCAAAAACTCTCCACGGCGAGGACAGCGGCAGCAAGAGCGCCGTGCGGGAGGCCGCCAACCGGCTCAACGAGATGGCCGACACCATGCGCGATGCCCACCTGGACCGCATGAAGACCGGCTCCTGCGGTGCCTTGTCGGCGCTCATCTTCAGCGACATGGCCATCGCCCTGCGCCGCATCAAGAACCATACCGTCAATCTCTACGAGGCGCTGGCATTTGAAGCCCGGTGAGACGAGTCATTGCAAGGCCCAGGGCTATGGGGTATGGCCTGGCGGCTTAACTCTGGCCAGGCCCGCGGCGGCGCGCCTTGCCGACAACCAAAATCTCTCAGAATTTCTTGACACGACTGACCGCATGAGACACTAGGGCGGCGTCCAGCATCGGCCACAGCTCGGCATGGGAAGCATACCGCAGGACAGGGATCCGGGGATTGCCGGCAATCATGGCGGATAAGGGATTTTCCGCCCGCGAGTCATACAGCGCCAGCACCGGGATGCCGAGACTTTCCGCCAAGGCGATTTCATACCCCACGCCGATGGACGGTTGCGAAACGTCGGCAATCAGCAGATCCGCCTCCCCGATCCATCGCACATCCCTGGCATAAATGGCCGCGTCATCGACGCCTTCTCCGCTTGCGGGTGCGTTGCCTGGCTCGAAATGCTCTGAAATGACCTCGCCGTAGCTCTGCAGAAAGTCGAGCACCCGCAGATAACTTGCCCGATACTTTCCGCCACCGCGAATGGATCCGGAAAAGAATATTTTCACCATGAGTCCTTACCTTCCCACGCCAAAAATCCACGCGTAAGTTTCCCTGCCATCTTCTGCGCCGCCACTCCCAAGGTCTCGGGTACGGATCAGGAGGTGGCCCCCCATTCCCGGCCGTGTCCGACCCCACAGGGCGAAAACCGGTTGTCGTCCCGGTCACTGAAGGTCGAAGGGAGACAGGGCCTGGCTGGAGCGGCCAGAAGACGACGGTAGATGTGCTCCAATTGAAGAGCTTCTTCCAGCCGGGAACGGACAGTCGGCGTGGGCCGGGACAATCGGCGGCGCCAACCGGGATGTTTTGCCAAGCCTACGGCCTGCCGAACGAAATCCTGGGCGGAACCGTAAAGCCATCCCTGGCATCCCGGCTCGAAGGCCCCCCGATTGCCGGGGATGTCCCGAGCCAGCACCGGCACGCCAAGACCGGCGGCTTCCTGCAAAACGCTGGAGAACCCTTCGCTGCAGGAATTGTTGAGGACCACGTCCGCCGCCTGCATGACGCTCGGCATGGCCGCTACCGGAACCTCTCCCGCATACAAGGCCCACGGACGGCCGCGCAGAGCGCGAAAAAAACTCATGCTGTAATCCGCATCCAGTATCGGACCGCAGAAAACCAGGCGGCAGCGCTTGGCGCGGACGACCCGGTCGAACATCAACAGCAACTCCAGATTGCCTTTGACCGGTCGCACGCCGGCCGGATGCAGAAACAGCACCGCTTCCCGAGGGATTTTCAACCGCCCTCGAAGGTCGAAATACTCGCCCTCGAAGGTCACCGCCGGCGGCACATGATGCAGTTTGGCCGACCAGTCCGGAAACTCCAGGGCCAAAGCCTGACAGGTTACGGGATGGATGGTGATGATGGCCCCGGCAGCTGCCAAAACCTGCAGAATGATGGTCCGCTCTTGGGGACTGTTCAGGTCGTGGTTGACATCGGTGCCGGTCAGGGTGACCGCCAAAGGGATATGGTACGCAGAGTGGCAGGCCAGCCAAGGTTTGCCGCTGCGGTAGGCGTGCAGCAGGTTGACCACGTCCGGCGCAAAGCCTGCCACGGTCTTTTCCAGGCCCTCCCCCGGTTCCGCCACTTCGACAATGCGAACGGTATGGCCAAGGGCTTGCAGGCCTGTTTGCTGGCGGCATGCAGCCACCCAGTTGCCTGTTGTGCGGGGTTGACGGGGAATGACGATCAGGATGCGCACAATGGCTCTCCACGGTGACCAGTTGCTTCCGGTGTACCCTGCTCTGCACAGTTTATCAGGCCGGCCCCAAAACAATAAAGCCCGTAATCATCACGATTACGGGCTTTTTGTTTTGTGGTGCCGAAGGGGAGACTCGAACTCCCACGACCCTACGGTCACTAGACCCTGAACCTAGCGTGTCTACCAATTCCACCACTTCGGCTTGAAGCGAGACAACTTATAACAAATGGCCGATTCCGATGCAACAAAAAAATTCGGGCATCGCGAAAGATTGTCAGAGGTTGCCGGCGGTGCCGGCAAGATCCGGGGTCACCCCAACATGCCGCGCAACACGAAGGTCAGCAGCACCCCGTGCAAACCGAGGAAGACCCAGCGAAACACGGGTTGGGCCTTAAAGGCCAAGAGCTTGCAGGCGGCAAACAGCACCAGTCCCTTGAACAGCACCTCGGGCAGGCGGATGGCCAGCTGCAGGTCCGGAGCGAGCACCGCCAGGGACAGGCACATGGCCAGCAACAGAATGTCGAAGGAAGCCCGAAAACTGAAGGGCTCCGCCTGCCGAAACAGGATGCGCAGGCCGATGAGCGCGGCGCTGAACACGAACAGCAGATTGACGAAGGACTCGGGCAGCATGGCGGATGCCATCCGCGAGGAGTTAAACTGTTCGGTCTGGAAGGCGATGAGCATGCCGGCGCTGAAAATCAGAGCCAACAGGAAGGGGTGGCGGTAATTGCGGGTCATCAAATAGGTCAGACCGCTGACGGCCAGCAACAGGGAGGACAACAGGGTGATCTGCCCGTCCACATGGCCCGGATTGGCGATGGTGTACATCAAAAACAGGGCCAGGGCCGCCGCCAGCAACAGATCGGTCTGGGCAATCCAATGACTCAAGGCCTGATAAACGGCCGTTTCGCGCAGGCTGCGCTCCGAGTCGCGCCGGAACAGGCTCAATCGGTCGCGATAATGCAGGGAAACCCGCAATCCCAGGTAAAACAGCAGAGACAGGGACAGGTACAGAAACAACAGGACGTGGGACGGCAGATGGTGCAGCAGCAGGGCCACCATGACCCAGAACAGGGTCATGCCGTGAATGATGATCACCGTGAAACGGTGGTTGAAACCGAGATCCAGAAACCGGTGGTGGACATGAATGCGATCCGGTTGAAAGGGGTTGCCCCCTTTGAGGACCCGCTCGGACATGACCCGCACCGTATCGACAATCGGCAGGCCCAGGATGATGAAGGGGATGACGGGTTTGACTTCGGCAGCGGGCCCCTGGGTGAGGTAGATGGCCAGAAAACCGAGCAGAAAACCCACCGTCAGACTGCCCGCGTCGCCCATGAAGATGCGGGCCGGATAGGCATTGTAGCGCAGAAACCCGAACAGGCCGCCCATGAGTCCGGCGCACATGAGCATCACCGGGTCGTTGCCGCCTTCCATGGCCAGCACCAGAAAGGCACCCAGGGCAAAGGTCGAAAAACCGCCGGCCAGTCCATCCAGGCCATCCAGCAGGTTGATGGCGTTGACCACGCCGACCATGGCGAACAGGGTGAAGGGCACGCCGATCCAGACCGGCAACACGATGTATCCGGTGCCGAACAGGTTGCCGAGATGGGCGATATAGAGGCCGCCCACGGCCATGGTGACCAGGCAACCCAGGATCTCCCCAATAAATTTACGCTTGGCGGAGAGGCCGTAAAGATCGTCGATGAGCCCGGTCATGAACAGGATCAGGGCACCGGCCAGGATCCCCCGCACCTCGCGGCCGATGCCGTCGAACAGCAGGACGGAGAACAGGAACGCCAGGAAGATGGCCACCCCGCCCAGACGCGGCTTGGGCCGGACATGCACCTTGCGCCGGTCCGGAACATCGAACTGACGCTTTTCGATGGCCCACCGCCGCAACCCCGGCACCATGACCAGGCTGACGAACAGGGCGGTCATGAACACGTAGAACAGCTTGAGCATCTCCATGGAAGAACCTCCTGCGCGCAGGGTTCATTGCTCTTGCCCGCAACAATATTCCTGCAAAAAACAAATTGCAATAATTTTAATATAATTTTCTATCCAAACAGATGGCGGCGCCGCACTCCGGCCTGGAACCGGTTTTTTTCAACATTCCACCCTGCCCTCACCCAGAATTTCTTCGAGGGCCGCCTTCAGGGCCTGCCGGGCCGCGAACTCTCCATGCACGAGGCGTACCCGTTGCGGCCAATGGCGCATGCGCCCCACGAAATTGACCAGATTGAACTGGTCCCCGTGGGCCGAATAGCCCGCCAGCGTATGCACCTTGGCGCGAATGGGATAGCGCTCGCCGTCGAGCAGAACATAGCCGCCGCGCGGCCCGTACACCTGGATATCCCGGCCCGGGGTACCCCGCGCCTGATAGCCGACCAGCAGCACATCGGTGCGCGGGTCACCGAGCAGCGCCTTGAGATAATTGACGATTCTGCCGCCCTGGCACATGCCGCCGGCGGCGATGACCACGCAGGGGCCGCCATGGGCGGTCAGATGTGCGACCTTGCGCTGGTGCTCGGCGTGGTCGTCGATGGTGGTCAGCTGTGGAAAAGACAGGGGCTTGCGACCGCCCTGCAGACGCCGGTGGGCCTCGGCGTCCCAGAACCGGCTCATGTTCCGGTAGACCGCCGAGAACCGGTTGGCCAGGGGCGAATCCACAATGATTTCCAAATTTTGCCAAGTGAGGCCGGAATTATCCGACGGCTTGCGGTGGGCGTGAAGGATCCCTTCGAGTTCATACAGCAGTTCCTGGGTGCGACCGATGCTGAAGGCCGGCACCAACACCACGCCGTTGTCGGCCAGTGCGGTTTCCAGGACCTGTTGCAATTGTCGGCGCCGCAGCCGCCGTCCTGCATGCAACCGGTCGCCATAGGTGCTTTCGAGCACTACCACATCGGCCCGCCAGGGAGGTCGGGGAGCCGCCAACAACGGCGTGTGCGGCGGCCCCAGATCGCCGGAAAACATCACCAGAGTATCCGGCCCCGGTCGCTGGCCGCCCAACCGGACCATGACGTAGGCGGAACCGAGGATATGACCCGCCGGCTGCAGCCGAATCGCCAGAGTCTCGGCAGTCCCGGTGTCAATATTCTGCCAGGCACCGTAGGCTAAAGGCTTGATCTGCCGTTGCAACCGAGTCAAAAACTTGTCAAGCAGCTGCCGATCCCGGGTGACCCCGACCCGCAGGGAGTCTTCCAGCACCAGGGGCAGCAACTCGGCGGAGGGTTGACTGCAATAGATCGGCCCTTCGAAACCGGCCGCCAGCAGGTAGGGAATACGCCCCACATGGTCGATATGCACATGGGTCACCACCAGGGCGCGCAGGTGTTGGACGGGAAATTCGATGGCCAGGCGCTGGGCGCCGGCCCCCTGCCCCGACTCCTCTTCGCCCTGAAAAAGCCCGCAATCCACCAGCAGGCCGGCGCCGGAGGCCAGTCGCAGCTCGTGACAGGACCCGGTGACGCCGTCCACGGCGCCATGATGCAAAATTTGGAAAGACATGGGCAGACAACCGGAGGATGTTCGGTACAAGAAAAAACGAATGAAGCAGCGCTCATGGTTTCACAGAGGGGAAGATTTGTCAATTCTAAAAATATGACCTGGTTAGACACTTTTCTCATGTTATGTGTTGTCGGAGACCGACCTTGGGCGCAGAAGCTCGCCTTATGGTCAGTGAAGAGGTAGCGAACGGTTGTCGTTGTCGTCATGGTAATCGTAGCCGGTCCATGAATCGATTACGAGTACGAGTACGATTACGAGTACGAGAAGGAGAAAGTACTGCCTCGGCTGGAGCCGGGGGCATAAACAAATAATAGTTACGAACCGCGGCCGACCGCCGCCCTGCTGTTACAGTTCCAGAATCTGGCAATCCAAGGCCGTACCGGCCCGGACCGCCTGGCGGTGGTGGGTGAACAGGATGACCTGGTTTTTTTGCGCCAGGCGGTTCAGCGCCTTCAAGGTTGCCAGGGTGCGGTCATCGTCGAAATTGACCAGGATATCATCGACGATGAAGGGGATGGCCGGGTGCCGATCCAGGCGATGTTCGAGGGAGGCCAGGCGCAGGGCAAGGAACAGCTGATCCCGGGTGCCGGAACTCATGCCTTCCACGGCCACCCGATGGCCGTTGCCACGCATGCCGACGATGACCGGCTCCCCCTTGTCACCCACATCGGTGCGCAGTCCGGCAAAGGAATGCAGGGTCAATTCGGCGAAGTAGGCTCCGGCCAGGGCCAGCACCGGATCCTGATGCTCGGTCCGGTACCGTTCGATCTCCTCCTCCAGGACCCGGGCCGCAATGCGCAGGCGTACAAAACGCTCGGCCAGACGGCGCATGCGCGCCAGGCAGGTTTGGGCTTCTTCGGCCTTCAGAGCGGCGGCGGCGTTGCCGTCCATGCGCTGCAACTCGGTGCGTTCTTCACCGACCTGCTGATCCAGTTCACTGATCCGCCGATTAACCTCTTCCAACTCTTCGCCCAAGGCCTGCACCTGGCCCGGCAGGGCATCGGCGTCCACCTGGCCGGCCAAACCCTCGAACTCGGCGAGGGGCATGCCGCCGGCCAGTTGCAGCAGGCGCCGATCTTCCTCGGCGAGGCGGGCCTCGAGGGCCTGCCGTTCCTGCCAATCGCGCAGGGCCGTCTCCAGTCCGTCCGCGGATTCGCATCCGGCCAGGGTGCAGAGATCGGCCAACTCGGTCCTGACCGCGGCCAGCACGCCGCGCTGGCGGCTGAGTTCGGTCTCGACCCTGCGCAGGCTTTCCCGGCACCCCTCCAGCATCACCTGCTGGGCGCGGGCCCGTTCCAGCAAGCCGTTGAGCTGCTCCATGGCCGGCTCGATGGGCAGTGTCGCAAGGTCGGGGGCCACATGCCCCAGCAGCAGTCGCACCTCTTCCTGCAACCGGTCGTTGTCGCGCTGAATGCCGGCGGCGCGTTTGGCGAATTCAGCGGCTTTGTCCAAATGTTCCAGGCAGGCGGACAGACTTTCGAAAAAATCGTCCACATCGCCGGGAGCGGCCTGGGGCGGCAAGCCCAGCTCCTGCAGAGCCTCGGTCCAGTTCCGTCGTGCACGGTCCAGACCGTCATGGGCCTCCCGTACCGCCTCGGCCGCCGCCGGCAAGGCGGCCGTCAGAGCCGTCCATTGGCGCTGCAGGGTCTGCTGTTCCCGGGCTTGCGCCTCACTGCGATCCCGTTCCTGCTGCGCCAGATGGAGGATCGGAGCCAGGTCGGGGCCGGCCGGCGCCGCCACGCCCCGCTGCGCCAATGCCCCCGCCAAGTTCCCTCTGGCCGCCTCGCGGCGCGCCGCCAGACCCGCCAGTTTCTGTTCCTGACACAGGAGTTGCTCCGCCTGCCCGCGCAGCTTGTCCATGCGGGCCAGCCAGGGCGCCATTTCCTCCGGCGACAGGGGCCGCACCCCGCAGGGCCGCCAGAGCTCCTGCCATTGCCGCTCCTGGGCCGCAGCCTGCTCTGCCAGCACCGGTCGTGCCGTCGCCAGGTCTTCCAGGGCCGCGCGGGTCGCCTCCTGTTGTGCCAACAGATGGGCGTATTTATGCACCCGGGCCGCCTCGCGGCGCAGCCGATCGGCCGTCGCGTCGGCCTGCACCAGGTTCTGCTCGAAGGCCTCGGGCAACGGCAGCTCGGGATGGTAGGCGCTGGCTTCCGCACCGATCTCCTCCCCGTCCAGCCATTGCCGGCGCAGTAGCTGCCAACCCTGGTCCCGCAACCGCCGCAGCCGCTCCAGCTCCCTTTCCGTGGGTACCTCGCCGGCATTCTCGATGGCGGCGATCTCCAACCCGAGACGAGCCTGCTCCTGCTCCAGTTCCTGCCGCCGGCGGTCCAGTTCCAGCTGCGCTTCCCGGCCGGTCCGCCGGTCGGCCAGGAACCGGGCGACGGATTCCTCCAGGGGCAGCGGCAAGGCCGCCAATTCCTCAGCCGTCCCCTGCCATAGCCCCAAGCGACGCACCGCCACCCGCAGTCCTTCGCGCTCCGCCTGCGTTTCCCGGCCGCGTTCGGCCAGCTCCCGGTCCACCTCGCCCAATTGCTGCGCCGCCGCCAAGGCGGCTTTCAAGGGCTGCACATCGACGGGTTCGGCAAGACTCTGCAAGGAGTTCTGCAATGCCTCCCGCTCCCGTTCCAGGCGCCGCAACTCGCGATCGGCCTCATCGGCCCGCTGTTGCAGCAGGGGCAGGCGCGAGCCCAATTCCTGGATGCCCCGCCGACGTCGCAGCAAGGGCCGCAGGGCCTCCGCCCCTGCCAGATCGAGATCCGGGCGCAGTTTTCGCAACAGCTGTCCGGCGGCGGTCTTTTCCTGGACCCGTTTACCCTCCAGCAACGGCAGGTCGCGCAATCCCTTGCGGTATTCGCCGAGGCGCTGATGAAGCCGGCCGATGGTTTCCGCCTGGTCCAACAAGGGGGCATCGAGCTGAATGCCGGCGGCCTGCTGACGCAATTCCTGGCACCGCTCCTCCGCCGCGGCCAGCTTCTGCCGCGCGACGGTGAAGCGTTCCTCCACGTCGCGCCGGCGGTCGGCAAAATCCGCCGGCAGGGGGCGAACCCGCTGCAGGTCCGCCAGTCGCCGCCGCAGTTCCCGGCGCGCACCGAACACCGGCAGGGCCTGCAGCAGGCGCTCCAGGCGCCGTCGCTCGCCATCGAGTTCGCCGCGTCGCAGACGTGCCCGCTCCAACTCCTGCAGGGCCTGCCGCAACGCCTGATCGTGCTCCTGCCACTGGCGTCCGGACAGGGACAGTCCCTTGATATCCTCCTTGAGGGCGGCGAATTGCCGCAGTTCGCTGTTCAGCAGCGGCTTGGCCGCACGCGCCTTGTAGATCTCATCGCTGTCCGTCTGCAGCCCGGCCAGTACCTCGCGCAGGGCGGCAAAGCCGGTGCCGGCGGCAAACAGGGTGGTGCCGGCGCCGCCTTTTTCCAGCAGGATATCCGTCGCCCCCTGGACCAGGCTTTCATGATTGAGTCCGAACAGCTTTTCGAAGGTCGCCAGGTCGATGCCGTGCAGCAGGGCCGCCGGCAGGGCCGGGTCCAGAGGATGGCCCGCGGCATCGAGGAGATCGGCCTTGCGGCGTTTGCGCCGGGCGAAATACAGCTGCCGCCCCGCCTCTTCCACCAGACCGGCCACCAGCAACTGGTCGTTGGGGTGGAGGAAGTTGTCGCGGGTGCGCTCCTCAAAACCGTACAGCCAGGCCTTCAGGGCGCGCAAGGTACTGCTCTTGCCGGCCTCGTTGGGGCCGTACACCAGGTGCAGGCCCGGTCCGTCGCCGGAAAAATCCAGCACCTTGCCGGTAAAGGGGCCAAACGCCCTCAGCTCCAAGCGCCGGATTCTCATGCCACCCTGCCCTGCCCCAGCAGCCGTCCCAGGAGCAGTTCGCGCACCTCCTCCTGCAGCTCGCCGAGGCGCTCCGGATCGCGGCAATCGAACGGATCGCCGTCACCGGTCAATTCGACCGGCAGCCGGCTGCGCAATTCGGCCAGTTCCCCGACGCCCATGGCCGCCGGTCCGCTCAGAGTCAGGTCCTGCACCGCCCGGATCAGGCCGGCCAGGGGCGAATCCTCCTCCAGCCCGGTCCACGGCGTCGCCACCGGGCGGGTATCCAGCATCAACTTCTCCAGCCAGACCGAGCCCAAGCCGGCGGCCAGCGCGCGGCATTCCTCCGTCCAGCGGGCCAGGTTGCGGTGCAGTTCATGGTGCAGACAGGTGGCGCCGGCCAGCCGCAGGCGCAGGGCCACGACGCGGCCGTCGGCCTGGCTGAGGGCCGCCTCGAAATGCCCCTGAACCTTTTGCAAGAGGGTGTCGAGGCTGTCGCAGCCGGTCACATCGAGGCGGCATTCCTGCCAGCGCAGGACATCCAGCTGGCATTCCGCCACATCCTGGACCCGCCCTTCCTCGACGCTGACCAAAACAGCGCCCTTGCTGCCGGCTTCGCGAATGTGCCGGCCCTGCAGACACCCCGGAAACACCACCCAGGGCGTCTGGGAAACCACCTCGCGCTGGTGAACGTGGCCCAGGGCCCAATAATCGTAGCCCTTGCCGGCCAAAATGGCGAGGGAGGTGGGCGCATAGGGTTCATGGCCGGCACGGCCGTTGAGGGCCGTGTGCAACAAGCCGATGTTGAACAGCCCCGGCAGGGCCGCCGGGTAGGCCGCCGCCATATCCTCGCGATTGTCGCGACGGGCGTAGCCCTGGCCGTGAATCGCCACCCCCAATGCATCCAGACGCACCGTTTCCGGGTGGCGGGTGGCAAAGACATGAACGTTGTCCGGAGGACGCAGGGCGCGGGCGATGACGCTGGCGGCGTCGTGGTTGCCGGATATCAGAAAGACCCGGATCCCCGCTTCCCGCAGGCGCCCCATGCAGCGGGCAAAAAACAGCGCGCTGTGGTAATCTTTCCATTCCCCGTCATAGATGTCCCCGGCCAACAGCAGAAACGCCACTTGCTCCTCGATGGCCCGGTCGACCAGGTTCTCCAGGGCCCGCCGCGTGGCACCCCGGATCTGGTCCAGGGGTGCATCGGGATAGGCTTCGAGACCCCGCAGGGGGCTGTCGAGATGCAGGTCGGCGGCATGCAGAAAGCGGAATGTGGACATGGATGGATCATTCCCGGACCGGTAGAAAAGAATCGCTGAACCCGATCCGCACTCTACCGAAGGGAGGGGGAAGTTGCAAGGTCTTCAGCCTGGAGCAGGTCGCCCCGGCCATGAAAATTTTGGAAGACGGTTGACAGAGAGTTCGGGCCTTTCCAGAATAGACGCGAGCCCGTGACTCTTCGGAAACTGCGCAGAAGGGGCTCGCACCCGCCACGCCAAGGGACGCATGAACCCATCCCTGGGGCTTGACCGGCGCCATCCAGGCGCCAGACACCCTTGGCGTGGCGGGCCCGAGCCCCATTAACGAACAGTTCATTCAACCCTGCATCGACCTGCCTTTCAACCCAAAGGAGTATGCCATGCCCGGTTCAGCAAAGACCCGCATCGCCATCAACGGTTTCGGCCGCATCGGCCGGACGGTCTGCAAACAGTTCCTGCGCAACGCCAACTTCGAGGTGGTGGGGATCAACGATCTGGCGGATTTGGACGACCTCGCCTACCTGCTCAAGTACGATTCGGTGCATGGCTGGTATGCGAGCAAGGTGGCCGCCGCGGAAGCCGCCCTGAGCATCGACGGCCAGCGCATCCCCTTCTTTTCCCAGAGCGACCCGACGGCCCTGCCCTGGGGCGATCTGGAGGTCGACATCGTCATCGAAAGCAGCGGCGCCCTGCGACCGCGGGCCAAGGCCGCCGGCCATCTGACCGCCGGCGCGCGGCGGGTCATCGTCTCGGCCCCGGCCGACGACTCTGACGCCATGCTGGTGATGGGCGTCAACGAAGACGCCTACCGTCCGGAGGCCCACCGCGTCGTCTCCATGGCCTCCTGCACCACCAACTGCCTGGCCCCGGTGGCCAAGCTCCTGCATCACCGCTTCGGCATCGCGACCCTGGTGTTCACCACCGTGCATGCCTACACTTCCAGCCAGTCCCTGATGGACACCCCGGCGCGCCACCGGCGGCGCGGCCGGGCGGCGGCATTGTCCATCATTCCCACCACCACCGGCGCCGCCAAGGCGGCGGAGAAGGTCCTGCCGGAACTGGCCGGGCGCATGACGGGCATGGCCATGCGGGTGCCGGTGCCCGATGGCTCCATCACCGATATGGTCCTCACCCTGGAGCAGGACGCCTCCGTGGAAGAGATCAACCGGACCTTGCGCGACGCCGCCGCCAACCCCGCTCTGCAGGGCATTCTGCGGGTTACGGACGAAGCCCTGGTGTCCCAGGATATCGTCGGCGATCCCCATTCGGCGGTCATCGACGCCCCTTCCACCATGATGCTCGGCCGCCGGGTGGCCAAGGTGCTGGCCTGGTACGACAACGAATGGGGCTATTCGGCGCGCCTGGTGGATCTGGCAAAGCATATGGCCGCCCGGGGTTGCTGAACCTTATTTCTCGGCTGCAGCGGCCGGGTCAGCACAGGGGCCGTTCCGGCGCGGCACCACACAGGGACAGTTCCGGGGCCGGATGGGCGTCTTTCATTTGCCGCGCGGCATCCCGCAGGGCGGCGCGCAGTCCCTCCTCAACGGCGGGGTGATAAAAGGGCATCAGCAGCGCCTCGTGGACAGTCATCTGCTGCTGCACGGCCAGGGCCAGCAGGTGGGCCAGATGCTCCGCCTCGGGGACGGCCATTTCCCCGCCCAGCAGCCGGCCGCTGTCCCGGTCCGCATAGACATGCAGGCGGCCGGCGTTGCGCCCTTCGAGGGCGGCGCGGGACTGTTCCGAAAAATCGGCGAGACCGGTCAGGATGGTTTCCTCCCCATCCGGGACCGGCAGTTTTCCGACGGCGGCAATCTGCGGATCGCAAAAGCCGATACGCAGGGCCGGGCGGCGGCAAAACCGCCCCGCCTCGGCGGCGACGGCGTTGTGACCGGCAATCAGCCCCTCGTCCAAAGCCTCATGCAGGATGGGCCGGCAGCCGTTGGCATCGCCGACCAAAAACACCGGCAGATCGGCCACCTGCATGGTGTGCGGGTCGAACTGCGGCAGGCCCCGCTGGTCCAGTTCGACGCCGAGGTTTTCCAGTCCCAGGCCCTCGACATTCGGGGTGACCCCCACCGCCACCAGCACGGCGTCGACGCGCAACTCCGTCGTCGCGTTGCCGACCAGCAACTCCGCGCCCTGCTCCGCCACCTCGACGGCCGAGCCCAGGTGCAGCGGCAAGTCGCGCGCGAACTGATCCCGGGCTACCCTGCTGATGGTCGCATCGGAGATGCCGCCGACCTTGGGGTTGCGGCCGAAACCGACCACCTCCACCCCCAGCCGGGCCAGGGCCTGGCCGAGTTCCAGACCGATGAGGCCCATGCCGACCACGGCCAGCCGTTTTGGAAAGTCCCGCTGCTCGAATACCGTATCGCTGGTCATCAGGCGCTCCCCGAAGCGCTGCCAGGCCTCGGGCACGGTCGGTCGGGCTCCGACGGCCAGCACCAGGCGGCGGCAGGCGATCTCCTCGCCGTTGAGGAGAATGCGATCCGGCCCCAGCAGGCGGGCCGTCCCTGCCACCAGCCGCTCCCCGGCCAGATCCCGGGTCACCCGCACCATGCCCGAGGCGAAGCGATCGCGCAGCCGGCGCACATGCTCCATCACCGCCGGCAGGTCGCATTGGAGGTCCAGGCTGCCGCGGATGCCCGCTTCAGCCAGCCATTCCCGCCGATGATAATCCTTCGCCACCTGGATCAGGGCCTTGGACGGCATGCACCCGACCCGGGCGCAGGTGGTGCCCAGGGCGCCCTGATTGACCAGCAGGAAATTGTCGGTGACCTGCCGGATCTGCCGCACCGCCGCCAGCCCGGCGCTGCCCGCGCCGATGACCACCACATCCACCTCTTTACGCATCCGCAACCTCCATCAGTATCTGCCGCCACGCCGCCCGGCGCATCAGGCCCCCTTGACCAGAACCGCCACATCGCCCTGGGGGAAGGCCAGCTTCGCCCCCCACCGCTCCGCCAGCCATTCGAAGGAGTCCGGGGCAAAAAAGGAGATGTGAGTCGGATCCCGCCGATAGAACCAGCTCTTGAACCGTACATCGTCCAGCACCCGCTTGGTCTGCACCACCAGCAGCCCCCGGGGTTTGAGCAGGGTCCACAGGCGGTCGAGTTCCCCGACCGGGTCACGCAGGTGCTCCACCACCTCGGTACAGGTAATGAAATCATATTTTCGCAGGAAAACACCCGGGTCGTCGGCATAAAACTTGTCGTAGGCGGCCATCTCGTAACCCTCCTCCCGCGCCATGGCCATTAGAACCGGACCGGGACCGCAGCCGAAATCCAGCCCCGCCGCCGGCGGCGGCCGACGTTGGACTATTTCCTGCAAGCTGCGCGACAAAAAGCTCCGGTAGCCGGCATCATCGGCCCGGTTTTCATGCCAGTCATAGACCGCCTTTTCCGCGGCGGGCTCGAGATAAAAACGCGCATCCAGAAACACCAGTCGACAGCGACGGCATCGGTAATAGATTTTTTCGGCGCAATCAATGCCGTAGATGTCGGGCCGGCGGCACAGCGGACAGCTTGGTTCAGATATCATAGAAAACACTTTCAGCGGACTGATGATTGGGCTCCCGCCTGAATTTCCGCCCATTTAAGACCTGTAGCGGTGGAGGTCCGGCCGGGAATTCCCTTGACAGGACCCGTAGCGCACTGTTAGGCTTGGCCCAAGAATAAGCCGTTCCAGGAAAAAAACGAAGTCAAAACGTCGTCATCGTCAACCCCGGAATCCCTCCGGGGTTTTTTTATATGGAACGCAGAGAGAAGGATTTGATGGAGTTTCAAGAGTTCAATTTTCACCCCAAGGTCGCCGCCGGAGTGGTCGCCGCGGGCTTTTCCGTCCCAACCCCGATTCAGCAGCAGGCCATCCCCACGGTGATGGCGGGCCGCGATGTCATGGGCCTGGCGCAGACCGGTACCGGCAAAACGGCCGCTTTCGCGCTACCCATCCTGCACCGCCTCATGGACGGTCCGCGCGGCCGGGTTCGGGCCCTGATCATCGCCCCGACCCGCGAACTGGCGGAGCAGATCCACGAAGCCATCGGCAGCCTCGCCGGACAGACCGGCCTGCGCAGCATGACCATCTACGGCGGCGTCAGCGCCAACCCGCAGGTGCAGAAACTCAAGCGCGGCGCCGAGATCGTCGTCGCCTGCCCGGGGCGCCTGCTCGACCACATCCGCCAGGGAACCATCGCCCTTGGCGCCCTGGAGGTCCTGGTCCTGGACGAAGCCGACCAGATGTTCGACATGGGCTTTTTCCCCGACATCCGGCGCATTCTGGGCCATCTGCCCCAGCAGCGCCAGACCCTGCTGTTTTCGGCCACCATGCCCGACGCCATCCGCAAACTGGCCCGCGATCTGCTGGTCAACCCGGCCACCGTGCAGGTCAGCACCGTCGCCCCGGCGACCACCGTCAGCCATGCCCTGTATCCCGTGGCGTCGCACCTGAAAACCGCCCTGCTGCTGGAACTGCTGCAGCACACGGATACCGAGTCGGTGCTGATCTTCACCCGCACCAAACACCGCGCCAAGCGCCTGGGTCTGCAACTGGAAAAAGCCGGTTACAAAGCCGCCTCCCTGCAGGGCAATCTGTCCCAGAACCGTCGCCAGGAAGCCCTCAACGGCTTTCGTGAAGGCCGCTATCAGACCCTGGTGGCCACGGACATCGCAGCGCGCGGCATCGACGTCTCACAGGTGTCCCACGTCATCAACTACGATATCCCCGACACCCCAGAGGCCTATATTCACCGCATCGGCCGCACCGGCCGCGCCGCCCGTACCGGCGATGCCTTTACCCTGGTGAGCGGCGAAGATACCGCCATGGTCCGAGCCATCGAAAAGACCCTGGGCAGCGCCATCGAGCGACGCACCCTGGCCGATTTCGACTACCAGGCGACCGCCCCGGCGGAACCCCGGGAAAATGCCCGGGCCCCCCGGCAGCAGCGTCCCGCCTCGCGGCAAAACCCTCCCGGCGGGCGGACCTCCAGCCACCGTCGGCCGCGGTCGGCAACGGCCGGTCAGGCCGTAAAAAGCTGAGCCTGACTGCAGGACGGATGAAAAAAAGCCAGGAGCGGCCTTTGCGCAACTCCTGGCTTTTGTATTTTTCTAAAAATCCCCACCACCAGCAGCCACCCTCCCGGCCCGGTTTCAGCCGGCATGGAATATGCTTGCCATGGAGGAAGGATTTCACCGAAGCCGCGACCAGGACGGCAACCCTGCGTTTTCCCCATTCCACGAGACCACACCCATGGCCAAAATTGACGCACTGTTCAAAATTTTGAAGGACAAGGGCGGCTCCGACCTGCATCTGTCCCCCGGCAATCCGCCCCTGATCCGTCGCTCCGGCGAACTGGAAGCGGCCATGAACCAGGTGCTCAGCCATGAGCAAAACAAGGCCCTGCTCTACGAGATCATGACCGAGACCCAGCGCAAGACCTTCGAAACCACGCGCGATCTCGACTATGCCTACGAGGTCCCGGAACTGCAATCCCGCTTCCGGGCCAACATCTTCTCCGGCCGCCTCGGCATGAGTGCCGTGTTCCGCCTGATTCCCGCCGAAATCCTCAGCGCCGAGCAACTCGGCCTGCCCCCGGCGGTACTCAATTTCACCCAGTTCAAAAAAGGCCTGGTGCTGGTCACCGGTCCCACGGGCAGCGGCAAATCCACCACCCTGGCGGCCATGATCGACCACGTCAACCGGACCCGCAAGGACCACATCCTCACCGTCGAGGATCCCATCGAATTCGTGCACGTCAGCCAACAGAGCCTCATCAACCAGCGGGAAGTCGGGCGCCATACCCGCTCCTTCGCCTCGGCCCTCAAGGCGGCCCTGCGGGAGGATCCGGATCTCATCCTGGTCGGCGAAATGCGCGATCTGGAAACCATCGAACTGGCCATCACCGCGGCGGAAACCGGCCATCTGGTGTTCGGCACCCTGCACACCAGCAGTGCCGCCAAAACCGTCGACCGCATCATCAACGTCTTCCCCACCAACCAGCAGGAGCAGGTACGCACCATGCTCGGCGAATCCCTCAAAGGCGTCATCGCCCAGCAACTGCTGCGTACCGTCGAGGGCAAGCGCTGCGCCGCCCTGGAAATCCTGGCCGTGACCCCGGCGGTTTCCAACCTGATTCGCGAAGGCAAGACCTTCCAGATCCCCTCGGTCATCCAGACCGGCCGGGCCCAGGGCATGATGCTCATGGATCAGGCCATCCAGGACCTGCTCACCGCCGGCAAAATCACCCGTGAGGAAGCTTACAAGTTCGCGGCCAACAAGAGTCAGTTTCAGTAGCAGGAAAAGGAGGAGTTGGAATGAGCGACCAGAAAATCACCAAAACCCGGCAAGAGGTCCGGCTTACCCTGGCCGATGGCAGCGATGTGGCGGGCGAGGTTTTTCTCAGCCTATACGACGTTCGCGGTCAGAAGCCGCAACGGGTCGGCAACCTGCTCAACGACAGCGAGGACGCCTTTGTGCCGGTAAAAACCGCCGGCGGCACGGTGCACATCAACACCGCCAACATCGTCATGGCCGCCACGCCGGCCGTGGATGAAGGCGATGAACTGATGATGCTGGGCAAAAAGTACCGGGTACAGGTCACCACCCTGCACGGCAAAACCGTCGAAGGCGACATCTTTGTGGACCTGCCCCAGGACCGCAGCCGGGTCAGCGACTACCTCAACCGGCCCGACCGGTTTTACCGCCTGTTCGTGTCGGAGCACATCGTCTACATCGGTGCCCGGTTCGTCATCTCGGTCCGGGACTAACCCCGCCCCTTTGCCCGGGGCTATTTCCGGAGTTTCTCTTTCCAGCGATCCGGTCGGGTGTAGTCCAGCCCACAGTTCGAACAATCGATAAGAGGAGCGGTCCGATGTTCCGGATGTTCCCGCAAATGTTGCTGCAACCCTTCGCCGGATGAAAATTCCAATCCGCAGGCCGTGCATCGAATCGGCGCGGCCACCGGTTGGGCCGGACTGGTGAGCTGTTCCTTCCAACGCCCCGGATTGATCAAATCCAGACTGCAGTTCATGCAATCCACCAAGGGCGCGGTCCGGTGTTCCGGATGCTCCCGCAGATGCTGCTGCAAGGCGTCGGCGGAGGGGAACTCCAGGCCGCAGGCGGCGCACCAAATGGGCGCGGCAACCGGCTTGGACGGGGCGACGAGTCGTTCCTTCCAACGCCCGGGATTCATAAGATCAAGACTGCAGTTCGAGCAATCGACCAGGGGTGCGGTCCGGCCCGCCCCCGATTCATGCCCTGCCGTCCCGCTTACCGACGGACCATGCAGGAAAACCGCCATGACGAATAGGATTGCAGCGACGAACCTGTTCATGTCGAAAATCTCCGCAAGGTGAGCCCTGCCAATGCTGCCACGAAAACCATTTCTGCTGCGTACTCAAACAGTTGGCGATGCAGGAAAATTTTCTAGCAACCTGTATATGGGTATTATTGCGCCACCCGGGATTGGATCGTCAAGGTTTTTCAAAGAAGGGCGGTCCGCCACCGGCAAAATTCGACGTGTCCCTGGCATCGCGCCTTTCGGGTTGTATGCTTTTGGACAGGGACCCGCCATGGACCGCCTCCCCCTTCTTGCCCTGCGCCCATGGCCCTCTCCCCAAGGGGCCGAGCATGAAAATTCCTGCAATTGTGTTGTGGTGGCTGGCGGTGTTCTGTGTGATGGCCTGCAGCAACGAAGAAGGCCCCGAACTCCATTCCAAAACACCTGCTTCCCGCGTGATGCACTCCGAGCCAGGTCCCATGGGCGCAAACGGAGCCAAGACGGGTGCCCTGCGGTCCAGCAAGCTCAACGGCCAGCGAGTACAGTCCGTACGCCTGCCGGGAGCCGAATTCACCCTCGTTGTCACCATCGGCAAATTCGGCGCGAAACCATTCGAAACGAAATCCAAATGGTGGGGCGGCGTCAAAGGCCCGGACGGCAGAATCTACGGCATTCCCTACAGCGCAGAGGACATCCTCATCATCGACCCGCGCACCAACAGCGCCACCCGCAGCACCTTGGGAGAAACACTGCAAGGCGGGTCAAAATGGGCCAGCGGATGCCTTGGCCCGGACGGGAAAATTTATGGGGTACCCTACCATGCCTCGACCGTGCTGATCATCGACCCCATCGCCGGCACCGCGACGCAGACCGACTTCGGTCTGGACCTGTCCGACCGGGCCAAGTGGGCCGGCGCCGTGCTCGGCCTGGATAACAAAATCTACTGCATCCCTAGAAATGCCCGAGACATCCTGATCATCGATGCCATGGCCGGCACCGCCGTGCGCAGCGACATGGGGGCCAGGTTGCACGGTTCCCACAAGTGGTCCGGAGGAATCCGTGCCGGCAACGGCCGCATTTACGGCATGCCCCGCCATGCCCGGGACATCCTCATCATCGATCCGGCGTCGGGGATAGCCTTTCGTGACGACCTCGGCGCCAAGCTGACGCGACAGCACAAGTACGCCGAGGGGATTCTCGCTCCCGACGGCAAGATTTACGCCATTCCCTACAGCCAATCCCCGGACATCCTGATCATCGACCCCATGACCAATACGGCCGCCCTGCACAACCTGAGGGCCAATTTTTCCGGCGCCGGCTGGTCGGAAGCCGTCCTGGGCCCCGACGGCAACATCTACGCCGTCCCCTACACCGCTTCGGACCTGCTGGTCATCGATCCCGAGGCCGGCACCGCCACCCGCATCCCCCTCGAGGGCATCGTGCCCACAAGCACCGGCAAGTGGGTCACGGGCGATCGGATCAACAACAAATTCTACGGCATCCCCTACGGCGCCCAGCAGATCATTCAGGTGGAATTTATTGGGCCCGACCCGCAATAGGCAAAACCTGTTTCACCACCCGCTACGCTCGAGGCACAGAGGACACGGAGTCCAATCTGAGAAAACCAAAATTCTAAAACCTTTTTTGCCACAGATGCACGCAGATGGACACCGATAACACCTTAAACAAAGAACCTTTTTCTAGGTTTTAACCCAAGACCAGGTTCTTAAGATTTTCTCCCGCCTTTACTCTGTGTTCTCTGCGGCTCGAGCGAAGCGGGTGGTAAAACTTGCCCTTGACCTTGCCCTGATCCGCGTTCATCTGCGTGTATCTGCGGCTAAATTGCCTTTGACCTTGAATTCAAAGTCTCTCGACGCAGATTGCGCAGATTGTAGCAGGTGGGCATGAAGGTATAGAGTCAAGCAGGGCCCGGCTGCCTCCCTCAGTCCCCCGCCATCAGCCCCAGAATCTCCCGCGTCTTGTCCTCCATCAAGGCCTGGTCGCCGCGACTCTCCACATTCAGCCGCACCACCGGTTCGGTGTTGGAACTGCGCAGGTTGAAGCGCCAGCGGTCGAATTCCATGCTCAGGCCGTCGGTAAAATCCGCACCCCGGGCCGCGCCGAGGTAATGGGCCTCGATGCGGGCCAGGGTGGCCGCCGGATCCCTCAGGCGGCGATTGATTTCGCCGCTGGCCGGGTAGCGGGCGATGCGCTCGCCGACCAGCCGGGACAGGGGCTGGCCGCGGCGGCTCATCAGCTCCGTCACCAGCAGCCAGGGGATCATGCCGCTGTCGCAGTAGGCGAAATCGCGAAAATAATGGTGGGCGCTCATCTCGCCGCCGTACACCGCGTCCTCGGCCCGCATGCGCTCCTTGATGAAGGCATGGCCGGTCTTGCTCATGACCGGCGTGCCGCCCAGGCCCCGGACCAGGTCCACCGTGTTCCAGGTCAGGCGCGGATCGTGGATGATGCGGGCGCCGGGATGGTGTTGCAGAAACGCCGCCGCCAGCAGACCCACCACGTAATAGCCTTCGATGAAGGCACCCTGCTCGTCAAAGAGGAAACAGCGATCGAAATCGCCGTCCCAGGCGATGCCCAGATCCGCGCCGTGGGCCAGCACCGCCTCGGCCGTGGCCGCGCGGTTCTCCGGCAGCAGGGGATTGGGAATGCCGTGGGGAAAAGTGCCGTCCGGCTGGTGGTGGATTTTGATGAACTCGAAGGGCAGCCGTTCCTCCAGCGCATCCAGCACCGGGCCGGCGCACCCGTTGCCGGCGTTGACCACGATCTTCAGAGGCCGCAGCTGCCCGACCTCGACGTACCCCAGCAGATGGGCCACGTAATCCGCCCGCACCTCCATAACCGAGCGGGAGCCAGATTTCGCCGCCGGAGCAAAAATGTTTTGGGCCACCAACTCCCGGATGGCATGCAGACCGCTGTCGCCGCTGATGGGCCGCGCCCCCTGCCGCACCAGTTTCATGCCGTTGTAATCCATGGGATTGTGGCTGGCCGTCACCATGATGCCGCCGTCCATCCCGGCGGCAAAGGTGGCGAAATAGATCTCCTCCGTACCGCACAGGCCGATATCGAACACCTCCGCCCCGCCCGCCATGAGCCCGGCCGACAGAGCATCACACAACGCCGCGCTGCTGAGCCGCACATCGCGTCCCACCACGACCCGCTCCGGGCGCAGGTACGCGGCATAGGCCCGGCCGATGCGCCAGGCGATGTCCTCGTTCAGCTCGTCCGGCAACCGGCCGCGAATGTCGTAGGCTTTAAAGCAAGGTAAAATCGTCATTGGTCACTCGTCATTGGTCATTTGTATAGAAACCGTCATTGGTCACTTGTCCTTTGTCATTTGTTGTTTACACCTATCCATTTTAGGAATTTTGGTCCCTTCTTATTAATGCCGGGGTGTCCTTTGCGCTTGGATCTTGTTTTGATGGGTGTTAGATTTGGAAAATTAAAATCCATCATGGGGGCATCGTGTCGATTCGAGGGTTTGAGGGGCTACGGGTTTATCAGCTATCGGAAAAATTGGCGGATGAGATCTGGCAGATTGTTTCAGAATGGGATGGTCTGGCCAGAGATACTGTTGGAAAGCAACTGGTTCGTGCCGTGGACAGTGTAGGGGCCAACATTGCTGAAGGCAGCGGCCGGGGAACTTATCAGGACAACCGAAGATTCGTACGCATTGCCAGAGGTTCCCTTTACGAAGTCCGACATTGGTTGCGCCGCGCCTATAACCGTGGCCTGCTTTCCGAAGATAATATCCACACTACCAAGCCTCTGTTGCAGGAACTCATGCCCAAACTCAACGCCTACCTTCGCTCCATCGGCTCCCAAAAACCAATGACTAATGACTAATGACCAATGACGGTTTTTATACAAATGACCCGTTTTGAGGATCGCTACGGGCTAACGCCCGTAGCGATCCTCAAAACGCACAATATCATCCTCCCCAAGATACGACCCCGACTGCACCTCGATGAGTTCCAACGGAAGCAGACCGGGATTCTCCAGCCGGTGCGGTACGCCGAGGGGAATGTAGGTGGACTGGTTTTCCGACAGCACCAGCACCTCGTCACCGCGCGTGATGCGGGCGGTACCCTTGACCACGATCCAGTGCTCGGCGCGATGGTGATGCATCTGCAGGGACAAACTGGCGCCGGGATTGACGGTGATGCGCTTGACCTGGAACCGCTCGGACGCATCGATACACTCATAGGCGCCCCAGGGGCGGTTGACCTTGCGGTGCAGCAGGGCCTCGCCGCGCCCCTGCTCCTTGAGCCGGTCGACGATGGCCTTGACCTCCTGGGCCCGGTCGCGCCGCGCCACCAGCACCGCGTCGGCGGTCTCCACCACCACATGATCCTCCAACCCCACCGCCGCCACCATGCGCCCGGTGGCATGCAGGTAGCAGTTGCGGCTGTCGTGGGTCAGCACATCGCCGCGCACCACGTTGCCGTCCAAATCCGTCGTCCCCACTTCCCACAGGGCCGACCAGGACCCGACATCGCTCCAGCCCGCATCCAGGGGAATCACCACCGCCTCGGCGGTCTTTTCCATCACCGCGTAGTCGATGGAATCCTTCGGGCAGGCGGCAAAGGCCGCCGCATCCAGCCGCACGAAATCCAGATCCCGCTGCGCCTTCTCCAGAGCCTCCCGGCAGCAGGCCAACATCTGCGGCGCGAACGTCGCCAACTCCTCCAAATACCGCGAAGCCCGGAACATGAACATGCCGCTGTTCCAATAGTAGTCGCCGGAAGCGAGATAGGACTCGGCAGTAGGCAGATCCGGTTTTTCAACGAATTTGGCCACTTGAAATGCAGTGGCGTCATTAGTCATTGGTCCTTGGTCATTTGTTGTAAAACCGTCATTCGTCATTGGTCCTTGGTCATTTGTAACGACGGCTTGCGCCGTCGAGTCATTAGTCATTGGTCCTTGGTCCTTGGTTTTTGGCAAATGACAAGTGACCAATGACGAATGACGGTTTTCAGACAAATGACTAGTGACCAATGACAAATGACGGTTTTCAAACAAATGACACGCACGATCCGCGCGTATGTAGCCATACCCAGTTTCAGGTTTCGTTGGCACAATCCCAAACGTGACCAGCTTCCCGGCCCGCGCGAACTCCGCTCCGTGCAGCACGGCGTTGCGGAAGGTCTCGCCGTCGACAATCACATGGTCCGCCGGCAGCACCAGCAGCACCGGATCGTCCCCCGTTTTTTGGGCCTGCAGCGCCGCCACCGCCACCGCCGGCGCGGTGTTGCGGCCCACCGGTTCCAGCAGGATGGCGCCGGCCGGGACTTGGGCCTGGCGCAGCTGCTCGGCCACCATGAAGCGGTGGCTTTCGTTGCACACCACCAGGGGCGCCAGCAGATTTTCCAGGCCGTTCAATCGCAGCTGGGTTTCCTGCAGCATGGTAGCTTCGCTCACCAGGGGCAGCAGCTGTTTCGGATACAGTTCCCGCGACAAGGGCCAGAGCCGGGAACCGGTTCCGCCGGAGAGAATTACCGGAGTGATCATGGTTTTTCCATGGAAAAGAAATGCCTAGTCAGCCGGCAAAGGCTCTTGGTTGCTCGGCAGCCTGGCGGCGAAATGGATTTTAGAGGTGACGGCAAGTTGACGGCCTTCGGCGTTCAGCCGGCACCAACAAAAACGGCGCCCCCTTCGGGACGCCGTTTTTGTTGGTGCAACTGCTTATTCCATCTCGCTTTCGATGCGAATGAACCGGCTCGGCTCCCGCACCACCTCGAGTTGGTCGATTTCCGCCAGGGCGGCCCGGATATCGGCCTCCTTGGCCTCGTGGGTCATAATGACGATGGGCACCGAGCCGCTGGCGTGGCGTTCCGGCTGCATCATTGAGGCGATGCTGATCTGGCAGCGGCCGAGAACGCCGGAAATCTTGGCCATGACGTTGGGCTGGTCAACCACCGTGAAGCGTAGGTAATACTGGCTGACGATCTCGTCCATGGGCTTGATGGGCAGATCGACGATGGCTTCCGGCAGATAGCCCAGGGATGGCGTGCGCACGCCGCTGCCGGCCAGCATGTCGCGGGCGATGGCCATGACGTCGCCCATGACGGCGCTGGCGGTGGCGTCCCGCCCGGCGCCCTGGCCGTAGAGCATCACCGGGCCGACGAAATCCCCCACCAGGCGCACGGCGTTGAACACGCCGTCGACATCGGCCAGGGGGTAATGGGTCGGAATCATGGTCGGATGCACGCGGGCCTCGATGGCACCGTTCTGCTTTTTGCCGATGGCCAACAGCTTGATCTTGTAGCCGAACTCGCGGGCATATTCGATATCCAGCGGGGTGATCTGGCTGATGCCCTCGATGGAGATCTGCTCCAGGCCGATGCGGGTGCCGAAGCACAGGGAGACGAGGATGGCCAGCTTGTGGGCGGTGTCGATGCCCTCGACGTCGAAGGTCGGATCGGCCTCGGCGAAACCGTGGGCCTGGGCATCCTTGAGCACGGTGGCGAAGTCGGCGCCCTCGTTGGTCATACGGGTCAGGATGTAGTTGCAGGTGCCGTTCAGGATGCCGAACACGCAGCGGAATTCGTTGGCGCAGAGGTTTTCCTTGATGGCCGACAGGACCGGGATGCCGCCGCCCACGGAGGCTTCGAACATGACCGAGACGCCCTTGGCGGCCGCGGCGGCGAAGATCTCGGCGCCATGCTTGGCCAGCAGCGCCTTGTTGGCGGTGACCACGTGCTTGCCGTTGGCGATGGCCTGCATCACGAAGGTGCGGGCCGGCTCATAGCCGCCGATGAGTTCGATGACCACATCGATCTGCGGGTCGGCGAGCACCTGCTGGGCATCGTTGACCAATTGGCCCGGCGCGGTGGTCACGCCGCGATCGGTGGTGGTGTCGCGGTCGGCAATGCGCATCAATTGCAGACGCGCGCCGAGGCGCCGTTCCATCAGGGCGCTGTTGCGCTGAAAGACCTTGACCACACCGGCACCGATGGTGCCGAACCCGAGCAGACCGACGTTGATCTCTTTCATTGCCACTCCTTGTTTTGATAAGGCAGGCTGAAGGCTGATGTTCAGGCTGAAGGCTGAAGTCCGAAGGCTGAAGTAAATTCTAAACCCAGTCCATCCCGCATTGCATTCAGTGTTCAGTGTTCAGCCATTAGCTTTTAGTCTTCAGTCTTCAGTCTTCAGTCTTCAGTCTTCAGTCTTCAGTCTTCAGCCTTCAGCCTTCAGCCTGCACTTAGCTATCTTGTCCAGAATACCGTTGACGAAGGCCGGCGTGTCCTTGGTCCCGTAGCGCTTGCCGATTTCCACCGCTTCGTTGATGGCCACGCTGGCGGGGACATCGGGCTGGAACAGCAGTTCGAAGGCCGCCAGGCGCAGGATGGCCAAATCGACGCGGGACATGCGTTCCAGGGACCAGTTGGTGGAATATTCCTTGATGGCCTCGTCCAGTTGCGGCCGATGGGCGGCGACGCCCCGCACCAGTTCCTCGGCAAACCGCACCACGGTGATGGGCAGATTGTCCCACTCTTCTTCGAGGGGTTCCCCCAGCACATTGTCCTGGAAACGGAAATGCCCCCAGAAGGTGCCCAGGACATCGTCCACACTGCCCTCCGGGGCGTGGTCGAGGCTGTAAATGATCTTCACGGCCAGTTCCCGGCCGCTGCGACGTACACCGATGGACATAGACCCTCAGAACTGCTGCAGGAGATTGACCATCTCGATGGCGGTGACGGCGGCCTCGGCGCCCTTGTTGCCGGCCTTGGTGCCGGCGCGTTCGATGGCCTGCTCGATGGTATCGGTGGTCAGCACGCCGAAGGCGACGGGCAGGCCGCTGTGGAGGGACACGGCCGCCACGCCCTTGGAAACCTCGGCGCAGACGTAGTCGAAATGGGGGGTGGAACCTCGAATCACCGCGCCGAGACACACGATGGCGTCGTAGCGCCCGGTGGCGGCCAGGCGCTGGGCGGCCAGGGGGATCTCGTAGGCGCCCGGCACCCGCACCAAATCGAGGTCCCCGGCGGCGGCGCCATGCCGGATCAGGGCATCCATGGCCCCTTCCACCAGGCGCTCGCAGATGAAGCTGTTGAAACGGCTGACGACGATGGCGAACTTGCGCCCGCTCGCATCGAGTTTTCCTTCAAAGGTCGTACCCATGTCTGATCTCCTGGTGCGCCGCGTCGCGGTGAGCGGCTAAAGATTTTCCAGCAGGTGGCCCATCTTTTCCCGCTTGGTCTGCAGATACCGGATATTGGAGCAGGTCGGCGGCATCTCCACCGGCACCCGTTCCACCACTTCCAGGCCGTACCCTTCCAGGCCGACAATCTTTTTCGGGTTGTTGGTCATCAGCCGGATCTTGCGCACGCCGAGATCAAGGAGGATCTGGGCGCCGATGCCGTAATCGCGCAGATCGGCCTTGAAGCCGAGGGCTTCGTTGGCCTCCACCGTGTCGCAGCCCTGGTCCTGCAGGGCGTAGGCGCGCAGCTTGTTGTTGAGGCCGATGCCGCGCCCTTCCTGGCGCATGTAGATGATGACGCCGCAGCCCTCCTCGGCGATCTGGCACATGGCGGCGTGCAGCTGATCCCCGCAATCGCAGCGCATGGAGCCGAACACGTCCCCGGTCAGACATTCGGAATGGACCCGCACCAGGACCGGTTTGGCCGGGTCGATGGTGCCCTTGACCAGGGCCAGGTGCTGGGCCTTGTCCACCTCGTTTTCGTAGCCGATGGCCATGAACTCGCCGCCGTAGGCGGTGGGCATGAGGGTTTCGGCGGCGCGCCGGACCAGGGTTTCGTTGCTCATGCGGTAACGCACCAGGTCGGCGATGGTGACGATCTTGAGGTCGTGGCGGGCGGCGAACTCCTCGAGTTGCGGCAGGCGCGCCATGGTGCCGTCGTCGTTCATGATCTCGCAGATCACGCCGGCCGGCTTGAGACCCGCCAGGCGGGCCAGATCGACGGAGCCTTCGGTCTGCCCGGCGCGCACCAGCACGCCGCCCTTTTTGGCCCGCAGGGGGAAGACATGTCCCGGCCGCGCCAGATCCCGGGCGCCGGATTCGTCGGCGATGGCGACCTTGATGGTGGTGGCCCGATCGGCGGCGGAAATGCCCGTCGATACTCCGCGCCGGGCCTCGATGGAGACGGTGAAGGCGGTGCCGAAGGAGGACGTGTTGTCCTGCACCATCAGCGGCAGATTCAGGTAGTCGGCGCGCTCCTCGGTCAGGGACAGGCAGATGAGCCCCCGCCCTTCGCGGGCCATGAAGTTGATGGCCTCGGGCGTGACCAGTTCGGCGGCCATGGCCAGATCGCCTTCGTTTTCGCGGTCCTCGTCATCCACCAGGATGATCATTTTGCCCTGACGGATATCTTCCAGTGCGGCTTCGATATTGGCTTTGATCATGCATTCCTCCCCTTGCGGTAGCCTGGTAATATGTCACAGAAAGCCATGCTTGGCAAGGAAATCGAGGCTCAGGCCGCCGGCGCTGGCCGCGCCGCCGGCCGGCTGCAGCAGACGTTCCACATACTTGCCCAACAGATCGGTTTCGATGTTAACCCGATCCCCCACCCGGCGCTCCTGCAGGGTGGTTTTCTCCAGAGTGTGGGGAATGACGGCCAGATGCAGGCGGTTTTCCCCGACGGTATTGACCGTCAGGCTGATGCCGTCCACCGCCACGGAACCCTTTTCCACCAGGTAGCGCACCAGTTCCGGGGCGACCTCGATGGCGAAACGGATGGCGTTCTCGTCCTTGCGCCGCTCGACCAGGGTGCCGACACCGTCGACGTGACCGCTGACCAGGTGCCCGCCGAGACGATCGCAAAGCCGCAGGGCACGCTCCAGGTTGACCCGCCGGCCGGCGGTAAGGGACCCCAGATTGGTTCGCTGCAGGCTTTCCGGCGACACATCGGCACTGAACTGGCCGCCGCCGAAGCCGACCACGGTCAGGCAGACGCCGTTGACGGCAATGCTTTCGCCCATTTCCAAATCGTCCATGGGCAGGGCGGTGGCGACGGTGAGCCGTCCCGCGGCACCCTGCTTTTCCAGCCGGCGCACCGTGCCCAGATCCTGAATCAGTCCTGTGAACATACCTGCACCTCGGCTTCGATGAGCAGATCGTCGCCGACCTGCTGAACCCGCATCTCTCGCACCCCCCGCGCCTCGGCCAGGCGCTCGACGCCGCGCCCGGCAAAGATGCCGAAGCCGTCAGCGCCGCCCACCACCTTGGGCGCCACGAACAACATCAGCCGATCCACCAGGCCGGCTTCCCAGCAGCCGGCGTTGAGCCCGGCGCCGCCTTCGAGCAGAATGTGCTGCAACCCGCGTTCGCCCAGCAAGCGGGCCAGGGCGGTCAGATCCACCCGGCCGGCGCGCTCCGCTACCACCAGGATCTCGGCCCCGGCACGACGCAGACGGTCGACCTGGTCCGGCGCGGCCTGTGCCGTGGTGGCAACCAGGGTCGGGGCCGCGGAATCCAGCTGCAGCAGGGCCGCCTGTTCCGGCAGGCGCAACCGGGAGTCGACCACCACCCGCAGCGGGTCGCGGCCGCCCTCGGGCAGCCGGGTGGTCAGTCGCGGATCGTCCCGCAGGGCGGTGCCGATGCCGACCATGATGGCATCCACCCGATCCCGCAGGCGGTGCACCCATTCGCGACTGGCGGGTCCGCTGATCCATTGGGAATCGCCCCTGGAGGTGGCGGTTTTGCCGTCCAGGGTGACGGCGCTTTTCAGGGTGATGAAGGGCAGACCGCTGACGATATGCTTGGCGAAGGGGGCGATGAGCCGCCGGCATTCGGCGGCCAGCACGCCGCTTTGCACGGCGATGCCGGCGGCGGCCAGGCGCCGCAGGCCGCAGCCGGCCACCCGCGGGTTGGGATCCTCGGTGCCCACCACCACCCGGGCCACGCCGGCGGCCAGGATGGCCTCGGTGCAGGGACCGGTGCGGCCCTGGTGATTGCACGGCTCGAGGGTGACGTACAGGTCGGCGCCGCGCGCCGCCTCGCCGGCTTCGCGCAGGGCGAAGATCTCCGCATGGGGCTGGCCGGCGGCGGGATGAAAACCCTCGCCGACGATGCGGCCGTCCCGGACCAGCACTGCGCCAACGGCCGGGTTGGGCCGGGTGCGGCCTTCGCCGCGCCGGGCCAGTTCCAGGGCCCGGGCCATGTAGTGTTCGGCTGTCAGGCTCATGCCGGCGCCTTCTCCCGCCACCTCAGGCTTTTTCCTGGCCGCCGCCCTGGGCGAGAATATCCTTGAGCTCGGCCATGAATTCGTTGATATCCTTGAACTGCCGGTAGACCGAGGCAAACCGCACATAGGCCACCTGATCGAGGCCGTGCAGGGCCTCCATGACGGCCTCGCCGATACGGCTCGATTCGACCTCGCGCTCGCCGCTTTCCTGCAGTTGCCGCTCGATGTGGTCGACGATTTTTTCGATGGTGGCGATGGAGACCGGCCGCTTTTCGCAGGCCCGTTGAATGCCGGCGATAACCTTGAGACGATCGAAGGGTTGGCGGCGGCCGTCCTTCTTGACCACCAGGGGCAGGGCTTCCTCGACCCGCTCGAAGGTGGTACAGCGCCGCTCGCAGCGGGAGCACTCTCGCCGCCGCCGAATGGCGTTGCCTTCCTTGTTGAGACGCGAATCGACCACCCGCGTATCGGGATAGCCGCAAAAGGGACATTTCATGCCGTTACCCGGCCCTTTCCGCCAGCAACTGGGCCAAGGCCTGCACCGCCACGCCGGCTTCCTGCAACATCTCCAGGGCCAGATCGTCCGGATAGCCCTCGAGGTAGACCACCTGCCGGATGCCGGCATTGATGATCATCTTGGCACAGATGACACAGGGCGCATTGGTGCAGAACAGGGTCGCGCCGCTGATGTTGGTGCCGTGCTTGGCGGCCTGGACGATGGCGTTCTGCTCGGCGTGCAGGCCGCGGCACAGTTCGTGCCGCTGTCCGGAAGGAATATTATGTTGGTTCCGCAGACAGCCGGTTTCGGTGCAATGCCGCAGCCCGGACGGCGAACCGTTGTAACCGGTGGCCAGGATATTCCGATCCTTGACCAGAACCGCACCCACCTGGCGGCGCAGGCAGGTGGCGCGACGCGCCACCAGGCGGGCGATTTCCATGAAATATTCTTCCCAGGACGGGCGTTCCATCTACTTCAGCCGGTGGGCGTAGAGGGGAAACTGCAGGCACAGGGCCTTGACTTCCTCGCGAATCGCCGTCAGGGCGGCCTCGTCTTCCATGGCCCGCAGAGCGCGACCGACCCAGGCGGCGACCTGCTGCATCTGCGCTTCACGCAGCCCGCGGGTGGTGGAGGCCGGCGTGCCGAGGCGGATGCCGCTGGTGACAAACGGCGAGCGGGTCTCGAAGGGCACGCTGTTCTTGTTGACCGTGATACCGGCTTTTTCCAGGGCTTTTTCTGCCATCTTGCCGGTGGTTTCGGTGCCGGAGAAGTCGACCAGGATCAGGTGGTTGTCGGTCCCGCCGGAAACCAGGTTGAACCCTTCCTGCTTCAGGCACTCGGCCAGCACCCGGGCGTTCTTGATCACCTGCTCGGAATAGACCTTGAACTCGGGAGTCAGGGCCTCCTTGAAGGCCACCGCCTTGGCGGCGATGACGTGCATCAAGGGTCCGCCCTGGATCCCGGGGAAGATGTTGGCGTTGATGGTCTTGGCGTATTCCTCCTGGCAGAGGATCATGCCGCCGCGCGGCCCACGCAGGGTCTTGTGGGTGGTGGTGGTGACGAACTCGGCATGGGGCACCGGGCTGGGATGCAGACCGGCGGCCACCAGGCCGGCAATATGGGCCATGTCGACCATGATCTTGGCGCCGATCTGGTCGGCTATCCGCCGGAAGGCCGGAAAATCGATGGTGCGCGGATAGGCGCTGGCACCGACCACGATGAGTTTCGGCTGGTGCTGCAGGGCCAGTCGCTCGACTTCTTCGTAATCGATGTAGCCGGTGTCCTGCCGCACGCCGTAGGAGACGATATTGAACAATTTGCCCGAGAAATTCACCGGCGAACCGTGGGTCAGGTGGCCGCCGTGGGCCAGGTTCATGCCCAGCACCGTGTCGCCGGGGTTGCAGACCGCGAAATAGACCGCCATGTTGGCCTGGGAACCGGAATGGGGCTGGACGTTGGCGTGCTCGGCGCCGAACAGCTGCTTGGCGCGCTCGATGGCCAGTTCCTCGGCGATATCGACCATTTCACAGCCGCCGTAGTAGCGCTTGCCCGGATACCCTTCGGCATATTTGTTGGTCATGACCGAACCCTGGGCTTCCATGACCGCTTCGCTGACGAAGTTTTCCGAAGCGATGAATTCGAGATTGTACTCCTGGCGTTCGGTTTCGCTGCGGATGGACGCGGCGATTTCCGGATCGAACTGGGCAAGTTGCTGATACATGGTCAACGGGCCTCCGTATTTATGGGATGAAAAGGGTCGTGAATTGATGGATGGCCGTCCCCTCGCCCGGAGAAGTCGGGCCAGAGCGGAGACGGCAGGGTCGAGCCGAAAGGAAAGCCAAAGGGCAAGCCGCTGGCTTGCCCCGGGTTTCCGGCGAATCAGAGGCGTCCGGCCTGGACGTCCTCTTCAATCTGCTTGATCTTGTCCAGGCGTTGCTGATGGCGCCCGCCCTCGAAGACGGCATCCAGCCAGATGCCGACCATGCGACAGGCCGTGTCCGGACTCTGGACCCGCCCGCCCATGACCAGCACATTGGCATTGTTGTGTTCCTTGGCCATGCGGGCGGTAAATTCATCCCAGACGAGAGCCGCCCGCACGCCCGGGAACTTGTTGGCGACGATGGACATTCCGATGCCGGTGCCGCACAGCAGAATGCCGCGCTGGGCCTCGCCGCACGACACCGCGCGGCCGACCTTTTCGCCGAAATCGGGGTAATCCACCGAGTTGCCGTTGTCCGTGCCGAGATCCCGGCAGGCCAGGCCGCGCTCGGCCAGGCAGGCCTTGATGGCTTCCTTCAGATCCAACCCGCCGTGATCGCTGGCGATGAAAATCATGACCTGACCTCTCAAACCTTGCGAAACAGCAGGGTGGCGTTGGTGCCGCCAAAACCGAAGGAGTTGGACAGGGCCACGCGCACCGGGGCCTGCCGGGCTTCATTGGGCACATAATCCAGATCGCATTCGGGATCCGGTTCCTCGTAGTTGATAGTCGGCGGCACTTCATCCCGGTGGATGGCCAAGGCCATGAAAGCGGCTTCCAGGCCACCGGCGGCGCCCAAGGCGTGGCCGGTCATGCCCTTGGTGGAACTGACCATGAGCTTGCGGGCATGATCACCGAACACGGTCTTGATGGCCATGGTTTCATAGAGATCGTTGAAGGGCGTCGAAGTGCCGTGGGCATTGATGTAATCGACCTCTTCGGGAGCGATGCCGGCATTGCGCAGGGCCATGGCCATGCAGCGGGCCGCACCCTCGCCGCCCGGGGCGGGCGCCGTCAGGTGATAGGCATCGCCGGTCAGGCCGTAGCCGCAGACCTCGGCATAGATGCGGGCGCCGCGCGCCTTGGCCGCTTCGAATTCCTCGAGCACCAGGATGCCGGCACCTTCGGACATGACGAAACCGTCGCGCTGCTTGTCGAAGGGACGGCTGGCGCCGCGGGGATCGTCATTCCGGGTCGACAGGGCGCGCATGACGGCAAAGCCGCCGACGGCCAGGGGGGTGATGGTCGATTCGGTACCGCCGGCGATCATGGCGTCGGCATCGCCCCGTCGGATAATCTGGTAGGCGTCGCCGATGGAATGGGTGCCGGTGGCGCAGGCCGAGACGGAAGACAGGTTGGGCCCCTTGGCACCACAGCGCATGGAGATGTGGCCCGGCGCCAGGTTGGTGATGAGCATCGGGATGAAGAACGGCGAGATCTTCTTGTAGCCGCCCTCCAGATAGGCTTCATGGTATTTTTCAATGGTCGGCAGACCGCCCAGCCCGGCTCCCACCAGCACGCCCACGCGCTCGGCGTTGGCGTCGGTGATCTGCAGGCCGGAATCCTTCAGCGCCTCGTCGGCGGCACCGATGGCAAATTGAATGAAGAGATCCATTTTCTTGATCTCTTTTTTGTCGATATAATCCTCGGCGTTGAAGTCCTTGACTTCGCCGGCAATCCGGGTCGGCAGGTCGGAGGCGTCGAACCGGGTGATGGGTCCTATTCCGGATTGTCCCTGCAGCAGGGCCTGCCAGTTCTTCCCCGTCCCGGTGCCGAGGGGGGAAACCACTCCAATACCCGTTACAACGACTCTTCGCATGATTCTGATTACTCCTCCGGATTTCGGGCCGGACGCACGGGTCGTGGTAGGTGGACCGTATCGGCCGACGCACATCACCGCGCGACCCATGCCATCGGCCATCGGCCAGTTTGCCAGCTCCCGGGTGTCAACCGCACGCCATACCGCGCCGGTTAAAATATGTCCCGGAAATGCTATGGATCAACTCATTAATCTTGCTGCAAATTCTGGGGAGGAAACGCCCTGCCGGCGTCCACCTCCCCGGGGCCTGCATGGATCAGGAATTTTCGCTGATATAATCGATGGCGTCCTGAACCGTCTGAATCTTCTCGGCGTCTTCATCGGAAATTTCGATATCGAATTCCTCTTCCAGCGCCATGACCAGTTCTACCGTGTCCAGAGAGTCGGCACCCAGATCGTCCATGAAGGACGCGTCACCGGTCACCTGTTCCTCGTCAACACCCAGCTGTTCAGCAATAATCTGTTTGACTTTTTCCTCGATAGAAGCCATTTGCTTCACCTCCTTGTTTGGTTCGGCCCGGTGACGGCACCGGACAGAATGAATCAACCACTCGGGTTACATGTACATGCCGCCGTTCACCCCGAGCACCTGCCCGGTGATGTAGGCGGCCTGGTCGGAGGCCAGAAAAACCACGGCGGCGGCAATATCGTCGGCTTCGCCGAAGCGCCCCAGGGGAATCTGGCCCAGCAACTCTTCCTTGACCTTGTCGGACAGCACCTCGGTCATGTCGGTAACGATAAACCCCGGCGTCACGGCGTTGACGGTGACATGGCGTCGTGCCAATTCCCGTGCCATGGACTTGGTGAGACCGATGAGACCGGCCTTGCTGGCACAGTAGTTGGCCTGCCCGGCATTGCCCATCTCGCCCACCACCGAGGAGATATTGATGATGCGGCCGCAGCGCTGCTTGGTCATGATCTTGGCGGCCGCGCGGCTGCAGAGAAAGGGTCCTTTGAGGTTGGTTTCCAGGACCGCGTCCCAATCCGCGTCCTTCATGCGGACCAGCAGGGTGTCCCGGGTAATGCCGGCGTTGTTGACCAAAATGTCGACCTGGCCGAAGCGCGCCAGGGCCGTTTCGAACAGGTTTTCGACGTCCTCCGTCCGGGCGATATCCGTCGGCACGGCCAGGGCCTCGCCCCCCGCCGCCGCGATTGCCGCCGCCAGGTCGTCCAAGGCGGACTGGCTGCGGGCCGACAGGACCACCCGGGCGCCGGAAGCAGCCAGCTTGAGGGCGATGGCGCGGCCGATGCCGCGCGATGCGCCGGTCACGACGGCGACTTTATCCTTGAGCAGACCGGTTTGGTTGGACATGTTCCCTCACAATGTCTTGAGGCCGGCGCAATCCTCGACGTTCTGCACCTCGACCCCTTTGACAATTCGTTTGATGAGACCGGACAGCACCTTGCCGGGGCCGATCTCGATGAACCGCTCGACCCCCTGGGCCGCCATGACGGTAACCGATTCGTCCCAGCGCACCGGAGCGCAGACCTGCCGCACCAGCAGTTCGCGGACCTTGCCGGCATCGCGGTTGGGGACGGCCTCGACGTTGCTCACCACCGGGCACAGCAACTCGCCGATGGTCACCCGGCCGAGCACTTCGGCCAGACCATCGGCCGCCGGCTGCATGAGCGGACAATGAAAGGGGGCGCTGACCGGCAGCGGCAGGGCGCGCTTGGCGCCGCGTTCCCGAGCCAGGGCCATGGCCCGTTCCACCGCCGTCAGATGGCCGGCGATGACCACCTGGCCGGGGCTGTTGAAATTGGCCGGCGCCACCAGTTCATCCTGGGCTGCTTCTTCACATACCGCCGTCAAAGCGGCATTGTCAAGGCCCATGATGGCCGCCATGCCGCCGACGCCGACGGGAACCGCCTGCTGCATGAAGGTGCCGCGCTGCCGGACGATGCGCACCGCATCGCCGAAGGCCAGGCCGCCGGCACATACCAGGGCCGCATATTCGCCCAGGGAATGGCCGGCGACAAAAGCCGGTTGCAGACCGGTCTCAGCCTGCACGACGCGCAGCGCAGCGATGCTGGTGGCGACGATGGCCGGCTGGGTATTGGCGGTCAGTTGCAGCTCCTGTTCGGGGCCCTCGAAGCACAGTCGGGCAATATGGAAACCGAGGGCTTCGTTGGCTTCTTCGAAGGTCTGCCGGGCGACGGCGAAATTATCCGCCAATTCCTTGCCCATGCCCGGATATTGGGAACCCTGACCGGGAAACACGAAGGCCGTCATGATAGATCCTTTCCGGTTCAGAAGGCGGTCTCGTGCTACCAGCGCACCAGAGCCGCTCCCCAGGTAAAGCCGCCGCCGAAGGCGTTAAGCAGCACCAGGTGCCCGGGCTGCAACCGCCCGCTGCGATGTGCTTCGTCCAGAGCGATGGGAATGGATGCCGCCGAGGTGTTGCCGTAACGGTCGACATTGATCATCACCTTTTCGGGCGGCAACCCAAGACGTTTGGCGGTCGCCTCGAGAATCCGCTGGTTGGCCTGGTGGGGCACCAGCAGATCCACATCCGCCACCGTCAACGACTGCGCCTCCAGGGCTTCCAGCGCCACTTCCGAGAGGCTGCGCACGGCGACCTTGAACACCTCGTTGCCCTGCATGCGGATAAAGGGATGTTCCGGATTGCGGCTCTGGTCGCCGGCGGGATTGCGCGATCCGTAGCCCAACTGGTACAGCAGCGGCCACTGGCTGCCGTCCGAGTGCAGATGACAGCCGAGCAACTGGCCCGCACCTTCCCCCATTTCCAGGACCACGGCGCCGGCGCCGTCCCCGAACAGGATGCAGGTGCTGCGATCCTGCCAGTCGACGATGCGGCTGAAAATCTCCGCCCCGATGACCAGGGCCCGGCGCGCGGTGCCGGCCCGCAGAAAGCTGTCGGCGGTGGACAAGGCGTAGAGAAAACCGCTGCAGGCCGCGGAAATATCGAAGGCTGCGGCCCGGGTGGCCTGCAGTTGATCCTGGACCAGGCAGGCCGTCGCCGGCCAGCTCAGATCCCCCGTTACCGTCGCCACCAGAATCAGATCGATATCGGCGGCCTCCAGACCGGCCATGGCCAGGGCCTGGCGCGCGGCTCCGCCGGCGAGGTCCGAGGTATATTGCCCCTCCGCGGCGATGCGCCGTTCGCGAATGCCGGTCCGCGTGACGATCCATTCATCGTTGGTATCGAGGGTCTGCTCCAGTTCGGCGTTGGTCAGTATCCGCTCCGGCAGACAGGACCCGGTCCCGATGATGCGTGACTGCTTCATGACTGTGGATACGTTCCTAGCCCAGCCCGGAAGCCGATTCCGAAGGTTCGCAATCCTCCGGACCAGCCATCTGAGCGACCAGGCGATCGTTGAGCCCCCGGGCCACCGACTCCCGCGCCAACCGGATGGCATTCATGATGGCCTTCGGATTGGAGCCGCCATGACAGATCATGCCGGTACCCTGGATACCCAGCAGCGGAGCGCCGCCGTATTCGGCATAATCGACCTTGCGGGCAAAGCTGCGAAAGGCCGGACGGGCCAGCAGATAGCCGAGCTTGGCCCAAAACCGGCGGCCGATTTCCTGCCGAAGCATGCTGCGCAACGCCTCGCTGAGTCCTTCGGCGACCTTGAGCACCACGTTGCCGACAAACCCGTCACAGACCACAACATCGACTTTGCCGTTAAAAACATCCCGCCCCTCGACAAACCCGATATAGTTGAGGGCGGATCCTTTCAGGGCCTGGTGGGCGGCGCGCACCAGATCGTTGCCCTTGCACTCCTCTTCGCCATTGGAAAGCACGCCGACCCGCGGGCTTTCCTTGCCGAGGATGGACTTGGCGTAAATGGCACCCATGGTGGCGAACTGCACCAGGTTGAGGGGTTTGCAATCGACATTGGCACCGCTGTCCAGCACCACGGTCTGGCTTTGCAGATTGGGCATGATGGTGGCGATGGCCGGTCGGTCGATACCCGGAATGCGTTTCAGAAGAAACATGCCCACCGCCATGGTCGCGCCGGAATTGCCGGCGCTGACCACGGCTTGCGCCTCGCCGCTGCCGATCAGCTCGAAGGCAACGCGCAGGGACGAATCCTTCTTCTTGCGCACGGCATCAGAGGGCGCGTCGTGCATGCCGACGACTTCACTGGCATGGCGGACGGCGATATCCAACCCACGGATGTCATGGCGCTGCAAACACTGTTCGACCCGCTCACGATCGCCGACCAGAATAATGGGTATCCGGTACCGTCGGGCCGCGGCAACCGCCCCTTCCACCTCCACGTCCGGGGCATTATCCCCGCCCATGGCATCAACCGCAACAACAATACGCTTGCTCAATCGGACGCCCTTTTCGAATTATTTGGGTTCAACGACGTCCTTGCCCTTGTAGCTGCCGCAACTCGCGCAAACGCGGTGGGGTTGCTTGGGCTCCTTGCACTGCGGGCAGACGGAGATGCCGGGCGCGGCCAGGGCATCATGGGCGCGGCGCATGTCGCGTTTGGACTTGGAGGTCTTTTTCTTGGGTACGGCCATGATTCAAACTCCTTTTACAAGCGGCCCCCGGCCGCAATGTTCGTCTGTATCCGTTACAGGGTTACAAGCCAAACGGATAACGGGCTATGGTTTTCGGACCTTGAAATCCTTCAAAACGGCAAATTTGCCTGTGGGCTCGGGCGGACCGCATTCGCATTGCCCTGCATTGAGATCCGCACCGCAATTCGGACAGAAACCCCGGCAGGCCTCCTGACACAAGGGCTTGTAAGGCATGGCCAGGACCACCTGCTCCTGCAGCGCTTCGATCAGGTCGATCTCTTCGCCGTCGAAGGGAATGAGTCCCACCCGCTCCGGTTCGACCTCCGCCCCCTCTTCGTCCTCGAAACCCTCCAGGGAGGGCATCTCCTCGACGAAGGCCAGCTCGAAGGGCACCTCCAGATCGCTGTCGAATTCCTTCAGACAGCGACTGCAGGCCAGTCGCAGCCGGGTTCGCAGGGTGCCGGTGATGGCGACCACACCGGAAGTGCGCTGGGCTCTCAGACACACGGTCAGAGGCTGCAGAAAGCTTGCCTCCCCCTCCTCGACCATCTCGGCGAGAACCGGAAAGTCCTCCACGGGCTCGACAAATTCGAGGCTCAGGCCTTCAGCTTTGATATCTTCGACCCGAACGCGCAACTCCATCCTCCATCCGCTTTTGGGCATTCCGCCACAGGTAAGCGGGTAGTATAAAGAGTGGCCTTCTTTTGTCAAGTGAAAAGCAGGCCGGGAAAAATGCGCCCGGCCAGGCTTTTTACTAGCTCATTATGGGGTGCAATGCAAGGAATAAATGGTTGCCACAGATTGCCTTTTGGGCGCTTTCGGGCTAAAAGAAGACCAGCACACCATACTGGAGGATCCATGTCCAAAATCGATGCCGATCCGGCCTTGAAACGTCTCGTACAGATCATGGCCACCCTGCGTTCGCCCGAGGGCTGCCCCTGGGACGCCCGCCAGACGCCCCACAGCCTGAAGGCCTGTCTGTTGGAAGAAACCTATGAAGTACTGGATGCCATCGACCGCGGCTCGCCGCAGGAAATCTGCGAGGAACTCGGCGACCTGTTGTTGCAGGTGGTGTTTCAAGCACGGATTTTCCAGGAACGGGGGCAGTTCGACCTGACCGACGTCATCACCGGGATTGCCGATAAACTGGTCCGGCGCCACCCCCATGTATTTGCGGCCACGCCGGTGACGGGAGAGGGAGATCTGTGGCGCCAGTGGGAAGCCATCAAGCGCGGTGAAAAGCCGGCGGCGAAGGGCCCCGCATCCCGTCTCGGCGAACTGCCCAATCATCTGCCGGCCCTGTTGGCCGCCTGCAAACTGGGTGAGCGGGCCAGCCGGGCCGGATTCGACTGGACCGAGGCGGGTCAGGCTTTCGCCAAGGTACACGAAGAACTGAAAGAATGCGAAGAAGCGTTCCGGCGCGGCAACCAGGATGAACTGGCCGGCGAAATCGGCGATCTGCTGTTCGCCGCGGTGAACCTGGGACGCTATCTGCAGATCGATCCGGAGGATGCCCTGCGTCAGACCGGCCGCCGTTTCACGCGCCGCTTTCAGCACCTGGAAGGGCAACTGCGCCAAGACGGGCGGGAGGTGCAGGATCTGGATATGGAGGAACTGCTGCTGCTCTGGCAGGCGGCCAAAAAATCCTCGGAAGGGCACATTGCAGACCTGGAAGGGTCCGGGATCCGTCCCGATCATCCCGCCCGACAAGGATGACCTCGCCGCACCCACAACAAAAACATCGGTGCATCAGGTAGATGGCGGCCTTTTCCACATCTTCTGTGCAAAGCCTGTGGACAACCCTGTTGAAGAACCGCCGGGGCTGCCCGTAAACAGTCACTTTACCATTCTGCCCAAAAACTAGACACCATATAAAGATCAATCTTTTCAGGAACTTAAGGAATGCAAGGGCAAAATTTCGTTATTTTTAAAATATATAACGAATTTCAGAAGGGAAAAGGTGGAAAAGGTAGGGAGAAAGCCCGGCGGAGCGCCGCATCCAAGCCGTTCCTTCAGCCCCCGGCCTGCTGCACGCCCTGATCCCGCCATTTCTCCAGATCCTGACGGGTATTGAGATTGAGGAACATTTCCCAATCGGCGCTGAAGCGCAATGCATCCTCTTCAGGGATATAGCAGGCATCGTGCTCGGCAATGAAGCGGAACAGAGAATGCCGGCCCTGGGTTAGATAAGTTTCGATGTCGGACACCAGACTGCGGGCGTAGAAGGCATTGAAGGGTTCGAGGCGATCAGCGCGACGGGTCACGCAGATTTCCGCGTTGGTAAGGCTCATCCGCCGGTGCATATAGCGGACATATTCCAGGTGGATATAGGGCATGTCGCAGGCCAACAGGTAGACATGGCGGGAGCGGGCCGTCTTGAGGCCGACATGAATCCCGCTCAGGGGTCCCTGTCCGGGGATTTCGTCGCTGACCACGGTAAACCGGCTGTCGGCGTAAAACTCCGGGCGGTTGGTCACGACGATGACCTGGTCGAACAGCGACGACAGGGTTTCGCCGTGGGAGTGGAGCAGATAGGAGTTGGCACGCCGCAGAAACTGCTTGTCGAATCCCATGCGGCTGCTCTTGCCGCCGGCCAATATGACTGCACTGCCGAATTCCATGCCCTCTCCTTTTTCCCATCAATCCCGCGTTTCAATCCTGCCGCAGGCATGAAAAATTGGTATAGACGTTGAAACGCCCGCCCCGGGCGAAACCGATGAGGGTCATGCCCAACTGTCCGGCCTGCTCGATGGCCGCGCTGGTCGGGGCCGAGCGGGACACGATGACCGGTATTCTCCGTCGGGCAACCTTGGCCACAATCTCGGAGGAAATCCGCCCGCTGGTCAGCACCATCTTATCATGCAACGGCATTCCGGCACGCATGGCCTGGCCGAGAATTTTATCCAGGGCATTGTGCCGCCCGATATCCTCCTCGAAAATCAGGATATCCCCTTCCTGGGCCAGAGCGCAACTGTGTACGCCGCCGGTGTTACGGAACAGCTCCGACTCCTGGTTGAACTGTTTCATCAATTCCAGAACATCCGCGGCCCGGATCGGCAGGACCGCCTCGATGGGTCCCGCTCCGCCGCCGAAATCGGCCACATAGAGCATGGAGCGACCCTTGCCGCAGGCCGTGGTCACGGTGCGTTGCGCATACAGGCGATCGCCGGACAGCAGATAGGCATCGTCGCCGCGCAGCCGCACCCGGGCCAGCTTGTTCTCGACATCCACGGCTACGCTCTCCAGGTCCTCCAGGGAACGCAGCACCCCCTCCGAGAACAGGAAGCCGACCACCAGGTTCTCCAGGGAACGCGGCGTACAGAGCAGGGTGATGAACTCCTTATCGTTGACGCGGATGGTCAGATCGTACTCGGTGGCCACCACATCGTCCGCCTCGGCGAGCTCGCCATGGCGATATTGCAGTACGGAACAGGTACGAAATTCCTTGTTCTCTTCCATGGCAGACATTTTCCTTATACCGGCTTCAATCCAGAAAAACCGGCGCTGCGGCAATGCCGGCGCACAGCATTTCCGCTACCCCGGCATCCTGTACGGCCCGTCCCAGGCCGAGCCGGATGGTCTGATAGCACTCCTCGTCGCTCAGGCCGATGGCCTTGAGCACATGGGACGGCTCGGGCTTGGCCGTGGCACAGGCGGAACCGGCAGAAAAGGACACGCGATCCTTGAGCAACTGGATCAGGGCGGCCGCCTCCACGCCGGGCAGGGTCAGGCTCAGGTTGCGCGCCAACCGGTGCTGCGGAGAACCGTTGCGCCGAATGGCGGGAAAGGCTTGTTGCAGCCTGGCGAAAATAGCCGCGGCCAGCTTGTCCAGTCGGCGATTTTCCTGTTCCATTTCGTCCCTGGCGATACGCAGGGCGGCAGCCATGCCGACGATGCCCGGCACGTTCAGGGTGCCGGAGCGAAGGCCCATTTCCTGGCCGCCGCCGAACAAGATGGGCTGTAGAGGAATGGTCGGTTCGGTCCCGCGTCGATAGAGCGCGCCGACGCCCTTGGGACCGTAAAATTTGTGAGCGGAGAAGGACAGAAAATCGACCTGCAGGGCCTCGACCTCCAGGGCTTCATGGCCGACGGCCTGGGCCGCATCGCAATGGAACAGCACCCCGGCCTCCCGGCACAGCTGACCGATCTCCGCCAACGGCTGCAGCGTGCCGATTTCGTTGTTGGCCGCCATGACGGAAACCATGAAGGTGTCAGGACGCAGGGCCTGGCGAAGCGCGTCGGGATTTACCCGACCCCAGGCATCCACCCCGACCCGGGTGACCTGCGCACCCTGGGCGGCAAGGTAATCGAGGGTTGCCAGCACCGAGGGATGCTCGATGGCGGTGGTAATGAAGTGCTGCTTTTGCCCCGATGAAGCCCGCCAACTGCCGATCAGGGCCAGGTTGTTGGCTTCCGTGGCCCCGGCGGTGAAGAGGATGTCCCGTGCCTCGATACAGCCGAGGCAGTCGGCGATGGTTTGCCGGGCCCGATCCACGGCGGCGCGGGCCGCGGCGCCGTGGTAATGCTCGGGACTGGACGGGTTGCCGCTCTGCTCGCCGAAATAGGGCAACATTTCCTCGAGCACCCTGGGCTCCACGAAGGTGGTGGCATGGCTGTCGAGATAGATGGGAATACTCACGCCCGGAATCCTGAAAAGAAAAACGGGGGAGGCGTCCGCCAAGGCGAACCGCCCTCCCCCATGCATTCGCATCAGCCCTTCTGCGCCGCCAGGTAACCCTTGGCGAGGGCGGTGTTGACATGCACCACGCCCTTGTTCAGGGTCCGGAAGGGATAGTCTTCCGTAACCACGGGCAGCTCATCGGCCTGCTGCTGGGTGCGGATGACGGAACCGGCCGGCACATAGCGGCCGTCGGCCACGGTCACGCCCATGACGATGGCGCCCGGCTCGAGGACGCAGCCCTTGCCGACGCGGGACTTGAACACCAGCACCTTCATGCCGACAAAGGTGTCGTCCATGACCACGGACGGCCCGTGGATCTGGACCTGATGAGCCAGGGACACGCGCTTGCCCACGTAGACGGCATACTTCTTCCCATCCACTTCCATCAGGTTCTTCTCGATGGGCTCGCCGTTCATTTCCGTTTCCAGGGCATGGATGACCACGCCGTCCTGCACGTTGGCGTCATCGTCCACGCACAGGGGCTGTCCCTCGTCACCGCGCACCGCGGCACTGGGGGAAACCATGACGTTCTTGCCCAGGATGACGTTGCCGATGACGGCCGCCAGGGGATGCACATAGGCCGTCGGGTCGATGACGGGTTCGGAAACCTTGCCGCAAAAATCAGCCAATACGTTTTTTTCGATCATGACTGCCTCTCCAGATGCTCATTATGACAGTGGGGCCTTCAGACGAAGGCCCCACTGAGGTTGCTGCGTTAAAAACCGGTTACCTGAAACAATCCCGCTTACTGACCCGAAACGGCCGGCTTGGCGGCGCGGTAATGGGACACATGCTGCGGGCGCTTGAACATCAGGGTGACGAAGAAACCGGCGATGAGCAGACCGGCGGCGATCTTCAGGGGCGGACCCGGCACGGTGAACTTGGCGAAC
>NZ_JAFCIY020000041.1 GCF_020194955.2 Desulfuromonas sp. CSMB_57 | reverse complement strand
ACCTGGACTCCTGAATCCGCGGGCTTCGTCATGTTGTGCTGACTGGCCCGGAGAACCGGCCTTGTATGCTGTTTCTGTTCGTCGGCTCATAGCTTTGCGCTCGGGCTTCCTTCGGACCCCTCCTCACGGAGACGCCCTTGCCGTCGGCTAGTACTTTCGTGAACCCGTCTCAAGACGGGGCTGGATTCACCGTACAGGGGACTTGCACCCCATAAGTTCACGCCCATGCCGGGCGTACACAAACCAATCAACCGGACGGAAAATACGTCTGTGCAAAATTGAAAAGCAAAACCAAATTTCGATGGTGGCCAAAACTTCGCGTCGCCGCCGGTTATCATGAACCGTTAGAAATTCAATGAAAAAGGGGCTGTATGCATAGGATAGCAATAGAAAAAATAGCCAATCAACTAAAAGAGATTGGTAAGTCCGTTCTCCCTCCTGGACAAGGTGAGGGTCCTTTTAGAGGGCTATGGATGCATGATGAGGTTGCATACTCATTGCCTCAAGACAAACAAGATGAATTCAACGATATTACAAGATTGGTATTAAAAGAGCCGCAGTTTTCTGAACGATTTTCAGATGAATATATCTCTAAAAAAGTAAAAACAGTATTTGCCTCATACCTAAAAGACCACAGTATTGACATTTGTACTGAATTGGTAGCCATGTTTCAATATCTTGATGGGTTTAATGAGAGAAACACTGTTTACGTGCCTGTTACGGGCCTAAGGCTGTCGTTAGATTATGAGCTTGGTAATGTAAAATTGATTAGACCTACTGGTGAAAATAAAGGTCAAATCAAGGGGAAAATTAGAACAATTATTTCGAAATCAAAGGCCGAGGAAGAGAAAAAAGCTCAAATCGTTGCTTTTTTTGAAAAGGAACTAGAGGAGTGGTTGGGTAAATACACATTAGCAGAATATTCTGTTGTTGCAGAGCCTGGCAGGGCATATGAGCGGGCGAAAGAGGAAACTAGACGTGTACTAGAACTTTTTCGTTTTGCATCTAAAGCTCTATATCCCATATCTGAAGACATAAGGGTTGGTTTAAAGGGAGAACATTCTTTCGACACCAGAATGGCCTTTGTTATTTCTGAAGAAAATTTGTCGACCAAAAGTGACAATGAAGGTTCCATTAGGCCGTTTGATTTTGACGGGCAGGCTAAAGAGATAATGGAAAAAATCGGTGTATTTAAGGTCTCAGAAATACTTAAAAAAGATAATCCAACTAATTTTGAAGAGGTCATACTGAGGGCCATTCACTGGTTTTCTTCGGCCCTTCAACAGGCCGAAATTGAGAATTCATTCCTGTCCTTAATAATCGCTCTAGAAACAATTTTCACTGCTGAACGCGGGAACCCTATAACAAATACTGTTTCTGAGGGTGTTGCTTTTGTTTTGGCAGATGAACTTGAACCTCGAAAAAAACTTAAAAAAACAATCAAAGATTACTATGGAATGAGAAGCGGCGTTGCTCACGGTGGGAAAAAATCAGTACTACGATCTGATTATTACCATCTTATCAACATTGTAGGTTCAATCATTGTTGTATTAATTGAAAAGACTGATGAATTTGAAAACCATAAAGCCTTTATTGAATGGATCGAGGAGACTAAATTATCCTGACACAAATTAATTTCTAACCATGGCATCAAGCGGACGGAAAATATTGGTGTGGTTCTCGAAAAGGCCTCTACCGGGCTGAACCTGAACGTCGCTGCCACTTATTATCACCGTTAGAGCGCTCTTGGAGGAGTTCCGATGAATCAGTTGCCGTTCAATACATACGACGTCTTGGCGGGTCATCTCTGGGGGTCGGACCAAGCCAAGCTATTGAAATATCGTAATTAATTGGCTAAATAGGCCCTTTTTTTGGGCTTAGAGCCCTGTTTTCACCCACAAAAATGGGTTTCTAAGGATGGCAAGGGCAAATCGGCATCATATTCAGGGGCAGGTGTGGCACATTACTCACCGTTGCCACAAAAAGGAATTTCTACTGAAATTCGCCAAGGAGCGTAGGCGCTGGCTTTGCTGGCTCTTTGAAGCCAATAAACGTTTCGGGTTGAGGGTTCTCAACTACTTGGCTACCTCAAACCATATTCACCTGCTTGTCGTCGATAGCGCGCCGAATGTTATCGCCAAATGCCTTCAATTGGTTGCCGGGAGAACCGCCCAGGAATTCAATAAACGCAAGCAACGCAAGGGAGCTTTCTGGGAAGACCGCTATCATGCCACTGCCGTTGAACGAAACGATCACCTGATACGCTGCCTCGTTTATATTGATCTCTACATGGTTCGCGCCGGTGTGGCAGCAAGTCCGACCAATTTGTGTTGAAAGAAGGATCTGGAGCTTACAGTGTCGATTTTGACCCTAAAAATGGCCGTTTAAGACCAAATAATGCCTATTTTTGGGATTTATTTCTCGAAGATTCAATGGGTTGACTTGGTCCGACCCCAGATCCCTTCCAGAAACCCTGACCCTATAGATACGCAAGAATCAAGTTATCAAACCCTGACCCTATAGATACGATCGTTTTGTTTTATGACGCATGAATTCCCCT
>NZ_JAFCIY020000040.1 GCF_020194955.2 Desulfuromonas sp. CSMB_57 | reverse complement strand
GAATCAAGTTATCAAACCCTGACCCTATAGATACGATCGTTTTGTTTTATGACGCATGAATTCCCCTCTTCGCAATGCGATGGACTCGGCCTTCTTTAAAATTTCAAGCCAGCACAGATACGGTCCCGAACTTTTTCCCTGCAGGCGTAAAAGACAGCCGTTCAGACCGTTGCAGCGATGACGGAGGATTCTCCGGGAAGATCCAGGGCCAGCCGCCGGGCATCCTTGAAGCCCGCCTCCCGCATCAATTCGAACAGCTGTCGAGCCGAATAGGCGCGACCGGCCGAGGTGCCCAGCAGCATGTTTAGGGAAAACAGCGCCGGGTAAAGAGGACCGCCCCGGTCGTCGTCGAGGAGGAACTCGTGTATCAGAAGCAGACCGCCCGGTTCCAATACCTCTGCGGTCTTGCTTAAAATGGCCCTGACCTCCTGCTCCCCCTCGCCATGCAGGATGTGGGATAGCCAAGCGACATCATAACGGCCCGGCAGTTCTCCTGCCAAAAAATCCCCGGCCGCGAAAGCGATACGCTCCTGCAGGCCGAAGCGGGCGATGGTCTCTTCGGCAAATCCGCGGGTAGAGGGCAAATCAAATACCGTGGCCTCGAGGTCGGAATTTTCCCGGCAAAAGTGAATGGCCCAAGTTCCAGGCCCACCCCCCAGATCCAGCAGCCGCCGACGCCCGGCCAGGTCGATTTGCGCCACCAGCTTGGGCGCCAGATGCATGGCCAGGTCATACATGCCCAACAGAAAGTTCTTTCGCCACTCCGGATCATCGCCGGCGTAAGGCGACCGCACTGGGCGACCGGTCATGACCGCTTCATCCAGATGCGCCCAGGACTCCACCAACTGGCGGTGATGGAGAATGATGTGGCCCATGTAATGGGGGGATTGCCGCGCCAGGAATTCGGCGGCACCTGGCGTACAAGTAAAGCGGCCCCCTGCTTTTTCCAACAATTGCATGGCCGCAAGGGCGACGAGCAGCCTTTCCACCCCGTCCCGGTCACCCCCCAATTCGCCTGCCAACTGTTCGGCCCCCATGGCCAGATCGTATAAATGGCTGAAGACATCCAGCTTAACGGCAGCATGCAGAGCGCAGACCCGCCAATAGCCATTGGAAAGCGCCAACAGTGCCTGGGGGTTCCACGATGCTTCGGACATCTGCACCTCCTGTTTATCGAGGCGTTGGGGCCGGTTAATCGAATTGGGCCTGGTCAGGGGGTGCCAGCCTCGGACCATCCCAGAGACCGCTCCACAGCCTGGCGCCATCGGGCATACAGTGCTTCGCGCCGGGCCGATGCCATTTTGGGCTCGTAGCGGCGGGCCAACTGCCACCGTTCCGTCAACTCATCCCGGCTTGCCCAGATGCCGACCGCCAGACCAGCCAGACAGGCGGCCCCCAGGGCTGTTGTTTCAGTAATGGCGGGAACTTCCACCGGCACGCCGAGCAGGTCGGACTGAAACTGCATGAGAAAACGATTGTCCACCGCCCCGCCGTCGGCCCGCAATTCCTGAAGTTGAATACCCGATTCGCGACTCATGGCCTCGACCACGTCACGAGTCTGATAAGCGATGCTCTCCAAGGCCGCGCGAACCAGGTGAGCCCGGCCGGTACCGCGGGTCAACCCGATGATCAGGCCCCGCGCGTATGGATCCCAATGGGGAGCACCAAGTCCGGTCATGGCCGGTACGAAATAGACATCCTCGTTGTCAGTCAGGGACGCTGCCATTTGCTCGCTTTCGGCAGCCCTCGCAAGCACCCCCAGGCCATCCCGCAGCCACTGAATCGCCGCGCCCGTGATAAAGATGGATCCTTCCAGGGCATATTCCACCGGTTCCTCGCCGAGACGCCAGGCGATGGTGGTCAGCAGCTTCTCACGGCTGACCACTGCCTGGCGACCGATATTCATCAACAGAAAGGAACCGGTACCATAGGTATTCTTGGCCAGCCCCCGCCGATGGCAGGCCTGGCCGAACAGCGCGGCCTGCTGGTCCCCGGCGACGCCGGCGATAGGCACTCGGTGACCGAAGAAGGCGCGCGGATCGGTCTCGCCGTAAATACCGGAAGAAGGCCTGACGGACGGCAGCATGTGACGAGGAATATCGAGCCGCGCCAGAATTTCGTTGTCCCAGTCGAGTTGATGGATATTGTACAGCAGGGTACGTGAGGCGTTGGAATAGTCGGTAACGTGACAACGGCCACCGGTCAACTTCCAGACCAGCCAGCTGTCGACGGTACCGAAGGCAATTTCGCCATTGGCGGCCCTGCTACGCAAACCTTCGGCATGCTCCAGCAACCAGTGCACCTTGGTGGCGGAAAAATAGGGATCGATGAGCAAACCGGTCTTCTGCTGCCAGAGAGGCTCCAACCCCTCCTGCTTGAGCTCATCGCACAATCGGGCAGTGCGGCGATCCTGCCAGACGATAGCCGGCGCGGCCGGAATGCCCGTGTGACGGTTCCACAGCATAGTGGTCTCACGCTGGTTGGCAATACCGATGGCCCGCACCTGTTGCGGCTCGGCCTTGGCCTCTTGCAGCGCCTGCTTCACCACCTCCTGCGTCACCGTCCAGATCTCCTCCGGATCGTGCTCCACCCAGCCGGGCCGCGGATAATGCTGGGATATTTCGGCCCCCGCCCGGCCACAGACCTGCCCGGCATCGTTAAAGACCAGCACGGTCGAACTCGTCGTCCCCTGATCAATTGCCAGAACGTA
>NZ_JAFCIY020000085.1 GCF_020194955.2 Desulfuromonas sp. CSMB_57 | reverse complement strand
CTTATGGTTCAATTATACAAGTAAGCAAAAAAGGCCTTTCTCCTGCGGAGGGCATGGCATTCGCGAGGGGCGGCTGGTCTTAGGGCCTGTCCAGCAGCTGACCGGATGGCGTCTTCGATCGACCGAGAGGCAACGGCCCCAGCTGAACAAGTTCAGATGGGCAGGATTGTGTCGGTGGTGCTTCGTTGGCAGAGCTGGCGGTGATAACGAAATTTTTTCTATCGCAGGCCCTAACCTGCGGTTACAGGCCTTCCGTCCACCCAGCAGCGCCGGTGTTTGCAACAGGGGGGCAGTGTCGCCGGCGCATCGCCACCGTCGGCAAGAGCGAACATCGAAGACGCGCCCCCTGTCCAATGCGCTAAGGATCCGAAATCACACCGTTTCCCCGCGCATGCCATAGGGCGTCAGCCGGTCTTACGCCCTTTCTTTGGTTACTTTCTTTGGGCGAGCAAAGAAAGTCACCCGGCTGCCGGCCGGGACCGGCGAACCTGGTTTTCTGGTTTTGACGTGGATAGTTTCCAAGGTCAAAAGCAAGACCGCGGGTCGCGAGCCGCCGTCAGGATACTTTCTCCAAGCGGTCCGCAATCCATAATTTGATGATTGCCTGGCGCGGCACACCAAGTCGTTTGGCCTCTCGATCAAGAGACTGAATCATCCAGAGCGGGAAATCCACATTGACCCGTTTTTGCTCATATTCAGGACGACGTGCGTTATCCAGGTCCAGATCCGCGGTGATATCTTCGCCATCGTCGAATTTTTTGTCGAAATCAGAAGCTTTTGTTTTCATAAAGGACGACCTCTTCCGGGCGGGAACGTCGAATGGAAACAATACGGATGACATTCCTGCGGTAAGTAATGACTCCCGACCAATGTTTCCCGTTGATTTTGCCAATCATCAGAAAACGGGGTTCATCGACGGTTCGAGAGGGGATTTCCAGCAGATCCGGATCGGCCCAGAGTGCTTGAGCTTCGTCGAAATCGATGCCGTGTTTGGCTTTATTGGAAGCACTCTTTTGAGGGTCGAATTCGAATCTCATGGTATAAAAAATATACCTTTAAGGTATGAGGATGTCAAGATTGTCGAGGGCAGGCAGGGGGACGCCCATGAAATTATGCGATTCATGACGGGCTGAGGAATCCCCTCGGCTACCTGGAATTCCTCCATCTCAACATGACCGCCCGACTGGTGCTTACCGACAGCGGCGGCCTGCAGGAAGAAACCACCGTCCTCGGCGTCCTCTGCATCACCCTGCGCCATAACACCGAACGCCCCATCACCTGCGAAGAAAGCACCCACATCCTGGTCGGCAATCACAAAGAAAAAATCCTGGCGGCGGCCCAAACCATCCTGAACCGGCCGGGCCGGGCCGGGCGGATCCCGGAAAAGTGGGATGGGCATGCGGCGGAGCGGATTGTGGAGATTCTGGTGGTGCGCGAGGGGTAGGGGGAAAGTCAAGACCGGCGGGTTGATGATGGGCAGGATTGGTCCGGTGGCGCTTCGTTGGAAACGATGGCGGTGTTGACAAGGCTGGCCTTTTGAAACAGGCCATCGCTTGCTTTCGGGTTCTCGCTTTCCATCCACCTTGCAGCTAAAAGGCCTTTCTCCTGCGGAGGGCATGGCATTCGCGTGGGGCGGCGGGTTTTATTGCCAGGTCCACAACTTGCCTGGCAGCGTCCTCGATCGACCAAGAGGCAACGGCCCCGGCTGAACAAGTTCAGATGGGCAGGATTGGGCAGCCGGTGTTTTGTTGGGGAGGGGGATGAGTGATTACGCCTAGTCAAATGTAGCTGAAAGCAAATGCTTCAGGCTCGGCAGATCTTCCTGAATGGTTCTCCAGAGAACCTCGACATCCACGCCGAAGTACTCATGAATCAAGATGTTTCGAATTCCTCTCATTTTCCGCCAGGGGATACTGGGAAAAAGTTCCTGAACTCCAGACGGTACATGAGTTGCGGCTTCACCAATGATCTCGATATTGCGAATAACGGCGTCGATGGTTTTCTGGTCTTTTTGCCACTGTTGATAGTGAAATCCCTCGGTGTACTCCTGAATCCGACCGATGGCCTCCAGAATATCTTCGATGCGGAGTTTCCAGTCTCTAGTGGACACGAACGGCCTCCGCGAGGATTTTTTCCCGCAACTGCTTTTTGAGTGCATTTACAGTCACAAGGTCCACAGGGCGTTTGAAGAGATTCTCAAGATATTCCTTAAGATCCAAGAAACCGAAAAGACCGGGAGTTTTGGCATACTCCACAAGAATATCCAAGTCACTCTCTGCGTCGGCTTGGCCACGGACCACCGACCCGAACAGGGCAAGCGAATCCACATCATACCTTTGTCGTATTTCTTCCAGATGACTTGACAGAATTTCGAGAGCTTCATCGCGTTGCATGAGGTGTCCCCTGTGCCTGAGGGCTTATGAGATAACCATAAGGGAAAATTGAATTTCGAGCAACAAACAAAGCTCTGGGAGATCATGCGTATTCAGCGGGACGCCCTTTATATTTTCACATTTGGCCAACCCAGGAGACTTCGAGGGGACGTTACTTATGCTCACCGACAGCGGCGGCCTGCAGGAAGAAACCACCGTCCTCGGCGTCCCCTGCATCACCCTGCGCCATAACACCGAACGCCCCATCACCTGCGAAGAAGGCACCAACATCCTGGTCGGCAATCACAAGGAAAAAATCCTGGCGGCGGCCCAAACCATCCTGAACCGGCCGGGCCGGGCCGGGCGGATCCCGGAAA
>NZ_JAFCIY020000021.1 GCF_020194955.2 Desulfuromonas sp. CSMB_57 | reverse complement strand
CATAAAGGTTGGTTCGATGGGGCTACCGATATTGAGTCGCCCCCCGCGCGGGGGCGTGGATTGAAACATAAAGGTTGGTTCGATGGGGCTACCGATATTGAGTCGCCCCCCGCGCGGGGGCGTGGATTGAAACATAAAGGTTGGTTCGATGGGGCTACCGATATTGAGTCGCCCCCCGCGCGGGGGCGTGGATTGAAACATAAAGGTTGGTTCGATGGGGCTACCGATATTGAGTCGCCCCCCGCGCGGGGGCGTGGATTGAAACCGGTTGGTCGATGAAGACTCTATCGGGATCTCGGTCGCCCCCCGCGCGGGGGCGTGGATTGAAACCCAGGCCGTTTCGAAATGACAACCGAAAATTGACCACCTGTGATTACCGAATTCTGACCACCCCCGGCGGTGAATAAAAGGGCGATTTCAGAACTAAGAAGCTTTCTTTTCTCCTCCTTTCAGGGACTGTTTGAGGCGGTAGCTGTCCCAGGTGCATTCGATGATATGGGCTCGGTGTGTGAGCCGATCCAGGAGTGCAGCGGTCAGGTTGGGATCGCCGAAGACCTGGGTCCAGTCGGCAAATCCGAGATTGGTGGTGATGATCACCGATCCACGCTCATGGCGCTCGGCCAGGATCTGGAAGAGCAGTTCCGCCCCTTCCTTGGAGAAGGGGACGTACCCGAGTTCGTCGAGGATGAGCAGGTCGAGACGGGCATACTTGCCGAGCAGACGGTTTAAGTCCTTTTCGGTGCGGGCTTCGATGAGTTCGTTGGCCAGGGCGTAGCCGGTGACGAAGCGCACCCGCTTGCTCTGCCGGCAGGCCTCGATGCCAAGGGCGGTGGCCAGATGGGTCTTGCCGGCGCCGCTTTTGCCCATCAGGATCACGTTGCGGCGGGCCTTGAGGTAGTCCCCTGTGGCCAGATCCCGTACCAGACGTTTGTCGAGTTGGGGAACGGCCTCGAAGTCGAAGGTTTCCAGGGGTTTGAGCAGCGGAAACTTCGCCTCCTTGAGGCGGCGTTTCTCCCGGCTCTCACAGCGGATGCGCAGCTCCAGTTCCGTCAGCTCCAGCAGGAACTGGCCGTAATCGATACCGCCGTCCCGGGCCTGACGCAACTGCTGTTCAAGGTGGCGAGCCATATTGGTCAGGTTCAGGGCCTTGAGATTGTGCTGCAGCAGCAGCGCATCGGCGGCCCTGTTCATGACCCACCTCCCAGCCGACCATAAACCGAAATGTCAGCCTCGGGCAGCCGGGCGTACCGGTCAAGAGGAATGATCTGCGGCGCGGGCTGGTTGCGGTGCAATAGGTGCCGGATGGCGCCGCAGTCACTGATTCCGGATTTGACTGCGGTGGCGATGGCCTGCTGCACCTCCTCGGCCGGATGGTGGCGAAACAGCAGCAGCACTTCGATGAACACCTTGATGCCGCGGTTTTCGCCGTGGCTTTGGCAGAAGCGCTCCAAAAGCTGGTGCATGGTCTGCGGCCAGCGTTTCTTCCAGTCACGAATCGGCCGGGCACTGTGGAAGGCCAGCGGGCGCTGCTGGAGGAGCTCCAGGTAGTGGTCGGGGTCGAGTTGCCACTGGTTGTTGGCGAACAGACGCCGGTGGGCGGCCACGCGCCGCCCCTGGGCGAAGATCTCCACCTGATCGACATGGCAGAGCACCCGCAGGGTGCGACCGACCAGGGACGTCGGTACCGAGTAGCGGTTCTTGTCGACGATGACGGTCGCGTACTTGTCCGGCTTGGCCGATAACAGCCGGGTGTTGACAAAGGGCGCCTCGGGGAGAGCCAGCAGACAGGAGCGCTCCTCTTCAAAGAGCACCTCCACGGGCTTGTCCCGACCGCTGATAGTGTGCCGGCCGTAGGCGGTACATTGCTGCAGCAGGCGCTCATTGATCTCTTCGAGGGACTGCGCTTCGGGCATGGGCACCAAAAAATTGCGTCGGGCAAAGCCGACCAGGCCCTCGACGCCGCCCTTTTCGTGACCGGCTCCAGGATTGCAGAAACGGGCCTCGAAGTTGTAGTAGGCCCGAAAGCGGGTGAAGGATTCCTGCTCCAGGCGGGCTTTGCCCTGCAGCACCTTGCGTACTGCGCTGGTGAGATTGTCAAAGATCAACCGCGGAAAGACCCCGCCATAAAAGGCGAAACCGCGCATCAGGGCATCGAAGAAGGCTTGCTGGCGCTCGCAGGGATACAGGCGCACAAACGGCTTGCCCGATCCTTTCGAACGCATGCAGAAGAACTTGGCCTTCAGCGGCTGACCCTGCAGGATGACCGTGGCGGTGCCCCAATCCACCTCGGCTTCCTGGCCGAGTTCAGGTTCCAGCGGTAAAAAGGCCCGCTGGGTGGTGATGCCCAGCCGCTCTTTGGCCTCGCGCACGTATTTGCGCACGTTCGATTCACTGCCGGTGTAACCGCACTCGGTTACCAACCGGTCAAAAACGCGCCGGGCGGTATGGCGCTGCTTGCGGGGTCGACCCCGATCATCCCGCAGCCAGCCGTCAATGATTTCCAGGAACGGGCCGAGTATTGGAAAGGGCTGCTGCTGGCGTGGTGAGTAGCCGTTGTAGGGCTCGCTAAGCGCCTTACGTATGGTGTTGCGCGAGTGCCCGGTAACGCGGGCGATTTCGCTGATGTTCTGACCGTAGACCCGATGGGCCGTGCGAATGTGTTCGTATTGATCCATCCTGAGCATCCTCTCTCCTTCGATTACCATGGTAGAGCACCATAGTACCGAAGGGATGCCGGGGGTGGTCAATTTTGGGTAATCACAAGGCCTCTAAACTGGTCAAATTTAGATTATCAAAACCAGGGGTCAGCAAACTGGGGGACGATTACCTGCGCCGGATGGGCGAGGAAGTCGCCGAAGCCGGTTACG
>NZ_JAFCIY020000025.1 GCF_020194955.2 Desulfuromonas sp. CSMB_57 | reverse complement strand
CTGGCCGGTATGGCGTTCAACAACGCCTCCCTCGGTTATGTTCACTCCATGGCTCACCAGCTGGGCGGCTTCTACAACCTGCCGCACGGCGTCTGCAACGCCATCCTGCTGCCGGCCGTTTGCGAATTCAACATGATCGCCTGCCCGGATCGTTTCGCCGACATCGCCGAGTTCATGGGCGTGCCGACCGAAGGCCTGAGCGTGACCGAAGCTGCTGCTGCCGGTATCGCAGCCATCCGTGAACTGTCCGCCTCCATCGGCATCCCCGCCGGCCTCAAAGACCTGAACGTCAAAGAAGAAGACTTCAAAGTCATGGCCGAGAATGCCAAGAAGGACGCTTGCCAGTTCACCAACCCGCGTACCGCTACGCTGGATCAGGTTATCGGCATCTTCAAGGCCGCCATGTAATTTTCCTGCCGTAACAGAGCGCGCCCTCCCGCCCGGGCGGGCGCGTTTTCTTGACAGTTTCGACTGCGAAGTACGATATTTCAATGGAGCGAAGGGGCAAACCCTCTTCGCTCTTTTTTTGTCCGGATCCTCCAAGCGCTATGGCTTATGGCCAGCATACCCAATGGGTCTGGTTATGTCAGACTGGATTTTCTTGCATAATATGGCCGATACGTTTAGATTCAAGCCTGGCTTGCCGCTATTGGCGATGACTTGTGGTTCTCCGCTCTTTCTGATGAAGATGGAGGAAGATACGCATGCGGGATTTAGTGGCTTGGTTAAAGTCTAGGGCAAAAGGCGATCTGTTCAGCTGGTCGGATCAGCAATCCGCTGCCAACCGTTTCGGGCTGAGTTGCGGCGAAGTCGAACTGACTGCCTTGGAAAACGGGCTGTTGCCGGCTCGCTACCAACGCAACCGAAAAATGCTCAGCATCGAAGATCAGTTGCGCCTGTTTAAAAGCAGGGTTGTCGTCATCGGTTGCGGCGGACTGGGCGGCTATATCATTGAGGAGTTGGCCCGCCTTGGCGTAGGAACCATTGTCGGGGTCGATCCCGATGTCTTCGAAGAGCACAACATGAACCGCCAATTGCTGGCCACGCCTGAATTTCTGGGGATAAAAAAAGTGGCTGCCGCAGCCCAACGGGTGGGAAAAATAAATCCCGCAGTGCGCCTGATACCGGTAGGTCTGGCTTTTGACCTTGATAACGGCGAAGAGATCATGGATGGCGCAACCGTGGCCGTCGATGCCTTGGACAGCATTGGGGTGCGTCTGGAGTTGGCGGAAATCTGTAACCGCCTGCAAATCCCCTTGGTGCATGGCACCATCGCCGGATGGTTCGGCTATCTCATGACCCAGTTTCCCGGTGAAAACACCCTGCAAAAATTCTTTGCCCACAATGCGCAGGAGTGCGGCATGGAAAAGCATTTGGGCAATCCATCCTTCACTCCGGCCGTGGTCGCCAGTCTGGAGGCCGCCGAGGTGTGCAAGATCATCCTGGGTCAGGGTACGCTCATGCGTGGACGTTGTCTGTCCATCGATTTGCTGGACATGGAGTTTGTGGAATTTCCCTGCTGATGGCTGGTGCCGTGCGGGGCTTTTATGGTAGATAAGAGAAGGGGGTGAAGCAGGGCTTCGCCCCCTTTTTTGATCCCGTTGGTTGTCCCCCAACCCGGCTCATTGGCCGGATCACAATGGGACTTCGTCATGCATAACCGTGTCACCGGAGGATCGGTGTCCCGCCCGCCACCCGAAAAACAGAACATCGTTTTTTAAAAATATCTCCTTGTCGTGCAGTTGCCCTGGGGATGTTCGCTGATGGATATCGCTTCGGAAAACGACCCTTATCCGGCCCGATCGGAACGCCAATCAACCCGTCATTTCTATATAATATTTTCCAAGCCATCCTAACCTCCAATGGATAAAAAACAGTTTCTTGTTCTCTCTGTTGAGTGTCCAGAATTTTTCTGTCCTGCAAGTCAAAGTGTATACAAAATAAATAAAACCACGAATAAATAAGGGCTTGTCGCAATATTGAATAAGCACCGCAAATAGATAGAAAAAAAACAACGTTTTAAAAAATCCATAAAACTGCAAAAATATGGGTAAAAAATCCAGCTGAACCGAGGAATTTTTACCCGGGAATCCTCGGGCGATTATATCTACAACCATTTTTTGAAATGGGAAGGAAATTTCGTGGGCCATTTAATGGTGTCAGGAAAGAATCCGGCATTGTTTTGTAATCTTGTTGAAAAATAGACACTATTTAGAATTTTTAGGATTTTATAAAAAATCTTGTTCCCAATAAAAAATTCACCAAAAAGACAATTTTATGTATACGGAAACAACATTTTAAAAAAATTGTTTGATTTGTGAAAAACTTTGTAGTAATAATTCCCGCCAGTTGTGAGTGTGGGGTTTTTCTTCAACGCTTAACTAGGAGGATTTATCATGCCAGTTGTAAATCTCGCAGACGCTACCTACGGCTTCTTCATCCCCAGTGTGACCCTGATTGGTCCGGGTTGCGCCAAAGAAGTCGGCCCCAAGGCCAAAGAACTGGGCGCCAAAAAAGCCCTGCTGGTCACCGACGCCGGTCTGATGAAGATGGGTGTTGCCGACCAGGTCGCCGGTTATGTCAAGGAAGCCGGTGTGGAAGTGGTTATCTATCCGGGTGCCGAGCCCAATCCGACCGACAAGAACGTTCATGACGGCGTGAAGGTTTTTCAGGACAACGGCTGTGACTTTATCGTCTCCCTGGGCGGCGGCTCCTCCCACGACTGCGCCAAAGGCATCGGCCTGGTTACCGCCGGTGGCGGCAACATCCGCGACTATGAAGGCATCAACAAGAGCACCGTGCCCATGACTCCGCTGGTCGCCATCAATACCACCGCGGGTACCGCTTCCGAAATGACCCGTTTCTGCATCATCACCAACACCGATACCCACGTGA
>NZ_JAFCIY020000011.1 GCF_020194955.2 Desulfuromonas sp. CSMB_57 | reverse complement strand
GGGTCATGATGACGATCCCGGCAGAGGCGATCAGCCATCTCTTCGACATCAAATTCTCGTTACTCATGTTCCTCTCCCCAAAAAAGATGTTTTGCCAACCCTGTTTCCGGACCCGAAGGCGGCCTACCCGCGATCCGGCCGGATTGCCATCCAGTGGCTTCTCCCCCTGAAAAGCCACCCTTCGACCGGATTACTGCATTCAGTCAAAACGGGACCGGAAACAACTATCTTCCTGCGGACCGTCCGCACGAAACATCTCAACCGGCGCAGGATTCTAGCAAGACGGACCCTTGAAGTCAATCTCCTGGCTGCGCAATCATAACGATGTTTTTCATTATGGCGCCGGGGACGGCAACAGCCGTCCCCGGCGGTTACAGGTTAACGAATCTGGTCGGTCTCCTCCGACCAGTCCCAGGCCACTTTTTCGATCTTGGCGGCGCAGGACTTGTATTCCGGAATCTTGGAAATGGGATCCAGAGCCGGATTGGTCAGCACGTTGGCCGCCCCTTCAACAAAGTGGAAGGGCATGAAGATGACGTGTTCCTTGATCTTGTTCGTCACCTTGGCCAAGGCCGCCACGGCTCCGCGCCGGGTGCTGACCTTAACCTTGTCGCCTTCGACGATGCCGAGTTTGGCGGCGGTGGCGGGGTTGATCTCCACATAGGATGCGGGGACCAGGTTGTTGAGACCCTCCACCTTACCGGTCATGGTACGGGTGTGGTAATGGTACAGGTTGCGACCGGTGGTCATGACCAACGGGTAATCGGCGCAGGGCACTTCGGCGCTGGGCTTGAACATGGCCGGCTTGAACAGTCCCAGACCGCGGGAGCACTTGCCGCTGTGCAGGAACTTGGTACCCGGATGTTCCGTGTTCGGGCAGGGCCACTGCAGGCTGCCCAGTTCTTCCAAACGGGCATAATTGATGCCGGCGTAGGAAGGCGTGACCGAGGAGAGTTCCGTGAAGATCTCTTCCGGACCGGCATACTGCTTCTCGATGCCGAGGCGGTTGAGCAGATCCATCAGGATCTCCCAGTCGGCCTTGCATTCACCGACAGGCTCGATGGCCTTGCGCACCCGCTGCACGCGCCGTTCGGTGTTGGCGAAGGTACCGTCCTTCTCGGCAAAAGAGGCCGCCGGCAGGACCACGTCGGCCAACTGGGCCGTTTCGGTCAGGAAGATGTCCTGCACGATGAGGAAGTCGGTGTTCTTCAGTGCGTCTTCGACATGGTGCAGATCCGGGTCGGATACCATGGGGTTTTCACCCATGATGTAAAGCACTTTGATGTCGCCGTGGCCGGCCTTGCCGACGATCTCCGTCAGGGTCAGGCCGGGCTTGCTGGACAGTTCCACGCCCCAGGCCTGGTTGAACTTGGCCAGGACTTCGGGGTTGTTCACCTTCTGGTAGCCGGGCAGGTCGCCGGGCAGGCCGCCCATGTCGCAGGCGCCCTGGACGTTGTTCTGACCGCGCAGGGGGTTGATGCCGCCGGACTCGATGCCGATGTTGCCGCACAGCAGGGCCAGGTTGGAGAGGCTCATGACGCCTTCCACACCGGTGGTGAACTGGGTGACACCCATGGAGTAAACGATGGCCCCTTTGGGCGCCTGAGCATACAGGCGGGCCGCCTTTTTGATGTCTTCGGCGTCCACGCCGCAGATTTCAGCCGCCTTTTCAGGGGTAAAATCAGCGAGGGTTTTGACCAATTCCTCATAATTTTCAGTACGCTCTGCGATGTACTCGGAATCCTGCAGCCCTTCGCTGATGATGTAGCTCATCATGCCGTTGTACAGGGCGACGTTGGTTCCCGGAGTCACCTGCAGGAACACAGTGGCGTCGTTGGCCAGGTCGATGCGGCGCGGTTCGGCGACGATGATGGTCGCGCCCCGCTCCTTGGCCTGACGAATTTTAGCACCGATTACCGGATGTCCTTCCGTCGTATTGGAGCCTGTGATGAAGATCACATCACTGCTCAACAACTCGTTGATGCTGTTGGTCATCGCGCCACTGCCAAGCGTAGTTGCCAGACCGGCAACAGTGGAGCTGTGTCAAAGTCGGGCACAATGATCGACATTGTTGGTGCCGAACCCGGCGCGGACCAGTTTCTGGAACAGGTAGTTTTCTTCGTTGGTGACGCGGGCCGAAGTCAGACCGGCCAGGGCATCGCCGCCGAATTCTTCCTTGGTCTTCTTGACCTTGTCGATGATGAGGCCGTAAGCCTCTTCCCAGGTGGCTTCAACCAGTTTGCCGTCCTTGCGCACCAGCGGAGCGGTCAGGCGGTCCGGGTGATTGATGAAGTTGTAGCCGAACTTGCCCTTGACGCACAGCAGGCCGTCGTTGGCCGGGCCGTTGACCGGCTCCACGCCGACCACCTTGTTGTCCTTGGCGAGCAGGTTCATCTGGCATCCGACGCCGCAGTAGGTGCAGGTGGTCTGGGTCTTGCTGACTTCCCAGTGACGGAACTTTTCCTTCATTTTCGGCTGCAGGGCGCCCGTCGGGCAGACCGACACGCAGTTGCCGCAGGAAACGCAGGTGGAGGCGTCCATGCCCTTGTCGAAAGGCGCCACCGGATGGGTGGTGAAACCGCGGTCGCCAAAGCCGATGGCCTGGGTGCTCTGGAAGTTGTTGCAGACCTGAACGCAGCGACGGCAGGCCACGCATTTGTTCAGATCCCGGAAGTAGAACTCGTTGGTCTCATCCTTCGGGAAATCGTTGCGGGCACCGGGGAAGGCGGTTTCGGTGATATCGTACTGGTAGCAGAGATCCTGCAGCTTGCAGGCCCCGGCCTGGCCGCAGGTCAGGCAGTCGAGGGGATGGTCGGACAACATCAGATTGACAACCACCTTGCGGGCTTCGATGGTCCGGGGGGTGTCGGTGGTGACTACCATGCCGTCCATCACCGGGGTGGCACAGGCCGGCGCCAGATTGCGGCGGTTTTCGACTTCAACCACGCAGACGCGGCAGGCCGCGGCCTGCTCGTTGAATTTCTTTTCCATTTCCAGGTGGCACAGGGTCGGAATATGGATGTCCAGCTGCTTGGCGGCGTCGAGAATCGAGCTGCCGGCCGGCACTTCCGTCATCTTGCCATTGATGGTTACCTTCATCATAGACATGTGCTATGGCTCCTTGTAATAACTGTGAAAAAACATCGCACCTGCATCGTCCAGGCAGACCCGAAGGCCGGCCTGGACGATACGAGGGTACGCCTGTTTACCGCTTGATGATGGCGTCGAACTTGCACTTGTCCAAGCAGGCGCCGCACTTGATGCAGGCGGCCTGATCGA
>NZ_JAFCIY020000026.1 GCF_020194955.2 Desulfuromonas sp. CSMB_57 | reverse complement strand
GCCCTCCGCAGGAGAAAGGCCCTTTTTGCTTACTTTTTATGGCCGCTTGGATAAAAAGTAAGGCGTCAGCGGGACGCGACCCGCGGTCTTGTCTTTGACCTTGGTAACAATCCAGATCAAAATCGGAAAACCAGGTTCGCCGGTCCCGGCCGGCAGCCACCCTACTTTTCCTCCCGGCTCAATATTTCTGCCGATCAGGAATCACTCCCCGCACCCCGCCCCGGGGATCGTCGGCATCGCCGTCTCGGCGGGGAATGAGATGAATGTGCGCGTGAAAAATGGTCTGGCCGGCGCTGGCGCCGCAGTTCATGCCGATGTTGAAGCCGGTGATGGTCGGGTCTTCGGCCAGAAGCTTTTCGCGCAGAAACAAGAGCAAGACCTCGGCGTCCCTTCGCTCTTGGACCGTCAGGGTGAACCAATCGGGGGTGTGGCGGAGGGGGATGATGAGCAAATGACCATCGGTGACCGGAAAGCGGTCCGAAACGGCAAACATGCTGCCATGTTCGGCGATGAAGCGCTTCCGGATCTCGGGATTGCAGAAGGGGCAAGAGATATTGTTGTTCATGGTCTGAGCCGGAGTTTTTTGCGATGCCAGGCCGGCGCATCTCTGGCCGGCCACAGTTCCCGATCCCCGGGAGCGATGATGGGCCGACCGGTGAGAGTCAGCAGAAATCCGGGAACATTGGTCTCCCGGGCCAGCAATCCAGAGGTAATCACTCTGTAGTCATCCCCAACCCCGATCATCCCCTCGTCGAAGGTCCAGTGGCACAGTCGGCACAGGGCCATGCCGTTGGTAATGGCGTCGTTGCGGCTTTCGCTCCAGGGAACGATGTGGGCGGCGTCCACCGCCGTATGTCCGTCCGGAGTGAGCATGCGGATGCCGCACAGGGCGCACGATGGCTGTAGGCGTTGGATGGCCCGGCGGAAGCCTTGGTCTCGAACCGCCGGCTGGTAATCTTTCTGACTCTCCCCCGCCCTGCCGTGGCCCTTCTCGAACAGGTCCAGGCTGTAGGCAATAGCCTCGGCATTGATGGAGCCCTGGTCGAGCACAACTGCAGAGACTCATTTGTTTTATTGAAGGTCCGCCAGCCTATCAGCAACACCCTGCCAGTTAACCTCTGGAGTTAAATGGCACCAACTGATACGAACATAGGCGTTCGCTTGTTCGTCGTTCATACCCATAGCTCTCAAAACATGGCTTGGAGTATAGCTACTTGACGTACAGGCAGAACCATTGGAGATGGCGATCAAATCTTTTACAGCAACCATGAGTGCTTCAGAGTCCAGATTAGGAAAAGCAATATTGAGAACATGGTCAACAACTAATGACTGGTCTCCAGCAAAAACTGGATTTAGCATTTTTAGAGCTTCCAACGCGTTGTTTCGCACTTCTCTACATTTTTTCTGTCGCTTATCTTGGTCACGAATGGATAACTCCGATGCCTTGCCGAGTGCTGCAATCAATGCCACGGGTAAAGTCCCTGGTCGCAGACCACGTTCTTGGCCGCCTCCAAAAAAAAGAGGTTTTAAAGGCGGTCTGTCGTACCCTCTCCTGCGCATAATCAACGCACCAATCCCCTTAGGGGCAAAAATTTTATGGCCGCTGATACTGATAAGGTCAATGCGAGGATTGCGGAGTTCCTCAATATCCTTTCCGAACCCCTGTGCCGCGTCCGTATGCAAATAGGCAGGATGACCCTCCAGCACCTCTGCAATCTCCAATAGGGGCTGGCGCACACCGGTTTCATTGTTTACTTGCATAACTGACACCAGCAAAGTATCAGGGCGCAATGCTTCTTTAATCGCGTTAGGGTCAACATACCCACCACCTGTAACCGGTAGTCGGGTGACCTCAAACCCATCGCGTATCAATGCATCGCAAGGCTCTAAAATTGCCTTATGTTCAATAGACGTTGTAATGATGTGTCGCTTGCCCAACTCATGACCCGCAGCACTTAGTCCGAGGATGGCGAGATTGTTACTCTCGGTAGCGCCACTGGTGAAAATCACCTCGTCACGTTTGGCGCCTACCACGAGGGCGACTTGGTCGCGAGCCTTCTGCACCGCCTGTTTAGCTTTAGCCCCGAATTCATGGGTTCGGCTGCCTTCATTGCCAAATTCGATATCCAAAAATTGCAAAAATATTTCGCGAACTTCTGGATCAATTGGGGTAGTGGCATTGCAGTCTAGATAAACTGACGGCACAAGCCCTCCATGTATGTTTTTTAGGTTATTTAATTTGACAAACAAAGAGATATGAGGTAATGAACACCAAGCGCCTTTTTAACGCATTGAACTTTATTTTTGGTCAACTGACAACCCTAAAAAACATTAGACTCCCATGGAAACCGAACCGACGATCACCTTTCCGGTAATCCGCGGCTTGCAAGCCCGGCGAGAGTATTTCGTCGCCATGTGGACCTTGCGGATGCTGCGCCAGATATCCATCTTTGATGAAGACGAGCTCCCGCCTGAATTCCGCGCCCAAAGAACACTCAACAGGGCACGTATCCCCGAGATTTCGGGATACATTCTTGACAACCCCGACGACTATGTCTTTTCCGCCCTCACCGTCTCGATAGACTCGGACGTCGTATTTGAACCATTGCCGGGCCAGGACAAATTAGGATTGCTAAGAGTTCCCATGGAGGCGCGGTTCATCATAAACGACGGTCAGCATCGGCGAGCTGCCATCATCGAGGCGTTGGATCAGCGGCCGGAGCTCGCTCACGAAACAATCGCCGTGGTGTTTTTCCTCGATATCGGCTTGGAACGCTGCCAGCAGATGTTTGCCGACCTGAACCGTTATGCCATCCGCCCAAGTCGGTCGCTTGGCCTTCTTTACGATCATCGTAACGACAAGGCGCGGCTGGCCAAGCTGGTCATCATGAAATCCGAATTTTTCCGTGATATTGTCGACATGGAAAAGTCGTCCCTTGCCAAGCGCTCCCGCAAGCTCTTCACCCTTTCGGCCTTCTACAACGCCTGCGCCGACCTGATTCAGGGAATGGCGACTGGTGATCTGGTTCAGGACGCCGATCTGGCCAGAGGGTTCTGGGATACCGCGGCGGAGCACTTCCCCATATGGGGGCAGGTACGCGAAGGCCGGCTGCCATCCAGTGAGGTTCGGGAAGGTTACATCCATTCCCACGGCATCGCCCTCCAAGCACTTGGCAAAGCCGGAAACACACTCCTCCAGAATCACCCGAAAGATTGGCGAAAGCGACTTGAAGGGCTGCAAAAAATTGACTGGTCCCGCAACAACGCCATGCTGTGGGAAGGGCGGGCCATGATTGGCGGGAAAGTCTCTAAAGTCACCACCAACGTTGTACTGACCACAAACGTGGTCAAGCAGGCTTTGTTTCTTCCTCTGACTGAAGAAGAACAACGAGTAGAAACCGCTTATCAACGCAAGTAATCCAAGTAATGGAAAGTCATGACTAATTCACCACATAAACAAGTCTCTACAACCGAGCCAATTGCGCCACCGCCCACCCGTCAGCGCAAGTCGGCCTTCAACGAAATAGGTTTTCAGGCCACCATCGACCTGCTCCAGGAGGAGATCCGCACCCTCTACACTGCCGACGATATCCCTTGGATTATCGGCTACTCCGGCGGCAAAGACTCCACCGCCACCCTGCAACTGGTTTGGACTGCAATCGCCGCCCTCCCCCTAGAGCAGCGACGCAAGACGGTCTACGCCATCTCCACCGATACCATGGTAGAGAACCCGGTTGTTGCCGCCTGGGTGGCTAATTCTCTTTCCATCATGAAGCAGTCGGCCATGGATCAGGAGATGCCGATCCAGCCGCGACGGCTTATCCCTGCCCTGGCTGATTCATTTTGGGTAAACCTCATCGGCAAGGGATATCCAGCACCTAGACATAAATTCCGCTGGTGTACGGCACGTCTGAAAATTTCGCCGTCCAACACTTTCATCAACAGTATCGTTTCGTCCAGCGGAGAAGCAATCTTGGTTCTCGGCACCCGCAAGGCGGAAAGCTCTGCGCGGGCAGCAAACATGGCTCGCCACGAAAAAGGCCGAGTGCGAGATCGGCTCAGTCCCAACTCAAGCCTGCCTGGTTCTTTGGTCTACACCCCAATTGAGGATTGGACCAATGATGACGTCTGGTTCTATCTCATGCAGGTGAAAAATCCGTGGGGATACAATAATCGCGATCTGCTTGGCATGTATGCAGGGGCATCAGCGGACGGCGAGTGCCCTCTGGTCGTTGATGACTCCACCCCAAGCTGCGGCGATTCACGTTTCGGCTGTTGGGTCTGTACCTTGGTGGACAAGGACAAGTCCATGACCGCCATGATCCAGAATGACGAAGAAAAAGAGTGGATGATGCCCTTACTTGATCTCCGAGACGCTCTGGATTTTCGCAGGGATCACAAGGGCGAGTACGCTGAAAATGCCGATTACGACATCCGCGATTTCCGCCGCATGAGCGGAGCGGTACAAGTTATGTCCGGCGGCCGTCCCATTCCTGGCCCCTACATTCAGAGTGCCCGGGAAGAATGGCTCAAAAAGCTGCTCGTTGCCCAAACCTACATCCGCAAGAACGGTCCACCGGAAGTCTTCGACATTGAACTAATCACCCTGGATGAACTTCAGGAAATCCGCCGCATCTGGGTGGTGGATAAGCATGAGCTGGAAGACTCCCTGCCGCGTATCTACCGCGAGGCCACCGGCAATAAATACCCAGGACGACCGCTCGACGACAACCTGGTGCTTGCTGAAGAGGAAATGAAGGTCCTTGCCGGACTTTGTGGTGACGACCGGCTCCATTATGAACTGACCCGCGAGCTCCTTAGCATTACCCTTCAGCAACGAAGCACTGCGCGCCGAGCGGGTCTACACGAAGCTCTGGAGAAGACCTTCTCCCGCCACTTCTACGACAGTAAGGATGATGCCGTTTCTCGTGCACAAAATCTAACGGAACAAAGGAAACGTATCTCTCAAAACCGCCCCCAAAATATTCCCATCGCCATGGACCCCTTAGCTCAATACGAGGAGAGCGAGGGATGATTTTAGATAGCATTACTCTGGAAAATTTCGGCGCCTACGATGGACGACAAGAAGCCATCCTCACTCCGGAGGAAGGGCGTCCCATCATCCTCTTCGGCGGGATGAATGGAGGCGGCAAAACCACCCTGCTGGATGCCGTCCAGCTGGTTTTCTACGGTCCCAAGGCCCGCATCTCGAATCGTGGACGGATGGCCTACAAGGAGTACCTTCGCGAATCGATCCATCGCGGCAGCGATCCAAGCGAAGGTGCCAGCATCACCATTCGTTTTCGTCGAGTTATCGAAGGAGACCAGCATCATTTCGAGTTGCAACGGAGCTGGCGCGTAGGGGTCAAAGGAATTGAAGAAACCGTCCGGGTGCTCCGCGACGGGCTCCCCGATGACATTTCAACCGAGCACTGGGATGAAGTTATCGAAGCCTATCTTCCTAGCAGTATCGCTCACCTTTTCTTTTTCGATGGCGAGCAGATCAAGGAGCTTGCCGAGGGAGGACATGCCGCCGAGATTCTTGGCACCGCCATTCACTCTCTATTAGGGCTAGACCTAGTCGATCGGCTGGAAAATGACCTCAAGGTTTTTGAGCGTAAGAAAAAAAGCGAGGGCCTCGACCCGGAAGCAGCCCGCAAGCTGGTCCAAGCCCGGGGGGATTTGGAGGAGATCGACCATCAGCAGGAAAAGGCGGCCATGGAAGAAGGTTCCCTGGTGAACGAAGCCGGGCGGCTGGCTAAACTCGTGCGCGAGAAGGAAGACGAGTTCAGAAAAGAAGGTGGCGAGCTTTTTCTAAAACGCAAAGAGATTGAAAATGAACTGGCTTCCACGGTCGCCCAAAAGCAGACCGCCGAAGCTGAGCTGCGGGAGTTAATAGCCGGTCCGTTACCCCTTCTTTTGGTGGAGCATCTCCTAGCCGAGGTCGAACAGGTGGTCCGCCATGAAGCCGAGATCAAACGTGCGCGGACGGTTCAAGACATCCTGGCAACCCGTGATTCAGCGATTCTGGATGGGCTGAAAACGAGTAAAATCCCCTCGCAGACTCTTAAGTCCATTGCCAAGACACTGGATGACGACCGCAAAGAGTGGGTGGAGCGTGCGCAGGAAGAGCTGATTCTTGATGCCGACGATTCCCTAGCCCCGCAAATTGCTCATCTGCGTGGCACTGTTTTGCCTGCCGCCGATCAGCGGGCGCGGGAGCTGACCTCCAAGATCGCCGCCTTGGATGAGAAGATTGTCCGCCTGGAAAGCGAGATGGATCGGGTACCGACTGCAGACCGGATTGCCGATTTGCAACAGGAACTGGCTGCAATCCAAATAGCGCATCAGGCAAAGTTGGCTGATCTGGAAGTTGTTAAGGTGCGCCGGGCGACATTAGCAAGGCAACTGCAGATGGCCGAAGCACGGTTGGACAAGATCGGTGAAAGCGGTGTGGATGCCCAATTTGCCGAGGATGGTCGGCTGCGAATGCTCAAACACTCACAAAAGGTACGAGATACCTTGGGCCGCTTTCGGACCAGAATTGTTCAGCAGCATACTGAGAACATGGAAGCGCTGATGCTGGAATCCTTCCGCAAACTCCTGCGCAAGAAGGAACTGGTGCATGGACTGACAATCAACCCGGTAAATTTTGAAGCAACCCTAACCACCAAGGAGCGCAAGCCGCTCCATTTTGACCGGCTTTCAGCCGGGGAGAAGCAACTGCTGGCAACTTCTCTCCTCTGGGGGCTCGCTCGCGCATCAGGTCGCCCAGTACCAACCATAATCGATACCCCGCTCGGCCGCCTGGACTCATCTCACCGGCGTCACCTGATTGAGCGCTACTTCCCAAGTGCATCGCATCAGGTTTTATTACTTTCGACGGACGAGGAGATAGTTGGGAACTACCTTGAAGAGCTAAAGCCATTTATCACCAGAACTTATCTTCTAGATCATGCTGAAGGTTCAGGTCAAACGCAGATTGTAGAAGGATATTTCCTATTATGAAATCACCAGTTGAGCATATAAGAATTACCGAAGGTGGAAAAGATATTCTTTCAAAAGTAAAACGCCATACTGGCATAGAGCACTGGAATGAACTATGCAGGATAGCGCTTTTTCGTTCACTTGCAACTCCCTCCATTCCGCCAGCTTTTAATAAGAATGGTGATAGCAATATCGATATCGAATGGAAAGTGCTCGGTGGAAACCTACATGCTGAAATAACAGCTATCTTCTTGTTAAGAGCTCGAAAAGATGGCGTCCCCTTGCAAGACAGGCATATTCTAGCGGCCTATTTCAGAAACCATTTGGAAAGAGGTATTACGATGTTACAAAAAGTCAAGTCTCTCCAGGATATGGCTAAATACGAATATTAGATCTGATCGTCATTACAGTCATCGCTCTTACCATTTTCAGAGCTTAGCTCTTCCTCTTCTTCGTAACCATCATTAATATTTGGGGTGATAATGATAGAATTGCCATCGTCATTTACGTGATCCTCAAGCACGATTTGACCACTGTCGCAGCTGCACGGTATGCTCCACCTTCTTGCCACAAATTCAAGCATTTCAACTTCACGCTTGAGAATGTTATGGGGTCTCCACTCGGTTCCCGTGGTAAAAAAACTTATCCTTTTTTCAGAATTGCTGGCATTCGGATGATTATAGTAATGAGCTGCGGCAGTATCATTAATTTTTTTATCAATAGATTTTCTTCCCAAGGCGGAATTATTTACTGAAATCACGAGATTACCAAGACGATGTTTGTATTTCTCAGCTTCATCTGCATTTGGCCAATGATCCTCCCACCATGCACCATCTCGGTGATTTTGTGGCAAAATGTGTTCCTGAGAATTAATTTTCTGAGTTTTTTCTGCTTCCCATGGTAGTGGCGCAACACCAACTGGAGAAAATCCAATCTCATATTCATACAAAAAGTAATAACAATGTTGCCAGCCTTTTACATATTGATCGTAATAGTATTTAGGCTCACCATCTGCGAGCTTTAGAATGACTTGTTTGAGGGACGCAAGACTTCGCAGCCAGTTGCATATTCTTCCCATCACGTGAGCTGAATCCTTATTTAATCTTAATACCTCATTTGCAAGTTTGATTATGCCTTTTGAATTGTTATCCTTTCGATATCTCATCACCGCATAGACTCGAAAAGTATAAATTTCACATGCTCTAGCAACTCGTTCAAACTCACCCTCCTCCATCCGAAAATGACTTGAGGTCAATATAACCCTTGTAATCGTAGGCAATTCCATGTTGTCAATGCGATCAAGCCAAGCGCTGGCTTCAGCTGAACACATAGAAGCATAATGTGCCTGTCTGCTTTTTGTTGTTATAAATCCAAATGATTCTGCATACTTTTCCCAAAGACTTACAAAATCCCTGAAATCATTTTCCAACGCAACATCTGTGGTTGTCAGTAGCCTGCGGTATTTTTTCACAAACTCTGAATGCACATTTCCCTGACTGATATTTTCATCATGAAAAACGTTATAAAGGTCGCCTATAAAAGCAGCTTCGTTGGGCCTGGAGGAAACTTTAAACTTCTCCAACTCAGTGATGGCCTTGTACCAACAATTCTCAGGGAAAGTAGCAAGGTTTCGCATCTGATCAACGAGGATGCAGAAGTTTTTTATTTTATCAAACTCGCTCAAAGGAAGCCCGCGAGAGTTAATCGCATCAAACGTTAAGTATCTATTTACACCTTCAGCAGCTAAATCAACCCATATAAACTTAGCTTGGTTTGTCAACCTATGCTTCCACGTCAATAAATCGGCATCGTTCATATTCATAATTTTATTTCCAACATACTCTGACACTTTTTTTAAGGCCATAACTGGAGCAGTAGGATTAGCTGGCAATGGCGGGTTTCCACAAACAATATGAGAAAAGCTTGCATCAAGGTGTGGGTTTTTATTGCTCAACCTAAGGTGCAACTGCCCTTTTTTGAAAAAAATGATTCTCTCAAGCTCTTGGGCCTCCAAGCTGCGCCCGAGATTTTCAAATTTTTTTTTAATTTCATTAATAATAATGAAAAATGTTGTTATTCTTTGTTGGCCATCCTCTAAGGTAAACTCTGCCGTTGTTGTTAAAGTATCATCCTGAAAATCTGGCTCTGACGTCCTTGTTACTATTATGGGGCCCATATAATGAGACTGGGTATCAGCTAAATCAAGATCATTGAAAATATCGTTAACTTCATCAATGCCCCAGCTGAACCCTCTTTGATTCTCTGGTATTACAAAACAATGGCCACTACATATTTCACTAAATTTTTTCATATTTTGCCCCAGGTTAAATAGTAAGATCTAAATCTAGCCTTCCAGCGCACTTTTCCCGTTGCATCTCAATAAATGCTAGCAATCCATCAAGATCAATAGGCCGTCCAGCAAAAAATTCCTGCAACATTGCCAAGCCACCATTTGAATACTCCTGAAACACCGCCACCCGCTCATCTTCAGCTTCCTGGGTCCCAGAAAGGCTTTCGGATTTCTGCGTCTCTGAAAGAGCCATAAGATATAAAACCCCCGGCCAGGCGGGGCAGTTTCCGAATGTCGTCTGATCAATCCCCTTACCAGGATCGGCAGCCTTCAAAGGCGTGCGGGCATTGTTTTTGACTCCTACTTGCGCAGCAAAGAGCAACAATTTCCAGATCTCCTTGAATACTCCAACCTGATCGGACATCAGTGACTTGATAATCTCTTCCTTATCACTTGCACGCTGAATTCGCTTCATACCGACTCCTGCTCTTTTTCGACTACGGGCGAGTATCCCTGTCGCCAATCCATAAACATCTTCACCAACCATTTCGAAAAGTATCTCGTCACGGGAATCGACTCGTTCAACACAGTCTGTTTGTTGGCGAATGGCCGTTCTCAGGACATTCTCCGGCGTCGGCGTGTTGAAGGTGTAGAGGTTCCGCTTCACGATTTCGGTATAAATCTCATCGACTGAAGCCGATCTGTCGAGGCCTAGCAAAACCTGCTGAGCAACTTGGGCAAGGGTGTCTTTATTGTTTTTCATAGAGGCACGAGCTCAGTGAATTCATCATTGTCCAGCGGGAAGTATTGCTGGATTTTTTGGCCATCAACAATCAGCTCCGGGGCTGCTCTCTCCGGCATGCTTGGTCCGTAATAGCGCAGGTAATAGCGCTTGCTGATTCGCCCTGATGCCTTGAGGGCTGCCTCTACTTCACCATCGTACTGCTTGGGACTGACAAACAGGACAACCTGCGGTGCAAGCTCAGGAACATATCTGGCAACTCCCTCACGGAAAATGCTGAGCGAACCGAATGGCGAATCAATTGCAACAGGGAAAGCCGAACCGGCCAAACCTCTCAGGATAGTAGGTATCTCAGAACGCCGGTTTGCTAACGCAACTAGGCTGGCAATAAAGACCAGCGACGTAACCGTCCGCTCGCCGGTACTGAGCGCTGCATCGATTTCTACTGGATCAGCCGAGCCATCACCGCCGGCGACACGCTTCCGGATACGAAGCGTGTAATTATCCGTTAGCTCCGCCCAATAATCCTTGGTCATTATCTTGCGGAAATGGCTGTCGATCTCGGCGTTAAGGAGGGGTCGCAACTCTTCAGTCTCGGCCTTCAGAATCTTATCGAGGATATCTACGCAATCCTCCACCGCATCAACGCGCCGTTGCGCACGAGCAGCAGCCTCTTCCTTGTCCTCGATCTGCCTGATCTGGTTCTCAAGAGTCTCAATTGCCTCACTTGAAATTTTGAGTTGCTCGCCAATTCGCCCGAGTGCGGCATTTTGAGCATCACGATCAAGGCTAAGTGACTTTCTTTTCGACTCTAGCTGGCTTACTTCTTCATCATTCTTGCCACCAAGCTTCTGATGAATTTCCTCGATCTCTTCGTCCCGCTCCCGGATATCTCGGGAGTATCCCAGGCGTTCGATCTTCAGTTGGTTAAGCAAATCCTGCGTTTGATCGGAAATACCTTCGATAAGCCCAATGGCATGATCAAGTGCCCCGACGGCATTGTTAAAATCCTGGTCACCAGCAATGGTCAGCAGCTTTTCTACCGCAGCCCGCTCTGGAGTTCCATGTATAAGCGATCGGGTGCAGATGCAAGTGTCATGGTCTAGTAACTCCTGCAAAAAAGTGTTCAGGACTCGTGCTGGGATCTTTCCCTCACTACGAAACTTCGCAACGATCTCCCTGCCACGATTGATCAATGGTGAGGTAAAGAGAGTATAACCGTCGTCAGCAATGAGCTTCGAAATACGCTTTGTAACATCGTCTTTCTTGCTGACAAGTTCCTCACGCTCCTGGCTTAAGTGGATGCGCTTGGCCTGCAGTTCATGGGCAACCCGATTAGCAGCCAACTTACTGTCTACAGTGGTAATTTCAACCTGAATAGCCTTCAGGTTCGCCAAGGTCTGGTCTTCTTGTGTTTTGTATTCCCTTAACTGTTCTTCCAGCCTTGATAACTCTTCGATGAGGTTGCGCTTTTCGTCACTCGTCATCTCCTTTTGTTCACTGCGGAGCTTGCCACGGACATTTTGATGACGCAGGTCGTCGATGGTCTGCTTAAGCAAATCCAAGCCGAGCATTTGGTGAATGGCTTCCGTTACCTGGGCGCTGTTACGTTCCATAGCCAGGTAGTTTATTCGTTCGCCATTAAAAAAAAGAAAGCGACTGATGCCATCTGGCACAATCGCCTGGATTCGTTGCTGTGGCCGATCAAGCGAAAATGTCTGACCGTTTTTCATGACCTCTAGAGAAAGGGTTGTTTGTTTGGGGTTGAGTTTTTGCTGTGCAAGAGAGAGTTGACGCGTTAGAACGTATCGATCCGCATCATGTTTAAAGGTGATTTCGACCGTTGCCGCAAGAGCCATTGGGTCTTTAGCACGCAATGCCAATCCTTCGTGGATAATACTGTCCGGGCGCTCAAAGTCATCAGGATTGCCATCATTACCCATCAGTCCTTCCCGACCGTAAAGCCCCCACAGGAGGGCTTTAAGAAGCGTGGTTTTCCCGAAACCGTTTTCTGCATGTACAATGGTGACATTGCGCTCTCTCAGATCAGAGAAAACAATCTCCTGTCTCCCCTTGAACTGACGAAAATTTTCCAGAACCAATCGCTCAAGAATCATTTGATCACCCGTTTCACATGTTCGTAGAGGCGCGTATGGATATCGCTACGACGTTTCAGGTGCATAACATCGCGCTCTTCTTTGAGGATTTCCCGAATTAGTACTTGATAATCCTCTGAGGCTGCCTTGAAAATTTCCTGGGCACGAGTAAGTTTTTTCTTATTTTGGTCAGTCATGGTTGCACCCTAAAATAGAAAATGAATCATTCAAATATAATTTAGATTTTTCCGTCATCAAAATCATACGAAACTTGTTCGGCAACAGAATTTGAGTGTTTTTGAAGAAATGTTTCAACATGCGGCCATGCATTTTTTAATATACTCAATTTTTTAATCCCGAGCGAAAAAGACTTGAATGAGCCCTCAAAAACAAGAGTTGGATGACCTTTATATTCGCTCTCTGTGACGATTAGTGGTTTTTCTTCTTTCCTATTAGCTACTTTTCGGAGTCGAGAGTTTTCTTCTTCAAGTGCTTTCAACCGCTTCATAATTTCTTGCACATAAAATTCGTTTTACATGGTTCATTTACTCCGAAAATAAGTTGTACTTCAATCGTAAATCGTGCAATGAATGCAACGCCTCAGGGCCATTCTCGGCCATCCGACAAAACTCCACAATCCTGCTCAACTCTCTTTGAAAAAACGACCGCTCCATATTAAAGCAGCTGTCATCGAGCTTGCCCCCAAGATCGGGCGGTTGGACAAAGAAGTCAAAGATGATCGCCCGGTTTTTTCCTGGGGCATTGCGCAGCAGTCTCCCCCGTCGTTGTACAAACTGGCGCGGATTGGTGGAACTGGCCAAAAGGAAACCCATGCGCAAATCTGGCAGGTCGATACCTTCATCGAGACAACGGATAGCAACAACGCCATCCAGAAACCCGCTAGACAAGTCCCGAAGAATCTCTTCTCTCTCCTCCGTCTTTTCTCGAAAGGTGAAATTACGTACTCGCAGGTTGTGCCGCTCACCAAGCAGCCGGGAGACTGCCTGAATTTGCCGAACTTCCTCGTCAGTAATGGCGTCGGTAGTGCGACCGTCACCACAGTAAAAAAGCGCTTTTTTCGGCAACTCCGGCAGGGACGAAATGACCTGATCAAGGGCGACAAGTTTGTTTTCCGCGCCAGCCAGCAGCCGTGCACGCTTGATCAGCAGCCGGATGGCCGACTGATTCAATTCATCGTTTTCGCCCCGGGAAAAAAACTTTGATAATTTAGCCGTCAGTTCTTCATACTCGTCTGTTTCGGCATCAGTTAGCTCTACCGGGATGGGGTAGTATCGATACCGGCACAATCGACCGTCGGCAATAGCCAATGATAGGGGATACTCGTAAACAATGTCACCGAAATAGTCCAGCACTGCCTTAGTTCCCACCGGGTCATAATGCCGCTCCGGCGTTGCAGACAACCCAAGTCGTAGGGGGATGCAATCGGGCAACGATTCGCGGCTTCTGTCGGCCCCTAGATTATGAACCTCATCGGCAATCAGCAGATGGTAATGTGCCGGGGATGCCACCCGCGGCCGGATGCGGGCCTGAAAACCTTCGCTCTGAAAGGTGGCATTGGTGGCAACGATGGCATGAACCTGCGTAATGCCTACCGAAAGCCGCTGGTACGCCTCTTCCAGCTCTGCCTGCCAGCGGTCTTTCCCTTCATAACAGGCCACCGGCTGCAGGCCAAAGGCCGCCATCTCCCGCAGCCACTGCTTGCAAAGGTTGATGAATGGGCAAACAACGATCAGCACTAGCGGGTGATTCTTTTCGGCAACCTTGCTGGCCAGCGTGAGCGCGGTCAACGTTTTGCCGGAGCCGGTAGCCATGGCGAAGATGCCTTTTCCACCTGCCTTGCTCCAGGCACGAATGGCATCAGCCTGGTAAGGGCGCAGCTCAAATCCGCTAGGTAGTCGAAAATCAGGCTGTGAAACTTTATCTGCGATTCTATTTATGAATAACCCTGTCGGGGGCTTATTGAAATCACGAAAACGTTCCAACAATTCTCGCCCAGCCGCACTGAACTCAATGACCTTCAAACATGGAGTAGAATCATTCCATAGTGCCTCAAAATTTTCGATTTCTTCTCCTACCCTACCTTCGCTATCTCTCCAAGAGCAGAAAACTTTGATACTTTCAAAATTTTCCACCAGGCCACCGGCCGTTTCATTGGAAGAGCCAGAAAAGGAGACGTTATTCTGGACTTCATCTGTGAAAATACCTACCTTTTCGTGAAAAATACCTCTGGATATTTCTCCCGCTGGACCTAGACGCAGCGCCAACTTTATTTCTAAGAGCCCGGTGGCCGCTAGCCAAGCCAAAGCATTAAGCCGGTCCTTGACCAAAGCATCTTCAATATCCGCCAAATTCTTCGCAGCAATATTCCGCAAAACAACAGCTGGATTGTCAATTGCCATCTGCAATGCATTTAAATCATCTGGATCCAGATAGGGGGATACAACCAAGCGCATCTTTCCACCTCGCGATGCAAGGCTCGCCACCCCACGAGCTGCTAACGCCAAGCCAGCACTGGTAAAATACCCAGCCGCTCTACGATAAAGCGTTGTCGACTCTAAGCATGGAATAAAAAAGTCTCTTGCCAAATCATCCCGACCAGTTCGGTAGGATAACTTGAGTGGCAATTCGGAAAGGTTTTTCACCAGCTCCTCAAAAACAAAAACCGCAGGCAACCATTCGGCGCCAAGCGGTTAAAAGTCCGTCCCAGATAACTCTCCAAGTCCTCATTCCATCTCCAAATCGTTCAACGATCAAAACAGAACAAGCCTAATCTTCATGAAATTAACGCTCTAATCCATCCTTGTCAAGATTTCTAATTTTATTCTGACAAGAGAACAAATTCCTAGAAATTCAACCGGCCCCACCTGCAATTGACAGCACCTTTTTTCAAAAAGGCGACGCGTTGGGAACTACCGGTCTGGTTCAATCCGGCCGCAACCCGGACTGCCCTCACCTACCATTCGAACCCAAAACACTGGCAAACACGCGACGGACGCACCCTATTGCAGGCCGTGATGCAGGGACAGGAATTCGTCCTGGATTGTGCCGAATATCCGGAAGCGATGGCCTGGGTTGACGGCCTGATTCGGCGGCAGTCCTCCTGACCTGGAAACAGGCCGGTTCCGAATGAAAATCAGCTATCCCCAAAAAAAGAGCTGTAACAAGGTATGCAGATTGAGAATCAGGATCAGAATCCCCACCAGGACCATGAACGGCCGAGCCGGGATCTTTTTGCAGACATAGGCGGCCAGGGGCGCAGCGAGCACGCCGCCCAGCACCATGCCGACGATGCGGGGCCAGTAGTCGAAGCCGATGGTCAGGAAAAAGGTCGCCGAAGCGGCCAAGGCGACGAAAAATTCAACCAGGTTGACGGTGCCGACGGTATACCTGGGCACGCCGCCCCGCCCCAGCAATGAAGCAACCACAATCGGTCCCCAGCCGCCGCCCCCGAGGGCGTCAAAAAATCCGCCGCAGAAACCCAAAGGAAATAATCTTGTGACAGGGGACCCGGTCGGCTGGGTCATTTTCAGGGCCTTGCGCAGGATGACGATTCCCATGACCAGCAGATAGAGGGCGACCAGGTAACGAAAGGGCTGAACGGGCACATGGCTGAGCAGGCCGGCGCCCAGGATCGCTCCCAGTACCCCGGGCAGCAACAGTCTTTTGAAAACTCGCCAATCGATATTGCGGAAAAAAAGATGGGACAAGCCGGAAGCGCTGGTGGTGAACAATTCGGCCGTATGCACCGTGGCGCTGGCAATAGCCGGCGGCACCCCGAGGTGGAGCAGGAAGGTCGCCGAAGTCACCCCATAGGCCATGCCCAGGGCGCCGTCGACCATCTGGGCCAGAAAACCGATGAGGGCAAACCGGAGCAAATCGGGAAACATCGGCGGCCGCCTCCGAAACATGGGATTTACGTTTTGAGCACCTGGGTCGCTTTGCCGCTTGCGGTTTTACTCCCATCAGTTACATCTGAAAATAAACGACTGTCCGATGACCACCTGCTTGGCGGGTCTGCGTCAGGCAACACCAGGGAGATTGCCCATCGGCAGCGGCCTTACCAAGGATAAGGTGGCCGAGCTCCGGCCCTCGCGGGTAATGCCGCCGCACCTGGGCGCCGACCCGAAAAGCGGCTACAGGGGCAGGATGTTCGCCCCGATGTCGCTCGATTTGCCGAAAAAGACCGAGGACAAAACCAGGATGTCGGCTCCGGTCGCGGCGTATTCCGCGGCATTCGCAGCAGTTATGCCACCCGCCACGGCTACCATCACCGCGGGGTTCACGGCTCGAACCTTGCCGACCAGGTCGGCCAGTTGGGAGCACGGAAGCTTGTCGACCTGAATGATGTCGAGACCGGCCTGGGCCGCCTGGACGGCACCCGCCTCATCTTCGACCTCAATGGTCAGTTTCATGCTCGGCACCTCGCGCCGCAGGTACTCCATGCGGGCCACCAGCTGATCCATGCCTCCCAAAAACACCAGATGATGCCTGAAAATCAATACGGATTCGGACAAACCCAAACGGTGCGGCCGCGCGCCCCCGCATTCAACCGCCTTGATGGCCAGTTTTTTCAGGCCCGGATAGGATTTTCGGGTTGGCGCAATGGCGATGCGGGAATTGACCTCCCGGGCCCGATCCACGATGGTTCTGGTGCGCGTCGCAATCCCGGATATATGCTCCAGCAGATTCAGAGACACCCGCCATCCGGCATGAATGGCGGCCGCCGTCCCTTCTGCCTCGAGAAACACGGTGCCGGCTGGCAGATACGCCCCGCTCGGCGTCAGATGGCGGATTTCGGCGCCAAATTTTCTCAGTATCCCGGCCGCTTCCTCGGTGGCGCACACAACCGTCGGTTCTCGGGTGGTAAAGACGATCTTCCCCCGCCGGCCCCCAATTCCAAGGAGATCCGTGGTCAGATCGCCGTAAGGAACATCCTCTTCCATCAAGCGTTCGAGCATAACTTCCGATATGGACAATGTCATTCAACTTACCTTTCCAGTTGTTCCATGAAGTCCTCTCGTCGGGCGTCGAGGCGACACCTTCGGTTTGGAAGCCGACCAGCCAAGGCGGTCCTGCCGAAAAAAACCGGGCCCGGTCCCTGCGAAGGGATGGGCCGGTTTTTTTCGGCAGAATTGGCAGAATTGCCTTTGGCGCTGACACGGCCCGAAGGGCGAAGCTACGCCCCTACGGGCACCGTCTCGAAGGCCACATACTGTTTCAGCAACGGGGTGCCGCCGGCCTCGGATACTACGCGCAGGACCCCGTCACCGTCGATGACCCTGGCACCGGAAATCTGGGTCAGTCGCGTTCCCGCAAACAGTTCCGGACAGAAAGGCGCCGAAGGGCCGAGCAACACCGCGGCCCGCGGCCGGCCCAGGGAAGCCAGCAAGTCGTCGATGGTACCGGTGACCAGACTGGTGCCGGTAAGAATCGCCACATCGCAGGCCGCCAGCACGGCGCGCCCGGCCTCGGGCGACAGGGTCTCGGAATGGATCGAATTCAGTTCAATGATATCCAACCGGCAGCCGATTTGTTTCAGATCCCGTACCAAGGGCCCGAAATAGCCGACCATGGCAACGTGATCCCGGTCGGTGACGGCCAGGGGTTCCAGGGCATCGATGGTGGAGGCTTGAGGATGGGGGCGCGACGCGAGCAGCGCGTTGGCCGTCGCCAGCCCCACCGCCCGCCGCAGAGGATGCTCGTCCACCAGGTTGTTCAGCAGTTCTTCCGCCGACCGGCCGGCCAGGGTGCCGGCGCAATTCATGTGGGTGCAGCATCCCGCGGAGGGGGGCGGGGTCCAGGCCAGTCCCGTTGCACCGTCACCGAGCCGCACCGCCGTATAACCCAGGCCGATGCGCACCGTGTCAACGTCGAGGGCCGCCGCGGCCGGTGTCAGAAGGGTCAGCAGTTTCTGTTGAATTTCCATGGTCATGGTTGAAATCTCCCACGGGGCCAAAACCCCATCTCTCAAGTTGAAATATAGCAAAAAATCCCCATCTGGCGATGTGCCCAAAACTGTCGTGTCCGCCTGTTTTGTTAACGGATGCGGTCAGGCTTTGTCGTCGCGATGAATGACGGCCATGGTGCCCTGGTTGTAAAGGTTGCGGGCAAAGCACTCCACGGATATGTCGGCGCCGGCCGCCATGTGCATGAACATGCTGCGGTTCCCTACGGCAATGCTTCTGCCACCGAAATCGGCGCCGATGGTCCGGGCGGGTACGGAGCGGAAATAACCGGAAAAGGGGAACTCCTTGCCCGGTCCGTCCTCCTCGAAATAGCGGTACCCCGGCGGATATTCGAACACCTGGTGCCGCCCGGTGGTGATGGTGAGGTACTGAGCATCTCCGGTTTCGTAATAATACCACTCCCGCCCGTTGCCGATTTCCCGGCAGGACCAGGGAAAATTCTCGATGCCGAGTCCTTCGACGAAGATCAGCGCGACTCGGCCTGCCCCCAGCAGCTTTTCAACGGTGCTGCGCACCTCCGTGCTGTCCGATACCCCCTCCGGACAACCGGACACGGGGATGCGGTAGGCCGGCGCCGGCACCCGCCGGACCTGCCGGAAGGCGCCGCCGACGGTTTTAAACATGTGCCCGGCGCGGGCGACCAGAACATACTTCGGCAGCAGCACCGGATCCAGGGAACAGGGGCCGAGAAGATCGACGAACTGCTGCCAGGGCACGATCCGTTCGATTTCCGGCAGCGTTCCCAGCAGTGCGAGATCGGCGGGCGAAGGCTCATGCAGACCGGCGTAGCGCGCCGACCAGTGGGTGCACAGAGCCAGGCCGTCGAGATGGGTCAGGTCGATGGGCGCGACCAGGGGCGCCATGTCTCCGGTTCCCACGATAACCGGCGTAAAGCCGGAAAGCGCCGCGAAACGTTCCACTTCGCGGTAGACCGTCGCAATCGTGGCGCCCCACTGGGCCTCGGTCAGCGGGGTATAGCGACCGGCGAAGTACTGCTGGGCGTAGGTCAAAAAAACGAAGGAAGGATCGTAGCGCTCCAGCAAATCCATGGCCGTATCGGTCACCCAGCGATTGCCGGCGGCATCCAGATCACCGGGATAGGGATGACGGTCCTGCACTCCCCGAACCAGGTCATCCAGCGGTCCCTTGGCAGCCAGCGTGGCCCCGGTTTTCAGGTCGAAAACCTTCTGCCATTCCCGGGCGTCGATGATCGCTCTGCTCATGGCCGCACCTCCGCCGGTTGCCAGGTGGGCGCGACATCCCCCGCCAGCCTGATTTCATGCCCGCATGCCGGACAACTCCCCCCGGTGCAGTGGCAAGCTTTCAGCTTGTCACCACCGCAACCGAGACTGAAACGCTCGATGACCAGGGTGCCGCACTCGGGGCAATGGGTATTGACCCATTCGGAGCCGACGAAGTTATGAAAGTAGATATAGGGGAGTCTGACGCGGACCGCATCGAGGGCGGCGGCTATCCTGTCGACGCTCGGATACCGGGCTTCCTTCATCTCGTCCTCGGGCAGCAGGCGAAACACGTGCCAGGGGATTTCCGGGTCCACGTCGGCCAGAAACCGCGCCATGTCGTCCAATTCCCCGTCATTCACCGATTCGATGATGGGCGTGGTGACCTCCACGTGGGCGACGGCGGCCAGGCGCCGAATATTGCGCAGAATCGGTTCGACCCCCGGGATACCGATATGATCCCGGTTGAAGGTGGCGGACATCCCTTTCAGGCCGACGTTGAAGAAGGAAAAGATCGACGTCAGCAACTCGGTCGACTCCTCCGTGGTGTAGGCATTGGTCAGACAGCCCAGGGCGATGCCCTCCCGGCGCGCCTCGGCGGCCAGTTCCTGCAGGGAGGGCAGCGACACCGCCGGTTCATTGACGTTGAAGACGATGCCGGCGCACCCCATCTGCCTGGCCTTGCGGACCACTTCGGCGGGCGACAGGCGGAGCATGCGTTCCCTGACGACGGCCGGATCCTCCTTGGCGATGAAGGCATTGCTGCAGTAGCGGCAGCGGAAATTGCATCCCATGGTGCCGATCACCAGGGCGCGACTGCCCGGTCGGACATGGTAGAAGGGAATCGATTCGATGCGGGCGGGGATGCAGCTGGACCAGTAATGGGGGAACCGTTCCCGAATCCCGCCCTCCGCCGTCTCGTACATGCGGCACAGCCCCAGCTTGCCGTTCGCCAGGTCGCACCGCCATTCACAATAATTGCACTGCATGGTTACCTCCTGTCACATATTCCTCGGCACCACCACCCGGCCCCCCGACACGGTTCTCTCCATGAGAATCCCCGGCCCCAGAACCTCCTGCAGGTGAACATCATCCAGAATCTCGGCTGTCGGCCCGGCGGCGACCACCCGTCCCTCCCGCAGCATGACCACGTCGTCGCAATACTGAAGGGCCAGGTTGGGATCGTGGAGGGTAATCAGCGCGGTCACCCCCCGCTCCCTGACGAAGCGCCGCATGAGCCCCATCATCATGTGCTGATTGGGAAAATCCAGATGGGAATTGGGTTCGTCCAGCAGCATGACCGGGGCATTTTGATGCAGCGCCCGGGCCAGCATGACCAGCTGTTTCTGGCCGCCGGAAAGGCTGTTGAAGGGCCGTTCCGCCAGTTCAACTATCCCCACCTCGCGGCAGATTTCCAGGGCCTGCCGTCGCTCCCCGGCGCAGGGTGCGCTCCAGGGTTTGATGCGCGCCGCACCCCCCATGAGAATGATTTCCAGGCACGAAAATTGGAACGGTGAATAGTTTCCCTGGGGAACCAGGCTGATCAGGCGGGCGATTTCATCCCGCTTCATGCTGCGGATTTCCCGCCCGGACACGGTGATGGTCCCCTTGGTCGGTTTCAGTATGCCGTTGATGCAGCGCATCAGAGTGGTTTTTCCCGACCCGTTGCGCCCGATGAGGGCACAGCTGCGCCCCGCCGCCAGATCCGCAGCCACCTCATAGAGCACCGGGCTGTTGCCGTAGCCGGCGGTCAGACCGTCAACCCGCACCGACACCCAAGGCCCCCTTTCTGCCGCGATGAATCACCAGGTAGCCGAGAAAGGGGGCGCCCAAGATGGAGGTGATGATGCTGATGGGGATTTCCGACACGGAAACGGTACGAGCGACAGTATCCATGATCAGTAGAAAGCCGCCGCCGATAAAGGCCGCGACCGGAATCAGCCGGCGGTGCTCGGTGCCGACCAGGTAACGGGCGATATGCGGCACGATCAGGCCGATCCAGCTGATATTGCCTACCGCCGCCACCGAGGAGGCGACCACCAGGGTACTGATGCCTAGATAAAACAGCCGCCAGCGGAAAACGTCGACCCCCAGAGAAAGGGCTTCCTCTTCGTTGTGGGTCATGACGTTGAGGCGCCAACCGAACACCGTCAGCAGCAGGGAACCGACCACCACCACAGGCAGGGTGACCTGGACCTTGGCCCAGGAAGCGGCATGAAAACTGCCCATGATCCAGAACACGATCTTGGCCAGCTGATCGTAAGGATCCGCCAGATACATCAGGATGGAAACGCACGCCTGGAACACGGCGGAGACCACGATCCCCGAAATCACCAGCACCGACGCGGAGCGGTCCCAACTGCGGTTGGCAAGGAAATAGGCGATGGAAACCGCCACCACGCCGAACAGAAAGGCCAAACCCTGCACCCCCAGCGCCATGCGGGTAAAAAACATGATGGCCAGGGCGGCGCCGAAACCGGAGCCGGCGGTCACCCCCAGGATATCGGGGGCGGCCAGGGGATTGCGGAACAAGGCCTGGAACACCACGCCGGCGATGGACAGACCGCTGCCCACGGCGATGCCGAGCAGGATGCGCGGTACACGAATGTTCCAGAACACCATCCGTACTTCCACCGGGACCGCATCGGCGGCGATTCCGGGCAGCAGAGAACCGGCCAGGCCCAGCAGATCGGCAGGCCCGATGGGATAACGCCCCAGGGCCAGCGACATGACCAATGCCAGGCCGAAGGCGAAAAGACAGAAGATGATCAGACTTTTTTTCATAACCTCCCGCCCATGGCGGTAAAGGAATAACCGAGGTATTTTTGATAAAAATCGTCGGCGAGCGCCTGCATATCGATATCGACGAACCGCTCCGGGTAAAGCATCTTTGCCGCCCAGACCAGGCCCAGAACGCAATGGGGCGCCGGGTAGTCCCACCAGCCGATATTCGAGGGGAAAACGTATACCCGCCGATGCTTGACGGCATTCACGGTTTCCAGCATGCCGTTGTCGAACAGCGCCCCGGCGCCGTAGGTGTCGAGGCTGGAACCGAGAAAAATGACATCGGGATTCCAGGAGGCGACCTGCTCCGGCGAAACGGTGGCCCAGAAACCCTTCAGGGAGGAAGCGACATTATAGCCGCCGGCCATGGTCAGCAGCGTATCCTGCAGCATGTCGCCGGTGGCGACGGAATAAATATTTTTCGGCCCGGAAAACAGCACTTTGACGCGCTCGTCCCGGGGAATCGCGGCGGTTCGCTCCGTAACCAGGCGGCAGAGCTTCCGGCAGTCCGCGATATATTCCTCCCCCCGCTGTTCCCGCCCCAGCACCTTGGCCACCAGGCGCACCCCCGCATAGCTTTCTTCCAGGGTCTCGCCCCGGATGGCAACAACAGGGATCCCCGCATGCTCCAACCGTTCCATTTCCGAAGGGTCGAAGGAGGCATATGCGATGGCGATGTCCGGCCGCAGGGCCACCATTTCCTCGTTGTTGAGATTGTGGCCGTCGATGAGTTTCGGTTTGGCCGCAAAAACGGGATTGATTCTGGCCATGGCGGTGTTCTCGTGATGATAGAGCGCCTGGTCCACCAGCAGATCCTGGGCCCCCAGGGCAAAAATCACCTTGCCGCCGAAATGATGCAATGCCGCGATGCGCTCGATGTTTTTTGGAACGGTGACCCTGCGCCCCATCTGATCGACGACGATCCGGGTTTCACCGGCGACTTCCCGGCGGCCGAAGTCACAGCCGGCCGCGGACAGAACGAAACCCAGGCATGCCAGCCAGCCGAAAAAGAAAATGTGTGTATTCCGCATGGGATGAAGACTCTCCTGTCAACCTGGCCCGAACCTGGCAGCCGGCCACAGACTGTCTGAAGCTTTCGCTGTTTACTTCTTGACATATCGACTTTGTTTATGTCAAGTATTCATTAAATTAAAGCCTTTGCCAGTTTCGCCAATTTCATCGCCGGAAAAGAAAGACCCATGCGCGTTATGGATATTTCCGAAACGCTACAACGTTGCATCGATTTTCACGGCCATTTCTGCATCGGCCGGTTCTTGGGAGTCCGCATCGCGAAAAATGGTCTGGAATGGGTTGAACCGGAGCGCGAAAAGGATCTGGGTGCCTGTTATGAAACGGAGGAGGAAACGTTTTGCAACTCATAGACGCCCTGCTGGACAGCGTTGACGGAGATCGTCAGGTCGCGTCCCGGGTTCGCATCGGCCTGCACTGGCTGGCGGTGGAAAGCCGACATACCGGCATGGCCCATGTCTTTCCCGGGCGGCCGGATTTCGAACTGCCGAACGCCGGTGCCCTGCAAGGAATGGAGGTCATGGAACTGGCGGCCGGGCTGAAAAGCTGGGAACCGCTGGAGGCGGGCCTGGGTCTGGCCGCCCTGTCGTCTCTCATCGATGCTCAAGGCGAAAGGCTCAATGTCGTCGACTACATCATGGACCGCGTCCCCGGCCAAACCGTGACCTGCATCGGCCGGTTCCCCTTTTTTCCGGACCTGGCCCAAGCGGCCAAGCGGGCCTTTCTGCTCGAAATCAACCCGCAGGCCGGTGAGCTGCCGTCCTTCGCCGCCGAGGAGGTGGTGCCCCAATCCGACTTGCTGATTCTCACCGCCACCTCCCTGATCAACAAAACCATGGAGCGCCTCCTGGAACTGGCCCGCGCCGCCAACGCCACCGCCATCGTCCTCGGTCCCAGCACCCCCATGAGCGACGTATTGTTCGATTTCGGCGCCTCGGTCATCGCCGGCATCAGGGTGACGGACCGTGTCCGGCTTTTCCGCAGCCTTTCGCAGGGCGTAAAATTCTACAATAAAATCGACGGCATAGAGCCGGTCACACGGTTCAGGAAATAATCGGAGTCAGCCATGCCCAACATCCGCCACACCCGAAATCTTCTGGTTCTTTTCACTCTTGGCGCGGCCATGGTCTTTGCCCTGGCGTTGTTTCGCACCGAACATAGACGGCTCCCGGAAAAAACTCGCGTGATTACCGACATGGTCGGCAATCGGGTCGAGGTCCCGGTGCCCCTCACCCGGGTCGCCCTGTTCGGCGGTCCCACGGGGCAGATCGCCTACCTCCTCGGAGCTCGGGACCAACTCGTCGCCGTCACCAGCACCCTCAAAAATTCCGAATTGCTGCTCGCCTTCGATCCATCCATCAAGGAACTCCCCGGCCCGCGCAGCACCAGCGGCCACATCAACATCGAAGAATTGCTCCTGGCCGATGCGCAACTGGTCATCGCCGGCAACCTGGACGGCTCCATCGTCCAGAAAAAAACCCGCATACCGGTCGCTTATACGGAAAGCAACATGAGTCACGACACCAACCTGCTCAAGGATGAAATTCGCTTTTACGCCACCATTTTCGAGCGCGAAGAGCGTGGCGCCAACTATATCGACTACCTGGAAAAAATCCTGGCCTTCGTGCGTTCCCGAACCGCCGACATTCCGCCGGAACAGCGTAAAAAATTGTTCAACGGCTACGGCCCCAAGCATCTCGTCACCCTGGGCGGCGACACCTTCATGAATGAACGGATCACGACCGCCGGCTGCGTCAATGCAACCTCCACCATCCATACGGCAGGCACCCAGCAAGGTCTGCATTCCGGCCTGGCGGAAGTATCCATGGAAAAGGTCCTCGACTGGAACCCGGATATCCTGGTCATCGATACCGGAACCCCGGAAGAGGTTTACAACAATCCGCGCTGGAAAAATGTCGCTGCAGTAAAAAACCGTCAGGTTTACCGACAGCCGGTGGGCTTGTTCATCTGGGACCGGCCGACGGCCGAAGCCGCGGTTCTGCACCCCCTCTGGCTGGCAAAAATTGCCTACCCGGAGCGGTTCGCGGATGTCGACATGGCTGATGAAGTCAAGAAATTCTACCGGGAGACCATGAACTTCGAGTTGAGCGACGAGCAGGCCCAAAAGGTTCTGAGCGGTGGCTACGGGTTCAATTTCGGTTCTTTCGGCGGCGCGAGGTAGTTTTTCATCATGCCATCCGCTGAGCACAAAAGCGCCGTCGGCGCGAACAGAATTCTATTCATCCTCGCCATTCTTCTGGTTGCCGTAGCGACAACGTCCATGATACTCGGCCATCTGTACATCGCCCCAGGCCAGATCCTGAGGATTTTCGCCGCCAACGTGCTGCCCATGGAACGCACCTGGTCGCCGGCCGTGGAGTCGATTCTGCTGGATGTCCGGCTGCCCCGGCTTATGGCCGGCATGCTCGTGGGGGCCGGGCTGTCCGTTTCCGGCGCCGCCTTCCAGGGGCTGTTCCGCAATCCCCTCGTTTCACCGCATATTCTGGGCGTATCAGCGGGAGCGGGTTTCGGCGCGGCGCTGGCCATCCTCTTTTTCGGCAACATCATCGCCGTGCAGATCCTGTCCTTCGTGTTCGGCCTGCTGGCGGTCCTGCTGACCTACTGCCTGAGCAGGGTCTATCGTTCGACACCGGTGTTGATGCTGGTTCTTTCGGGGATCATCGTCGGCGCCCTGTTTTCCGCCGGCACCTCCCTCATCCAGTATGTCGCCGACCCGGCCAACGAGATGCCTTCCATCGTCTTCTGGCTCCTCGGCTCCCTCAACAACGCATCGAACCGGGATATGGTCGTGGTGGCGCCCATCATCCTGGTGGGCATAACAGTGCTCCTCTTGATCCGATGGCAGATCAATCTGCTGGCCATGGGCGAAGAGGATGCACGGGCCCTCGGGGTGGATACGACGCGCATCAGGGCGACGGTGATTCTCTGTGCCACCATGATTGCCGCGGCGGCGGTTTCCATCGGCGGCATCATCGGCTGGATCGGGCTGGTGATTCCCCATATCGGCCGACTCCTGGCCGGACCGGACAACAAGATCCTGCTGCCGGTAACGGTGCTCGTCGGAGCCGCCTACCTGGTGGCGGTGGATACCATCGCCAGGACGGCCATGGCCATGGAAATCCCCATCGGTGTTCTCACCTCCCTGGTGGGAGCTCCCATTTTTGCCTACCTGCTGCGCAAGAACCGTTCGGGGTGGTAACAATGAATCCGCTGCTGAGCGTGCACAATCTTGGCTTCAGTTATGGGGAAGACGGGGCCCGTCCCATATTCAGCGATGTGTCCTTTTCCGTAGCGTCCGGCGATGTCTTCTGCCTGTTGGGCCCCAACGGCACCGGCAAATCCACCCTGCTCAAATGCATCAGCAATGTGCTGCACGGCTGGCAGGGCAAAATATTCCTTGATGGCAGGGACATCGCCCACATGAAACCCGCCGAGGTGGCCAAGGGCATCTCCTACGTTCCCCAGAGTCAGCAGTCCCCCTTTCCCTTCCTGGTTCACGATATTGTGGTCATGGGCCGGGCCCCCCATATCAACGTCTTTTCCTCCCCAACTCAAAAAGACCGAGATATCGCCCTTGCGGCGCTTGAAACGGTGGGGATCCGGCACCTTGCCCATCGGCCCTGCACCATGCTCAGCGGCGGTGAATGGCAATTGACCCTGATTGCGCGGGCCTTGGCCCAGCAACCGCGACTCATGATTCTGGATGAACCGACCTCCCACCTCGACATGGGCAATCAGGTACGCATTCTGCGCGTGGTGCGGAACCTGGCCGAACAGGGACTCGGCATCATCATGGCCTCCCACTTTCCCGATCACGCCTTCATTGCCGCCACGGAGGCGGCCATCCTCAACGGCGGCCTCATGCTTCACAAAGGCAGGCCGGACGAGGTCATTACGGCGGAGAATCTGGAAGCGGCCTACGGCATTGTAGTGAAAGTGCTGCACATCGGCGCCGAAGTGAATCGCAAAGCATGCTTTCCCACACTGCACACCAGTGCTCCATAACAGGAGCGTTGCCTCACCCCATATTTTTTCATGTTAACTTCTCAAGAAAGTCCCGTCGGCGCCCGGCGCTCGCAGGGAATATTCACCTGGCACAAACCGCAGGGCGTGGCGCCGGTTCCATAGGTTCTGGCGGCATAGGGTGCGGTCACATCACGTATATATTTGAAACAGGCCTGCTTATCGTGTCCATCCCGAGTGGTGATGGCCCCGATGGGACAGCGCTTGGCGCAGGCGCCGCAGGTGCCTTTGGCATGCCAGAGGCACCAGGCGTGATAATCTTCCCCGTATACCCGTTCCGTAACGGGCAGATCGATGCGGCACACCACCGAGCCCAGGCGCACGGCCTGCCCCCAGCGGGTAATCAGGGCGTCGGAAAGGCCGAAGGTGCCATGTCCGGCCACAAAGGCAACATGCCTTTCCGACCAGTTGGAGGCCAAGCCGAATCGTGGCGAACGACGGTAGTCGAAATCGGCCAAACGCTCCGGCGCCACCGCCGGATGGCCGGCCCGGGTGAGGACCCCCGCCACATGCAGACGCAGCTCGCAGTTGAACTCTTCACCATGAAAGCGCGATCGCGCCCAGCGTTCAGCCGGCATGGCCGTCTCGCGGCGTTGGTCGGCAAGGGTTTCCGGGGTCTGCGGCAATAGGTAGCTGATGACCCGCAACTGCCCGGCGGCAGGCCTCGGCAGATGGGGAAAAGCCAGGGCATAGGCTTGCGCGGGGGTCCAGAGAAAATCTCCGATGAGTTCCTTGTTGCGCAGAAACAGAGGGTCGTCGCCCCGCGCAATGGCAACTCGCGGCGCCCCCCAAGCTTTCTCGCCGCTGGGAAGTTGCAGGCTGTTGCCCGGGGCGGAGGCCCAGAAGTCATGCAGAATCTTTTCAACTTGAGCGACAGCATCGATGGCCAAGGATCTCTCCCACAGAATAAGACAATCCGGAATCATTTAAGGGGACAGCACATCCCCTTCCCGGCCAATATAGGTCCAAAACAGGCGTTTTCAGATTGGCAGCCGCTGGGTTCCCGGCGGCCCGCCGCCCAGCGTTGGATCAGATCCGGTTCCCGAATCAAGGGCCGACACAGGGCGATATAGTCGGCTTCATTCCGTGCCAGCAGTTCTTCGGCGACCTCCAGGGAGCGGATTCCTCCCACCAGCATGACCGGCACTTGCAGGCACGCCTTGGCCAGCCTGGCCGCCTCGCGATAATAGGGCCCGCCGGACAAAGCCGCCGCACCGGAGCGCACGGAGTGGTAGCGGCTCGGGCCCCAGATGGTGCCGCCACTGATTTCCATGGCGTCGATGCCGGCCTCTTGCAGCAACTCCGCCACCCGGAGCATGTCCGTGACCGTCAGGCCGCCATCGATGAAGTCGTCTGCATTGAGCTTCACCATGACGGGATAGCCATTACCCACCGCCTGGCGCACCGCCGCCAGAACCTCGAGGGCCAAGCGAGCGCGATTTTCTATGCTGCCGCCGTACCCGTCCTCGCGGCGATTGTAATAGGGGGAGAGAAACTGGCTGAGCAGATAGCCGTGGGCCGCATGAATCTGCACCGCGTCAAACCCGGCCTGTTGCGCCAAGGCGGCGCCCCGCCCGAAGGCAGCGGTAATCCGCTGAATGTCATCGCCGGTCATGGCGCGGCATTTTTTTCCATCCTGATTGGCGATCACCGAGGGGCCGACCGCCCCTTCCGGCACCAAAGCGTAAGCACCGGCATGAGCCAACTGCAGGGCAATGCGCCCGCCGACGGAATGGACCCCTTGCGGCATCCGCCTCAATTGCGGCAACAGGTCCTCCCTGTGCGCCCCCATCTGCCGGGGGCTCGCCTGACCTTCGGGGCTGACAAAGGCATGGCCGGTGATGATCAACCCCACCTCGCCACGAGCCAGTTCCGCCATCAATTGGTTCAGTTCGTCAGTCGGCGCTCCCCGTTCGTCGGCCATGCCCTCCCAGGTTGCGGACCGCACGAAACGGTTTCGCAACTCGAGGCTCTTGATGCTCGTCGTCTCAAACAGGCTGGGCATATCCTTCGCTCCTTTCCCCCTGGCTCGGTTATAAAGTACCTGATCATGCGCTTTGCACAAGTACCCATCCGCCGGCTAACCTACCTGCTCTCACTGTCGGCATCCTCCTCCAAAAAGCACAAACCCAGCAAGCGCAAGGCCACGGCGTTTTCCAGCGTCGTTGAATACCGCCAGGTGTACTGCATTTTGGTCAGTTTGCCGGTTCCCAGATAGCGGCATTTTCGCCACAGATCATGATGCCGACTCCGGACGCTGTCCCGCTGAATATAGGTCAAGAGGATGATTTTTCGCATGTTTTCCTCAGTGCCGCAATGGGTGTTTGCTTCACATGAATCATCATTGGTGCAAACCCTGGTGCTCGATGGCTATGCCATGGTGGCAATGATCCCGAACTTCGGCCGATAACAATCAGGGAGATCCTTGTCCTTGGTCGTGCTGACCCATAGAGTCGGAATGCCGGGGTCGATCTCGGGGCTTTCGCCTTGCAGATCGGTAAGGTAAATCAGGCATCCGGCCTCCGGGATATGGTTTGCCGCCCAAACAAAAGGCGGTCGCAAATCCGTGCCGCCGCAACCCGCGAATTTCAGTTCCACCGGGTAGTCCTCTGGTGTAACGATTTGCGTGCCGGCAATGGCGTTGTCGCAGTAAACGACCGTTACAACGCAGGGATAGCTCTCCAGAATGTCGTTCAGTTCCGCTTGAAACTGGGTCAACTCGGTTTTGCCGATGGAGCCGGAAGTATCGATGGCCAGAACCAGGGGCTTCAGCCCGTTGGAGCGAAAGCTGGGCAGGTACAGCCCGGCGGCCACATGGCGACGGTTGGGCTGGTTCCAGGAATAATCGTTTCTTGCGGTGCGATCGATGAAGGTCCGGAGAATCTCCCGCCAATCGAGAATGGGGTGAACCAGTTCCTCCACCAGGCGCATAAGGGCACCGGGCAACTTGCCCTGAGCCTTGGCCGCTTGCGCCGCCTGCTGAATGGCAATGGTAATTTGAGCTTCTTCATGCAGTCGGTCCGCCCTGGACAGCCCCTGGCCATACTCATCCCGGGCATCTTCAAACCCGCCACAGCCGCCGGGATCGTTGTCCTCGGCCTGGTTGTCCCTGCCACGGACGCACACATTGTTTTCTTCCTCATCGGAGGACAAGAGGAGGCGCTCATAAATTTGTTCCGCGGAAAGATTGTCGTAATCCACATCGTACAAAGCATCCGGCAGCAGCCGGAGGCCGGCATTTTTGAGAATGCCATTGATGGCGTAATCGCCGGCCTGGTTAAATCGGGCAGAGCTCCTGAGGCCGCGTCGAAGCGGATGAAAGTGAGCGACATGCATGACCAGATGAGCCAGCACGAACACAATCTGATCGATATTCAATGATTCAATAAAATCCGGGTTGTAGCGAATTTGTCGGCCGTCGGTAACGGCGGTTTTGAGATCCTTGTCGGTAACCAGCCGCATGCGCAGCAACAAGGTGGCGAAAAAGGGATGATCCAACACCATCCTCGCCATCGCTTGGGCCAATTTGGTTTTTTTTCGCATAACGCCTTCTCGCTATAAGAATCCACCCGTGACCTGGTCGGTTTTTACAAAAATCTCACAACAACAGATCCCCATTCTGTTTGGCCCAGGCATTGAATTCCTTGCTGTTGGCAATCTTGGAGTCTGCCTGAAGCGCATCACGCAGCCACACCACCTGAAATTCTATGGGCAACCGCTTCATGTATCGAAAGGCATGAGCCACATTGCCGGCATGGATCTTCCGGCTCATTGCCCCGCACAGCGCGTAGAGCACGGAAGGCTCCTTGGGGATGTCCGTTTCATCGGGAGCCAGCAACAGAGCATCGAGATCCGGCAAATCCCGGTAGACCTGCAAAAAGGAGGTAAATTCAGCCGCCGGACCATAGCCCAATGCGCCTGAAAAAAACGGCAACTCCGCTTCGAGGGGCAATATCCCCATGAACTTGCCGACATTGGCCCAGACCCTCGGGCAGGGGAAGGAATTGCCCTGGGCCTTGGCATCAAAGTAGTGCAGCAGTTCCGGCCGCAGGCGCAGAAAGGCCATGATTTCCGCCGGCACATCATTTTCAATCGCCCAGGCACACCATTCGTCGAGATCCACCGCCAATTCCAGGTGGGTCGCGAACCGGGAACCGAGGGCCTTGCTGATCTTGCGGCTGAAAGTACCGTCCGTGACCCGGTTGCCCGCGGCCAAAATCCGCCAGCCGTCCGGCATGCTGTATTCCCCCAGCTTGCGGTCAAGCACCAGTTGCAGCAGGGAACTCTGCACCGATTCGGGGGCCTGGGAAAGCTCGTCCAGAAACAGCACACCCTCCCCCTCCGTCGGCAGGAAATTGGGCGGATTCCAACGCGTTACGCCGTTACTTACGGAGGGAACCCCGCGCAAATCCACGGGGTCCAGCAGCACGGCGCGAATATCGATGAGCGGCAGCTTCAAGGACGCCGCGACCTGGGCCACGATCTGGGACTTGCCGATCCCAGGCGGTCCCCAGAGGAACAGCGGCACATTGACCGTCAGGCAGCTCTTGAGAATGGTGATGGCCAGTGATGGTTTTACGGCGACGGCTGCATCCATGAAGCATCCCCTTGAATGGTGGAAGTGAGAGATCCGGCTCATAGCTCCGTACCGGCCTGCGCCGCAGTCTACGGGTTCGGCCGGAGTGCAGAAGTTGATATAGATATAGCATAGGTCACATGGCAGCGAATTGACCTGGATCAAGCGGGGTTCGATCTCGGTAGGGGAAAGGGCGCCATGGCCAACCTTCGCAAGGGGAAAGTCCGCCATGGCTGCGGCAAGGATCGCCCGCTCAGTGTCTAAGGCGGGCAACAGATCCGCCGATTCTCCAGGCGCGGGCCTGGTGAGTGGCGAATTGCATAACTGTATACGTGGTGGCTTTTTGCTTATACATCGAACGTTTGCAGAGACTTCGGGAGCACCACATGGTGGAGCCTCAACTCGGTGCGAAGGGCATCGGCCAGGCTTTCATTTGCCGCTTGAGGGATGACTATTTCAATTCGAAAGCGACTTTCAGGACGACTTGGTACTCATTGACCTTGCCATCGTCCCCGATATGGCCACGAACTTCCTGAACTTCGAACCAGGAAAGCTTATCAAGGGTATGATGTGCCCGGGTTACAGCCTGTTGAATCGCATCTTCGATTCCCGCACTAGAGATGCCAATTATTTCGACCTTCTTGTAAGTCCTGCCATGGCCGTAGGTCATTTCTCCCTCCTTTTTTTGGGTTGCCATGTACGCTTTTGACGTTTCTAAAGCGTAGCACCTTGATCCCTAAAGTAAAGAAGATGCCGGGCTGCGGAGGAAAAGAGACACTACATAATTTACCAAAATTCTGCCGCACCCATGAATGGTCCTTTTCGGTACCGAACTGTATTTCGGCTTAGGTTCAAAAGTGTTCCGCAGGATTTGGCGCCCAAATCCATCGCTTTCAACTAACGGGTTCGATACACCCCTTACCTTCGTTCCCCGCCTTGTTGACATATTTGGCAACGGGGTACATGGCTAAAGTCCCAAGCGTTGTGGAACCGATCAAGTCGAGCAATTTTTCAACCCGTTGCTCATGGGGATCCAGCCAGAGATGGAAATTTTCCGACTCCAGAATGACTGGCATCCGGTCGTGAAGAACGGCCACCGGATGGGCAGCTTCGGTGGTCAAAATGGTGCAGGACTCGATGGTCTCCTTCCCCTCCCGGTCTTCCCAGTGTTCCCAGAGACCGGCAAAGGCCATGGGTTTCCTGTCCGTTCGGTAGATATAATAGGGTTGTCTGGTGCCTGCCCTTTTGTTCCATTCATAGAAGCCGGTAGCAGGAATCAAGCATCGCCTGCTGCGGAAAGCGGCCCTGAATGCGGGCTTGCCATGGGCGGTCTCTGAACGGGCGTTGAGGGTTCGGTAGCCGATTTTACGGTCATCGGCCCAGAAAGGGATAAGACCCCAGTGGAGCGACACCAACCGCCGTCGGCCCTCTTCCTGGCGCACTGCGGCTATATCCTGGCCGGGGGCAATGTTGTACCTCGGCTCGGGATCAAAGGTGTCGTCCAGGAGAAAATAATCCCGCAGGACCGTCCGGGAATAGGTCATCGAGAAGCGGCCGCACATGGGTTCATCCAACCTCAGCCATCATGCAGCCCCCCAATTCCCCATTACTTCTTCTTGCCCGACGCCTTGCCCTTGGCACCCTTTGCAGGCTTGGGCGCCAGATCCTTCAGGGCTTTGCCCGGCGTAAACTTGCCGTTGGTCCTGGCCGCAATCTTGATGGCCTTGCCGGTTTGAGGGTTCCTGCCGGTACGGGCGGCGCGGGTCACGGCACTGAAGGTGCCAAAGCCCAGCAGAGCGATCTTGTCGCCGGCCTTCAGAGCGGCGACCGTGGTCGTGATGAAGCTGTTGAGCGCCTTTTCGGCCTGGGATTTGGTCAGTCCGGCCCCTTCGGCGATCTTTGCGACAAACTCTGCCTTTTTCATGTTCCCTCCCTGAATGTGTGCGGTTGCTGGTCCAGCCAACCTCGCGATCCGATGAAAATGAACCTGATGTGGCCTTCCCACGATAGGGGGCGTTACGGGATGTTCATCGCCCCTGCCCCTTTTTGGCCTGCTTCTCGACATACATGGCGTTATCCGCCAGGTGCAGCAACTGGGTGTATGTGGTCGTATTCCCGTCCTGCCAGGTGGCGGCACCGACACTGATGGAAACCCTTTCGCCCTTGAGCTGTTGGATGGCCAAGGCACCGATCTCGGTGCGCAGCCGATCCGCAAAATCACGGGCACCCTGCTCGGTGGTGTTCGGCAGCAACACCGCGAACTCCTCGCCTCCGTAGCGGGCGGCCAGGTCGCTTTTGCGCAGCATCCTCTCGATCCGCCGGCCGATCTGTTTCAACACCACATCGCCGGTGATGTGCCCGAACCGATCGTTGATGGTCTTGAAACCATCGATATCGGCAAAGACGCAGGACAGAGGTAAAGCATACCGCTGGGCCCGGGAGAATTCCTCTTCGAACCGCGTATGGAAATGCTGATGGTTGTAGAGACCCGTCAGACTGTCGCGAAAGGCCAGTTCCTCCAGCAACTTCTTCTTGGATTGCATCGCCTCGAAAACGATTCCGTTTTCCAGGGCGTTGCCGGAGATGTTGGCGACCAACTGGCAGAGAGTGAATACCCGCCCTGAAATCCCCCCGCTGCCGATGGCGGCGGTACGCAGAAAGAAGGTCCCGATGACGTTCTGTTTCTTGATGATGGGCACCACCAGGATGGCCTGGTCGGGCAGCCCCTGCAGGCGCATCCGCACGGGGGCCATTAGAGGGTCCCGGTGGATGTCCTGCAGCACGACGGGACGCTGGGTACGCCAGGCTTTTTCGATTTCCGGGTATTTTTCCAGATCGATCTTAATCTCCAGATTGGGGGGCAGATCGCTGCTGGCCTTGACCATCAACTCGCCGGTGTCATTCAGGGCGATGACCGAGCACCGGGATACCTTCAGGGCGGCCGCCACCTTTTCGACGATGATGGCCAGAATCCGTTTCGGGTTGCGGGTGACGGAAATGATTTCCGACAACTCCAGGAGCATCAGCAGATCCTCTTTTTCCAGATCGGCAAAATCGTCCCGGGTGCGCAGATGCGCGTCGATGCGGGCCAGGGTCTCGCTGGCACAGAGAGGCTTGGTGAGATAATCGTCGGCCCCGGCATAGAACCCATCGAGGATCTCTTGCTTCTGGCTGCAGGACGACAGCAGAATCAGCGGGATATACCGGGTCGTCTGCGTCTCCTTCAGGCGGGTGCAGAGCGCGGCCCGGTCGTCCTCGGGGGTGTCCAGATCCAGCAGGATCAAATCCGGGGTTTGGCGGCGGGCCAAAGCCATTGCTTCGGCGCCGGTGGCGGCGGCAAACACTTGGTATTCACCACCCAGGATATCCTGCAGCACCGTCCTGGAAAAAGGCTCGTGATCGACGACCAGAATTTTTTTCATGCGCCAAAACCTTGATGGACGGTTAGCCTATCGCTGCCATTGAATTTTATGTCTTGGGCGTGGAGGGTTCATCAACCGCATCCCGATACTTTGCATGCCACAACATGGTGCCGCGCAAGGCCGTCACGTAAAGCAGAAGAATCACCAATGTAAGGACAACGGCACGGGGGCGCCCCATCTCTTTCCACATGACCACCTTGGCTATGACGAAATGCACGACCAGCAGCGCCGAGGCCACCCGGCTCTTGCGAAGCACCAGCGCAGCCAGGAGCAGTACCAAACCGGCATCCACCAGGTTCCAGGGGTCCAGGAAGGGGCGCAAGGCGCTGTGCGGCGTCTCAATCAGAAAGCCCGCAATCCCCAGAACCGCGGAGAGTCCGCCGGAAACCAGCGCAACGATCCCGCCGTTGCGAATGGCATCGGCGCACGAGTCCCGATCGGTAATCTGAAAAAGGGTCAAAAGCGTTTTGCGCGGTGCCTTGGGATCCATGATCCATATCCTGGGCGGTATCACGCCGGCAAAGAACTCACCTCAGCTCTGCTCGGTACCATGCATCATAATGGGATATCCTTGCCTTGAGAAGGCAGCAAAATTGTGACGGCCGTTCTCCGCTTGGGAGCGATCGCGACATCGAGGGGCCGATGGTGAACGCTCTCCCGGCAGACCTTGCCGAGCGGATCGGGGGCCAAGGATACCGGGATAAGCCTGCATTTATAAAAATAGTCTTTGCGGGGCACCGCACAACGATGGAAAGGTTTTTTTATCTTAAGTCAATTTTATTGACGGGCCAAGCATTAAATTGAGGCCATCTTTCATCGTCTAAAGACTTAAACTTTCCGACTTAAGCTGAAAATCGATTTTCGGGTCTCAACCCGACTGGGAACAACGTTCAGCGCGGAGCGATTTCGGGCGGCGGCGTCAGCCTGGCATGGGGAGAAAGGTGGCGGAAGGGCTGGAAAGGGATTACTGCAGACACGCCTTAAGGTCGGCAAGGGTAATCATGAGGATCATCGGATCAAGGGGGGAGGGATCAAAACCTACCTTCTGGTAAAACACTTTCGCTTCCTCAGAGATGGCGTGGACAACCAAGCCACGGATGCCAACCGTATCCGCGGCGTGAGCTACCCGATAGCCGGCATCCCTGACCAATGCCCTTCCTATCCCCTTGCCGTGGAAAGAGCGGTCGACTGCAAGCCTTCCAAGCACAACGACGGGGATTGGGTCGGGCATATTGCGCCGAAAGCGGCCAGGTGCTTCATCGACGGCAACCGCACTGGATGCCAAGGCGTAATACGCCACAACGCGCCCGCCATCGCAAACAACAAAGGTGCGCGAAGCTCCTGAAATTTGATTTTTCAAGGCTCGCCGCTTGAGCCAGTCATCCAGGCTTGGAATTCCAGAGGAAAATGCTTCGATGCAGTGATTTTCATTCAGTGGCTCAGGAGGCGAAAGCGTCATTTCTCATCCCAGGGAGCGGGGGTTTGCATCGTCCTGCGCAAACTCTCATTGGGGCGAGGTGGCAGGTCCAGCCGAGCGAGAAATTCCGCGTAATTCTCCGGGTTGGCCGTGATGATGACTTGGTCAAGAAGCGCCTCTTCGGCAGCCAGGCGCGCGGCCTCCAGTATGAACTCGGTTCGATTTTTCCCTCGCGCTCTGGCGGCCCTGTCAATCAATCCCCGGTCCTCTGGCCGGATGCGGATGTTCAGCGTTTCGCGTTTGTTTTGGGATTTTAATGCAGGCATGGCTTGCGACCTCCTTTTAGGACCACACTAACAGAGCGTCCATACATTGTCATTACATTTCTGGCCAACATTCTGGATCCGATGGTCAGAGGCCACTTATGCCGGTATCCCCCGTTTGCAACGGAGGATACCGGCCTTCTCAAACATCAGAGCCGAAACATGCCGGCGATCTGGTTCGCCAGACGGTCGGAGATGATATTGCAGGCTTCCTGCTTGTCCATGCGGGTTTGCTTGGCCTGGACGACGATGCGGGTCCGGTATTCCTGACGCTTCGATTCAACATTGCGGGTCGTCTGGGTCGTCGTGCTGGTACCGTCCTGAAGCTGGCTCATCTGGATGCCGGTGACACCGCCCTCCACTTCTTCCTTGATCTGCACGTCGACCATGCCGAAGAACTCGTCCACATGGAAGATGTGACCGGCCAGAGCTTCCCCGCCGGCCACCGCCAAGCCGGTGATGAGACCGGCGGATCCCGCGCCGCGCAGACTGCTGCCCGTCAGCCCGGCCAGGGTGCCGGCGATAACGCCGCTGCCGAAGCCGGCTTTCAGCACTGCATCCGGATCCATGCCTTCCTTTTTTTCACCCAGGTAAAGCAGATTGGCCTGCACATGATAGGCGGCTTCACGGGCATTGCCGGTAATCTGGTAACCCATCCCCTGGAGTTGTTGGCGCAGCAGGGCGGCAAAATCGATATCCTGGAAATCGCTGGTATTGGCGACCCGGACAAAGATTTTAGGCGTGCTGGTCAGGGTCTCGGCGTCGAGGAAAATGGTATCCGACATTTTGGCGGAGACGTTCAGATTCCTGTTCTCGATGGCACGCATGCCTGCGGAACAACCGGAAAGAAAGAGACATGCAATCATGACAACGGGTACAATCAACGGCATTTTAAACACTTGAATCCTCCTGAAAAAAACCTTTTGAAATCAACGCAAAATTAACCAATTCATAGTTTTCTGTTGTTAAATTTTCATACCTCCTTTCTTCCAAAAATCGAGTCCAACAGCCCGAAAAATTCCAGTATCTCGATTTGCCCACATCCGGGATGCATCTGAAAGGCAATCCCACGGATTGGAAAGTCAAATTTCCAACACATTTCAGGCAGCGAAAAGGACATAAAGATTAAAAACCTAGAGACGAAGACTACCAAAAACCGTTTTGTCGTTCAAACAAATGCTTGTTATTACAAGATTTATGAAAAAAATGGAAAAACTTTTATATTTTAAAGACTTTCATCTATTAATTAATATTCTACAAAATTAAATTATCACACAAATGCCCGTCTGATGATTGCCGTCGGCACTTCGTCCATATTGAAACCACACCTCCTGCCGGCACTTGTCAAATTTTTGTCACTCAAGAAGCCCCCGCACCGATGGCCAGCCGAGTTCGCAGCAACCCGGAAGGCGCGGCCGGATTGTCCGCGCCGAACACCCGGGGATGGCCGAAGACGATGAAGGCGTCCTTGGCGCGGGAGACCGCGACATTGAGCATGTTGTGGCCCCTATCGTAAAACTTGCCGCGATGGCCGTCGTTGTTGCCGTAGACGCTGGAGAACAGCACCAGCAGCCGTTCATCGCCCTGCAGGCTGTGCACCGTGCCGACGGTCAGGCCGGTGATGCCGATCTGCCTGAGATGTTGGCGGATCAGGGCCGCCTGCTGCTTGAAGGGCGTCACGATGCCCACGGCCTTTTGCAGCACCTCGCCGTCGTTGATCTCCATCAGACGGGCATCGGCCGCTCGGGCATAGGCCACAATCCGTTCCTTCTCCTCCTGCAGCCACTCGGCAATCCGCCGCGCCTTGCGCACCTTGAATTCGGGGCTATTTCCGTCAAGATCGTTCCTTTGATCTTTCGACCTTTTAGCGCGACGATCTCAACCATTTTTTCCTTTTTTTTCAGGACACCTATCCATTCCCTCCCCCCTCGTCCCATACGACACCCCCTGTCGCAACAGCGTGCTACCATGGCCCCAACTCACACACCAAGGGGGAAACCCATGGCACGCACGGCAGTCCAAACCGCTCAAACTCTGATTCAGTTGTACGACGACACCTGCTGCGGCGAACTGTTCCGCATTGGCTGGGCGCAGTTGCGCAGTCTTGCCGGGGTCAGCAAACTGGGGGACGATTACCTGCGCCGGATGGGCGAGGAAGTCGCCGAAGCCGGTTACGTTCTGGTCCCCATGGATCATTACCTGATCATGGCCGACTCGGAATGTTTCGATGCGGCGACCGAGGCGGTGCCGAGGGTTCTGGAACGGTATCTGCCCGAGGAAAAATTATCCGCAGAAATGGAAGAAGATGAGGAGGATGAAGAAGTGGAATATGACGAGGACGAGGAGGATTGAGCATGTGCGGTTGATGCCTGGAAATGTTCGCCCTGGCGCTGCTGAAAAAGGAGCACGCCAGGGTTTTTCCGTCCCGGGAAATCGGGCGCGGGTGTGGACTGGGGAGTCCCATTTGTCCCTGCGCGAAGCGGCGGACTTGGCCGTCGCTTTCGACCCAAAAACACGTTCTGTTCTCATTGAGTATCTTGGAGGAAATTACTTTGCTCGCGGCTCAACAAGAAAAGATGTCACCCTTTCTCCCCCAGGAGACCCCGAAAATGCTGGAACTTTTTTTCGTGCCCTTCCCTTAAGGACCACCGCTTGGCTTGCGCCGCCCGGAGGATATGTTCTCGACAAAATCCAAGTCGTAGGAAACGTACCGTCCTTCGCTGTAAATGGACACACAACCACCTCCAGAGAGCACCACATGGATGCCGTTTCTTTGCAGATGGGAGCAGACGAAGGCCGCCAGTTCTCCCATGGTCATTGCCTGAATCTCCTTCACAGCGGCTTCCCTTTTCTTCGCGGTCGCCGCCGGACCATTACCAGTCGTTCCCGTTCGTTCTCGGGATAAAAGGCGAGCGACTTTTCCAGCAGAGCCTTGAGTTCTTCAAGGAATGGATAGCGGGGATTAAAGGCATAAAGGCGCGTATTGCCGAGCAGGCGGCTGTACAGAACCCCTCCGACCTCCAGTTTTTCGAACTGGTTTTGAATCGACCGTAGATCCGTGCCGTAAAATTTGGCCACTTCTCTCGGATAGCCCTCGTCCCGGGCGAAAAGATACAGAAGAACCCTTTCCCTGTTGACGGTTCCGAATAAAGCCTCAAGCACTCCATCCTCCGTTGGCGTATTTTTTTCTTCAAATGACGTATTCGATCCATCATATGACGTATTTTTTCCGTCAGGATAGCCGATCGTGAGAGAATTTACAATATCCTGCTTTCCTTGCCTTTTCCTAAAGCCGCATCACGGAACCACTGGCATCGTTTTCCATGGTAATGGAGAAGTGCAACAGTTTCGTTGATTGAAAAGTGTACCACTGGCCGGCAGAGCACGAAGCCGCAGAACCACCTCTATTCCCGCCGCTTTTGAAAAAACTGAAGCCACCTTTCAATCACAAAGGCCTCCCGACCCAAATCACCTCTCCATGGGACAGCCAGTGAATGGCCACTCCCAGAACCGGCTTGTTGGGCCGGGCTTTTTGGATGGCGGCGGCATAACAGCGAAGCTGAGGCAGATAGAAGGCGAAGCGCTCCCTCCTGTCCTCCACCCGGTCGGACTTGTGGTCGACAATCCAGAAACCGGCTTGCGTCTCCACCAGCACATCCATGAATCCGGTGACGACACTGCCCTGTTCATCCAGGGCCAGAATGGGCACCTCGCGGTCCATGCGCAGCGGCTTGAGCCAATCCGCGAGATGTGTCTCGAAATTCTTGACCGCCCGGGACAGGACCGCAAACTGTTCCTCCGTCAGGTCGTAACCGATGGCCCGGCTGATGGTGGCCCGGTCCCGGACACCGTCCATCAGTTCAAAACAGCGATGCAGCAGGGTTCCGCGCTCAACGGCGGCCAGGGGCAGCTCGATCTCCAGGGGGACTCCGTAGATGACGGTCTGCATACCCTCCGGCAGGCACCCGCAATCCCCATGCAGGGAACTGGGAATGACTGCCTCGGGGGTTAACACCGGGGGCCGGTCGGCGGTGACCAGGGCCCGGCGGCCGATGACCGGCAGGGTCGGCACTACCTGTATTCCCTCATCGTAGGCCGGCGGTGATGTCCGACCGGTCGGAATGACAAGGCAGTCGAACCGCTGTTGGCCGAGGGTCAGATGTTCCGACTCCAGGCGCATGCCGGTGCTCTCGGTCAAGACTTCCCAGTAGGTGAGAGTGGAACGCTCCCGGCCGTTATCCAGATAGCGCGGCCATTCCAGAATGACCTTCTCGCGCGCCCGGGTCACGGCCACGTAGAGCAGATTCAGGGCGCTTTGGCGGGCCGCTTCCCGGAGCGGCGCCTTGAACCGGTCGGCGGTTTCGGGGGCCGTGAAACCCGGGGTAATTTCAATGCGGGCCGCGTCCAGCACCTGGTCCAAATCGCTAAAATCCGTATAGACGACATCCAGACTCGGCAGGGAGCATTTCACCTCGGCGTCGCTGCGCGCCACGACCACCACCGGCCATTCCTTGCCCTTCGATTTGTGCCAGGTGGTCAGCACCACGGCGTCCTCATCGATGACGCGCGCATCGGGTTGGCCGTTCTGGCGCTCGGCCCGCACCTTGAGCCAGGCCAGAAAGCTTTTCAGGCCGCTGCCGTAATACCCGCCGCTGGCCAGGGCTTCGCGATTGGCCGCCAAAAATTCCCGCGCCTCGCCCTGCAGGCGCAGCAGGTTGGCGCGCGCCTGCTCGGCATCGGGCCAGGTCGAGATCCGGCCGTAAAGATCGAGGGCGGCGACGGTTTCACCGACCAGGGACAGGACGGAGCGGGCCGGATCGCCGTGGATGACCGGCTGCAGAGCCTCCAACAGGGGTTCGGCTAGTCCGTGGCCATCCAGCAGGGTGGCCAGAGCCGTTTGCAGATCCTCCCGCCCCAGTTCGGTGACGGACAGGCACAGCGCGGCATGGTGGTCGGAGGGGTCGGCCACGTAGGCCAGGGCGTGGCAGGCAATGCGCACAATGGGCGCCTGGTACCAGCCGTCCCGGGCCATGCGGGAACGGAGGCCCAACTCCCGCAGGGCCTCGGCATAGGCATCGAGATGATGGTTGAAGGGGCAGAGGATGGCGATGTCGCCGGCGCGCAGCGGGCGACCGGCTTTGGCGTGCCGATCGTAGACCTGCCGGGTCGGATCGTCGAGGAGCGCCTTGATTCTGGCGGCGGTGCTGCGCGGCCGGACCAGGCCGGGGGATTCACTCTCCCCGGGCTTGGCCCGCCAGTTCTCGGCAAAATCCATCACCTCCAGGGGAGCCAGCGTGGCGGGATAGGTGGCCTGCGGCGTGAGGGCGGTGTACCCCTCCCCGAACAATCCGGCACCGACGGCGTTCATCCAGGCCATCAGCTTCGGGGTGGTGCGCCAGTTGCCGGTAAGGGGCGCGGTGTGTTGGGGATATTGTTCCTGCAATCTGGCGAGGAGGCGGGAATCCGCGTTTTGGAACCCCATGATCGCCTGCTTGAGATCGCCGACGATGAGGGTCGGCACGCCGCTTTCCCGCAGGGCCCAGAGCAGGGAAAACTGCAGGGGGTTGGTATCCTGGAATTCATCGATGACCAGGCAGTCGACGCGCTCGCGAAAGGCGGCCAGAAGGTTCGGGACCTGCCGCAGCAGCTCATGACTCAGGGCCAGCATGTCGGTGTAATCGACCAGGCCCTTCTCCCGCTTGGTGTCGGCATAGCGCCCCAGGCAATCCTGCCCGGCGCCGAGCAGGGCCTCGATATGTTCCAGGGCCTGAGCCAGGGGACCGGGGTGTTCGGGCAGGGCATCCGCCGCCTGGATGACGGCGGCGGCGAGTTCGTCGTAGCCCTTGGGCAGTGCGCTGCCGCGCTTGGAGCGGCGCAAGCCGCGCAACTTCTGCCACAAGCCCCAGTCGCCGGCGACGGCCGTGGCGTTTTCGGCCCGCTTCAGCGCCTGAAAGTTGCCGCGCAGTTCCGTGACGAAGGTCTTGTTGTCCGGATAGAGGCCCGAGAGGTCCGTCGGAAACCTCTTCAGCAGGGCGCTTACGGCACCTTGCAGGGCCCGGTTGAGATTCTCGGCCAGCCGCGGCCGGCCGTATAGCTCCTCGGCCCGGGCCTGGGCATGGGGGGCCAGGCGGCCATCCTCCCTGGAGCGGCCGATGGCCCGCAGCTTGCCGATCAGGGCCAGAACCCGGTCCCGGAAGAGATCCTCGCCGCTTTTTCCGGAATTGTAGTCGTAGCGGTAGCCGTGGTCTTCCAGGTTGCCCAGGAGCAGATCGGCCCGATCCGTCTGGGCCAGGGCCAGTCGGATCAGAATCGCCTCCTCGTCTTCGTTGAGCAGACGCGGGGCCGGGGAATATCCGGCATCGAAGGCGAATTCGGTGAGCAGCCGCAGACCGAAGCCGTGGATGGTGGAGATGTAGGCCTCATCGAGCCGCAGCGCGTCCTCCAGCCGTTGGTCCGCCACCAGTTGGCTGCGAATGCGTTCCCGCAGTTCCCCGGCGGCGGCTTCGGTAAAGGTCACGGCGACGATTTTGCCCGGATCCACCAGCCCCTCCCGCACCCAGCGGGCCAGGGTTTGCTGAATGGTGTAGGTCTTGCCGGAACCGGCGCCGGCGGGAATCAGGGTCAATGGGGGCAGGCTCATGGCTGCGCCTCCCGCGGGTGCATGAACAGCCTCAGCAACGGGCTGTTGTCCAGGGCATAGATGGTGATGCCGGCGTTCTTTTGGTACCATTCTTCATCCCCTTGGCCATTGAGGCGCACCTCGCCGCGCCGGATCTGGCCGATGCGCTCCCGGATCAGGGCCATGGCGGCGGTGGAAATTCCGGCGCCGAGTTCGAAGGCCCCGGGCAGATCCCCCTGCAACCAACCGGCGGTATCGGTCAGGGCCACCTGGTCGTTCATCAGGTAGTAGAGCACGCCGATTTCGTGCCCCTGCCGCAGGGCCCGCCCCAACTCATCGTCCCGGTTTTGGGCGTCCCCGGTCTGCAGCATGAGACGGTACAGAGACGCCTGGCTGTCATACCCCTGTTCCATCTGTTCGCGGCGTTTGGCGCTTTTGGATTTCTTGAAATCGACCACGAAGATACGGCCGTCCGGCAGCCCGACCACGGAATCGGCTGAACCGTGAAGGGGCAGATCGTCTAGTCGGCCGTCGAGCCACAGTTCGTTGCCCAGCACCTGGCCGCCGCTGCTCCCGAGAAAGGCGCTCCAGCTTGTGGCGGCGCACTGGATCTCCCGTTGCAGGTGGGCCCGTTCCACCCGCCAGGCCGCCGCCAGCAAAAAGGGCGCGAGGTCCCGGACGGCCTGCTGCAGGAGGGTCGGCACCCGTGTGCCGATCTCCGCCTCGGTCGGGATGGGTTGGCCGGGGCTGAATAGATCCTCAAAGACCCGGTGGGCCAAGGTGCCTTTGGTGGCCACATCGAGGGCCTCCGGACACCATTCCTTCCCTTCCAACCCGAGCCGCGACAACAGCCAGGCCAGGGGGGAAACCATGAGAGTCGCCAGGCTGCTGGGCGAGAGGGGACGAAGGGACCCGTCGGCCCGGGTCTTCACCCGCAGCAGGTTGCGTTGAAAGTCCAGGTCGGCAATGGTCAGGGCCCGACCGGGATCGGGGGCCCGCTCCTGCGCCAGAGCCAGACCACGACAGGCAAGGAGATCGTCCCGCCGCTCCAGTTCCCGAACCAGGCCGGAGGCTTCCTCGACCCCTTCAAACAGACGCGCCATGAAGGTCAGGGAGCCTGACTCCGTCAGCGGCTCGCCGCATTCGCTGCGCCGCGGAATCAGAAAATACGCCCGCTCGGATGCCGCTGCCAACTGCCGCCGCAGGCGCTGCCGGCGCCGGGTGATGAGGTCTGCCGGCAATTCGACGGCCAAGCCGCAGCTATCGCGCAACGCCGCCAGGTCGGCCTCGCCGAAAACCGGTGAGCCGCCGACGCCGGCGGGATAACGGCCCTGGCAAAAACCGAGGATCAAGAGCTGCCGTACCCTTCTCCAGGGTTCCTCCCCTTCGGAAAACACCGCGACTCCTTCCCGACACAGGGGCAACGGTGCGTCGGCGCGACGGGGCACCGGCACGCAGGTCTGCAGCAGTGCTTCCCAGGGAATCGCCCCCGCCGCCGGCAAGGTGGCCATCAGACCTTCACCGAGTTCCACGGCCCGCCGGCGATGGGTCTCCCCGGGTTCGAGACGGGGCAGACACTTCGCCAGCCCCTGCAAAGCCCTGCGCAGGGCACCGGCATCCTCCGCGCCCTCCCGCAGCAGTTGCAGCAGCTGGCGCTGCGCATCGGAGGCCCCTTCGGGCGGGGGGAAATCGAAGCGGCCGTCCATGACGCGCTGTGCCAGATGGTGCCCGGCGGCACCCTCCCAAGGCAGCAGGGGCGAGGTCAAAAAGGCCGCCAGGGCCATGACCGGCGCCGGCTTGCGCAGGCTCAACAGGAAATAGAACCAGACTTCGGCCCCAAGATCCCGCTCCGCCAGTCGGCCGTCGAACCCGGACAGGGGGATGCCGGCGCGGCCGAAAACCGCCTGCAGAGGCAGGGTATAGCTGTCGTCATCGGGTACCAGCAAGGCAAACTCCCCAGGGCTCAGACTCCGGTCGTCGCGCAGGGCCTGCTGAATGATCCCGGCGGCCACCTCCACCTCCTGCAGGGGGTCCCGAACCGCCAGCCACTGGACCGAATCGTCCAGGGGCACCCGGTGGCAGCCGGTGGTGAACAACCGGGCGGCGAGATGCCCGAGGGCCCGCCCCCCTGCCCCTCGTCGGCCCCCAACGCGGCCAAAAGGGCGAGTATTTCGGCATCGGCTTGCGAACCGGCCAGGCCGTTCAGCCATTGCAGCAGGGCCTGCTGCCAGGGATCGGGAACGGATCGCAGCAGGCCGGGATAAACCGCGACGTCTTTGAGCCTTGTTGCCGGCTCCACGGCCAGCAGCCGTTGCACCATGTCCAGTTCCGCCGGCAGGATGCCCTCCATACCCCGGTGCAAGGCACACAACTCGAGAAAATGGCGGCTGCCTCTGGCGCCGAGGCTTTCCGGACGGCAGTCCGCGAGCATTTGGCCCGGACCGGCGGCACGGAGCAACCGGCGCAGCTCGGCATCGAGACAGGCCAGAGTTTCCGCCGGGGCGACCTGGAGGCTCGCCGCCCAGAACGCCTCCTCCATCCCTGCCGCCGCCTGGGCCAGCCGCTGTCCCCAGTGATCCTCCACCGTCCCCGCCAGAAACACCCCCTGGAGGGTTTCGGCAAGCTCGAGCCAGGTACCGACGACCAGATGCAGCCAGGCCCCGGTTTCGGCCAACTGCCGCTTGATGAAGCGCGACTGCGCCCGATCCTCAGCCAGTATGAAATGGACCTTAGTCACTGTTGTGCTCCTGTGCCCGGGAGGCCGGCGCGTAAAGGGCCGCCAGCCTGCGGCTCATGTCCGTGAACTCCTCCCGCAATTTTTGGGGGCCGAGCACCTCCACTGCCGCACCGAACCCCTGCAGCCACCAGCGGAGTTGGGCGGTATCGCCCACCCGGGCCTCGAGCAGCACCCGGCCATCCCGACGCCGGGTCAGTTTCTGATCGGGGCTCAAGGGCGTCTCCTTGAACTGCTCCGCCGTATAGGCATCGAACAGGGCCTTCAATGTCAAGGGCCGGTCCCCGGCGGGATAGCCGAATTCCCCCGAATCGGCATAAGCCTGCAGATCAAACCCTTCCGGAATCAAGGCCGCACTGTCCAGTTCCGTGACGGCTTCCATGCGATGGATGGCCAGATGTTTGATGTCGGCATAGTCCCAGAGGGTGCCGACCAGGTAATGAACCTGATCGACGACAACCAGCCCCAGGGGATTGACCACCCGCTCCTCGGCATGGTCGTCGCCTCGGCGGCGGTACAAGACCCGCAGTTGCCGATCGCCTAGCAGACCCTGGTAGACGGCAAACAGCACGTCCGGATCGATATGCGGCGGACGCAGGGACAGGGCCCGGGAGCGAACAGCGACCTTGTCCGGCCAGTTGGCCAGCGGCTGCGGCCGGATTCCGGCCAGAACCTTTTCGGATTGGTCGAAGTGGGATTGCAACAGGTCCAGACAAGGCCTGGGCAGCAAAGGACAGAGATGTTTCTGCACCATTCTGAAGACCAGGGCGGAATGGGAGGACAGGCCCGGAATGTTGAATTGCACGGCTTCCCTGGGCCAATACCAACCAGCCGGTTTGCCTTCATCGGATGAAATCTGGAACTTGACCGAAAGCTTCTCCAAATCGCGCTGAACCGTCCGCAGGGTGGTGGGATAACCGGCATCCGTCAGCTTTTCCAGCAGTTCGGTGGTCGTGATGCGCGACGGATACCGGGGAATCTTTTCCAGCATCGTCCACTGGCGCAACAAGGTTTCCAATGACTCCTCCCCTCCCACATTCGATTGCCGGCATCGACAGCGTAACGCAGGCCAACGACAATCCGTGTCGCTAAACAGGAACGATATTCAAAAGGTGTTTTTTAGACCGGCAAATGAGCCTGAATTGTATTTCTCCGGTTTATGTTTGTCACCTTTTTTAATGTTTCTCAAGGGGCGACACGAACCTTCGGGATCTGCTCTTTATTTGGTCGACATGGGGGAGGCCAAGGGGACCGGAGCCGCCCCCGCTGTTGCCATGGCGGGCAAGGAGTCGGGCAGTGGAAACGTCGGGGTAGTTACCATGCCTTGGCCTTTGAGGGGAGAAAGCGGGCAGAACAAGTCGAGAGAGGATTCCAGGAACTTCAGAAATTTGGTGATTCCCACATTGTCATCTCCAACCAACAACTGGCTATCACGACCCGGGATTTTCCGATGGAACGGGCCTTTGCACCGACCAACCGGGGCCTCTGCGATGCGGTGCAAAGCATCGTTGAGATGACTCAGACCACCGGCCGGATCAATTGATGGCGGCGGGGTTGAGAGAAATCGAGCAGTCAGGCCTACCATCATCCAAGAGGAGAAAATCGGATCTATCCATCCAACAAAGCCTGCGGTAAAGCAACTCGGCCGGGAAATTGTCGACAAACCGGGTCCCGATAGCTTGGTTAAGGAGAAATCCGAGTTGTTCCTGCCCCATACAGAAAAAATTTCTACCTATGCCTTTTCTCGGGAAAAAAAGCATTGCGATTCTCTTAAGTGCTTTACCCGTTTGATCATGATTTCCAAACACAAGACAAACACAGACAGGGCATGTTGTGGCAATGAAACCGTGCAGCAGGCGGAAGAATCGGAGGAGGCAAAGGGATCCTGCAGATGAAAATTCGGAATATCCATGGCCTGCCTGGCGGCCGTACAGGCTGGCTCATCCTGGTGAACCTGTTTGCGATCCTGCTGGCCACCTCCTGGGCGGAAGCGGATATGACGGAAAAACACCGCTACCAGCAGCAATCTGGGGACAAAAAGGAACATTTTACCTGGATACTTGAAAATCGTGAAGGTTACCTGCTGCGAACGGTCAGCTTGGTCGAAGAACACCATACCCTGATGGATACGGCTATGGCTACACGTCTTTGGAGCCTCACCAATGTGGAAACCGGAACCCGCATCCAGGCCAGACGGGAAGGTAACAGAATCCTACTGCAGGGACAAAGGCATGGGAAAACCATCGAGCGAACCCTGGACATAGACCAGGCGCCATGGTTCCAGGCGCTGTCCTTTGCCTTGCGCGCTTTTTTGGCCCAACCCCAGCCTTCCACCGAGTTCTGGACCATGCGCCCGGATAAATTGACCGCCCACAAAGTCAGGGCAACCAAGCAGGGCAAAGAGTTATTCGCCTTGGGGGGGCAACAGGTTGTGAGCGAAAAGGTGGAAATCTCCCTGACCGGTCCCGCTGCCTGGCTGGGACGCGGCTATTACTGGTTCCGCGCCAGCGACCTCGTATTGCTGCACTACCAGGGGCCCAGTGGCCTGCCGGGCGTTCCAACCACCACTATTACCCTTGCTCCCTCTTCATCCCTAGGGTCGGGGTCATAGACGTTCTCGACGAAGACAACGTCCAAGCCGCCCCGTGTGGCCGAAGTGGTGCTGGTCCTGTTTTGCTGGAAGGTCTAATTCCCCCTTCGCAAACAGCAAGGCATTCCTGGAGGCGTTCAGCGTGGTAATCCGATCCTCCACGCCATGGTTGTTGGCCCTGATTTGAAGCTCGTCGAGAAACTCCGGCAGGAAGTCCACGGCGGTGATGCGGGCATCCAGTTCCTTGGCCAGGAGGATGGTCGATGCACCGGTACCGCAGCCAATATCCGCGATCTTCAAGGGGCGCGACCGGTCGAGTCCGGCCAGCTCCATCGCCCGTTTCGTTTCAGCATCCCCGCCTGGTCCTTGCCGTTGGGCAGGCCGGTGGAGGTCTATGAGCAGTCGGAAATCATCCATACAACGTCCCTCTTTTTATCAATTCTATTGTGCCATGGCGGGTAATAACACCATCACCATAGATTTTCATTACATGCCCGCGATTCTAACGTTCACCGCGCTGCGTCGTGTGACGCCGGAAATCTTCTATCACAAGACCAAGACGGGCCGGGAGGTGGACCTTGTCGCGCTGCTGCCGTCAGTGCCGGGACAAAAGCGAGCCATGCTATTGATCCAGGTCTGCGCCACGCCGGCCGACCTCCGCGTCAGGCAGAGCGAGGTCCGCTTCCTCTCCGAAGCCACGGTCGAGCTGGCGGTGGCGGAGGGGACCATCGTTACCTGGCGCACCGATGAAACCATCCCCGTGAATTTTGGTACCATCCAGGTGGTGCCGGTCTGGCGTTTTCTGCTGGAGATGGAGCTGTAAAGTTACTTGGTCGGTTACTTGGTCGGTACTTGATCGCTGCGCCAGTCATGCCGCAAGCCGTGTCGCCAGTTTGTCGCAAGTTTCACCCCCCAAGTCAGCCCTCAAGTGGCCGCCTTATTCTTCCTCCGGTTTTCCCTCTCCGGCGGATTCGATCTGCTTCACCAATCGGTCGAAATCGCTTTCAAACAACCGGTCCTGCACAATGCGGTATTTTTCGTATTCGCTTTCAGCATGGGTTTTGGCCAGCTCGGCCGATACCTTTCCCGCGTCCTGCAGAATCTCCCGGTCCCAGAGTTTCAGGAAGCCCGTCAACCGTTTTTCCCAGTCTTCCATGGTCATGGGGATTTTGCGCATGGCCTGAAGCTCGGCCATGTCGAGGTAGGCGGAGACGATGCGCTGCATCTGGGCCAGCTCGAACTCGGAGAGATAGTTTTTGGCGATGGCGACATCGTATCGATGGATTTTCCCGTGGGGCGCACCTTCCCAATGGGTCAGGCCCATGTTTTCCTTACGATGATCGGCTCGGCCTACAATAACCTCCGCCGCTGTCTGACCGTGGATGGCGTAGTGCATCTTGTTCTGCACGGCGGCGAAAAACCGCTTGGTGGCCGTGGCGGTTGGGTCGTAATCGAGCGCGGTGGCATAGATGTCGGTGATCTTCTGGTAGAACTTGCGCTCGGAAAGCCGAATCTCTCGGATTTTTTCTAGTTGGCGCTCAAAAAACTCATCGGTCAGGTTACCGCCGCGTTTGAGGCGCTCCACATCCATGGTCCAGCCCTGGATGGTGTAATCCTTGACGATCTGGTTGGCCCATTTGCGAAACTGCACTGCCCGCTCGTTCTCGATCTTGAAGCCGACGGCGATAATGGCCTGCAGGTTGTAGTGCTTGACCCGGTAGTTCTTGCCGTCGGCGGCAGTTGTTAAGTACTGCTTAACAACTGCCTCTTCTTCGAGCTCGTTGTCGGCAAAAATGCGCTTCAGGTGCTGGTTGATGGCGGGCACCGAAACATCGTAGAGGGTCGCCATCATCTTCTGGGTCAGCCAGATATTTTCGTCCTCGTAGCGCATTTCCACGCTGGCTTCCGATCCTCCCCCAGCGGCGACAAAGGTCAGATATTCGGCTGCAGAAGAGCGAACAATGGCCGTCTCTTTTTTATGAGGCTTCCTTATTTCTTTATCCTTATTCTTTTTCATTCAATCCCTTCCCAGTTTTGATACCTGTCCCGGGACCAGCGGAGGTATTTCATCAGCTCCCAGTTGATCGTTTCGGGATCAAATCGCTCACTGTCAAAGCTACCACCAGACCATTCCGTATAGCTTTCGTGTTCCTCGTGGTTCGGGTCTTTCAACGCATTTAAGAATTCAAAGTAACCGGGCACGCCGCCCACATCTTCTGGTGGACAGGCTCGTTGACCATCAAGGCAGGCCAGTTGAATTCTCAGTTCAGGATTGAAATATCGGCTTTCCTCAAGCACAAGTTCATGTTCCCAGCCGTCTCCGAAATCATACCAATAGCGGAAAGTGCGCCCTATCTGTTTGATCAGATCCCCGAGACGGTACCTGCCGCATGCCTGCCCGTCATCCTTTGATTCCGGATACTCTGTGTAGCGTTTATTCCCGATGGTGAACTCGTGAAGATGGCTGTCGGTCCAACCCATGACAACCTGGATGACGTCGTGCAGCCGGTCCAGCGTGATGCTGGCGGGCACGACAAAACGCCGCCAGATTGCTGGTTCGATGCCAAGCAGCTGCATTTTCAGCAGATAAAAACGTTGACTCATTATTTGCGTTCTCCTAAATATTTTTCGAACCTGCGGCACATACGCTCGAAGGCTTTTAATTCGGCCTGGGTCATCTGGTCGTAATGGTCGGGCAAGATACCGTCATCAGCGACCGATTCGCGCAGCTTCTCCAGCGGGTCGTCCTGATACTCCTCGTACAGTGAAACCTCTCGGATGATAGTGCCGCCAAGCGACCAGAGGTGGTCGCGATACACATGGACATCAAAAAAACGCCGAATGAAATCGCGGGGGTCGGCCTTCAGTCCGCCCCAACTGTATTCGTTGATGAAACTGACCGGAGTGATTTGCGCCCGGGTTGAAATGCCCCGTAGGTGGTCCATCTCCCGAGCCGTCAAGGGACGGTCGACAGCGAGAAACTCAAGATATTGATATTCACTCACGGCAACGCCTCACGCAGATTTTGTGGCCCGAAAGGCGGAGTCGTCGGCCAGATGCAGATAGATGCGGCCATTCAGCTCGCCATTTTCGATGATCGCCCAGCCCCGACCGCAGATCGGATCGTTCTCTTCCTGCCCGGACCAGGAAAAATCGAAACGTGGCGCATTACCGCATTGTTCCACCCGGCCATCGATGTCCCCGGTGACCAGGCCGAACTGAAACCGTCCGGTGCCGTCCGAGCCGATGCGGATGTATCCAGGCACCTCCATGTCGACATAATCCTGATCCCAGACCTCCATCTCGACAATGCGCCATTTTCCGGTAAACGGTTTTATCTGTTTCATAGGATGCCTTTCAATTCCATCGCTCTGGCTCGCCAATGTGTCACAGCTCGATGTCACAAGCCATGTCGCGAGTTTGTCGCAAAGTTATCCATCGCCGTGCTGTGCCAACCACTGCCGCCCCTTGTCGGTCAAGCGGTATTTCTGCAAACGGCTGTTGGGCTTGTCGGGGATGGTCATCTCGATCAGGCCTTCGGCCAGGGCCGGTTTGAGGTAGCGCTCGCGGAAGGATTTGCGATCTGAAAGCCCCAGTGCGGATTGCAGTGCCTCGCGGCCCATCTCGCCCCCGATTGCCGCCAGCAGCTCGCCGACTTGGGGGGTGACTTGAGGGCTGACTTGGGGGGCGGTGGTGGTCACCGTGTCTAGGATCATCCGCAGCATGAAGGCGATGAAAGGCGCAGAATCGGTCTTTTGGGTGCTTTCCTGAATAGCCTGGTAGTACTCGGCTTGGTGCTCAAAGATCAGGCTTTCCACCGGGATGTCTGCGAACAGGGGATTCCAGCGGGCCAGAATCAGGCTCTGCCAGAGCCGCCCCATGCGGCCGTTGCCATCGGCAAAGGGGTGGATGAATTCGAACTCGTAGTGAAAGACCGAGCTGGCGATGAGCGGATGGGCGTCAGTGGCGGCCAGCCAGCCGAAGAGGTCGGCCATCAGATGCGGCACCCGGTCGGCGGGCGGGGCCATGTGGATCACCTGGCTTCCCGCCATCACCCCTACGCCGCCATGCCGATACAGCCCTGCCTCGTCGATCAGGCCGGACATCATAATCCGGTGCGCCTCCAGCAGGTCTTTTTCCGCCTCGGGCTTCCAGGTGTCGAACCGGTCGTAGGCGGCCAGGGCGTTTTTCACCTCCTGCACCTCGCGGGGCGGGGCGATGACCCGCTTGCCCTCGAGAATCGCGGTGATCTGCGCCTCGCTCAGGGCGTTGCCTTCGATAGCCAGCGAGCCGTGGATGGTGCGGATACGGTTGACACGCTGCAGGCGCAAGGCTCTCGCCGGATCGGTGAGCACGGTCAGCCGTCCAATGGCCTCACTGATGGCGGCGACCCGGTTCAGGATCTCCGGGGTGATGGTGTAGGGTGGCTCATAGACACTCAAAATTTCACCGTTCAACGGGAGTCATCATTCGTGCCCGGGGCATCCTCTCCCTGAACGACGGGTTTGCCATCTTTCCAGGTGACGGCGTACTGCCCCAGCCGCCGCTTTTTCTCCAGGGTCTTGTCGACGGCTTGGCGGAGCGTTTCCAACTGGCGCTGCCCTTCCGGGGAGGTCGTGGTTTTGCTTTTGGTGTTCATCGTTTGGCCTCCTTAAGCAGAAGCTGATAGTAGTCGTCATGCACGATATCGCGATCATGGCCGCGCTGTTCGAAGACCAACACCGGGCTTTCCCCGTCGTTCATGAAGCAGGTGCAGCCATCAACCCGATGGCCAAAGTCGTTCAGCAATGATTCAGGCTGCGCGGAAAGCGCCGCTCAATATCCGCCACCGGAATGTTGTGCCCGCCGTGGGCGACCGGTTCGGCCACACGCAGCGTAACGGGCGGAGAGATCCGGGTGCGGCGGAAAATCAACAAAGGGGAACGGTCCACCCTGCAGGTTGGTGAAGAAATCGAACTCGCCATAGAGATGGCCATTGGTGGCAAACACATATTTTACTTCGAAGCGCGGGCAATCGGCATACCCCTTGGCCTGTTGCATGCCCTTGAGGGGATCTTCCGTCTCTTTCTTGGCTTCGAGAACGCCCACGGGCAAAGGTTTGGGCATATCGCCCACCTGCAAGCAGAGCGGATAATCGGTGCGGCCTGCCCCCCTGCGAAGGCGGCCTTTCGGGCCGGTCGGCTCCACCGGTGCGGGGGTTTCCATCTTGATCCACTGGTGTTCGTTATATCCCTTGTCCCGCAAGACGGGATCGATCAGAAAGAAACGGGTTTCCTGTTCGTTGTAGCTCATGGTTTTTCCGCCCCCGGTCCAGGTTCCGCCGCGCCGCCGGATTCGACCCAAGCATCCACCTGGCTTTTCTTGAACTTCCAGAGCCGGCCCATGCGGTGCGCGGGCATGCCATGCTTGTCGATCCATTTGTACACGGTGTCATTACTGACCCCGAGGTGTTTGCAGATCTCGGTTATCGACAACCAGCGGTCTTCCATCGCGTTCATGCTCAAAACTCCACGGGCGTTTTGGTTTGCGGCCACATCCGCCAGAGGCGAAACGGGAGGGTGCTGGACGCACCTCCCTCAGGATGAAAACTTCCTTAATATACATAGGCCATTGGTACGAAGTCAAACGATCTTTGCCGTTTTCGGCCGAATTTATGCGAACTCAATCGACGCCATGGGAATTGACCAGCTTGCGCTGACAAATCGGTGAAATATGCAGCCAAGATTTTTTATGTACGGCTCCGACACATCCAGCTTCCACCAGGTAAGTAAGGACATAAACTAGGACGAGGAGCGACTGACCATGGACATCAACGACCTGCCAGACGGAATCATGAAGAGTATCAACCAGTTTGCCTTTGATGCCGCCGAACAGCGGTTGCAGGAAAAAATTTACGAAACCGGACGAGGTCCGGATAATAGGGGGGGAGGACGAGATGAGATTGTGTGTTACCAGAAATGCTTCGAGGCGAAAGCTCTACCTGAACCGGACTTTAGGTACCTCTCAAAAGCAATGGCATTGCTGTCTTCGGCGAACGCCAAAGTAAGAACCAGTCGCCAGGGGCGATATTTTGCGGTGTGGATTGATTGGCCGGCATTGTGCGCAACAAGCCGCTTCTCGACGTCTTTGGTCAGGCCGGTATAGCGCTGTTCAGGGTTGGAGAGGCTTTGCATCAGATAGACGTACTTCACGAGCATTCCTGATTGAATTGATAGCAGTGCGCTGTAAAGAAAGCCCGCCTGCGCTAGACGCCTTCGTAAACTTCGGCAGCTATGGCGCGCAGCCTACGCCATAAACCAAAGGCTCCGACTGACAAGCTGTTGGCTTGCCAGCCGAAGCCTTGGCGTAGGCTGGTGGAGGTGGCGGGAATCGAACCCGCGTCCGAAAATCTTTCACGCAAGGCTTCTACATGCTTAGTCGCTGTATTGAATTTAACCCTTTGCCGCTCCCAACGACAGGATCTGCATCAGGCGAGTTCACTGAATTTTCGCTTCAGCAGCGCGAACGATTGCTGAAACTAGCCCACTGAATTGACGTCTTGCTGCCCCACGCGGGCGATGAAACAGAAGACGTGGCTGCAATTAAGCAGCCAGTGCGTACGAAACGTCAGAGTCGGCGTTTGTATTGGTGCCAGTTTTTTATCGAGGCCCACTGGCGTCCCCGGCATGCCACCTTCGCTTCCAATCCCCGTCGAAACCTTGTCACCCCCATTGATGTGTATTGCGTTATTGCTGTTGTGAACCGCTGCTTTTTCCGAGCGAAATCATTATCTCATATCCGACTTCAAAAACCAAGCCCGGCCTGTGTACCCCAATAATGGCCAGTTAAATCCCCCTGCAACTCAGCGATGGGCATCCCGCAGGGCGCGGGCCATTTCGCGTTCGGCCTCCTTGCCCTTGAGGGTTTCGCGCTTGTCGTGCAGCTTTTTGCCGCGTGCCAGGCCGATCTCCATCTTGACCCGACCTTCCTTGAAATAGAGTTTGGTCGGTATCAGGGAAAAACCGCGCTCCTCGACCTTGCGGGTCATCTTGTCGATTTCGGCGCGATTCAACAGCAATTTACGTACCCGGGTCGGATCGTGGTTTTCCCGGTTGCCGAATTCATAGGGGCTGATGTGCAGGTTGTTGACGAATACTTCACCGTCCTTGATGCGGCAGAAGGCGTCCTTCAGGTTGGCCTTGCCCAGGCGCAGGGATTTGACCTCGGTGCCGAGCAATACCATGCCGGCTTCGAAGACTTCATCGATGAAGTAATCGTGAAAGGCTTTTTTGTTGTTGACGATAATTTTAATAGCCATCGTTGTCTTCGCTGTAGGCGTCCCCGGGCAGAATTTCGCAAATCTCCGGCATGAAGGTGACCCTTGGAAAAGCCCGGATACCGAAACGGGCAAGATAAATGCTGCCGATCATGGCACCGATGCCGGCGACGGCGGCCAGCAGGTCGTGGTGAATGCCCAAGGGCAGAAAGGCCCCGGCCAATTTTCCCACCAGGGCACCGAGCAGCAGGGCCGCCAGGGGCAGCACCAGAAGCAGCGTCACGCTCAGCCAGAACGGACCGGGCGGGGAACTCAAACGCACCCGCTCTCCGAGCCTGGCGCCAAGGGGATTATGCACTGCCACCAGCCGGAATCGCCCATCTTCGGCCCGGCGGCAGACGCCCAGGACAGTACAACGTGCACAGAACAGGCTCGGACGGCAGGCCACTACGGCCTGTCCTTCATCTTTGATTTCGACGATATTGCCGGTTTCGTGACGCATGCGGTCCTGTGAGCGGGGGCACCAGGCCAGACCCCATCAAGCCTGGTCGTTGTTGTTCGCCGGCCGACCTTCTTGTTTAATGGCCGTCAGGCTGGGGAAACGGTCCGGCGGCGTTACCATCCCGCCGGATACGATAAGCTTGAAGGCTTCTTCGACGGTCATGTTGAGCACCCGGGCATCCTCTTCGGGCACCAGGATGTAAAATCCCGAGGTGGGGTTGGGGGTGGTCGGCATGAAGACGTTGATCATGCGTTGCGCGGTAAGGCGCTGCACCTCTCCCTCGCTGGTTCCGGTGACGAACCCCAGGGACCAGACCCCTCGGCGGGGATACTCGATGAGTACTACCTTGCGAAAACTCTGTCGTTCGGCATTGAGAACCGTGTCCGTAACCTGCTTGAACAGGGAGTAGATGCCCTTGACCAGGGGAATGCGTCCCATCAGGTTTTCGGATCGGTTCAGCAAGGCCTTAACAAAATAATTGGTGGCCAACATGCCCACCAGCACGATGAGCAAAAAGGTCGCCAGCAGACCCAACCCCGGCACGGGAAACCCGAACAGCGCTTCCGGTCGCAGGGCCACCGGCAACAACCGCACCAGCAGGCCGTCCAGAAATCCGATGACCCAACGTACCGACAACATGGTCAGGCCGAGGGGCACCACAATCAGCAGCCCGGCCAGAAAAAAATGTTTCAGCCGTTTGCCGAGATATTCGTGCATGGCTACCGTCCTCGCTTCATCAGTTTCCGGTTTGCCAACCAAATAGTTGATTATAAAAGTCCTTTATCCGGAATGCAAGACCTCTCGACCATCCAGGTAAAGGGCCTGTATTTCTTCGGGGCGTTTCGGACTGCACAGATATTCGAACAGCTCACCCGGTGCCGGTTGGCTATCGGGGCGCAGGGCCTGGAAATGCGCCCCCCAGCCGGCCTGGAGGGTACCCATGCGCCCCTCCAGGCCCAGGACTCGGGCGCCATCGCGAGTGGCCAGGTGCAGCAGTTGCGGTGGGGTTAGGCAGCCCCCATAAAGACGGCGGGCGGCAGCCATTTCATCCCAAAGGGACAAAGAGCCGCTGCTGGCCAGGCTGTCGGTACCGAGGGCCAGGGGCACCCCGGCGGCCAGATAGTCAGCGACGGGCGCCGTGCCGACCCCGAGCTGTTCGTTGGAGCGGGGGCAAAGCACCACCGTGACCCCGTGGCCGGTGAGCAGAGGGATATCTTCGGGCCCGACCTGGACACCATGGACCAGCAGCATGCCGGGAGGCAGCGCCCGGCCGTTGACCAGCCAGGCGACCGGACTGAGCCCGGTGGCCGCCGGCACTTTTTCCCGCCAGCCGACGGCCGGGTAGAAGCGCTCCGCCAAAGGTCCGTCTCCGGAATCCAGGAGTTGGACTTCGGCCGGCGATTCCGCCAGGTGCATGGCAAGCGGCAGATGATGGCGTCGCGCCAGCTCAAGACAACGGCCCAAGCTCTTTTGAGTCAGGGTATAGGGGGCATGCGGCGTGAGGCCGTAGTCAAGCCCCGCGGCGGGTCTGCGAGTCAGAACCGGCCGCAACTGGTTGAGCCGCCGCTGAAACAGATCGTCGAAAACTCCCAGTGCTTCCAGAAACACTCGCCCCGCCAATGGGGTGCCGCGATAGGCGCTGCGGGCCGGCAGTCGCGACAGGACATCGCCGACGGCACCGGTACCGAACCGCAGCAGGGTCTGCAGGCCATCGGCCAGGGAGGGAGCAAAATCCTGGGGGGGAATATCCCGCAACACCCCGACCAGGTGCAGCAGCCAGTCGGTAAAATCGCCCCAGAAAGGCGCATCGATGGCCGACCAACGAGGATAATGGGTCAGTTCCAGGTGGGTATGGGCGTTGGCCAGGGGCGGCAGCACCACCACTTCGCCCAAATCAACGGAGTGCTGGTGCCGGCCCGCAGCGGCCAGTTGGGCAAAGGGGCCGACGGCGGCCAGCGTTCCGTCGGCCACCAGCAACCCGCCATCGTCCAGGGGCGGTCCGGCCATGGGGACCAGGCAGCGGGCGCGATAGAGAATCGGGGTTCCGGCTTCGGCGGCAGGCTGGGGCATGGCGGCACCGGGTTTGGGCGTTTTGAGTCAGCTCAAACTGGATGAGGCGACGGATGTGCCGGGGTCCGAAAAACCGGCCCCCGGCAGCAACTGTGACAGGCTGGGTACAGGGTCAAGAACCTCAGATGGCGGCCCGCAGATTGCCCTGCCCCGGCGTTTCCTTGGTCTGCGCCGTGGCGACGTTCTGCTCATCGACAAAAACCAGCTTCGGCTCATAGGTTTTGGCCTGCTCGTGGTCCATCTCCAGCCAGCTGGCGATGATGACCTTGTCGCCCCGGGACACCAGACGCGCGGCGGCGCCATTGATGCAGATCACCCCGCTGCCGGGTTGGCCCTCGATGGCATAGGTCTGAAACCGGGTGCCGTAGGTGACGTTCCAGATATCCACCGCTTCATAGGGCAGAATGTCGGCCGCCTTCAGCAACAACGGATCGATGGTGATGCTGCCTTCGTAATCCAGGTCGGCGCCGGTCACCGTGGCACGGTGAATTTTTGATTTAAGCATCTTGCGTTTCATGGTATGTCAACCTCCTCAAAGAGAGTGTGATTATCGATCAGTCGGGTGCGACCGATGCGCACGGCGAGCAGCAGCACCGAGTCGCCATCCACCTCCGGTACGGCTTGCAAGGTGGTACCGTTGCAGATGACGGCGTAATCGATGACGGCGTCCGGTTCCCGGTCAATGCGGTTGCGCACCAGGGCCAGCACCCGCTCCACGTTGCGCTCGCCGGTTTTGACCGCAGCACTTGCCAGCTGCAAGGCATCGATCAAAGCCGGCGCCTGCCGGCGCTCGGCGGCCGACAGATAGGCGTTGCGGGAACTCATGGCCAAGCCGTCCGGTTCCCGCACGGTGGGCAGGCCGATGATTTCGACGGGCAGGTTCAAATCAAGCGTCATGCGTCGGATGACCGCCAGTTGCTGGAAATCCTTGCGGCCGAACAGGGCCACCTGCGGCTGCACGATACCGAACAGCTTGCAGACCACGGTGGTAACGCCCTGGAAATGACCGGGGCGACTGGCACCGCACAAGACCTCCGTCAGGCCGGACACCGTGACCGCGGTGGCGAAACCCTGCGGGTACATGTCGTCAACTTCGGGAACGAACAGCCAATCCACCCCGGCCCCGGCGGCCAGTTCGGCATCGCGTTGCAGGTCGCGTGGATAGCTGGCAAAATCTTCCTGCGGCCCGAACTGGGTCGGGTTGACGAACACCGACGCGACCAGCAGGTCGGCACGACGCCGGCCTTCCTGCATCAGAGACAGATGCCCCTGGTGCAGAAAGCCCATGGTCGGCACCAGGGCGATGGATTGCCCATTTTTTTTTGCGGCCGAGGCCCGTGCCTGCATTTCGGCCACCCGGGTGATGATTTCCATGAGTTATGCTCGTCTCAATTCGGTTCAATCTGAATCTTATTTGAAACAGTGTTCCGGCCCGGGGAACACCCCGTCCTTGACCTCTCGGACATAGTCTCCGACCCCCTGCCGGATGGGCACCGAGAGGTCGACATAGCGTTTGACGAACTTGGGCGCATACTTGTCGAACAGGCCGAGGATATCGTGCAGCACCAGCACTTGGCCGTCGCAATCTGGGCCTGCGCCGATGCCGATGGTGGGAATGTCGAGACTGGCGGTGATCTCCTTCCCCAGGTTGGCCGGCACCCCTTCCACCACCACGGCAAAGGCGCCCGCATCCTGGACCGCCCGGGCATCCCGCAGCAACTGTCGGGCCTGTTCATCCTGCTTGCCCTGCACCCGGTAGCCGCCCATGCGGTGAATGGATTGCGGAGTCAGACCGATGTGGCCGACCACCGGGATATCCATATCGACGATGGCGCGAATGGTTTCCGCCACCGGGACGCCCCCTTCCAACTTAACCGCCTGGGCGCCGCCCTCCTTGACCAGACGACCGGCGTTGAACCGCGCTTCGCGGAGGTCGACCTGGTAGGAAAGAAAGGGCATGTCCACTACCAGCAACGCTCTGTGCAAACCGCGTGCCGCCGCCCGGGAATGGTACAGCATCTCCTCCATGGTCACCGGCAGGGTATTGTCGTACCCGGCGACCACCGACCCTACGGAATCCCCGACCAGCACCATGTCGATGCCCGCCTCATCCACCAACCTGGCAAAGGGGTAATCGTAAGCGGTCAGCATGGCGATCTTTTCGCCCTCCGCCTTCATGCGCTGGATATCCAGAACAGTCACACGCTTGTCCATGATTCACTCCGCATCCTTGCCGCCCCAAAATAAAAAAAGGTCCCCGGACACCGTCCGAAAGACCCCTGCCTGACCGACGAAAAGCCTGTTTCGCCGTCGCAATCGTCCCCCGTCCCGGTCCCACGGATCCAGGCGGTCCTACCTGACTGAAGGGTCATGGCGGCTTGGCAGGCTCCAGCACGAGTTCCGGGCCCACCGCCACGAGCTTCGAATTGAGAGCCTCTGACTAGCACAAAGCGCAAAAAAAGTCCATCATTTTCCTCAGAAAAGGCTATTTTCCAAGCCGACGCGGTCCGTATTGGATGCCCCTTATCGACCTATTTGATCTCATCAAAAACCCCCTTGTTTTAGGCTTTGATTTCATCTTATAGTTGACGGAAATGTGCAGAAGATAAACGTGAAGGGCTCGAAAACCCTTATGTTTGTTGTGTACTCATGCTGAAAGAAAAACCGGGTTGACGGTGTTTTCCGGAGGGCGAGTGTTAATGTCGACGCGATACTTCGGCATCCGGCCATCATAGAAGGAGAGCGATTGATGAAAAAACAGATCATTATCTGCATGGGCAGTTCCTGTTTCAGTCGCGGCAACGACCGGAACCTCGAAACCATCGAAGAATTCATCAACCAGCACGACTTGACCGAAGAGGTGGATCTGCGCGGCAGTCGCTGTGAGGGGCGCTGCAGTCACGGCCCGAACATCCGCATTGAACACCAGGTGATATCCCATATGGACAAGGGCGATCTGCTGGAGGTTCTGGAGGATCAGCTGATTAAATCCAAGGGAGAATAATCCGCCATGCCGCTGTTCCAGCCCAACCAGCCGCCCATCTATACCCGTGAGACCGAGTGCAAGGACTGTTCGAAATGCGTCCGCTATTGCCCGGTCAAGGCCATCAAGGTTGCGGACGGCCAAGCCAAGATCGTGCCGGAGATGTGCGTGGCCTGCGGTACCTGCGTGCGTATCTGCCCGGCCAAGGCCAAACGGGTCCGGGATGACCTGGACCGTGTCAAGCATCTGCTGCGTCAGAACCGGGATTACTACGTCTCCATCGCACCGTCCTATGCCAGCGAATTTCCCGAACTGCCCGTTGGTAACCTGATTGCCGCCCTGCACGCCCTGGGCTTTGCCGGGGTCAGCGAAACGGCCCTCGGCGCCCAGGAGGTCTCAACACGGGTGGCCGTGGAACTGGCCGAAAACCGCCGCAAGCTGTTTCTGTCCTCGGCGTGCCCGGCGGCGGTCACCTACGTCCAGAAATATCTGCCGGAACTGAGCGATTCCGTGACCTCGGTCTTCTCGCCCCTGCTGACCCATTGCATCATGCTGCGGGAGGAGTTCGGCAACGACATCGGCGTCATATTCATCGGCCCCTGCGGTGCTAAAAAGAATGAGGGCGACCGCCACCCGGAACTCCTCGATGCCGTCATCACCTTCACCGATCTCAGGCAGTGGTTCGAGGATGCCGACATCGATCCGGCCGCCCTGACGCCGCGCGAGGAGGATCGCTTCGTTCCGGAAAGTTCCCTGGAAGGGGCGCTCTATCCCATCGAAGGGGGCATGATCGATACCATCCGCATGCAGGCCGGCAGCAATCCGGCCCGCTACAGCACCGTCGCCGGGGTCACCGGCATCGAACGGGTGCTGCTGGGCATCCGCCCCGAACAACTGACGCAGCCCATCTTCCTGGAGTTGTTGGCCTGCCGCGGCGGCTGCATCAACGGCCCCTGTGCCAGCGTCCGCCAGGGCAGCCTGCAGCAATGGCAGGACATCATCTCCCGCGCCAAGGTGCCGGCCACTCCCATCAACCGTTTGCCCCGGCATGACATCGACGAGTTCCTCTGCGATCAGGCCCTGCCGGCCAAGCAGTTCAGCGAACAGCAGATTCGCTACGCCCTGCGCCAGATCGGCAAGGAGCATGTCGAAGACGAACTGAACTGCGGCGGCTGCGGTTACGAAACCTGTCGGGAGTTCGCCCGCTCGCTGCTCAACGGCCACGCCGAAGCCGCCATGTGCCTCTCCTACCTGAAGGGCGAGGCCCTGCGCAAGGCCAATGCCCTGCTGCATTGCATTCCTTCGGCCATCGTGCTGGTCGACAGCGACATGAAGGTGGTCGACTGCAACCGGCGTTTTGCCGAACTGTTCAGCGAAGATCTGGTGGCCGCCTACGACGTCTGTCCGGGACTCAAGGGCGCGGTGCTGGAGCAGATTCTGCCCTTTACCCATCTGTTCCGCCAGGTGCTGGACAGCGACTGCCCCCTGCAGCACGATGCCCTGCATGTCGCCGAGTGCATCTTTCAGGTCACCATCTTCCCCATCGATCCCGGCCAGGTGGTGGGTGGCGTCATCAGCGACGTGACCGCGCACGAAATGCCCCGCGAACTCATCGTCCGCCGGGCCCGCGAAGTCATTCATAAAAACCTGAAAACCGTTCAGGAGATTGCCTGCCGCCTTGGTGAAAACATGGCCGAAACGGAAATCCTGCTGCGCACCCTGGTGCAGGGGTTCACTCCCAACGCCGGCAGTGCGGAGGATGCCGACCGCAACGCGCCTCCGGAACTCACCCTTTAACGCCAGAGTCAACGCAACCATGAACGGTACGCTATTTGTCGAAATCGAAGCGTCGCAATACAACTGCAAAGGCGAGGATATTTGCGGGGACGCGTTTCGCATGCAGAAAATCGGCACCCGCAACCGGATTGTCGCGGTGCTTTCCGACGGCCTGGGACACGGCGTCAAGGCGGGCATTCTGTCCAACATGACCGCTTCCATGGCCCTGAAGTTCATCACCAGCAATCAGGCCATCGTCCCTTCGGCGGAAATCATGATGGACGCCCTGCCGGTCTGCCAGCAGCGCAAGATCAGCTATGCAACCTTCACCATCGTCGATTATCTGCCCGGCAACGGCGCCCGCATCATCGAGATGGACAACCCGGCTTTCCTGCTGATTCGCAACGGCGAACTGCAGAACCTGGACTACCGGGAGGTCTGGTCGCCGCGCCACCAGAACCGGCTGCTGCGCCTCTATGAGCTGGATGTGCAGCCGCAGGATCGCCTGATCCTGCTGTCGGACGGCATCACCCAGGCCGGTCTCGGTTCGGACAATTTCAAACTCGGTTGGCGGCGCCAGGGTTGCGCCAATTTCGTGCTGGGCCGCATCGCCCGGGAACCGGGCATCTCCGCCCGCACCTTGGCCCAGGGCATTCTCGACAAGGCCCTGAGCCTGGAACATGACCTGAAACCGGGCGACGACATGACCGCCGCGGTCTTTTATTTCCGGGTACCGCGCCGCACCCTGCTCATGACCGGGCCGCCCTTCATCAAGGACCGGGATCGCGAATACGCTTTCCAGTTCAATGCCTTTCGCGGCCGCAAAGTGATCTGCGGCGGCACCTCGGCCGAGATCATCGCACGGGAAACCGGTCGGGAAATCGTCACCGACCTGGCCACCTGCGCCCGCGGCATTCCGCCCATCTCCTACATGGACGGCGTCGACCTGATCACTGAAGGCATCCTCACCCTGACGCGGACGGCGCAACTTCTGGAAGCGGGGGAAGCCCCCCTGGAACAGAACGGCGCCGCCCGTCTGACCAACCTGCTGCGCGACAGCGACAGCATTCAGTTCATGGTCGGCACCAAGATCAACGAAGCCCACCAGGATCCCCAGCATCCCGAAGACCTGGAGATTCGCCGCAACATCATCAAACGCATCGCCCAGGTACTGGAGAAGAAGTATTTGAAAGAGGTGGAGATTCGCTATCTCTAGCCAATAAAATCTGCTACTGCAGGCATTGCAACAACCCCAAGCCCCATGGGCAGGCACCGCAGGGTTCCTCGGAAGCGAAGCAATCCTGGGCAAAATCTTCCGCCTGAACCAGGTCGCAGGGCGCCACGCCGCAATTGGAACAGAAGGGGTAATCGAAATTCAGCACATTGGCCCGGAAGCCGTGGAAAGCCTCGTCATTCCAAATGTCGAGCAACGGTTTGCGCAGCACATTGCCGAACGCCTTGGGTTTGACCAGCTTGTCCCAGTCGTTGATATGACAACGATATTGATGCCAGAGGAAGTAGCAGGGATGCACATCCCCATCCCAGGAGACAAAGGCTGATCCGCCGGTGATGAAATCGCACTTGCGTTCGACGCGCGGCACAACCGCAGGCAGGCGCAACTCGATACCCATCCCCTCGGCCAGCTCGCGCGTCTCCTCGAACACTTCTTGAATTTCCGCCGCCAACACCGCATCCCTTTTCAATAACCGCAGGACATCCATGAAGATATCCTTTTGGCGGGCTTCGGCCCGCATCTTGGTCACCAGGTTGTTGACCTTGCGAATCCGCGGGTCGATGGTGTCCGGTGCGATCCGTTCTTTTTCCCAGACCATGTAGTCGTAAAGCCGTATGTCCAGCCCCTGCTCGGCCATGGTCTTTTCCCAGGTCTCGAACAGTTCCACGGCGGCGTCGGTGGCGTTATGGAACAAGGCCTGACCGGTTTGCGCCGCATCATAGGGCAAAGCGTGGGTCACGATGAACAAATCGGCGCCGCGCGCGGCGACCCAGCGCAGGGTATCCGGCAACTGCCGAAAATTTTCCCGCATGGCGACGAACTCCGCACCGATCCGGAGTCGGGCGCCGGCATGCCGCCAACGCGCCTCGCCCAGGACCCGAAACGCCCGGTCCATGTCGCTGAGCTCCTCTCCTTCCCGCACCTTGCTGAAGGTTTCCGGGCGAACCCCGTCCACGGACAGACAGATGCGGTCCAAGCCGGCTGAAACCAGCGCGTCCGCGGTTGGTCCATCCAGCAACAGGCCGTTGGATTGAAAGCCGATCCAGGCTTCATCCGGCATGGCCTCGCGCGCCTGGCGGACAAAGTCCAGCAGATGGGGATGCATGAGCGGTTCGCCGATGCCGTTGAGCACCAGGGATTCCAGGTAGGGAAAAGCCGGCACCAGAGCGGAATAGATTTCCGGCGTCATATCGTTATCGATAACCCGGCTGTCCCGGGCCTGCTTGACACACATGGGACAGCGCAAGTTACAATGAGTGGTCGTTTCCACATACAGCTTGCTGGGTGTCTGGCGCAGTGCCGGCTCCATCTCGCCGGCTGCCTCAAGGAACTGACAATTATTGACGTTCATGGTTCCTCCGGGGGAAATAGTCCCGCTTGTCTTTGAGTTCTCCCGATTCATTTGACTGCAGCATAACATCGCAAAGCCATGGCGGCCTTGACCGGAATCAAGTTAAGCGCGCTATTCATAGCACAATCATCCGCCGAGGCAAACCCTGAACCGAAACCGGTTCTGGAAGGAGGATGGGAACAAAATGATTCCCTTGTTGATGGCCTGTCTAGGCGTTTTGGTGGCCGACTTGCTGCTCGATGTGGTCAATCAGGTTCACCAGCAACGGCATGCGGCGGAGGTGCCGGCGATATTGGCCGACCTTCTGACGCCGGAGCGGGTCCGGCGGGGACAAGCCTATCATCGGGCGCGAACGCTCCTGGCGCGCAGCGAAACGCTGTTGTGTGCCGCCCTCTGGTTGGTGTTTCTTTTCGGTGGCGGGCTGGGCCGTTATGACGCCCTGCTCCTCGCCCATTGGCCCGCGCTGCCGATGCAGGGCATGGTGTTTGCCTGCGGACTGCTGGCCCTGCGCCTGCTGGTGGCCGCGCCCTTTGCCTGGTATCGCCAGTTTCGCCTCGAAGAACGCTACGGCTTCAATACCATGAGCCGCCAATTGTGGTTGGCCGATGCCATCAAGGCCACTCTGCTGGCCCTGTTTTTTGCCGGGCTGGCCGGTGCCGCCTTCCCGGCGCTGCTGCTATGGCGGCCCGACAGCTGGTGGTTGTGGGGCTGGACCGGATTGACCCTGTTTTCCGCCGCCCTGATCTGGCTCGCCCCCTGGCTCATCGAGCCGTTGTTCCATCGCTTCCGCCCCCTGACCCAACCGGATTTGCTGCGGTCCATCCAACAGCTGGCCGACACGGCGGGACTGGCTGGGGCGCGGATCCTCAGTGTCGATGCTTCTCGCCGCAGTCGACACAGCAACGCCTACTTTGCCGGGCTCGGTCGCCAGCGGCGCATCGTGCTCTACGACAACCTGTTGAACCATTTCCAACCGGACGAAATCCTCGCTGTATTGGCCCACGAAATGGGGCACTGGCGCCACCACCATCTGCGCTATCGGTTTCTGTGGCACGCCTTGGTCACCCTGGCCGGGTTCCTTCTCGCTCAGCGTCTCTGGCTCTGGGGCGGCTTGCCGGGCCTGGTCGGGTTGAATACCGCCTCGCCGGCCGCCCAAGGCCTGCTGCTTTTGCTGCTGATGCATCTGGCGGGCTTTTTTCTAGCTCCTCTGGGCAATGGCCTGGCACGCCGCCAGGAATGGCAGGCCGATGTCTTTGCCCGACACCTGACCGGGCGCCCCGATCGTCTGGCCGATGCCCTGGTCAAACTGGCTCGCGACAACCTGATTGCCCTGCATCCCCACCCTTGGTACGTCTGGTTCAACTATTCCCATCCGCCCCTGGTAGAACGTCTGGAAGCGCTGCGCGACCGCAACGGATAATGCTCGCGCCGACCCGTTGAGATGCACCAAGCCCGGAACCGGTCCGGGCTTTGATCCGGCAGCCAGGCATGTCACGCCGACTGGAACCAGCCCGAGGTGCGCCGGCAGACATTGACCAGCATCAGCATCACCGGGACCTCGATCAGCACGCCTACCACGGTCGCCAGGGCCGCTCCCGAAGACAAGCCGAACAACATGACCGCCGTGGCGATGGCCACCTCAAAGTGGTTGGAAGCACCAATCATGGCGGCCGGCGCGGCATCCCGATAATTCAGGCCGATCAATTTGGCCAGGCCGTAGCCGAGACCGAAGATCAACACCGTCTGCAGGAACAGGGGCACCGCAATCCAGACAATGGTCAGGGGATTGGCCAGGATCACCTCACCCTTGAAGCTGAACAGCAGCACCAGGGTGGTCAACAGCGCGACGATGGTCACCGGAGTCAGCACATGAAGAAACTTCTCCCTAAACCAGGTCTCGCCCTTGGCGGCGATGATCCAGCGCCGCGAGAAATACCCCGAGACCAGGGGCAAGGCCACATAAATGGCGATGGACAACAGCAGTGCCTGCCAGGGCACGGGCAACCGGCCGACACCGAGGAGAAAGCCGCCCAGCACCCCGTAGAGCACCAGCATGGTGAGGGAATTGATGGCCACCATGACCAGAGTCAGACCGTCATTGCCCCGCGCCAGATAGCCCCAGACCAGCACCATGGCGGTGCAGGGGGCGATACCGAGAAGGATGGCCCCGGCCAGATAGCTGCGCCAGAGGGGGATCTGCAGCATTTTCACCCCTTCATGCAGCACCACGGTCCCGGCACCGTGCACCGCCCCCACGGGCAAATCCAGGCCAAAGGGCATTTTGACCAGATCCATGGCCTCCGGTCCGATAAATCCATGAAACAGCACCCCCAGAAACACGGCCGCAATACCGTACATGGTGAAGGGCTTGATGGCCCAGTTGATGAACAGGGTCAGAAAAACCGGTTTGCCGCTCTTCCCCGCCTGAACCACCGAGGCGAAATCGATTTTTACCATAATCGGATACATCATGAAAAACAGGCAGACTGCAATGGGAATGGACACCACCGGTGCCCCCTTGACGCTGATGGCCATCCCGTCCAGGGTATGGGCCAGATCCGGAGCGATTTTGCCGAGGGAGATCCCACCCAGGATGCACAACCCCACCCAGACCGTCAGGTATCGTTCGAAGATATTGCTCATTTTGCGTTCGCTCATTGCGTTGTCAGGATGCGACATGGCCAAAACTCCTCTGTCCGATTCCAGAATAAATAGCCGACTTGTTACGTATGTTATTATATATCCGTTTTTCCGGATTTATCAAGCCCCAAAAAGCCGGGTGAGCATTACCTGGCTCATCCCGGCTCAGGTCAACAGTCCGGCGTCAGACCGTTTCAAAATTATCCAGCACGATCATGCTGCCGGGAAAGCCGATTTCAGTCAAGGCCTGCCGGGCGGCTTCTGCCTCCTGACGACTGGCAAAAGGTTCGATACGGATACTGAAAAATTGATTGCCGCCCGACATCAGGGGCTTGAGTACCGCACCGGAAAATCTGTCCTGCACGGTCCGAAACACCGCTTCGGCTTTTTCCGGGCTCTGAAAGGCCGCTACCTGGACGGCGTAGCGCGGCCGAACCTGATCCGGAGTGAACTCGCCGGCTTTGGAGGAAGAACCATGGATGATCTCGCCGGCCCGGAAAGGGGAAGCGGAGATCGGAGCTGCGCTCCCGGCACCATCTGCCAGCATCTGCTCTGATGGGGCATAGCCCAGCGCTTCAATGAGAATGGGCGTGGTGCCCACCTGATAAAAACCCAATTCCTTGGCAGCCGCTTTGGACAGATCCAACACCCGATCCTTGAAGTAGGGGCCGCGATCATTGACCCGCAGGACCAACTCCTTGCCGTTGCCGAGATTGGTTACCTTCACCCAAATGCCCAGGGGCAAGGTCTTGTGTGCGGCGGAAATGGCGTTCATATCAAAGATTTCGCCATTGGAAGTCAATTTGCCGTGGAAATCGTCCCCATACCAACTGGCGATGCCCTGTTGCATAAATCCGGAGCAGTTAAGAATCGGCTGATAGAATTTACCGGCTACCTCGTAGGCTCGCTGCCAGCGCTCTCCCAAGGTCGGTACCACACAGGTATAGCCCTCCCCGGTCGCATCAACCGGCCGGGTCGTTGCCTGGTCCACCACCGGCGTAACGACCTGGGGCCGGTCAAGGACCATGGGAAATTCCCGGTGCATCGCCCGCCCCTGAGCCGAAGCACATCCGGTCAACATCAACCCGCAAACCAGCCATCCGCCAAAACGCCACATCCCAACCTCCCCCTGGCATGAAACAGGTACGCACCAAGCCAACCATATGCGGGAAAGTCTGCCCGCTTCCCGGGTTTTTGGCAAGAGGGAAAATGTCTCGGACGGGGCCTGACGGCACCGTTCCAAAGAGGTCTTTTTTCCTTGACAGAAATGAAATAATCGACTATTTTGAAAACCGTTTTCAATTTCACGCCAAAGATGGCAAAGGAGTGACGATCATGGCCAACCAAAGAATTACAGCCATGTCGCCCTATGGCCGGCAGTTTCCTTCCGGCCCCGGGTTTGGTCATCGTCGTCTACCAAGTCGGGGGAGCTTTAGTCTCATGGCCGACCAGGCTCCATTGATCCGGGAGAAATCATGCAACTGACCATCATTCTACTGATAATTTTTCTGGCCCTGGCTTGGTTGGTCCGCCATTGCTGGCGGCAGGGGCGCAGTCCGGGCTGCTGCGGCGGAGGTGGCAACGGCTGTTCCTGCAGAACCAGCAACCCGTCGGCAAACGCCAACGGCAGGCAGAAAACAGGCTGCGAAGCGTCGGCTGCAGAGGATCGGCCGCGCCATGCCCCGCAATAACGGCGCACCGTTCAAACTGCAGGACGCCAGGTCTTCCGGCCGGCCAGGCCCGATCCAGAGCCCCTGATCCCATCGATCCCGGAAGCCAGTTCCGGGGTCGATTTTCCCTGGCATCATTGAAAACCATCCTTATGGCCTGCGAGCAGAAAATTGCCCTTTTCTTGAAAATAATTTTCATTTTCGTGACTCAAATCACAGATTAATGACAGACCCTGTTTTATTATTACCATGTACCCATCGTCCGGCCGCCAAGGGCATCTGCTTTCTTTTCAGTCTGGCCCGGGCCAAAAACACTATTCCCACGAAGCCATGAGAAAGGAATCCAGCCATGTCCATCCTGATTGTCGGCGCCGACCGCATCAATGCTCTGATTCCCCGCCTGGTGGACCTGGGGGTGACCCGCATCACCCATTGGTCGGGACGCACGCCCAACACCACCCGGAATACCATTCCCACCCACGTTGAGGCAGTTCTGTTTTTCACTGACTTTCTGCATCACACGGCAGCACGCAAACTGAAGGAAAAAGCCAAGTCCTGTGGCCTGCCCGTCATCCACTGCCGCCGTTGCTGGAGCGAATTGGCCGATAAGATCAACACCCTGTCCATGTAGGCAGCCAGCTTGAACAGACTGGTTTTGCCTGGCCATCCCGGGGCTGAAAGGTTCCGGTAATCCATTGGGAGTGCCGTTGCATGGCAACCTGGAGTGATCCAACGGTAGAGAACAAATGCTGTGGCAAACTGCGACCGGGCCTCCACCTTGAAGACTGGAGGCAGATTCGCAGCAGCAGGATTTTCCGCAACTTGCCGCCGGAAGTAGCCCTGCATACCCTCCTCGCCGGACGCTTGCGCAACATCGACAAAGGGGAAACGTTGCTGTCCCCCGAGAACCGTCCCGAGGCCTTCATCTTTGTGTTGCAAGGACGCATCCGTCTGTTTCTGATGGATGTCGAGGGTCAGGAACGCAGCATGCGTTTCATCGATGAGGGAGAAATGCTGTGTCCCTGCAGAAATGGCCCTGCAGAGGATGGGCGCCCCGACACCTTCGCCGAAGCGGCGGAAAAAACCCGGCTGCTCATCGTCCCGATAACCGGCTTTGAACATGTTCTCAGGCAATTTTATGACCTGAGCCTGCAAATTATCGTTCATCTGGGGGAATGCCTGGAACAGGCCAACTGCCAAGCCTGTCTGACCAAGGCTCGCTCGGCGACGGTGCTGGTGGCCAGGCATCTGCTTCAGCAGGGGCAGGGCAAGATTAATCTGAGCCCCATTTCTCAGCGCGCACGGGAACTGGGCATGGCCCGGGAAACCCTTTCCCGTACCCTTTCACGCATGCATGATGAGGGGATTATCCGTTATGAGCGGGGGTGCGCCAAAATCAGGAATCACGAAAAACTGCAGCGCCTGGCCGAATGCATTTGAAAACTTGTGAATATGATGCTTGAGACCTCCGGGGTGGGGAAAATCGCCGACGCTCGTTGTTACTGCATCAGCAGCAGACTCAAGGCCATGACCATCATTCCTCCCAGCAGGCCGAAAAGGCTGTCATGCCCCTTGCCGTAAGCCTGACTCGTCGGCAACAATTCGTCGAGGCTGATGTACACCATGATGCCTGCCACGCCCGCGAACAGGATTCCCATTACCTCGGGCGGAATGGCGCCCGTTTCATCCCCGAGAAAAAGACGCAACCCCAAATATCCGATGGCGGCGCCGACCGGTTCCGCCATACCGCTCAAAAGCGAATAGGCGAAAGCCAGCCGGCGTTTTCCGGTGGCGTAATAGATGGGCACGGAAACGCTGATACCCTCGGGGATGTTATGCAGGGCAATGGCGACGGCGATGGCCAGGCCTAGTTTGGGATCGTGCAGAGCAGCGAGAAAGGTTGCCAATCCCTCGGGAAAGTTGTGAATGGCAATGGCCAGGGCGGTGAACAGACCCATGCGGGTCAGTTTGCGATTGCGCTGAGCCTCGCTTTCCACCCCTGCCAGGCCTCGTTGGAAGTGTAGGACTCGCTCGTTGTTCCCCCCGGGACAGGGCACCGAAGGATGTAAAGGAGCCGTCATCTCTTCCGAGGGGGTTTCGTGGGGGTTTTCTGCCGCCGGAATCAGGTTGTCGATGAGACCGATAAGCGCAATTCCGGAAAAAAAGGAAATGACGTTGATCCAGTTGCCCCATCCCGAACCGAAAGCCTCGACCAGGGCCTCTTGGCCTTTGAAGAAAATTTCCACGAAGGACACGTAAAGCATCACTCCCGCGGAAAAACCCGTTGCCACGGAAAGAAACCGGTAATTGGTGCGCTTGGCGAAAAACGCAATGGCACTGCCGATACCGGTGGCCATGCCGGCAAACAGTGTCAAACCAAATGCAATCAGGATCTCTCTCATGTCTGTCCCCTCGACAGCCCCGGTGCCGTTGCAGGCCGATCCCATCATCGCACCGTTCCCAAAGCTTCTGTTCTGTATAGGCGAATTTCAAGGGAACGAAGGAGCCTTGTTTAGCCCGACAGGCTGCGCCCATCGACAATGGCCCCCTCATCATTGTAATGGAGGATCAGTCGTCGCGCATCCTGCCACTGCCTAACCTGCTCCAGGGTCACACCGAAATGGCCGGCCAATACCTCAACCGGAATTCTGGCCGGTGGTGTAACCCGTTTTTCGTGACGGCCGAAACGCACCAGATTATAAAGGCTCCAGCCGATCAGCACCAGCGTCATGGTCAAAATAACCGCACTGTAGACCAGCAGCAACCGCACCAACTCCTCCCAACCATGGGCGCCGATCATGATCTCCTGAAACCGGTAATAGCCCAGCAGCCAGGCCGCCAGGGTCAAAACCGGGCGGATGAAATAGGCGAACAGGGCCCAGAACAAAACCGTGATGGCCCGATACCCCCAGCGCTGCGAGCGGGTCTGCTTTTGCGGACGTTCGATAATCAACGGTCTCATGCCGGACCTCCCTGTCTGCTTTCCAAGTCGGAGATGCCTCGATCCACGGTAACCCAGCGTGCCCGCTTCCCGCGTGGCCGCAGCATGGCTTTAGGCAGGGCCGCCACGGAAGTCAGCCAGTTGATGATCCAATAGGCCAGGGGATACCAGACCATGGAGAAATAGTTCCGGAACAGTCTCTCATCGTAATGCCGGTCCAGCAGCAGACTGACGGCAAACTGCAGCAGACAGGTCATGGCCAGCACCATCCCGGGCCAGGCCGGGACCAGGGATACCACCACCATTTCCGGCGGCAGATTGAGGAACAGTCCCAGCAGCCACAGCAGCACCACCGCCAGCATGGTATAGCCCCAGAGAATGCTGACGAAATATTCCAGGCAGACCCCCCACATGCGCCGGGATTTCCACTTGAGGATTTGGGGCAGATAGCGCAGCAGCGCCTGGTCTCCGCCAATCGCCCAACGCAACCGCTGGCGCCACAATCCCCGCAGGGTTTCCGGCATCAGGATCCAACACAGAGCCCGCGGTTCGAAGCGGATATCCCAGTGGTTGAGTTGCAGGCGCCAACTGATATCGATGTCCTCGGTCATGATGTCGTCGCTCCAGTAGCCGACCTGGTGCAGGGCCGAGCGTCGAAAGGCGCTGACCACCCCGGATACGGTGAAAACCCGACCATAAATCCGCTGGGCCCGCTTAATGAGGCCGAGAATGGCGGAAAATTCGCCGACCTGAATGCGCCCCAACAGCGTGGAACGGGTGCGGATGCGCGGATTGCCGGTCACCCCGCCGACCCGCGGGCCGGTCAGGAAGTGATTCATGATCCAGTGCACGGCATGCCGATCGAGCCGGGCATCGCCATCGATGCAAACCAGGTATTCGCCCCGCGCCACCAGGGCCGCGGCCCGCAAGGCCATGGCTTTGCCCTGGTTGGCATTCAGATGCACGACCCGCAGATGGGGACAGCGGCTGCTCATTTCATCCAGGATGGCGCCGGTGTTGTCCTGGCTGCCATCGTTGACGGCCAGAATCTCAAAATTGGGATAGGCCGAATCCTCCAGGTTTTCAATGGTATCCGAAACCTGAAAGGCCTCGTTGAAGCAGGGCACGATGATGGATACCAGGGGATACTCCGGCAGCGCCGGCGGTTGCGACGGCAGTCCCTTGCGGTACTCCCAGCGCAGGTAGAAGTAAAGGGCGCCAACAAGCCACAGGTACGCCATGAAGAGCGGATAGTAGTAGGCGAAACCCAGCAATATGTCACTGATGGAATAGGTCATAATCATGGCCGATGGGGAAAGGTTTGCAGGGAAAATGCCCGATGGATGACCTCCGCCCGCGGCTGATCGACGGGAAAGTCATCCGGATAATAGCCGAAGTTCAACGCGCCTTGGCGTTGCAGGGAACGCATGGTGGCCGCCAGTTCCTGGCTGGGAATAAAGCGGGCCGGCTCCCGCCAGTCCCGGCTCTGCAGGATGAAAACGGTTTTTTTCAGACCCTCGGGCTGCGCCCGGACCTGCTCCACTACCTTCCGCATCCAGCCCTTGGGGTCCGCGGCCTGCTCCATGTACGGCATGGCCATGACGCAGACGAAATCATAGTGTTTAAGGAATTCCGGCAGACTCTGGGCAAACCAGGTCTCCGCGGCGGGATCCAGCACCGGGGAGGCAAAAATATTGCGGGCGGTTTTCAGGCGCGGCCGCCAGATGCGCACCCGCGCCGCCGCGGCCTCCGTGATTTCGATAAGAGCCTGGGTTTTGGCCTGGCTCCAGCGGGACATGGCCGCGGGATTCTGCCTGATCTCGGCAATGGAAGGCGGCAGACCGTGAACCATGCCGTACCAGCGCAAGGCCTCGGGATGGGCATCCTCATAATCGTCCAGGACACCGTCATCGTGAAACATGAGACCATCGAACTGAGCGTGTCGAGCCAAATCTTCATAGATATTCAAGATGGCCTCGCGGGCACGCGGATCGAAGGGCGACAAACGCCGAAAGAGTCCGTGTTCCGGAGAGCCCTCCGACCGACCCTCCGCTTGGACCAGCCAACTTTCGTCACCGAGATTGAACCCCAGAATCGGCAGCCAGGCATAAACTTCTACGCCCGCCCGGGTTATCAGCTGCCAGGCCACACGGTTAAACAAATCGGCGCGCATGGGCAGATAACGGTTGGGAAAATAGAGGGCGTCGGCGGTACCGTCACCATCGGGATCGGCAAAGGCCTGGAGGTATACCGTGGAGATCTGCAGGCGATGGATGCGATCCACCAGTTGGCCCAGATTGCGCTCCTGCTGTTCGGGATCCGGATCGTAGACATAGTCGAGGTCGACCTGGACGGCTCGATGGGGTCGTTCCTTGACTGGTCGGCGCAAATCGAAAGCCAGGTCATCCAGGAGTTGGTCTCCCTCTATCAGGTAGCGGTTGATACGGGACAGATCTTCGACCCGATTCTTGCCGTATTCCAGGGTCATGGCAATGGGCATGCCCAAGTCCCGGGCCATGTTCAGGGCCGGCTCATTGAACCGTCCGAAGGGCCAAACCATGACCCGCGGACGGACGCCAAGGTTCCGCTGCAGCAAGTCACTGTTGGTTTTCAGGCCACGACGGATACGGGCCAGAAAGTCCGGATCGGACTCATAGCTGCCAAGTTCGGGATCATAGCGGCGGCTGACCATGGCCGGTTTGACATTGCCTTGGGGATTGGATACCTCTCCATAATGCAAGCCGTAGCCGTGGGAAGCAATTTCCACCAACCCGGAGGCGGTTATCTCGCGCAGTTGTTCCCAACTGAGAAAGCGCTGCCGGGGAACCATCTGTTCGCCATACCGCACCAGAGCATCCGGCGGAGCATCCAGCCAACTGCCTTCCAAAGCCAGCACTGCCGGCATTTCAAAGGCCTTGAGCAGGGGCAAAACCCGCTGATGAAAACTGACGTAGCCGTCATCAAAGGTAATCAGGACAGCCTTGTCCGGCAGGGATCTCTCGCCGCGTTGGGCGGCCAGCAGATCGTCGACGCGGACCGCCTGATAACCTTCGGCGCGCAGCCAGCTGAAATGCTGCACCAACCGATCGGTGGAGATAGTCATGCCATCAGGGTCATCCGCGATATCCGCGACATCGTGATAGCACAAGACCAGAAAATCCCCTGCCCAGACCGGCGAGGCGCAAAGCAGAACCGTCAAGACCAGAGCAAATACCCAACGGATCATGTTCAGAACCTCCAGTTCAGGGACAGAAAACCGTAAGTGCGCCACTCGGGGTCGCCATCATAAACTCTCCGGTCACGACCGACGCCGTAGGCCAAACTGAAGCGGTAGTCGGCTTCCCAAAGATGAGCATATTCAAAGCCAAGAAGATAGTCGCCGCTGTAGCCTTCCTGAGAATAATGGCCACCTGAGACCCGAACCCGTTGATGGAAGGAACGCTCATAACGTCGATAGATGCGCCACAGATGTTCCAGGCCACCGAGCAGGGTCAGATCCGAATCGGGGTTAAAATAGGCCGCATCGTCGATGCTGTTACTGGAAGCGGTCACTTCACCGAAGGCAGTCAGTTTGTGCTTGGGCCAGGTCAGCAGGCGCTGCTCGCCGGACAGACCGAGGCTGGCACGAAAGTTGCCGTCGTTGAAATCCATAACCTGGCCGTTGAGTCGGAGGGCCCGGCTTTCATGGGCGCGATAGTTGACGCCCAGACTGAAAGCGTTGGCCCGTACGCCATTCCGTATGGCCCGCAGGGGCGTATCGCGGCTGAATATTTCCGCCACCGCCGGCACCGACCAATGATCGTTCAGATGCCACAGGGTCGCGATACGCAGGCCTGGATGGCTGGCATCCCCGGCATTGAAGTTAACCTCGGTGCTGGCCTCGAGGAGCTGGCTGGCGTATTCCAAGCCAACGCCGTACCGCTGCCAGTCACCATCGCCCTCGGGAAAGCCGGCCCAGGAGTAGCCGATACCGGCGAACAGGCGAAAACGATCCTTAAATGGCCGACTGAAGAGCATGCCGCTCACATTCCAGTCTTGATCGCCTTCAACATCTCCGCTGCTGTCCCCATAGCCGACATCGAGGCGCAGTTCATGCATGTTGCGTACCTGCCACAACTTGCCCAAGCGCTGCACCTGGCGATCCTCGGGGTATTCAGCCAACAAAGCGGTAATCGATTTCCCGGCCAGGCCAAATTGCCGCAGTTCCAGCAGGGCCTCGGCATGACCGGTGCGCAAACCACGATGTTCCGGAGCCAGAGCCAAGCCGAGTTCGAACACCTCCAAAGCCCGCCGCGGCCAACCGCGACCGAGATACACGGTTCCCAGTTCCCGAAGCAGATCGGGGTTGGCCGGCGCTTCATCGGTCATAGCCGTCAGGCGACGTTCCGCCTCGGCAAAATCATCGGCAAAAAAATGGCCCAAGGCGGAAAAAGTTTCCGTTTCCAGTCGCCGCCAATTGGCACGGCGCTCCGTCATGCCACCCGCATGCAGCCAAAGAGGTTCGGCGGCGGCCATCTCTTCCACCAATTTCTGCGCTGAACGGAAATCTTCCGTTTCAATCAAAGCAAAAAACAGGCCCAGGCGCGCTTCATAGGCTTCCGGATCCTGGCGGATGATTTCCCGGTAAAGATCCCGGGCCTGCTCCGGTTGGCGCTGGTAAAGCAGGGCATCGGCCACGGCCTCCAGGGCATAGGGCGGCAAATTCACCCCTTCCTGGCGCAGCACCTGATATTCGGTCACCACTTCGTCCATGCGGTAGCGATCCCGCAGGGCAACCAGTCGGTCGGTACGGGCCCGCAGCATGCATTGCCGGCCGGCGTCCCCCTGGCACTCCGGGGCGGCCATGGTCGCCGCCAGTTGCGCCAAGGCCCGATCGCTGTCGGCAAAACGGTTCGCCTCGGAAACCGGCGGCAGACTTCCCCAGCGTACCGCCAGGGCATCGGCACTGCCCCGCACCTGGCGCCACTCTTCCTCGGATAGGGTCCCCGGATAGCGTTGCGCCAGTTCTCGAGCCCAATGCGCCGCGCCAAGTTTATGCAGCAGCAGGATTTGCTGTCGCCGCGCGTCGCGATGCAGCAGGTTGCGACTGAGAATCTGCTGGTAGGAGCGCAGAGCGATGAACAGGTGGTCCGCGGCCTCGGCGGCATAGGCCTGGGCCATCAGAGCTTCCGGTGCCTGGGGATGGTGTTTGACCAATTCCTCGGCCAGGCGCAGGGCCTCTACGGGCCGCCCGGCATCGGTCACGGTCAGAACCAGCCCGGCCTGGAGATCGATCTCCTCCGGGAACTGCCGCACGCCCAGGCGATACATCTTTTCAGCGCCATCCCAGTCACCGAGGCGGCGCAGGGATTTGGCCACCGCGGCCACCGTGAACAGAGGGGCGTTCTCCATATCGAGCCCTTCCTGCAGACGCGCCACTTCCCCATCCCGCTCCGCCCAACTGAGGACCGCCAGATAATCATACAGCAACCCTCGATCTGCCGGAGCCTGCCGGACCTGTTCCGCCAAGGCGGCGATGGCCGGATCGAAACGCCCTTCCCGCGCCGCCAGCACCGCCGCTTCGCGACTCATGGTCGGAGGCGGACTATCGGCCACAGCGGCCGAGGCGACCAGCAACACGATCAGGCCCAGAGCGACCGGTCCGAATCCCACCAATCTGCTGCGCAGCACACCAAAAAGACTGGAAAATTCCATATGGGGCATGTTTTCAACCCTCTCCAAGAGAACACCATTCACAAGCCGGTCCGAGACGCGTCCTCTGCCGAAATGCCGAGGGACCGGACCAACGCCCGATTGCAGGTGGCGAAAAGCTTACATGAACAGTGAAAAATGTGAAGCACATTCATCAATTAAAAAATGGGAATAAAAAAATCAAGCAAATTCTGCGCAATCGCCCTCTTGCTCGGCATTTATTTATTGACGGTAAACCATTGCCCGGCAGCGGCGTCCAAGTCAACAAAGGAAGCGATACCGGCAGCCTTCCCGGTTGCCCTCTGGACATGGTCGGGATTCGGACAGTTCCGAAGATCTTTTCGACCGCACGACACGCTGAATTTAGACAAAAGGATGGCCATGATGAAAAAGCTCCTCGTATTGCTGCTGCTCGCCGCCGGTACCTCGACAGCCCACGCCGGCAACGTGAATGTGGATCTCGGCATCCGCATCGGCAACCCCTATCCGCCGCCGGTGGTGGTGGCTCCCGCGCCGGTGGTCGTAGCCCAACCGCCTCTGTTTTTGGCCCCGCCGGGCTACGGGTTCTATGTGGCCGTAGGGGTGCCCTTCGACATGTTCTGGGTGCAGGGCACCTACTATTCCTACCATAACCGGCAATGGTATCGTTCCCCCTATTACCAGGGGCCCTGGTACAAAGTTGCGCCCCGCCATCTGCCCCCGGGACTGGCCCGGCGACGCCACCGTGACCTGGTCCGCATCCGGGATGCGGAATACCTGCGCTACCGAAAAGCTCCGCATCGTTACCATGGACAGCATTACCGCCCGGCACCGGGGCCATACCGGGGACAGCATGACCGGGGCCGCTCCGAACCGGGGCGTCACCATCCCGGATCGAGGGGCGATCACGGCAGACGTGGGCGCTGACCCTGCCAAGTCGCTGCGGGAACTGTCCAACTTATCAAACAGGCTCTCTGAACCGGGACCCGGGAGTTGAATAACCGGGTCCCTGATTTTTTGCCGGTGCATATACTCAGATCGACATCATGATTGCCATTTTTTCAGGCACCTTCCTCATCGTGCTGCTCGCCATTCACCATACGATTCGATCCGACTTTTTTCCCAGCGACCAGCTCGACCACCATCCTTTCAAGAACCATCGCCCTTGTTTCCATCCCATTTGAGTTTTCTCCGGGCGCCGGACAAACCGCCCCCCTTCCCGGATTCGACAGCAAAAACTAAAATTCTAAATAAATTCATGTTTTTTAGAAAAAATTTCAATAAATTACATTAGGTTTTATCGATCCGGTGGCCATGTCAAAAACCTCCCGGAGAAAGTACCAGCCGCCCCCTGATGAACCCCTGGAACATGGACGAGCTTTTTTTCAGGGCCGAAGGAAAACTGGTCCGATGCCTGCAAGCTCTGTTTCTGGTATCACCCAGGCAACACTTACAGCCCCGCGGCTCAAAGGAGACCCCAACATGACGGAAATTACGGAAGCCGAGTTGGTTTTACTGGAAGATGCCGCCCGACAACTGGGCACCACCCCTGTCAATGTCCTGCTGCATGTCAAACGCGGCCGTCTCGCGGGCCGGGAAGATCAAGGCATCTGGCGAATTGAATCCGCCAGCCTCCAGCAACTGCGACAAACCCTGGAGGCGGCACAAGCCCCCTCCGGAGCCGCGGAATGCCGTCCCGCCTGCCACCACGGCAAAGCCTGCGGCGGCTGTCATGAATGATGGCGCCGCAAAAAGTCCGCCCTACGGCGTTCGATCTTGGAGGATGCCATGAACATCACCATCAAACCTTCCGATCTCTGGTATCGTTACCCGCGCAACAAAGCGACCCGGGACTTGCCCCGGTTTTCGGGCAAGCCGGATGCAGCACCCTTTGACCGCAACAATCTCTACGAAGTGGTTCCCATGCTCGAGGCGGTCATGGCTGCCCTCCAGACCCGGGAACAAGGCATTCTGCGGGAATTGGAGGAACTGCTGAACAGCGTCTTGCCCGTCTGCCTCGTGACGCGGGAGGAGGTATACGATTTTTTGCTGGAGTCGATGCGAGAAGTCTTGCGACAGGATGTGTAGGCATGCGGGAAATCAAGGCTGATCTGTGGGATTGGCACAACCGCGCCGTCATCGTCATTACCACCGGCGGCCAGGTCGACCGCCGCGGCGCGGCGGTGATGTTGCGGGGCTGCGCCCGCCAGGCGCGGGATCGCTTTCCGGATCTGGCATTGCACCTTGGCGCTTTGCTCAAGGCCGCAGGCAACGTGGTGCACGAACTCGGCGGTGGCGTGGTCAGCTTTCCGGTTGAGAACAGCCCTTTCGAGGTGCCGGATGTCCGGCTCATCGAACGATCCTGCCGGCAATTGCGAGACCTGACGGATCGCCGATGCTGGCCGCTGGTGGTTCTGCCACGGCCCGGTTGCGGCGCAGGAGGGTTATCCTGGAAAGAGGTTCAACCGGTGCTGACCCGCCATCTGGACGACCGTTTCGTAGTCGTCTGTCAGCCCAACAAACATGGCAGCTGATTCACCTCAACCCTGCCATTTTTCAAGCTTGCCGACCGGTTCGCGTTTTCCCTCGATATCGTCAAGCCGATGAACGGCCTTTTTCAATTCGTCCAACAACAGCAGTTTTTCACTTTCAATGCCGGGATGGACCGTTCCGGAAAGAAGTCGTTCCAGATTGCGTGCAGTCTCAGCCACTTTTTCCAGGGCCTGCAGACGATCATCGGACATTGCCATATTCAGCCTGCCTTTCTGGTCTTGAGGGTTCACTGCCTTCCAAGCTGCCCATCACCCTGCATCTTATTTATAGCTGAAGCCACCGGCATTGCAAGTTTGGCCGACCTGCCTGCCCGGCACCAAATAACCCTCGCGGGCCGACCGTCGTTCCCATCGCGGAAGGCAAGCGTCCCTGTTATCCTTCAAGGAAAATGCCCCTTCCGATCGGAAGGGGCATTTCGGTTCAGCAACGAAGTTGGCGGCAGGTGATAAAAACGAATGGTTCAATAACCTTTGCGGGCCCGTTCCTCGCGCTCTTTGCGTTCCTGCTCGGCCAGACACAGGGTGGCCACCGGCCTTGCCTCCAACCGTTTCACGCCGATGGGCTCATCGCTGGCCTCACAATATCCATAGGAGCCATCGGCGATGCGCTCGAGGGCTTCATCGATTTTGCGAATCAGCTTCCGCGCCCGGTCCCGGGAACGCAATTCGAATGCCCGATCGGCCGATTGCACACCGGAATCCAGGGGATCGGCTTCCGGTTCCGGTTCCTGACGCATGCGCTCCAAAGCCTGATTGGATTCCGCCAGCAGTTCACCCCTCCAACGCAGCAACTTGCGCCGAAAATATTCCCGCTGACGGGCATTCATATAAGGTTCATCTTCGTTTGGACGATAGTTTTCGTCCCAATCCAAATCCGTATTGCTCATGACACCTCCTGTTTGATTTTATATCGCAGCTGAGCCCGTTTCGCAAGTCATGTCCGAATGATGGCTGTTGCGGGCATCTTTCAGGAAGTCAAGCAGGCGCCCCTCCTGGTGCATTCCAATTGGCGACATCGCCCAAGTCCGCCAATCCAGAACTCCCTGGCCAAGGTAGTATAAAGTTGGATGCGCCCCTGGTCAATGCAGCTTCCCCTTCCCGATTGGCTTCGGCGGCACCTGGCCGGAGATGAACACCCTCCGCGCAGGCCGGGATTTGTCGCCTGCCTGCCCATGCAAGAAGTTAAATTCATTCCTCATTTCTTGCATATTTGCTGCAAATTTGTCTGCTATCCATGCTCCCGAAGCCAATCCCCATCTCTTTCAACGTCGAACCGGAAAGGACACCACCATGTTGGCCCTGTCTCGAATTCTGCGCGGCCTGATCCTGCTGATCGCATGGGTGGTTCTGCTGGGGCGCCTGGCTCAGTCCGGAGAAATCCTCCCGAACTCGAGCCTGCCTCTGTCCCTGGAACAAGCGGTCACGTTGGCGCTGCTCCATAATCAGGATTTTCGCATCGCCGCGACCCAAAAGGAGGGGGCTGAAATCACCGTCCGTCAACGCCGGGACCAGTTCCTGCCTGAAATCACCGGCAGTGCCGGCCTCCATGGTCGCCACAATCAGGGCGACAGCGGTTCCCAGCGGAACTACCATCAGCTGACTACCGACCTCTCCGCACGCCTGAATCTATTCAACGGCTTCGGCGATCGCGCCGCCCTCGCCGCAGCCCGGTTTAACCTGCTGGCGCAGGATCATGCCCTCGACCGCGCCGGCCAACAGGTGATATTCGATACAGTCAGTGCATATCTGACAGCGGTCCAGGCCCGCGAGCAGATCCGGGTTGCCGAAGCCAACCTGGAGGACAATCGTACTCTACTGGAACAGATTCAGGCCTTTCACCGCGCTGGACGACGCCCCGTTACCGATGTCTATCGCCAACAGGCGGAAACGGCCAAGGCCGAGGCGGATTTGCTGAGTCTCAAACGCAGCGATGAAATCAGCCGCCTGACCCTGCTGCGGATTCTCGGCGTTCCGGCTACGGTAAGCATCGAGGTGGCAATGCCCCAGCATCCGCTGCTCGTAACCGAACCGGACACGAATCGCGCAACGATGCTGGCCGCTGCCCTGGCCAACCGGCCGGACCTGCTGGCCCAACAACGCGACCTGGCCGCCGCGGGCGAACAAATCCGGGTGGCGCGATCCGCGGCCTATCCGTCCCTGGACCTGGTGGCGGGCGTCGGCTCCGGGTACAACAGCCGCAACCGAACCGGTTTCGGCAGCCAGTACGATCATGACAACCTGTACGGTTCGGCCGGCCTGACTCTGTCGGTACCCATTTTCGATCGCAACCTGGCCCGGCATCAGGTTTCCCAGGCGCGTATCGGCGAACAGGCTTCCAGACTGGTTCTGGAACGTCTGCTGCGGCAGGTAGAGGTCGAGATCGGGCGTGCCCTGGCCGACTATCAGAATGCCCGCGATCAGGTAACCGTGGCCGCCGCCCAGGCCGCCTATGGGAGGGAGGCGCTGCATTCCACGGAACAACGTTATCGGGTCGGCGCCGCCACCCTGACGGATCTGACGGATGCCCGCAGCACCCTGGTCAGCGCCCGTTATGCGGAAATCGCGGCCCACATGGAACAGATGCGACAAACCATCGCCATCGCCTACCATCGGGGCGAACTCGACGCCGCCCCCTTTCTGAAGGAGCTTTCGGAATGAAACCTGTCATGAAAACCCGGCCACGCTGGCAGAAAATCGGGCTGCTGCTGGGCACCCTGTTGGTGCTGTTGGCGGCGACGCGCTGGTTGACAAGGGCCGGGGACCGCGCCCCCGACACAAGCGGTTTCCAGACCGCGATGGTGACCCGCGACACCCTCATCGACAGCGTTTCCTGCACCGGCACCCTGAAGGCCGTCGGCACGGTGGAGGTCGGTACCCAGGTTTCGGGCACCATCGAACGGGTGTTGGTGGATTACAACCATCGGGTTCGCAAGGGCCAGGTGCTGGCCGAGCTGGATACCGCCCTGTTCCAGGCCGCCGTGGATAAATCGAGCGCCGATTTGCGCCGTGCCGAAGCCCTGCTCGCCAAGGCCCGGGTGGAATTCCAGCGGCACCGGCCGCTGCTGGCCGAAGGGCATCTGTCGGCCCAGGAGTTCCTCGGCTATGAAACCGCCCTGGCCACCGCTGAAGCCGACCTGCAGTCGTCCCGGGCCGCCCTGAAACAGGCCGAAACCAACCTGCGTTATGCCCGGATCCGCTCCCCCATCGACGGCACCGTCATCGAACGGCAGATTGAGGCCGGCCAGACCGTGGCGGCGAGTTTTTCAACCCCGACCCTGTTTCTCATCGCCGAGGACCTGGCCCGCATGGAAATCCAGACCGACGTGGATGAGAGCGACATCGGTCTGATCCGGCCGGGGCAGAAGGTGATCTTCACGGTCCAGGCCTATCCGGAACGCAAGTTCAACGGCGCCGTAAGCCAGATCCGCCTCAATCCCACCGAAACCTCCAATGTGGTGACCTATACCGTCATTGTCGAAGCCCCCAATCCGGACGGCCTGCTGCTGCCGGGCATGACGGCCACCGCCGACTTTATCGTGAGCCGGACCGAGAATGCCCTGCTGGTCCCCAATGCAGCGTTGCAATTTGCGCCCAACGACGCGGAACCTGGCCCCGAACCGTCTGTGACCCTCCTCAGGCGCGGACAGGCACCGCTGCGGGTGACGGTGGAAACGGGTCATTCCGATGGCGCCCGCACCGTAATCCTGGGCGGTACCGTCGCCGCCGGAGATCGGGTCATCATCGGTCGAAGGATGGATTCCGCCGGCCGCAAAAACCGCAACGGCAACAACCTGTTTTCGAAATTGATGCCGCGCCCGCCCCGGCGCGGTCCCGGACCCGGTCCGGGCAACCCCTGATCTGCCTGCGAAGGTGCCCATGGCTCTTATCCGGTTAAGACAGATTTGCAAAACTTTCCGCCTCGGCGACAGTGAGGTTCACGCCCTGAATCACGTGGACCTGGACATCGGCGCCGGCGAATTTCTGGCCATCATCGGGGCATCCGGTTCCGGCAAATCGACTCTGATGAATGTTCTGGGCTGCCTCGACCAGGCTGACAGCGGTGAATATGTTCTGGAGAACAGCGCCGTCCAGCAATTGAATGCCCGCCAACTGGCCGCAATCCGCAACCGCCGCATCGGATTTGTCTTTCAAGGCTTCAACCTGCTGCCGCGCACCAGCGCCCTGGAGAACGTCATGCTGCCCCTGGTCTATGCCCGCGACGGAGCATCGGGCCCCTCCCCCGTCCAACGCGCCCGCCTGGCCTTGCAACGGGTCGGTCTGCAAGACCGAATGCACCACGAACCGAGCCAACTCTCCGGCGGCCAGCAACAACGGGTGGCCATCGCCCGGGCGCTCATCAACAATCCGGCCATCATCCTGGCCGACGAACCCACCGGAAACCTCGACAGCCGCACCACCCTCGAAGTGTTGGCGCTGTTCCAGTCCCTCAACAACAGCGGCATCACCATCATCCTGGTGACCCATGAAACCGACGTCGCCGAGCATGCCAGGCGCATCATCGAAATGCAGGACGGGACCATCATTCAGGATCGCCCGGTAGGCCGGCGACGCATCGCCCCGGGGCCGAGACCGACCGCTTCCGCAGAGGGGGTTCAACCATGAAATGGCAGATCCTGACCGTCGTGGCCCTGCGCAGCATCGCCAAAAATCGCCTGCGCAGCCTGTTGACCATGCTCGGCATCATCATCGGGGTCGGCTCCGTCATCGCCCTGCTGGCTTTGGGCCAGGGCTCCCAGAAAGACATCGCCGCCGATATCGATGCCTTGGGCACCAACCTGATCATCATCATGCCCGACAGCACCGCCACCGGCGGGGTGCGCGGCGGCGCCGGCACCTCTTCCAGCCTGTCCCTGGCCGACGTCGACGCCATCCTGGCCGATTGCCCGGCGGTCCGTTACGTATCGCCGGAAATCCGTCTCAGCGAACAGATCATCGCCGGCAACCGCAACTGGAATTCCGCCGTGCGCGGCGTGTCCCCCACCTTCCGGCAGATCCGTAATTACCGCCTCGCCAACGGAGCCTTTTTCTCGGATCGGGAGGTTCAGTCCAAAGCCAAGGTCGCCCTGCTCGGCGCCACCGTGGCCGAAGAATTGTTTCCCGGCCAGGATCCCGTCGGCGCGCGCATTCGGATTCGCAACGTACCCTTTACGGTCATCGGCGTCCTGGCGGCCAAGGGCCAGACCGGCATGGGCGCCGATCAGGACGATCTGCTGCTGATTCCGTCCACCACCGCCCTCTATCGCCTGTCGGACGGCAAAACCGTCCGCGGCCTTCTGGCCAGCGCCGTATCCGCCGACCAGATCGACACCGCCAAAACCCAGATCACCGCCGCCCTGCGCCGCGCCCACCGGTTGCGCGACGGCCAACCGGACGACTTTTCCCTTCGCGATCAAACCGAGATCGGCACTATGGCCAGTCAGGTCACCACCACCCTGACCCTGCTGCTCAGCGCCATAGCCGGGGTTTCCCTGCTGGTCGGCGGCATCGGCGTCATGAACATCATGCTGGTCTCGGTTACGGAACGCACCCGGGAAATCGGCATCCGCTTGGCGGTGGGTGCCCGCTCCGGCGATATCCTGGTCCAATTTCTCATCGAAGCCGTCATCCTCTGTCTGTGCGGCGGTATCATCGGCGCGCTGTCCGGCCTCGGCATCGCCTACAGCCTGGGTCACATCATGGGCAGCAGCGTCGTGCTCAGCCCCCTCGTCATTCTCCTCAGCGTCGGCTTCACCCTCGCCGTCGGCGTCTTTTTCGGCTTCTATCCGGCCCGTAAAGCCGCCGGTCTGAATCCCATCGAGGCGTTACGTTACGAGTAAACATAATGGGTTACAGACCAACGCCATATTGCCATAAAAAGCCTGCCTGGCGGGAAGTCCGCTTGGCCTGACACTGCCAAGTTTCCTGAATTAACGGTGGATCCGGCAAACCTCGTCCGGAGGCTCGCAACCACATACAACATCCTCACAGCTATCAGGCAGTTGAAGCGAGCACTGCTCAGGGAGCGCTCCATGGAAGGCCGTGAAAAAGCGACCGACCTCGGCGTGAAATTTGTCCCCAAATCGAAACCGGCCAAGCACGGGATGGCATTCCCCAGCATTCCCCAGTCGCGGAATCCCCCACACCTCCAGCAGAATCCAGCTCAAAATTCCCGCAGAGCGCTCATTCCATAGTCGAAACCTTGACCTTTTGACATTATTATTTTCATAAAAAATTGAAAACTAACAGTCATTAATCAGACATTGACTATTAGCGTTCAGACATGATAAAAGTGTTTTTATTTTTAATATTTTTTCGCCAAGTAAATTTTTTCAATATTTTTCAATAAGTTACCAGCCACCCCGGCCCTGAAATGAACGAGGAGGGAATCACCATGTTCAAAAAACACGTTGTCTTTCTGCCGATTCTTGCCCTGCTGCTTGGCTGCCCCTCAAAGGCGAGAGAAATTCTACCGCCCGACTGGGGCTACGAAAAAGCAGCCATCCAACTGAAGTTCTCCGGAGATGCCAATCTCAACCTGTACCGCAACCGCTCCCATTCCATGGTGGTCTGCGTCTATCACCTGCGTGACTTAGGCGCCTTCAACCAGATGACCGAGGAGCGCTCCGGTCTGTCTTCCCTGCTGGAATGCAATCGCTTTGACCCCAGCGTGACCTATGCCCGCCGGGTGGTGGTGCAACCAAACCGCACCACCTTGGAAATTCTGGATCGCACCGAGGGCGCGAAATACCTGGGTATCATTGCCGGGTATTACAACCTGGATAAAACCACCTCGGTTCGTTACTACCCCTTCCCCGTAGCCGAAGAAAAAATCAAACGGACCCTGATCCAAACACCGTCCAAGATGAATCTTGAACTCCACTTCGGACCCCAGGGCATTGTCGATTCGGAACCGGCTCCCCAGGCAAAGGTGAAACCATGATCGTATCGCAACCGCTTTTCTGGCACCCAGGCATTTACCTGCAACCCCAACATCTGCAACTGTCGGACCGTTTTTCCCAGGGCCTGCTTGCTCCTTTCCAGCACTACCTGGTACCCGGATTTTGGGGTGTGGGCGCCATGAAAATTCTCCGGGAAGCGCTGGGCACCCGAACCTTTAAACTGGCAGCGGGAGAGTTTCTGTTTCCCGACGGCACCTTTGTCTGCCTGCCGCAAAATGCCGTCGCCACCACCCGGATTTTCGACGACGCGTGGCTGGAGGGAGGGAAACCCGTCACCGTCTATCTGGGACTGAAGAAATGGAACGACGACGGCATCAACGTGACCACCCAGTCGGCCATGGAAAACGTCGGCGCCGTCCATACGCGCTTTGTGGCCCTGAAAGAACCGGAGGCATTTCCGGACCTGCATGGCGACGGTGCCGACGGACTGGTAAAACGCATGCATTTCGTTCTGAAAATTTTTTGGGACCAAGAATTGCCGCAGCTTGGGGATTATGAGCTCATTCCCATCGCTCGCCTGGAACGATTCGGCGCCGAAGTGCGCCTGGCCGATGAATTCATTCCGCCCTGCCTGACCTTCTCCGCGGCCGACAGCCTGAAACGGCTGGTCGAGGAAATCCGTGATCAGGTCTCGGCTCGGGCCAACCAGCTCGAGGAGCATAAAAGCAGACGCGGAGTACAAACGGCCGAGTTCGGCTCGCGGGACATGGTCTACTTCCTGGCCCTGCGCTCCATCAACCGCTATGTGCCGCTGCTGTTCCAGTACACCCAGACCGGCCGGGTCCACCCCTGGCATCTGTATGGTGTATTGCGGCAACTGGTCGGCGAACTGAGTTGTTTTTCCGAGGGGGTCGGTGTCCTTGGCGACGCCGGGCGGGAAGGTTCTCCTTTGCCCGATTACGACCATGGCCAGCTCTGGAAATGTTTTGCCGCCGCCCAGGACATGATCTCCCATCTGCTGGACGATATCACCGCCGGACCGGAATATGTCATGCGGCTGGTGCATGACGGCACCTACTATGCAGCCTCTCTCAAGCCGGCCATCTTCGAAGGCCGCAACCGTTTCTACCTGGCCGTTCGTGCCGATGCCGATCCCAAACTGATCCTGCATGCCCTGGAGCACACGGCCAAGCTCAGTTCCCGGGAAAGCCTCGATGTGCTGGTCACCCAGGCACTGCCCGGGGTGCCTCTGCAGTACCTCCAAGTTCCCCCCCAGGAACTGCCGCGCCGGGCGCACACCCTGTATTTTGCCATTCACCACCACGACGAACAGTGGGAAACGGTCGCGAAAAATCATTCCCTGGCCCTGTTCTGGCACAATCCGCCGGAAGATCTGGCCGTGGAATTGATGGTTGTCGGGAGATAAGACCATGCATCTGAGTGATTGCTTCATGGATATATTCGCCTATGTCTCCTGCTTCGCCAAATCGGTGGAGGTCAGGCAGCCCGATTACCACGATGTCAGGGAACAGATTCGAAACCTGTTCGCCGCCAGCGAAAAACTGGCCGCCGAAAACGGTATCGACGGGAATGATTTCGATCAGGCCCGCTTCGCCCTCTGCGCCTGGGTCGATGAAAAACTGCTCAGCGCCAACTGGCAGCAGAAAAGCTACTGGATGAAGGACCAGTTGCAACGCAGCCATTACAACACCACCGATGCCGGAGAAGAATTTTTCACCCGTCTCGAAGCCCTCGGTCTGCACCAGCGTGAAGTACGTGAAATCTACTATCTGTGCCTGGCACTGGGGTTCACCGGCCGCCACTGCCGCCCGGGCGATGAATACCACCTGCAGCAGATCCGCATCGCCAACCTGAAACTGCTGCTGGGCAGTTCCGTCGGCTTGCCGCCCCTGGATCGTACCGACCTGTTTCCCGAAGCCTGGCCGACCGTGGCGGAACGAAGCAGACCGAGAAAAAGACGCGCCTTCGATGCCATGAGCATGATCTGCCTGGTCGCCCCGGTGCTGCTTTTCGGCCTGCTTTATCTCATTTACCGCTTCACTCTCAACGGCGTTGCCGACAATTTCCTGAAAACGGTGGTCAACTGAAATGAAAGAGAGCATCCGGAAATTCTTCAAGCTGTTCCTCCTGATCGCGGCCGTCATGCTACTGCTGTTTTTGGCTGTCGGAACGGTACTGGTGTTGGGCTGGCCCTGGTGGGTCGGCGGGTTCCTGTTGCTGCTCGCGGCGGGTCTGTGGATCGGCGGGTTCTTCCTGCATAAGCTCTGGCGGCGACGCCGGGAAGAGAATTTCGTCAAGGATATGTGCGAACAGGACGAAGCCCGGATCCGCGCCGCATCGGCTCAGGAAAAGAACGAGCTCAAGGAACTTCAACAGCGCTGGAAATCGGCCATCCAACGACTGCGGTCCTCGCACCTGAGAAAACTGGGTAATCCGCTGTACGTTCTGCCTTGGTACATGGTCATCGGCGAAAGTGGTTCGGGCAAGACCACTTCCCTCAACAGCGCGCGCATCGCCTCGCCCTTTGCCGATACGGACCGGGTACAGGGTATTGCCGGAACCAGGCAATGCGACTGGTATTTTTTCGAGCAGGCCATCCTCATCGATACGGCCGGACGCTACACCATGCCGGTCAATGGCGAACAGGATCAGTCCGAATGGCGAAAATTCCTGGCCATGCTCCTGCGTTACCGTCGGCGTGAACCCCTCAACGGCCTGATCGTCACCGTTGCCGCCGATCGACTGCTGGCCGGGAATCGGGAGGAACTGGAAAAGGACGGCCTGACGATTCGCAAGCGCATCGATGAATTGATGCGGACCATGGGCGTGCGCATTCCCGTCTATGTGCTGGTAACCAAGTGCGACCTGGTCCACGGCATCAATCGGTTTTGCGAAAGCCTGCCCGAAAAGAGCCTTAATCAGCCCATGGGCATCATCAACCAGGAGCTCTCCTTAAAGGTCGAATCTTTTGTCGATGACGCCGTCAGGACCATCGACGAGCGGCTGCGCAACCTGCGTCTGCAGTTGCTGCACAGTACCGAAAAGGCCGACTTCGATTCGGCTCTGCTATTGTTCCCGGAGGAATTCGCCAAAGTCCGGGAAGGGCTGGTCTCCTTCATGACCAGTGCCTTTCGAGACAATCCCTACCAGGAAACCCCCGCCCTCCGCGGACTGTTTTTCAGCAGCGGCAGACAGGAGGGTCAGCCACGCTCCCACTTCACGGCCACCCTGGAACACGGCGAGCCTGCCAGCCCCCTGCCGGGCACCAGCAAAGGTCTTTTTCTGCATGACTTTTTTGCCGCCGTTCTGCCCCGGGACCGAGCCCTGTTGAGCCCGACGCGACGCGCCCTCGAATGGCGCGCCCTGACCGGCAACCTCGGCCTGACGGCATGGGTGCTGCTCGGCGTCGCCGTCTGCGGGCTGTTGAGTTTTTCCTTCATCCGCAATCTGACAACCGTTCGCGAAATCTCCCAGGAATTCACCCGGCCGGCCATGACCGACAGTGATGCCGCCGTGCGCCTGGCCAACGGCCAACGGTTTCTTGAGCAAATTCTCCTGGTCGAAGAGAAGAATCGCCATTGGTGGCTCCCCAGGTTCGGCCTGAACGCCAGCATAAGGGTGGAAGAGTCCCTTAAACGCAGCTATTGTCGGCAGTTTCGGCAGGCCATCCTGGAGCCTTTCAACCGCCGCCTGACCACCACTCAGGCGGCCATGAATCCGGCCACGGCGGACGAACTGTTTGCACGGCATGTCGTTCATGAAATGCGCCGCATCCATCTCATCAAAGCCCGACTGGCAGGCCAGGGGCTTCAGGGCCTTCTGGACCTGCCCCACCCGCCGACCGGAATAGAAAGTATTGCGGGCGATGGTGTGTCGGATGCCGAAAGCCATCTGTCATCCCTTTACCATCGCTATCTGCTTTGGGAGACCGACCAGAATCTTCTCACCGGCGATCTGGTCGACCTGCAGGCACGACTCAACCGGTTGCTCGCCCTCAAGGGCAACCATCTGCGATGGCTGGCAACCTGGGTCAATACCCAATGCGGCCTGCCGGCAGTATCCCTGCAGGATTTCTGGGGCGGCAGTCTGAGTATTCCGGATGAACCCATCGTACCCCCGGCATTTACGCGTCAGGGCAAAAAAACTCTCGACGAGTTACTGGCAGAACTGGCCGGCGCCACCACGGATCCGCACGGACTGAGCCCATCGGTCGGCGAACTGGAAAGCTGGTACCGCAACGCGGCGCTGGCAGCCTGGCATCAATTTGCCGCCAATTTTGGCCAAGGGCGCCAGCGGCTTCGGGGCCCTCGCGAATGGCAACCGCTGGCCGCACGCATGGCCGGGGACGAGGGCCCTTACTTCAAACTGCTCAACACCCTGGCCATGGAACTTGAACCCCTTGCCACCACCGCGGCGGTACCCGCCTGGCTGCAACAGGTCTACCAGTACCAGGCGGTTCGCGCCCAAAGCATTGTTCAGGACAGCGGAGCCCTGGCCAAAGCCGCCAGCGGCGGCGGAAAAATTGTCGCCACCTTGCGGCGCAATGTGGGCCGTGAAGCTGCGGCGGAAGCCTTGGAAACCCACCTGGCGGGCGGCAAGGCACTCCAGACCTACCGCCGGGCATTGGCCTCCATGGCCGCCGCGACGGAATCCCGGGGCCAGGTCTTTGACCTGATGACCCAGACCTTCCGCCAGGACCATGGCTCAGGGGACAATGCCGTTTACGTTGCATCCGCGGCGGGCTCGGAACTTTCCCGTCGCCTCGGCAGCAATCAGAATGATCAGACCATAGCCAATCTGGTGTCCGGCCCCTTCGATTTTCTCTGGGATTACTCCCGTCGAGAAAGCGCCTGCCAACTCCAATCGCTGTGGGAGGAACAGGTTCTGGCAGGGACCGTGGGCATGTCTCCGGAACAGGCCATGCCGGAGTTGGTGGGTCCAAACGGTCTGGTCTGGCGCTTCGTGCAAGGTCCGGCCGCGCCTTTCGTACAAGGCGGTCGCGCAGGCTACGGCGCCCGCCAGGCTCTCGGAAACAGTCTGCCGCTGGAAAGCGCCTTGTTCACCTTTTTGCGCCGGGGCAACCTGACCCAGGCCACGGTGCGCTCCATGGAGCGTCCGCGCAGTTTCAACGTAGGCATCCAGGGACTCCCCACCAATGCCAACGCCAATGCTCTTTTTAAGCCTCACGCCACCCGTCTGGAACTGCAGTGCGGCAACGCCGGCCAAAGCCTGGTGAATAACAATTATCCCGTCAGCCGAACCTTCTCCTATGCGCCCGACCATTGCGGGGACACCATTCTGCAGATTGAGGTAGGCGACGTGCTGCTCTCCCGCCATTACTCCGGACCCCAGGGCTTTACCGACTTTCTCAAGGATATGCGCGGCGGCAGCCGAACCTTCCGGCCGGCCGAATTCCCGGGCGAACGTCAGGCCCTGGCGCGCTTGGGCGTTACTTCCATCACGGTCAACTACCGGTTTACCGGTACTGGGCCGATTCTCCAACAGACCGCCACCCTGACAGGTCAGGCGCCAAGGAGCATTGCACAGTGTTGGGACCAATAGAGAATGCGCAGAAATGGAAATGGGCCGCTTTCGGCAAACATCCGGCGGCCGGCGACTATTTCCGACTGGGAGAAAAATCCCCCTTTTTCTCCGGGCTGTTTCATTGGATGGAAACCGGTTATCAGCAGCTGGTTTCCGAAAAGGGCGGCAAACCCGATTTCTGCTCCTGGCGTTTCTGGGCCCGGGAAGCCGGCAAGGATTCTCTGGTCTGCGGCGTCATCCGGGTCAGCAGCGACAGCTTCGGCCGTCCCTTTCCATTAGCCGTTACCGGCGCCGGCCCCTTGAAGAATTGGCAGAAAAACCGTCATCTGCTGCCCTTTGCCTGCGAAAAAACCTGGTGCCAGATTGAATATCTGGCCGCGCATCTGTTTCCCGACCTGCAGAAAATGGAAGAACAGATGCACAACATCAAACCGCCGGACGGCGACTGGACAGCACTGGCGGCCCAGTGTCGGGCCCTCAATGAAATCGGATCACCGCTGGATCCCTTTGCTTCCTTTCCCGATTTACGGGAACTGCGAAAAACCGCGCACGCCAGCACTGACCGGGGCGAAATTCTCGTCGCCCTGGACCGCGGTCCCTGTAACGACAAGATCGTGCGGGTCGGTCTTTGGCATTGGCTGTTCAAGGAAGCCTCCAGCCAGGTACCCAATGCCATGTTCATGGGCGGCACTCTGGACAAAGCCTACCTGGCCCTGTTTAACCGGCCATTGAAACCTGCCGATTTCTCCATCTTGTGGTCCATCCCGGCTTCAGGGACCCGCTATCCCGTCATCGGAACGGAGTTTTCCATGGATATTTCCGAACTTGCCAAACAACCCATAAACGCCGAAAAACCCGCAGGCAGCGACATCCGCTACGATCCGGATTTCGACGCCCTGCAGACGGAAATCGACAAACTCGCTTCTCCGGCCCTGGCCGGCTCCATCAACTGGGAAAAGATCGGACGCCTGGCCGCCGATATCCTGATGCACAAATCCAAGGACCTGCTGGTGGCCAGCTACCTGGCGGTGTCCCTGTTGCATACGCGCCGCAATGACGGTTTCGCCGTCGGCCTGAAACTTTACCTGGACTTGTGCGAACAATTCTGGGAAGGCTTGTTTCCGGCCCGCGAACGGATGCGGGGCCGGGTGCGCGCCGTTGAATGGTGGCTGGAAAAAACCGAAGCCGCCCTGCAGCAGGCGGGGGACTTGTCCTTCCCGTCGCAGCAAATCGCCCTTATCAAAGATAACCTGTCGCGCCTGGAGATCTTCCTGGCCGAGCACCTGGAATTAGCGCCGGGACTCGGTGCCCTGAAAGAATATTTCTGCAATCCGAGTCTGGTTGCCACAGCCGGCCAGGCAAGCACCGCCCTCAGGCCTGCAACCCCTGAAAACCGTACACCGGAAACCGTCCCGACCCCAACGGCTCAGCCGGCCCCGCCGGCCCAGAGAACCGTTCCTGAAGAGTCCCCCCCTGCATCCGTTCAGGACGCCGCCGAGGTCCTGCAGGAAGGCCTGCGAAAAATCAGCGAAAGCGCCTACCTCCTGTTCCAGAAGGACCCCGCCGCCGCCCTGCCCTACCGCCTGGCCCGTCAGGCACACTGGCATGCGGTGGAAACCCTGCCGCCGGCCAATAACGGCAGAACCCGGATTCCGGCGCCAGCGGCCCAGGAAAAGAATCTGTTGTTCGACCTACGCAACAACAGCGAGGCGGAAGCACTGCTCAAGGCGGCAGAAGCACGCCTGGGCCTGTATATATTCTGGCTCGACCTCAATCGTCTCGCGGCCGAAGCCCTGTCCCGGCTCGGCAGCCGCTTCGAAGAAGCTCACCAGACCGTGTGTCAGGAGACCGCTTTCCTCCTGCAACGCCTGCCCGGCCTCGAGAATCTGACCTTTGCCGACGGAACGCCCTTCGCCACACCGGAAACCCGGCAATGGCTCGCCGGGCTCACGTTCCGGCAGGCGCCGGCCTTGGGTCCGGCAACCCAGATCGAAGGCGAGACCGCAACGGACATGGCCGCCGAAAGCGCCGCGATTCACCAGTTAATGCAACAGAACAAATTGGTGGAAGCCATGGAAGCCTTGCAGCAGAAACTGCGCAACTGCACGTCCCAGAGGGAAAAGCTGCTCTGGCGGCTGACCTTGTCCGAAATGATGGTCAACGTGGGCAAACCCAAGCTCGCCCTGCCCCACCTGGATCAGGTTCTGCGCGATCTGGATCGCTTTAAGCTGGAAGAATACGACCCCGGCCTGGCCATGAAAAGCCTCAAGCTGACCTGGTTCGTCTTCGACAGCCAACCGGAAGTCCGCTTCAAGGATTTGGCCACGGACGTCCTCCATCGCATCGGTCGACTTGACATGCCGGAAATGGTGCGACTGGCCAACGGCTGATCTCAATTACACACTCACAACGCCTGACAAAAGGAGTCGAAAATGGCCAAGGATCCAACCGTAGCCCCCAAGGAACGCGTGAATATCGTTTACAAACCGTCCCTCAACGACGCCCAGGAAGAGGTGGAACTGCCCTTGAAAACACTCGTCATGGGCGACTTTACCGGCGCCCCCGGCGATGAACCCATCGAAAAGCGCCTGCCGGCCAACGTGGACAAGGACAATTTCGATGAAATTCTCAAGGCCCAGAACATCTCCCTGAATTTCAACGTGCCCAACCGGCTCGCCCCCGAAAACAGCGAGGAATTGAACGTCAATCTGAACATCCAGTCCATGAAGGATTTCTCGCCCGACGCCCTCGTCGCGCAGGTTCCCGAACTGAAAAAATTGCTGGAACTGCGCGAGGCCCTGCGCGCCCTGAAGGGACCCTTGTCCAACGTGCCGGAATTCCGCAAAAAGATCCAGGAACTGATCAAGGATGACAACGCCCGCCAACGCATCCTGGCCGAAATCGGCCTGGCCTCGGAAGGAGAGCAACAATGAGCAACGAACAGCAAACCGCTCAACAGCCGGAAGCCACTACCCTGGAGCAGGGCTCTCTGCTGGAGGAAATCGTCCAAGCCACCCGGCTGCAACCGGCCGACGAAGCCTATTCCATCACCCGCAAGGGCGTCCAGGCGCTTATCGCCCAATTGCTCGAACCCGGACAGACCACGCCCAACGTATCCAAAGCCGGACTGGATGGCATGATCGCCGAAATCGACCGCAAACTGAGCAGCCAGGTCGACGAAATTCTGCATCATGCCAGTTTCCAGAAGCTGGAATCCGCCTGGCGCTCTCTGGCCTTTCTGGTGGACCGCACCGATTTCCGGGAAAACATCAAAATCGAAATTCTCCATGTCACCAAGGACGAGCTCCTCGAGGATTTCGAAGATGCCCCGGAGGTACCGAAATCAGGGCTCTATAAAACCGTCTACACCAGCGAATACGGTCAGTTCGGCGGCAAACCCTACGGCGCCCTCATCGGCAACTACGAATTCGACGCCGGCCCCCAGGACATGCGCCTGCTGCAGCACACCGCCGCCGTGGCCGCCATGTCCCACACCCCTTTTATTGCCGCCGTCGCCCCCAAATTCTTCGGCGTCGACGACTACAATCCCCTGCCCAATCTCAAGGACATCAAATCCATCCTGGAAGGCCCCCAGTACATCAAGTGGCAATCCTTCCGCGAATCGGAAGACGCCCGATACGTGGGTCTGACCCTGCCCCGCTTCCTGCTGCGCCTGCCCTACGGTCCTGAAACGCAGCCGGTCAAGACCTTCAACTACCAGGAAAACGTATCCGCCAGCCACGAACACTACACATGGGGCAACGCCGCCTTCGCCTTCGCTTCCCGTTTGACCGACAGCTTTGCCGATTATCGCTGGTGCGCCAACATCATCGGTCCCCAGGGCGGCGGCGCGGTGGAAGACCTGCCTCTGCACCAATACGAAGCCATGGGCGCCATCCAGACCAAGATTCCCACGGAAGTCCTCATTTCCGAACGCCGCGAATTCGAGTTGGCCGAAGAAGGCTTCATTGCCCTGACCATGCGCAAGGGCAGCGACAACGCCGCCTTCTTCTCCGCCAATTCCGTACAGAAACCCAAATACTTCGGCATCAGCAAGGAAGGCAAGGAAGCCGAACTCAACTACAAACTCGGCCTGCAGCTGCCCTACATGTTCATCATCAGCCGCCTGGCCCACTACCTCAAGGTCATTCAGCGCGAAAACATCGGCACCTGGAAGGAACGCGTCGATCTGGAACTGGAACTCAACAACTGGATCCGCCAGTACGTCTCCGACATGGATAACCCCATGCCCGGAGTCCGCAGCCGTCGTCCTCTGCGTCAGGCGCAGATCGGCGTCGAGGAAGTTGCAGGCGAACCGGGCTGGTATCGCGTCTCCCTCAAGGTGCGTCCTCATTTCAAATACATGGGGGCGTATTTCACCCTGTCGCTGGTCGGCAAGCTGGATAAGGAGACGCAGGGATGAATTGGCCCGCGCCATTAGCTTAGGCTTGGCATTCTGAAACAAACTTTCAGGAAATCTTGCATTAGTCCTAAAAAATTTTCCACAGTAATTCTAATTATATTTAATATTTTAAATACTACAAAGTCACCAAACCGCCACTAGGCGGGTTAAACCCCCAACAAAAGGAGGAAAAACACCATGGCAATGCCAGCGCACCTCACCCTTACCGGAGAAAAACAAGGCAAAATCGACGGTTCCTGCGAAATGCAGGGGCGGGAAAAGACCATCATGGTCTATGGCATGACCCACGATGTCACCATCCCCCGCAGCCCGACAGACGGACTGGCCACTGGCAAACGAGTACATGGCGCCCTGACCATCACCAAGGAGTTCGATCAGAGTTCACCCAAACTCTACCAGGCCTTGTGCACCGGGGAACACCTGAAAGACGTCACCATCAAGTGGTACCGCATCACCAAACAGGGCACCGAAGAGCACTATTTCACCCATGTCTTGGAAGACGCCATCATTGTCAGCATCAACCCGTCCATGCCCAACACCCTAGTAGTGGCCAATGAACACTTCCGCCACATGGAAACAGTCTCCTTTACCTACAAAAAGATTAAGTGGACCTGGGAACCGACCGGCATTGAATCGGAAGATTCCTGGGCAGCACCAAGTTAATTCCTATTTGCACGCCATATGCGCCAGTTACTGAATAGCCTTTATAATCAAGGAGGTTTTGTAGTGGCAGATAATTTTTACACATATTTCAAAACAAACATGGAAGCAATGGGTCTTTCTGCACCAAAAGAGTTGTTTGGCACATTTGAGAAATCTATTGGGGCGGCCTTTGCAATCTCGAAAGCTGTTGAAACTTATGGAACAAAAGTCACAATTGGCGAGTTGATCGGAGCAGGAACAATTGCTGAGGGCCTCGGTACAATGGTCACTGTTGCTGCAGCTTACTACTTAGGTGCTGTATTGGGCAGCATTGCTATTGCAACTGGACAATCATTATCTGGTGGGGCAACCATTGCAGATGTATTGTATCTTGCAGAAAAACATAAAATTTCTAGAAGCTGGGTTCCTGAATTTATCGCCAATGGTTGGGTAGTTATACCATGAAAATCAAAGATTTCAGCCTACTTCTTTCAACTGGAGTTATTTGTTCAATACTTGCCTGGATATATTGGCATTATACTGGGGTCTATGGTGATCGAATACTATTAACAGGCATAGTAATAGCTCAGTTTTTGGAAAACAGACATCTGAAAAAGAAGTTTGCGGACCGGCATCAGTCTAAGTGAGATCGAATAAGCACGATTAATATCTTTCAGAATGTCGTGATCTGGAATAACAAGTTACCTAAAAGGAGGAATCCGACCATGGCAATGCCCGCACATCTTACACTCATCGGAGAAAAACAAGGCAAGATCGACGGTTCGTGCGAAATGCAGGGGCGGGAAAACACCATTCTGGTATATGGAATGACCCATGACGTCAACATCCCCCGCAGCCCGACAGACGGACTGGCCACCGGCAAAAGGGTACATGGCGCGCTGACCATCACCAAGGAATTCGACCAGAGTTCGCCGAAACTCTATCAGGCCCTGTGCACAGGCGAGCATCTCAAAAACGTCGCCATCAAGTGGTACCGCATCAGCAAACAGGGCACCGAAGAACACTACTTCACCCATGTCTTGGAAGACGCCATCATTGTCAGCATCAGCCCGTCCATGCCCAACACCCTGATAGCGGCCAACGAACCCTTCCGCCACATGGAAACAGTCTCCTTTGCCTTCAAAAAAATAAAATGGACTTGGGAGCCGACCGGCATCGAATCAGAAGATTCTTGGGCGGCACCCAGGTAAATCGAAAGCGACGCCCTCCTTCAACGCAAGGAGGGCGTCCACAAAATTCGGACCCGAAATGTGAAAAGGAGAAGTTACTATTCAGCGCCCTCACGGGAATCGCCGTAGCGTCGAAGGTAGTGCCTCAAGGCAACTCCTACCCCGCCATTCCGTTATGTATTTGGCCGAAACCCAGATTTTTCCTGGGTCCCCGACAAAACTACTCGGGGATGACGATATTTGGTAGCGTGGTGAATAATTAAAAAATATTTTCAGATAATTTACGGAGTTCAAACTTAATGTACGAACAACGATTGACCGAGCGCCTGCGCTCGCAGGACCAGGAACCGATGCGGCGCGGCAAACAAAGCCGCAAACGCTGCATCGATTCGGTGGTGGCGCATCTGCAGT
>NZ_JAFCIY020000015.1 GCF_020194955.2 Desulfuromonas sp. CSMB_57 | reverse complement strand
TTTCACAGGCAAGCGCGGCCGGAACCCGACCCGGCCGCGCAAGCGAGGGCAACACGCATGAGCACAACTGATGCCTCCTCTATGTTGTTGATTGGGGCTGTCGGCGGTTACGCCGGCAGCCTGATTTTTCACTGCCTGCGCCCAAGCCGGTCCGCCTGGATGACGATTCTGCTGGCGACCGGATTCGGTTTTCATACCCTGTCTCTGTTGACCCGCTCCTGGTCCTGGGGCGTGTTTTCCCTCAACGGTGTGTTCAACGTCAGCCATTTCCTGCCCTGGTGCTTTGCGCTGCTGGCTTTGCTGTTGTTGTGGAAAAAAAGCGAGGACGCCGCCTCCATCGTCTGGCCCACCGCCATTGCCGCCCTGCTGGGCTTGCTGCTGCCCATCTCCCTGCCGGCTCCGGGGCCGTTCAGCGCGACCCTGTTTTCCCCGGCATTCTTCTTTCTCGAAGTCCTGGCCACGGCCTGCTGGTTGCTGGCCGGCTGGTTTGCCTGGCGCTTTCTGCGCGGCCGTTACCAGGGCACGTTGTTCAACAGCCTGGCCATCTGGGGCTTCATCCTTTACAGCCTGGCGCAGATTGTCGGAGCCATCTGGAGCTACCTGGGCTGGGCGACCCTGTTTCACTGGAGTGAGCGGCACCTGCAGTCGGCGGCCATCTGGTGCTGCTATTGCGGCTACCTCCACACCCATTTCGATCGTGCCGTGACTTTGCGCCACAAGGCGCGCTGGGCGTTGACCGGCGCCGGCCTGATGCTGGTCTTCGGTTATGTCCTGCAGGTGGTGCCCTATATGACCCTGTTCGCAGCCAAGGCAAAACCGGAACAGGTTGTAACCGGTACGGTTGTCGAGGCGGCGGGCCCGGAGTTGCCCGCGGCGATCGAAGCCATGAACACCACCGGCCGGGAGGAGCGCTGATCATGAGAACATTTTGGAATTGGCTGGCCGGCCTCCGCTTGACCCTTTGGCTGCTGGTGCTTCTCTCCCTCAACCTGTTCATCGGCAGTTTTCACGCCAAATTCCTACCGGTTTACGATTTGCTGAACCGCAATCTGCTGCTGCCCTGGTTCATGCAGCATTCGGGATGGCATGCCTGGTGGTTGCTGAGCCTGCTCGCCCTGCTGACCCTGTTGGGCATCAACACTTTCGCCTGTACCTTGAACCGGGTCCTGTTTCTTTGGCAGCGACGCGGCCAGCATCAGCCCTACCTGTTCTGCCTGTTGCTGGCGCCTTCGGTGATGCATGGTTGCTTCCTGCTGCTGCTCATGGGCCATGCCCTGACCGATTTTACCGGCGTCAAGACCGGTCTGCCGGCCCGGGCCGGCGCTTCGCTGGAACTGGCCGGCCGACACATCGCGGTGCTGGATTATCAATGCCGTTTTACCGGAGCCCCCCTGCCGCCCGGCAGTCTCGAACAATGCCGGGCGGATCTTGAGTTGACGGCCAACGGTCGCTCCGAGTGGCGCAGCGTGGAAATTCTGGAGCCGGTGTACTGGCAGGGCCTCAGCCTGCATTTGGGCATGGTCGGCAAGCCGCAGGACAACCAACCCTATCGGATTCCGGATATGGGCATCACCGTGAAGCGTGATCCCGGCATGCTGCTGATTCTGTTGGGCAATGGCGTTTTGTGTCTTTTGATGCTCTGGTATTTCCCCGGAATTTTGAAATTGCGCAAAGGAGAGGACCCATGAAAAAAGTCGCCTTTGCCGCCGCCTTTGGTTTGCTGCTGGTTGCCCTCATCGGCATCCCGCGGCTGCGGGCCGCGGACCCTGCTCCCCCGGTGCTGACCGTTGGCGGCATCGTCAAACATCCCTTACGCCTGACCCTGGATGATTTGGCCAAATTTCGATCGATTCCCTTGCAAATGAACGAAGTGAGCCGGGACGGCCGATTCCATGGTGTTTTCCGATACCAGGCAGTGCCGCTGCGAACGTTGCTGGAAATGGCCCTGATCGAAAAGGAAGCCCAGGATTTTACCAAACCGGTCGATGTGGCGGTCCGCTTGCGGGATCGCCAGGGGCGCCAGGTGGTGCTTTCGTGGGGGGAGATATTTTACAGCAATCCCGGGGAGATCGCCCTTGCCTACAGCGCGGAGCCGGTCATGCCCAGACACTCGGCCGCCAACTGCGCCTCCTGCCACAGCCCCGCCGAATACCAGCCGGCTTTGGACGTGCTTAAACGGCGGGTGGGATTCCCCAAATTGTTGCTCACCGGTGATTTTTTCAATGATCGAAACCTGGAGGATGTTGTCAGCATCGAAGTCCTGGATCTGCATCCGGACATTCGTGTGGACCGCTCGGCAAAACCCTACTCAAAATCATTTCGTATTGCCGGGACGGTGGACAAGCCTATGGAGATAAGCAATCTGGCCCGTTACGAGCAGATCGAAGTCCAGAAAAAGGTGGTGGGCACCGGGCGCGGTTATCATGGTTTGCATCGCTATCGTGGTGTGCCGCTGGTCAAGCTCCTTGAAGCCGCCGGCGTCAAGCCCGAACTGGACCAGGCGGTGCTGGTTTCCGCCCCCGATGGTTACCGGGCTCTGTTTGCCATGGGCGAACTGTTTCTTTCTCCCCTCGGACGCCGCATCATTGTGGCCGCCAGCCAGAACGGCAAGCCCTTTCAGGACCCGGGCGGCAGGTTCACCATGATTGTACCAGACGAGTTGACCGATGACCGCGACGTGCAAGCTGTCGACCGTATCGAAGTGGTCGATTTGAGGCAACGGGCAAAATTGTTCATCATCGGCGTTGGCCCCGGCGATACCAGTCTCATTACCCTGGAGGCCTTGTCCGCCTTGCAGAAAGCCGACGCCATGGCGGCACCGGACGATATCGCCAAGCGTTTCGCTCCCTATCTTACCGGCAAGGAGCAGCTGTTCGATCCCCTGAAGATGGCCCGTCCGCTATTCACCCGGCAGAATCCCCAGTTGTCCAAAGAGGAGATTGACCGCCGGCTCGATACCATGCGGCAGGAGCCGGTGAAGAAGATCAAGGCGGCCCTGGCCGCAGGGCGCAGCGTGGCCTTTCTGGATTGGGGCGATCCCCTTATTTACGGCAGCAGTCGCTGGGTGCGCAACTATTTTGAGGAGGATGAAATCGTCAGCGTGGCGGCCATGAGTTCCTTCAATGCGGCCAATGCCATGGTTGCGCGGGATATCGGCGGCAATGGCTCCATCATCATTTCCGCGCCTGACGGTTTGCGGCGCAACGAGGACCTGCTGCGCGCTGTGGCCGCCAATGGCGATACCCTGGCCATATTCATGGGTCTCAAGGATTTCCAGGAGTTGCTGCCTCTGTTCAGGAAACACTATGTGGGCGGCACGCCGGTCAACCTGGCCTATGCGGCCGGCATTTCCGGTCGGGAGAAGCTGGTACGGACCACCCTCGATGAAGTAAGCAAAAAACTTGCTGACGAAGAGGAAAAGTTTCTCGGTCTGATTTATGTCGGTCCGGCGCTGGCGCACCAAGCCGGAGCCTGGCCCTGATTGTCTGTGAGGGACCTCGGACCCTGCAAGGCTGCATGCGGCTTTCGGGATGGAAGAATTTGTGTGAGGGAGTATTGCATTGAAGAATTGGAACGTATGGTCCGTATTCACTTTGCTGATTGCTTTGTTGACGGCTGCGCCGATTTGGGCCGCCGATGACAAGCCCGCCGCCCCGGCAGTTCTGGCGATCAGCGGCATTGTCAAAAATCCCCAGCGACTGACCCTCGAAGACTTGGGGCGGTTGCAGACCGTAACCGTACAGGCCAACGAAGTGGATCGGCAAGGACGCTTCCACGGCTTTTTTCAGCACCGAGCGGTACCCCTGAAAACCCTGTTGGACATGGCGCATATCCAAAAGGAGGCGTCCGATTTCGCCAAGCCGATCGATGTGGCCATCCGGGTTCGCGATCGTCAGGGGCGCCAGGTGGTGCTGTCCTGGGGCGAGGTCTATTACAGCAACCCGGCCGAGGTCACCATTGCCCTGAGCGCGGACCCAGTCATTCCGCGCCATCCCGGCGACAAGACGCAGTTGGCCACCCTCCAACGTCGGGTCGGATTGCCGAAACTGTTGTTGACCGGGGATTTCTATACCGAGCGCTACCTGGAGGATGTGGTCAGTATCGAGGTTATGGATCTGCACCCCGACATTCGTATCGATCGTTCGGCACGCCTTTATTCCGATTCTTTCCGGATCGACGGTTTAGTCGGCAAGCCTTTGGAACTGAAGGACTTGTCTCGTCATCCGCAAATCGAGGTGCATAAGAAATTGTTTGGCGGCAGTCACGGTTTCCGGGGCCTGCACCGGTACCGGGGCGTTCCCCTGGTGAAGTTGCTGGAACAGGCCGGCGTACAACCGGACCTGGAAAAGGCCGTGCTGGTCTCGGCGCCCGACGGCTATCGAGCCCTGTTCGCCATGGGGGAACTGTTTCTTTCGCCCGAGGGGCGGCGCATCATTGTTGCCACGGCCAAAAACGGGCAAAGTTTCAAGGATTTCGGCGGTAAATTCACCATGATCGTGCCGGACGAACTGACCGAAGATCGCGATATCCAGGCCGTGGTGCGCATCGAGGTAGTGGATTTGCGGCAACCGGGCAAGTTGTACATCATCGGCGTCGGCCCCGGTGATACGGATCTGATCACTCTGGAGGCCCTGTCGGCTCTGGCCCGCGTCGACGTCATGGCGGCGCCGGCCGATATTGTCAAGCGTTTCGGCCATTACCTGAGGGGCAAGGAAAATCTTTTTGATCCCCTGCAGTTCATTCGTGGCGTCTATCGGCGCCAACAGCCGGATTTGCCGGAAGAGCAACTCGACGAAATGCTGGCCCGGTTGCGGGCCGGTGAGATCAAAAAGCTCAAGGAGGTGCTGGCCGACGGTCGCAGTATTGCTTTCATGGATTGGGGCGATCCCATGATCTATGGCAGCAGTCGCTGGGTGCGGGAGTATTTCAACGAGGATCAAATCGTCACCATTCCGGCCATGAGTTCCTTCAACGCCGCCAACGCCGTTATCAACCGGGACATCACCGGCACCGGATCCATCATCATTTCCGGGCCTGAGGGGTTGCGCCAAAACGAATTACTGCTGCAGGCGGCGGCCGCCAACGGCGAAACCATGGCCCTGTTTCTGGCCATGTGGGAATTCGAAAAACTGGTCCCCCTCCTGCAACGCTACTATGACGGGCAAACCCCTGTGGCCCTGGTCTATTCGGCAGGTATTGCCGGTAGCGAAAAACTGGTGAGGACCAACCTGAATCAGGCCGCCAACCAAGTGCGGGCCGAATCGGAAAAAACCCTCGGTTTGGTCTATATCGGTCCGCGGTTGGTTGCGGAAGGGATGGTCGAGTGAGTTTGAGTCGTCGCCTGACCTTGGTCGATGCAGTGCTGCTCATTATCGGCAATGTCATCGGTGCCGGCATTTTTACCACCAGTGGTTTTCTGGCCGGCGAACTGTCCCATCCCTGGTTGTTTCTGGGTATCTGGGTACTGGGCGGCGTGCTGTCCCTGTGCGGCGCGCTGACCTATGCGGAGTTGGCCGGGATGTTTCCCCGCTCCGGCGGTGATTATCAGTTTCTCAAGGAAGCTTTCGGACCCTGGGCCGGTTTTCTGTTGGGCTGGGTGGCGTTCTGGGTCATCAATCCCGGCTCCATTGCTGCCCTGTCCATCGCCTTGGCCAGTTATCTGCGGATGGCGCTGCCGCTGCTGAACGGCGTTTCCGAAATGGTTCTTGGCGGCGGGCTGATTTTGATCTTTACGGCCATCAACTGGCTGGGCATTCGTCCCGGGGGCACCACCCAGAACCTGTTCGCCTTGGGAACTCTGGCGCTTCTGGGGGGGCTGGTGCTGGCGGGTCTGGCGGCACCGGGGGTGAATTGGGAACTCTTGACCGGCGTCGCACCAATGCCGTTAAGCTGGTCGCGCATGTTCGGCGGGCCCATGATCGCGGTTCTTTTCACCTTCAGTGGCTGGTTCGCCGCCGCCTATGTCGGCGGCGAAATCAGCAATCCACAGCGCAATCTGCCCCGGGCATTGATTTTCGGCACCCTGGCGGTGACGGTCATTTACCTGTTGATCAATCTGGTCTATGTGACGGCCCTGCCCTTGACCGAGCTGGCCGGGGCCACCAACGTCGCTCAAGTGGTCCTGCAGTCGCTCTATGGGTCGGGCGTAGCGCGATGGGTTTCCCTGCCCATCATATTGGCTATTGCCGCCGGCATCAATGCGACAGTCATGACCGGATCGCGGGTCGCCTATGCCATGGGCCGAGACGGACTCTTCGCGGTGCGACTTGGCCATCTGCATCCGAAATACCGCACCCCGACCGTCGCCCTGGCCTGCCAGGCACTGTTGGGGATCCTGCTGTTGGTGCTGGGCACCTTCGACCAGTTGCTTAGCTACGTCGTGGCGGTCATGGTCTTGTCCTGCCTGGCTTGCGGTCTGGCCCTGTTCGTGTTGCGCTTCCGGAGGCCGGAAACGCCGCGACTTTATCGGGCCTGGGGGTATCCCTTGGTGCCGCTATTGTTCATGGGCGGGTATCTGTTGATTCTGGTCCAGATTGTCCGGGATCGACCCGGACCTGCCTTGCTGGGGCTGTTGATGACCCTGAGCGGGTTGCCCTGCTATCTCTTGCAGCGCCGGCGGCGCCTGCTTGCAGATTCCGGCACGGACCAAGTTGCCGCACCTTCTTGAAACAATGCCCAAGACGACCGAAAAATTAGTTTGCCATGCAAAAAAGGCCCCTCTGTGAGGGGCCTTTTTTGCATGGCAGTCGCTGACCGTGCTCCAGGGATATCGAGACTATTTCGCCATGTCCGGTTCCATTTTGGCCCAGTTTTCATTGGCCTTGCGGAGGTTTTCTGCTTTGTCTTGTTCGAACATTTGCTTTACTTCAGTGGTGTATTGGAGCACCAGGCGGCCATCGATGATCTCCCAGGTGTCGATTTCGACCGGGAACAATACCCCGATGGAGATACCGAAGGCACAATAACCACCGAACGCCGGCAGATATTTTTCGGGTTGTTTTTCAAATGCGGTCTTGTTCTCCTCGGAAGCAAAGACAAACTTGTAGCCGGCATATTCAGCCAGAATTGCAGGATTCCCTTTCATCGGCTTGCCGGCAGAATGAAAGGCCACCGGATCGTAGCCCTGCAACGCGATTTTTCCAAAAGGGTCGGCATTCAAGACGTGCTTCATCGAAAACTCCTTTCATGTTGAAGGGGATTGGGAGACCAGCGACCACGGCATAAAAATGACGAATTGGCGATTAAATGCAACATTATTTCCAGCATGGTACCAATGTTGGCCAGGGAGCATTCGTTCGATAGATATCGTTTCTTGTAGATTTTTGCAGACTACGCTATATAATTCAATATATTTCGATTCGGCTTGGCAAGATATTTCATTGGTCTATTCTTAATTTGTCCCCAATTCTATTTGGTGCCCCAATCGGCTCAAACAAGCATGTCCACAATGCACCTTGGCACTTTTTCAGACTTGGAATTTGAGGAGGTGGTTCGATTCCTTGTGATGTGACGAGAGGAAGCGCTTGGAAGCATATAAAAATCTTTTTATTGTGGGAAAAAATAGATTTCCGAAAAGTTCTTTGGTCAATCAGGCAGTTTAAGAAAAGGGGGAAATTATGAAGTTTGGTAAAAAGTTCCTGACGATGGTGGCTCTGCTGGTTTTTTCTGCGCCTCTGGCCGTGTCGGCCGAGTCCCTGACCCTCTATGCCGCGGGCAGCTTGAAGGCTGCTCTCAGCGATGTGGTGGCCGCCTATGAAAATGCCTATGGCACCAAGGTGACCACCAAATTCGGCCCCAGCGGACTGTTGCGCAAATCCATCGAAGCAGGTGAAAAGCCCGATGTATTTGCTTCTGCGGACATGAACCATCCGAAAACCCTGGCCGCCGCCGGATGGGGCAGTCCGGTGGTACTGTTCACTCGGAATCAACTCTGTGGTCTGGCGCAGCCCGGTCTGGCGGTGACCACCGACAATCTCTACAAGGTTATGATGGACAGGAAGATTCGGGTAGGAACCTCGACTCCGAAGGCGGATCCGAGCGGGGACTACGCGTGGGAACTCTTTAAAAAGGCTGACGGCATCAAAACCGGGAGTTTCGACACCCTTTCCGGCAAGGCCCTGCAGTTGACCGGCGGACCCGACAGCGCCAAGGCTCCCGAAGGTCGCAACCCTTATGGTTGGGTCATGACCGAAAAGCAGGCCGATGTGTTTCTGACCTACTGCACCAATGCGGTGCTGGCGCAAAAGGAAGTCCCGGCGCTTCAGATTGTCCGGGTGCCGGACAATCTGTCCGTGGGTGCCGATTACGGCCTCATCGTCAGGAAAGGGGCCGCCGAGGAGGCATGGCGGCTGGCCATGTTCATCCTGTCGCCCCAGGGGCAAGGCATTCTGCGGGATTACGGATTTGAAGCGGCCGCGATCCCTCAGGCGGATTAACTGCAACGGAATGTGGCGGCAAAAAACACTCGCCACACACAGTGGACATGATTAGACAAATGGCCTTCCGCTCATCGGAAGGCCATTTGTCGATGGAAGTCGCCGGCCTTGCTGTGAGCATATGGACTATCCCGCCATATCAGATTCCATTTTGACCCAATTTTCCGCGGCCTTGCGGAGGTTCCCAGCCTTATCCTTTGCAAACATTTGCTTGACTTCGGTGGTAGATTACAACAGCAGCAGGTCCTGTTGCGGGAACCGCGCAACAAGGCGGAGTTTATCATGCTCAGCGGCCTCCATGCGGCCCAGGATGAGCCGGGCTTCCACGGCCTGTTGACGGGGAAGCCAACATCGAACACATCAGCCGCGACCGGACCACCAAGGCTCTTTCCAACTCCTCCTGTTTTCCTTTATGAACGTTGACGACAAGTTGAAAAATCAGCCGGTGCCGACAGTTTGCCCCGCCAACTACGGTGAGGATGCCTGCTCTCTCGCCGCCCATCGTAGCTGCCGAACCTGGATTGAGTACCTCCGTTAAGACTGAGGGCCACTTTCACCCTGGAGACCAGGTAATGGACCCCTCCCAAACGGGTTGCCTCCGGTTGACAGATGGCAAAGATTGCCATAGGGTGTAGTCATCACCCGATAAAAAGGAGAGCCCCATGGCGACGATGAATATTTCATTGCCCGAGCAGATGAAGAAATGGGTCGAGGAATGTGTGCAGTCCGGGAGGTATGCCAATGCCTCGGACTATGTGCGGGACCTGATTCGGAGAGACCATCTCAAGCTGGAAGAATTAAGAAGGGCCTTGATTGAGGGAGAAAATTCCGGCCCCTCTACGGGCTTGGACATTGAAGCCTTCATCGCGGACAAGAAGAAGTCCCTTTCCGTATGAGCAGGGTCACCTTAACGCCCAAGGCCAAGGGAGACCTGGACGATATCTGGGATTTCACCTTTGCCCGATGGGGTATGGACCAGGCAGAAAAATATGTCCGTGAACTGTGGGCGGTAATGGAAAAACAGGCCACCGATCTCGCAACTTCTATAGATATTGCAGATATGAGGCCGGGATACCGAAAAGTATACGCCGGTTCTCACGTCATTTTCTTCAAAGTGCTATCTGACGGAATCGATGTTGTGCGGATATTGCACCAAAAAATGGATTTCAACCGGCATCTTTAGAAGAATCACCTTCCCGAAAAACCTATGAAACCGGGATAGATCTAATTTTAGAAGGATCTGTCACGGATTTGCGCGGGTATGCTATTGCATCCTGGCCTTGGCAGGATCCACATGCCAGATGGTGATGTGATAGTGGGGACCCTCTACGCCGGGGTGGCCGGGTTATGGGGTTATATCGCCGCTGTCGCCCTTTTTTCAATGGTAACGCCAACGAGTGCTAAAATAGGAAAAAACCGCACGTTGGGATGGACAGCCGCGATGGAGACGCACATGAAAGCCCGGCGACCGGAGCAGGCCCGAGAACTCGAAGAGTTGCCGAACATCGGCAGGGCGATTGCCGCCGACCTGCGTGCCGTCGGCATCATGGAGCCCCGGCAGCTGGCCGAGCTGGCGCCGCTGTCCGTCTACCTCCGCCTAGGCGCCGTCATGGGAAAGCGTCAGGACCCCTGCGTGCTCTACACCCTGCTGGCGGCCAGGCATTTTCTCGACAGCGGCGAAGCCCGCCCCTGGTGGCTGTTCACGGCCGAGGGGCGCCGCCTGCTGCGAGATGCGGAAAGGTGAGGCGTTATGGCTACCCAGAAGATCATCCCGTTTCTTTGGTTCGACAAACAAGCGAAGGCCGCGGCCGAGTTCTATGTATCCGCCTTTGGCGGCGACTCGGCGGTTACAAGCGTGACGCCCATTGCCGATACGCCTTCGGGCGACGTGGAGTTGGTGGGTTTCCGGCTCCTCGGCTACCAGTTCACGGCCATCAGTGCCGGCCCCGCCTTCAAGATCAATCCGTCGGTGTCGTTCTTCGTCAACTTCGACCCGTCGCGGCGCCCGGACGCGAAAGAGGCGCTGGATGCCCTGTGGGGCAGACTGGTCGAGGGCGGTGCCGTGTTGATGCCCCTCGACAGCTATCCCTTCAGTGCCTGCTACGGCTGGGTTCAGGATAGATTCGGCGTCTCCTGGCAGCTGATCCTCTCCGATCCGGAAGGCGAGCCGCGGCCGAATATCGTTCCGTCATTGCTGTTCACCAAAGAGGTCAGCGGCAAGGCCGAAGCGGCGATGAAGTTCTATCTCTCCGTCTTCCCGGACGCCCGCGAGGGCCTCGTCGCCCGCTACGGCCCCGGCCAGGAACCGGACCGGGAAGGGACGGTGATGTTCGAGGATTTCATGCTGGCAGGGCAATGGTTCGCGGCGATGGACTCGGCGCACCCCCACGACTTTTCCTTCAACGAAGCGGTTTCGCTGGTGGTCAACTGCGATACCCAGGATGAGATCGACTATTACTGGGAAAAACTCTCGGCGGTGCCGCAGGCCGAGGAGTGCGGCTGGCTCAAGGACCAGTTCGGACTCTCATGGCAGATTGTGCCGGCGAAACTGGCCACGCTGATGGCAGGCACCCCCGAACAGCGCGCCCGCGTGACCCGGGCTTTTCTGAAGATGAAGAAATTCGACATGGCGGCCCTCGAACGGGCCTGTGCAGGGAAAGAATAATCGCGGCCATGCACAGGTCGGCCAACATCAGGGCGTCGATCTTCGTCCGTCCATGGCTGAAGCATCTGGCGACCTTCTCCGGAATCGCAATTCATCTTGGGCAGCGCATGCTTCCCATCGCTTTCAATCCCGGAATAGATATAGCATTGTCTGCCTTTTGGGCCTGGGCCGCCTGCTCTGCGTCGCAGCCGTTACCACTCCCGTCCGCTGCCTTTTTTCCCGGTATGGCCAGGGAAAAATCTCGAGGCCAAATCCGTCGAAGTGCCCATCCGCAACCCACGGATGGCGTCTGTATCTCTTGACAGGATATGGTTGATTGTCTTTAATAACGTGGGATTCTGATCCAAAAAAGGCCGGGGCCTTGGCACCGACCGGCTGCATGGAAAGATGGAAACTTCATAAGAGGAAATACGTGCCATGAATGATGAAGAACGTCGGGAACTGGCAGATCAGGCCTATCACATTGCCTACGATCTGGATTTGAAATATGGCTGCTGTCCCCAATGTGTCCTGAGCGCCGTCCAAACGGTGATGGGGGACAAGGTGACTGACGATTTGATTAAGGCCAGCCATGGTTTGTCCGGCGGCGGCGCCCTCATGGGCAGCGGTATGTGCGGTGCCCTGGCGGGCGGCTTACTCGCACTGGGCGCCTGGCATGGACGGGATCCCGACCATTTTGGCTCCGGCCCCGGCCTTCAAAATTTCAATGTGGGGCGGAAACTGGTCGCCCGTTTCCAGGCCGAGTTCGGCGGCACCTCCTGCGAGCATCTGCAGCACAGATTCAGCGGACGTACCTGGAATTTCTGGAATGCCGGCGAGTATATGATGTTCGCCAAGCTGCGCGAGGACCAGTGTGCCCGTGTCAGCGGCCTCGTGGCGAAATGGGTCGTCGAAATCCTACTTTCCTGACACGGCAACCGCTACCGGCGAAACAGACTTCTTCACTGCATAGCCATAGTATACGTCCTGCCATCATCCCCCATGCGTCTACCCGTCGGTGGACTCCATTTCGCCGGTGCGACGGTTGTCGTAACCGGGCAACTCACCGATCAGGTTCCGGTAAACCGTCGATTGAATGACGTCGACCAGTCCTCGGATGCGGGGGTCGTCGACGCTCGATTGCAGGATGCAGAAATCATAGGCTTCACTGCATACGGATAAGAAATCGACGCCTTCCTCTTCGCAGACCAGGCGCAGGGAAACGCCGGCCTGGGCAAAACCATGGCGAATCGCCTGAGCCACCCCCCGATGATCTCTGGCCAAGTGGGAAAGAGAAATGCGGTTTTGCGTGATCTCATCGAGCACCCGGCGGGCGCCGGAACCCGGTTCGCGGCCGATCCATTGCAACTTCGACTCAATCAGGGTTTCAATGGCGGTGGTGGCCAGGCCCGGCGCCAGGGCCAAGCCTTCATCCCAATCGGCGATGCGCAGCAACTGGAAGGGATTTTGGACGGTTTGGGCCACCGCATCGCGGTTTCCTGCCTTGCTGTCCGCGTCGGCCAGATGGACTCCCGCTGCATGGACCAGGCCGGCCGCCAGCAGTTCCAGGGCGGCGCGGCTGGAGCGCGGCAGCACCAGCATGCGAAAAGGGGTTTGCCGGGCATATTCCGCGGCCAGGACGGCAACCGCGGGATCGCAACAGGCCACCACCAGGGTGCGAACCGGATCGGCAAACTCGTGATCGTTGCATTTCCCGTCCCGCCAGACACCGTCATGGGGCACCGTGCCGAGGGGGCTGACCTCCACCGGATAGAGCCAATGCCTGGCTCCGATGATGGCTCGCCAGTAGCGGCAGGTTTTGCCGGGCGGCGGCCAGGCCCACTGGGCGGCCTCGTTGCCGGTCAGGACAAAGAGATCCTCGACCCGGCAACCGAATATGGCTGCCAGGGCCAGGGCGGCGGCGGTGGACGGGATCAGGCGTCCTGCTTCAATGCCGCTGATACCGGTTCGGGAAAGGCCGGCGCGCTCTGCCAGATCCTGTTGCGACCAGCCGCGCTCTTCGCGAAAGCGACGAACGAAATTGTGAACCGTCAAGTTTTCTTTTGACATGATAATATCCAATATGGCATTATTTTGTCCATTCTGCAACCACCGCATCCTCGCTCGGTTCGCAAAACTTTCCTCGGCTCATGCATCCTGCATCAGGAAGAAAGGAACTCATCATGTTGGCAGCCAGAACCGTGTTGGCGATACTTTTCGGCGTATTCTTCTCCGTCACTGCCGCTTTTTCAGGAGAGGTGCGTCTGTCCGTGGCGGCAAGCATGAGCGATGCGGTCAAGCAGATGATCGCGGGTTATGAACAAAAGCATCCCGATGTCAAAATTCTGCCCAATTTCGGTGCTTCAGGCGCCTTGGCCAAGCAGGTGGAACAGGGGGCGCCCGCCGACATTTTTATTTCCGCCAGCACCGACTGGATGGACTACCTGGTTGGTAAAGGGTTTGTCGCGCCCCGGGATGTCAAGGTTTTAGCATACAATGCCCTGGTCGTGGTCGGCGACAAAAAACTGAAAATTTCCAGCATGAAGGACCTGAGCAAGCTCAGACTCATCGCCATCGGCAGTCCGCAAAGCGTCCCCGCCGGGAAATATGCCGAACAGGCCATGCAGGCGGCCGGCATTTATTCGAGTCTGGTCGCAAGGCTGGTCATGGCCCAGGATGTGCGGCAGGCCCTGCTGTATGCGGATCGCGGCGAAGCCGACGCCGCTTTCGTATATAAGACGGATGCCCTTTTGGCCAAGAGTGCCGGCATCCTCTATGAAGTGCCGGCAGACCTCTATGATCAGGTTACTTACCCGGTGGGAGTCACCATCCAGGGTGCCGCCAAACCGGAAGTCAAGGCCTTCATGAAATATCTGCGTGGGGCCGAGGCAGGAAAGATCCTTGAGCAGTATGGGTTCGTTATCAGGTAAAGGGCCCCCGGGCCGCATCGGTTCTGCCTTCTGGAGTGCGCAAGATGTTGGATTTTTCACCCGCTGATTGGCAGGCCATGAAGCTTTCGGCATGGGTGGCCTGTGCCGCCACCCTGCTGTCCCTGCCCTTTGGCATCGGCGTCGCCTATCTGCTGGCCTTCTGCCGCTTTCGCGCCAAGGCCCTGGTGGATGGCCTGATCAACCTGCCCTTGGTGTTGCCGCCGGTCGTGGTCGGTTATCTGCTGCTGCTGGCCCTGGGCGGGAACAGCTGGCTGGGGCAACTGCTGGGACGCTTCGGTATCCGGATTATTTTTACCTGGAAGGCAGCGGTCATCGCTTCCATGGTGGTGGGCTTCCCGCTGCTGGTACGCTCCATTCGCATCGGCCTGGAAGGGATCGACAAGCAACTGCTGCACGCCGCGCGAACCTTGGGCGCAGGTTGGCATGACACCCTTCTGACCGTGACCCTGCCGCTTGCAGGTCGCTCGATACTCGCCGGCATGTCCCTGATGTTTGCGCGCAGTCTTGGTGAATTCGGTGCCACCATCGTCATCGCCGGCAATATTCCCGGAGTGACCCAGACCATTCCCCTGGCCATTTACAGTTATTCCAGTACCCCGGGCGGCGATGGCATGGCCCTCGGGCTTTGCCTGGTATCCGTGCTGCTGGCCCTGGTGGTATTGATCTTCAATGAAAGCATGGTCCGGAGGCTGAACAGGGAGGAACGGCGATGAAGCTGGAAGTTTCACTGAAAAAGCAGCTGGGACGGTTTTCCTTTGCCGCCGATTTCACTGCCGAGGGCCGTCGCATCGGAGTTTTCGGTCCTTCCGGTAGCGGCAAAACCACCCTGATGAACCTGTTGTCCGGCTTGTTCCGACCGGATTCCGGGTTTATCCGCCTGGATGGCGAGACGTTGTTCGATGCCTCCCGGAAAGTTCATCTCCGTCCGGAACAGCGTCATGTCGGGGTGGTCTTCCAGAGTTCCAACCTGTTTCCGCACATGTCCGTCAGGCGTAATCTTTTCTATGGCCACCGGCGGGTCGCCGGTTCGCGGCCCCGGATCAAAGCGGACGATTTGATCGATGTGCTCAATCTTGCCCCGTTGCTGGATCGGGGCGTCGGCAGTCTCTCCGGGGGAGAGGCCAAAAGGGTGGCGCTGGGGAGAACCATTCTCGGCAATCCGCGGTTGATACTGATGGACGAGCCCCTCAACGGCCTCGATGACGGATTGAAATATCAAATCATTCCCTATCTGAAAAACGTCTTCAAAGAATTCGCCATACCTTTTTTGTTTATCAGCCACTCCCTCAATGAAATGCAGATGATGGCCGAGCAGGTGCTGGAATTCGAAAACGGCCGATTCCGCTCCCAGACCGCCGTGGATGAACTGGCTCTGCGATGCATGGGCAGCAGCCCGGCGGGTTTCATGAATCTGCTGGAGTTGGAAGAACCCAGATCCCGCGGCGAGCTGACGGTTTATCGCTGGGGCGGGCAGGAGCTGGTGCTGCTCAACGGAGTCGACCCGGCCCCCGGCATGTTTGAACTTTCCTCCAAGGACATTACCCTGTTCAAGCGGCATCCGGAAGCGTCCAGTGCCCGCAATCTGCTGCATTGCCGGGTCAGGAAGCTTGTCGAGGTCGGCAGCCGGGTCGGCGTGGAACTCGATTGCATGGGGCAGTCGCTGGTCGGCCAGGTCGTCGGCGAAGCCGTCGAGGAACTCGGGCTTGCGCCCGGCACAGAGGTGATGGCGGCGATCAAGGCCTCGGCGTTTCGCAGGCTTTATTGATCGGTTGCGGAGCGGCTGCGTGCCGCTTGCTGAACACATTTATCCCGTGCGTCGTTCTGAACAACGCGAACTTGCCCGGCGTTCCCATCCGCAAACCATTAAAACCGATCGGCAGGCATTCAATTCCCCCAGCTCCGCTCAGGACTCCCTGCGCCCTTGTCCAACCTGGGGTTGCAGGAATTCCGGCCGCGAACGACCCTCCACATCCGGGACTTCCTTCAGTTTGCCGATGCGGTGTAAAAACTCCCCTGTCATATTCAGGCTTCTGGTAACCTGTTCATCCAGCCGGACCCGCCATTCCATCTTGCGGAACATGGCGGCTTCCAGCGAGGCCGGCACGCCGGTCACCAGGGTGGTTTCGGCGGCGGCTGCGTCCGGGTCGGCGTTGATCCAGTCCACGGCCCGGCGGGTGCCGGCGACAATGGCCCGGACAGCTTCGGGATGGGCGTCGGCGAATTCCCGCGAGGCGACGATGAGGGAAGGGTAGTCATTGCCAAGACCTGACAGGTCGGCCAGTTGGCGGGCTCCCGGCACCTTTTCCTGCGCTAGCATGGGAGTCGGTTCGGAGGCGGCGAAGGCGTCAATCGAGCCGCTGAGCAGGGCTTCGATGAGATCCTTCTGGGACAGGTTCACCAGTTGGACCGTCGCCGGGTCGATGCCGTGATGCTCCAGGTAGAGATAAACCGCACCATGGGTGCTGGAACCGAACTGAACGCCGAGGCGTTTTCCTGCCAGATCTGCCGGTTCGGCAACTCCCGACTTGTCGCCGACCACGATGGAGTGCATGTTCTCCCCGCCGCCGTAGGCGGCCACCAGGACACAGTCACGGGGGCCGGCGAGGGCGATGAGGGCGGGCACGTCACCCATTACCGCCACGTCGGCGCTGCCGCTGACCAGGGCTTCGGCCGCGGCGATACCGGCGCTCATGCCCAGTTTGACATCCTCGACAATCACGCCGTCGGCGGCCAGCCAGCCTTTTTGGGAAGCGAGGAACTGAGGTGCGTAGTAGCCCTTGGAGGTATAGGCCAGGCGACACACGACGGCATCGCTTTTGACCTCGGAGCGGTTGTCGCAGCCGGACATGGACAGCACGGCGAAAAGGGACAAAACGACCAATGCGGAACAGACGAGGGCTGTTTTCGATTTCATGACATCTCCTTGTTCAGAGTCGTGCACAAATGCAGGTTTCGCCGTCCAGTTCATCAAGGCCGCCGCTCAGGCGCGCATCGAGATGTTCGGTGCAGGCAATGATCCGCCCATCGCGGCGCCGGCGTGGGCGTGGCAGATCGATGGTTTCGATGCCGCGCAGTCCCGCCGGCGGGCGTTCCAGCACGACCACCCGGTCTGCCAGGTAAACCGCCTCGGCCAGGGTATGGGTGACGAAAATGACCGTCCAGCCGAACTCCTGCCAAAGAACCGTCAATTCGTCCTGAAGGCGGGCCCGGGTCACCGCATCAAGGGCGGCGAAAGGCTCGTCGAGGAGCAGAATTTCCGGATTCAGGACCATGGCGCGGGCCAGCGCCACCCGTTGCCGCATGCCTCCCGACAGGGCGGCGGGATGGGCATGCAGGAATTCCTCCAGCCCGACCCGGACCAGGGCTTCCCGGGCACGCCGTTTGGCCTCCCCCTTCGGCACTCCCTGGCGGCGCAGGCCGTAGGCGACATTGCCAAGGGCCGTGTACCAGGGCAACACCGCGTGATCCTGGAAGACCACCACCCGGTCGGGCCCGGGGCCCGACACCGGCCGGCTCCCGGTCATGATCGAGCCGCAGGTGGGCCGGGTGAAGCCGGCCAGCAGGTCGATGAGGGTCGACTTGCCGCAGCCGCTGGGGCCGACGACCGCCACGAACTCGCCCCGGCGGATCTCGAGATCCAGGCTGTCGAGGGCCGTTATCCCGCCCTGACGCCCCTGGCCGGGGAAGATCTTGCCCACCTGATGGAGCACCAGGGCCGCTTCAGTGCTCATGGCTGAGCCCCCATCGTCTGACGGTGCGCCGCTCCAGAGGCGCCAGCACCAGGCGTTCGAGCCCCAGCCCGAAAAGGGCGATGATGGCGATGCAGACAAAAGCCGACACATAGTCCATGGTCCAGCGCGATTGGATGATGGCATAGCCCAGCCCGTCGCCGGAGCCGACGATCATCTCCGCCGCCACCAGAACCCGCCAGGCCGCCCCCAGGGCGATGCGCAGGCCGCTCAGCAGATGCGGCAGGGCGCCGGGCAGAAACACGGTGGCGAACAGCGACAGCGGTCCGGCGCCGCACATCCGACCGGCGCGCACGTAGCGCCGGTCCACGCTCTGCACTCCCATCACCCCGGCAATGGCCACGGCCGGAAAGGCGGTGACGGCGATCATGGCCACGGTGGCGGTCTGGTTGAGTCCGAACAGCAGGATGGCCACGGGAATCCAGGCCAGACCCGGAACGACCTGCAGCACCTCCACGGTCGGCATGGTCAGCAAACGCACCGGGCGCCACCAGCCGGCGATCAAGGTGTAGAATAGTCCGGCGCCCAGGCCGATGCCGAAACCTTCGGCCCAGCGGACCAGACTCACCTGCAGATGATGGTAGATACTGTGTTCCAGAAAGACGGCGCCCATCAACAGATTGCGCAAAACCCAGAGGCATTCGATGGGCGTGGGAAAAGGAACGCCGCGGCGGGTCGTCACCAGCCAGGCAACCAGCTGCCAGAGGCCGATGCCGAACACCGCAGCGGAAATGCCCCAGACCGGCCGGGAGAGACTTCCGCCACCGGGTCGAAGAGCAGTGGAAAGCGCTTGGGGAAAAAACATCATGGCTGTTTTGCAGGACGAAGCGTCAGGCCCTCATCGCTCCTCAGGGCATCATTCATCCGGAAATGCAGTTCGGCTTGGGTTTTGTGGTCACAAGGCGATGGGTCGAGAGAAGGGTGGTACATGGATAGTGCTCCTTGATTGCCGCACCGCTTCGCCTTGTGCCGCCTGCTTTAACCAATGCTTGGCGATGACTTGCCATCCGGCCGAAGAATGGCCAGCAGGCCATTGATTTGAGAGCGGTAGCCTTCCAGCGTTTCAATCCAGCGTCGCAGACACTCCCTGCCATCCCGAGTCAGAACATAACGCCGCTTGGCCGGTCCGCTGCCCCCCGGTTCCCAACTGGACGAAACCAGCCCTTCCTGCTCCATGGTTTTGAGAACCTTGTAGACGCCGCTGGTGTCGGGCGGAGCATCGGCATAGATGGCCAATCCGCACAATTGCTGCATCAGGTCGTAACCATGCGTCTCACCGCGAGTCAGCAAGGCCAGTACGGCCGGCCGAACCAGACGGGCCAGATTTTTTCCCGAACAGGCACATTGGTTGAAATCCACTATTGGACCTCCTCCGTTATTTAGCGTCTTATATAACGAACAGCGATTGCTGTCAAGAGCCGGCTCGCACAAGGAAAAAGACCCCGGGCGGCACCTGCCGCCCGGGGGTGTCAAGCCCCGATGGCTGTCGGGCCGAGGAGGCGCGGCCCGGGTGGGGAGTGGGGTGCTTTAAACTTCGGCAGCCGCAGGGGCGGTATCGCAGGTCCGGTAATAGGCGCCGTGGCCACAGGCCCGGCACAGCGGCTCGGCGGTATTTCCCGACAGAGTGACATCGCGGTAATCCAGAACCGTTTCACCGCACCGGGCGCATTGGACAATGCGTGCCGGCGGGCCGGGCAGATCGCCCGGGTTGAAGGATACGGTGACCGGCCGCCAGGTAAGCAGTATTTCATCGTCTTCTTTCAGGGCCCTGGCCTTGGCCTCTGCCGGAGGCAGTTCCGCGTGACCGCGACTGGCCACCCGCCAGGCCTTGCCCGTGCGCTGGTTGACGAAGGTGGCGGCCATCTTGCCGTAATCGAGAAATTTCAGACTGCGTCGGCCCAGGCGCACGCCGGTGGCGATGGTGATGGCATCGGTAATACAGCGGTCGTTTTCAACGAAGACGATGAGATCCTTGATGTCTTCGGCCGCCACCAGTTCCAGGCCTTTTCTGGCCATTCGCACCCCCATGATCTGGCCGGTGCAGAGATGACCGTGATACTCCTCGCAGCGTTCCAGGGTGGATTGCAGATTTTCCACTTTCAGCATTGTTTTCCTCCTGTTTCACAAAAATGAACCGGCCGCCGACTGTCATGGCAGCTACAGAAGCGTTGCCGAATACGTTCCGGCACGCAGATGCGAAAATTTTCGAGCAACGGCCACACGTCGACTTCGGTACCATAGAGATGGAACAGGGTGTCCTTGTTGATGACTTGCTCCGGTTTGCCCTCCGCTATGACCCGGCCGTCCTTGAGCAATACCACATGGCTGGAAATCCACAGTGCGTGATCGGGGAAATGGGTGGATTTGACGAAGGTGTAGCCCTCCGACGCCAGCCTGGAGAGCTGTTCCAGCAGCCGGATCTGGTTGCCGTAATCCAGGCCGGTGACCGGCTCATCGAGAATGAAGGTATGCGCTCCCTGGCACAGGGCTCGGGCGATGAGCACCAGTTGCCGCTCGCCGCCGCTGATGCAGGTGTAGGTCCGCTCCCGCAGATGGGCGATGCCGAGTCGCTCAAGGGCGGCCAGGGCCAGCTCCCGGTCGCGGCGGGAAAAGGGCGCCAGAAAGCTTTTATGGGGCAACCGGCCCATGAGCACCACATCGAGGACCTGGTAGGCAAAGGCGGCGCGGTGCAGTTGGGGCACATAGGCCATTTCCCGCGCCAGGGCTTTGCGCGACAGGTTGTGCAGGGGCCGGTTGTCGAGACGCACCTCGCCGCCGCGGAACGGATAGATGCCCAGCAAAACCTTCAAAAGGGTGGTTTTGCCGCAGCCGTTGGGGCCGAGCAGGGAAACCAGGCCGCCACGCGGCAGCCCCACGGAAACCTTGTTCAGTACCGGGTGGTCATCATAGCTGAAACTGATATCGCGGGCTTCGAGCAGCATGTTTCACCCCCAGCCTTTCCTGGCGTTTTTCAGCACCATGGCAAAAAAGGGAATGCCCAGCAGCGAGGTAAGAATCCCCAGGGGAATTTCCACCTGCAGCAGCAGGCGGGACAGGTTGTCGACGGTGAGCAGAAACAGGCCGCCGAGGACCGCCGCCACCGGCAGCAGTCGGCGGTTGTCCGGGCCGACCAGCATGCGGGCGCTGTGGGGAATGACCAGCCCGACCCAGCCGATGAGGCCGCCGATGACCACCGTCAGGGCACTGATCACCGTCGCCAGCAGGACCAGCCAGAAACGCACCTGCCGCACCCTGAGACCAAGGCTGCCGGCTTCTTCGTCGCCCATGCTCAAAACATTGAGATGGCCGGCGAACAGCAGGATGCCGGCCATACCCGTGAGCATCGGCAGGGCGACCATGGCCACTGTTTCGGCATCCGCCAGGGACAGGCCGCCCATCAGCCAGTAAACGATGGCCGGCAACTGATCGTTGGGGTCGGCCAGGTATTTGAGCAGTGACAGCAGCGAGGTGAACAGGGAGCCGCTGATGATGCCGCCGAGGATCAGCATCAGCAGCCGGTCGCCGCGGTAGAGGCGCGCCAGGCTTACGGCCAGGCCCACGGCGGCCAGGCCGCCGACAAAGGTGCAGAGCTGGACCGTGCCCCAACCCCGGTCAAGCAGCATGCCCAGAGCGGCGCCGGCGGCCGCGCCCGGCAGCACGCCGAGCAGGCCGGGCGACACCAGGGGGTTGATGAACATGGCCTGGAAGGCGGAGCCTGAGGTGGCCAGGGCCGAGCCGATGAGGATCGCGGCGGCGATGCGCGGAGCGCGGATCTCCCACAGCACATTATGCCAAAGCTGGTATTGGACCGCTTCCGGCGTGCCGAATCCGAACAGCTTGTGGAGCAGAAACCGGACGGTTTCAGCCGTCGAGACGGGATAGCGCCCCAGGGTCAGTGACCAGATGGCGGCCGCTGCCAGCAGCAACAACAGACCCTGCGGGCAATAGCGGCGCAGGACCGTGCGAAGGCTCATGGCCGCACCTCGCCGGATTCGAGCAGGTCCGCAATCTGTCGGTCGGAGATCTCGACCTGCAGAAAGAGCCGGTAGAATTGGCGGGTTTCCGCCGCAAGGTCGATCCGAAACCGTTGCGGATGCAGTTTGGAGGCGGTCCATTGCAATCCCAGAATCCGCATGAAGGATGGCGGTCGATCGAACCAGTCAAAGGGGACCTGGGGGATGCGATACACCCGCCCCTGGCGCACGGCCGGAACCTGGCGCCATGCCGACGCGGTGGTGATGCGGTGGTAGGCGGAGGCTTCGCGGACCAGGATGATGTCGGGCCGGTACATGAGGACCTGCTCCATGCTGACCTGTTCCATGCCGAAATCGTCCCGCGCCTGGCAGCGATGCACATTGTAGCCGCCGGCCAATTCAATCAATTCGGCATGCCAGGAGGTGTGGCAATCGGTTCGCAGGCCGTCAGGGCCCTGGGCGTAATAGACCCGGGGGCGCAATTGTGCTGGTATGGACGCGGTTCGAGGCGGGATGTCCGCCAACACCCGGTCGGCATATGCGGCCAATTGCTCGGCCCGCTGCGAACGATGCAGCAACCGGCCGAGGCGGCGGATGATTTGCGGGTAATCCGCGAGTTGCTCGAGGTCGAAGCGCGCAACCGGAATGCCCATTTGCCGCAGGCGGGCATCAAGCCGGGCCTGCAGGGCGTTGGTACGCCCGCTGACGACCAGTTGCGGCCGAATTTTCAGCAGCAGTTCCAGATTGGGTGTGTTGCCCTGGCCGAAATAGCCGCCGACCACCGGCAGGGTGTGGACATGGGGATGAATGAACGGTTTCTCCCGGTCCCGAAGGGGGAAGTTCAAACCGATCATCAGGGTCGGATCGATGGCGTAAAGAAGCAGGGTGGCCGGCGGCGAGGCCCCATAGACCCGCTTGATTTCCCCCGCGGCCCTGGTCGACGGTCCGTGTCCGGCGGTCACTGTTCCGGCCGTGCCCGTCCGGGGCGTCAGGCTCATAATCCCGATCAGCATGAGCTGAAACAGCAGCGCGTATATCTTTTTATTCCGATGCATTGTTTTTGTCGTTCCCCTAAGCCGTCGTTCAGAACCGGTAGCGGAGGTTGGTGAAATAGTTGATACCGGGTTCCGGGTAGCCTTCGTCGTAAGCGTAGTTGGTGTCGAACAGGTTGTTGATGCCGGCTTCCACCATCAGGTTCGGCAGCGGCTCGATTTCAACCTTGGTGTTGACCACGGCGAATTCCCCGGCGATGCGTGCTCCGTTGGAGGAACTGTAGGAATTGGAGTAATAATTCATGTCAGCCTGCACGCTCAGCCAGGACAGGGGGCGGTGGCGCGCAAAGACCATCAGCTTGTGACTGGGGGTGCTGGTCAGTTTGTCGTCGTTGCTGCGGTTGTCGCGTGCCAACAGGGTATAGTTCAGCCCCGCCTCGAGGTTCGCGGTCAGGTTGCCGCTCAGTCCCAGTTCCAGACCGTACTGCTCGACCTTGCCGACGTTGCGGTTCTGGCCGGTGGTGGTGCCGGGATTGGCCGGATCCGGTATCGTGGTAAGGAGAATGAAATCGCTGATGCGGCTATAGAAGATGGCGGCATTGAAGGAAAGGCGATGGAGGAAGCGATCCCGGTATCCAAATTCGAAATTCCAGGACTTTTCCGGTCGCAGGTCCGGATTGGGAATGGCCCGTCCCAGACGATAGGAGTATTTGTCCTTGATGGTCGGCAGGCGGGTTTTGTGCGCCGCGGTGGCGTACAGGGTGGCGGTCTCGGTCAGGTTGTGAAACAGGCCGAGTTGCGGATTCCAGGCACCGCCGCGGTCCTTGGGGAAATCAACCAGCGCCCCATCAATCAGGTTTTCGGCTGCCAAGGTGCGGAGACAGTCATAGGAGACACCGGTTACCAACTGCCATCTTTCGGATAAATCCAGGGTGTCTTCGACACCAATGGACCAGATTTCATCCTCGAATCGTTGGTAGGGGTTGGGCCAATTGTGTTCCCGATGGACGTCACGCTTGTAATGGAAGGCCATTTTCAGGTCGTTGCCCGGCAGCAGCCGGGTTCCGAGTTCCATGGAGCCGCCATAGCTGTGATCCTTGTAGTCGCTCTGAAAGGCATAGGGGCGGGTGAAGCTGTCGTAGTCGGCATCGTCGTAGCTGAACAGGGAGTTTTTATAGCGATCGTAGTAGAGCCTCGACTTGACGTAGGACTTCATGCCGAGTTCGGTGAAGGAGTTGAAGTAGAAGCTTTCCTTGTCCCAGTAGGGCCAGCGCCAATAGCGTGGAGTGGTCGCGGGATCGCTGCCGGCATAGGGCGGCGTCCCCTTGACACCGTGCTGGTAGGTATAGCTGAAGGCGTATTCATCGTCACCGCGGGGTGTCAGGCCGATCTTGATGCTGGCCTTGCGATCCCGTTGGTAAGAGTTCTCGCGCCGGCCGCCGTCTTCGGCCACGGTCGGCCGGAAATGGTCGGAGAGGCGGAAGTATCTGCTATTGAACAGGCTGGCGCCGGTCTGCAGATACCACCAGTTTTGGTTGGTTCCGAGGTTGAAATAGGCCTGGTAGGTGTGTCCCGAGGCATAACCGGCGCCGAGGTTGGCCTCAAAGGCCTTCTCCGGCCGCTTGGTCACCAGGTTGATGGCGCCGCCCATGGTGTTGGGGCCGTACAGGACCGAGGCAAAGCCCTTGGCAAGCGTTACCTGCGAAAGATCGAAAGTGGTGAAGCGGCGCAGGTCGGGATAGCCGTCATAAGGCACGTAGACCGGAATGCCGTCCAGAAACAGCGGCACGCGCCGCAGATCGAAACCGCGCACATAAACGGTGCTTTCATTGCGGGCTCCGACCTTGGTGAAATGCACGCCCGGCAACAGTTCGAGGGCCTTGGCCACATCGTCGCGGTTGAACCGGCGCAGGTCTTCTTCCGTGATCTGCTCGGTAGTCAACGCTCTCGGGTCTTCGTCGCGGGCGCCGGTGACTTCCACCCGGCCGAGAGTGAAGACCCCTTCCGTCGCCAAGGGCGAGGCCCCGGCGGTGATGGGCAGCAGGTAAAGCAGTACGGTCGGCCAGAGGAGAAAAGGCGAACGGTTTCGTTTTGCGGATGAATCGTTGTGCATCAGGTTCCCTCCAGGACTGCAAAAAAGTTCAGGGTAGACGGTCCGGCGCCTCCGGAACCGGAGACCAGTCCAGGACCGCCCAACTGACCCGCAGGGGTTCGGCTCGTTGCCAGCGGTCATCGCGGCGGATGTAGCCGGTGCGCAGATATTGTCGCAGGGCCTGTTCCTCGTCGGCCGTCAGTTCTCCCAAGCGGCGTTGGTGGGCGCGAAAGGCCTCCGCCTCATCCTGATAGCCGGACTCTTCCTCGTAGGTGATGAAATTGAGGCTGGCCCGCAGGCCCATCTGGTAAAGCAGGTTGACCACACAGATATAATCGGCGCCGCAACGACAAGGGCGGCCGATGGCACGCAATAGCAGTGGATCGAAAGGTCCGGTGCCGACCGGGATGGAGATGCAGACCTTGCTGGTGGCGAACCGGTTGAGCTTGACAATGGCCTGGCGCAGGTCCGGGACGATCACGGAACGTGAGGCGATGACCACCTCGTGGGGCTCGATGCCCAGGCTCTGCCAGTCATCGTTCCAGGACGCCTCGACGGGACGAATGTTTTGAATGTTCTGCGCCCTGCAGGTCTCCTGCAGGCCGGCAAGCATGTGCGGTGAAATATCCAGGCCCGTGACTTGGCAGACCCGGGAAGCCAGGGGAACGGCCAGGGTCCCGGCGGCACAGCCGACATCCAGAACCCGCCAATGGGGTTCGGGCTGCAGCAGGTTCAGAAACCGGTCTACATAAGGGCTGACATTTTCCGGTCGGCTGAAGGTCTTGGCGCGTTTGTTCCAGTAACTCCGGTTGCGTTCTTCATCGAAGGTTCGCGGTTGCTGTTTCCGCCAGATCTCATTCCAGTCAATCAAGGGTAGGTCCATAATTCATCCACGGCATGCGGACATGCATTTTTTGAAGTTGTTTTCATGTCAGGGAGGCTGGTTTAACGTTCGGGCCCGGCAACCAAGTCGATACGAACGGCGTATGACATGGCAAACAGATCGGAACCGAAGCATGGGGCGGCCGCATGCCGTTGGCGCCGAATACGAAAAACCCTTACGATTCCTGAAAAAAAGACCGGAATCATGCGGGTTTCGTTGAGTCCGCGGTGCGGAGGACGAAGTGGGCGCAGGATGGGAACGGTCTTGCCGGGAGATTCGGTCATGTCGGCGGTGAGGTCGACACGGGGTGCAGATTCTTGGGTTGGTTGTTTTCCCCGGGCAGTTGTGGTGGCCGAAAGCCGAACTGAACATTATAATGTCATAAATGATATTATAATGTCAATCATAAATCCCCCGTGTCCTTTCAGCAGTCGTGGGGATGGCGCGCGATCCCACTTGCCCGGGCTTGGCGGTGGAACATATTGCATGTGGCACGACCCAATCCGTGATCCGGGACATGAATGGACAAATGGCCTGCCGTTTATCGGCAGGCCATACGCTCCGAGGCAAGGTAGGCGAACTGTTGACTAATCGATGCTTTTGCCTGCAAAAATAGGAGGATAAGTGGGATTTTGGGGATAATTTATGTTTTTTGGAATATTCAATAAGTTGCCATGATCCGACGCCATGCCCCCTCGACCTGAAAGGTCCCGTTATGCAGGCCGGCAGGAAACATCCCTGCCGGTACGCTCATCGGCAATGCGAATCCCTGCTTCGTGGTCGAGTAGCCATCGTTTGCGGTCCAAACCACCGGCGTAACCGGTCAGTTTGCCGTCCGATCCGATCACGCGATGGCATGGCACGATGATCGCTATCGGATTGAGGGCGTTGGCCCGTGCCACCGCCCGCGCGGCTCCTGGGTGACCGAGATCGGCCGCCAGCCCGCTATAAGACCGGCATTCCCCGCAGGGAATGGCGAGCAGCGCCCGCCAGACCTGTTGCTGGAAATCGGTGCCGCGCAACTTCACATCCGTCATCGGCAAAGCTTGCATCTCGCCGGAGAAATAGGCATCGAGCCAGCGGATGATCGGGGCCGCCATCGCCCCGTTTTGCCGCCAATCAATACCCTTGAGGCGACGGTTCTGGATGGTTCGCAGACGCTTTTCATTGCCCTCAAAATCCAGATGCACCAGTTTTCCTCCAACAGAGGCAAGAATCAAGGCACCGATGGGGCTTGCGTACCAGGCGATGTCGATGCGGGTGGCCTCGCTAGCACTCTTTTTCATCATCAGTCTCCCAGTGACGACCACAGATATTGCGCAGCATAGGCCCGCCAGGGTCGCCAGCGTTGCGAGTGCTCTTCCAGCAGCCCGGCCTTGTCCGGTCCGCCGCCGCGGGCGGAGGCCTTGAGGAGGCCGAGGTCGGCCGCCGGAAAGGCATCCGGCTCGCCCAGTCCCCGCAGGGCGAAATAATGCAGGGTCCACGGCCCGATCCCGGAGATCGCGGCGAGATCGGCGAGCAACGATGCGTCGACGGGATCGTGGGCGCGGAAAGCGGCAAACAGGGCGACCACTCCGGACAGGGTGCGGGCGCGTCGTCCGGTGAGCCCGATGGGCTGCAGATCCAGATTCATCAGACTGTCGGCGGTGGGGAACAGATGGGTGACCGCGCAGTCGGCGATCAGTGCCGCCGGCAACGGTTCCCCGTGGCGCATGACCAAGCGCCCGGCCAGGGTGCGCGCCGCCGCTACCGAAACCTGTTGCCCCAGCACCGCCCGTACGGCGAGCTCGAACCGGTCCCAGCAGCCCGGCACCCGCAACCCCGGCCGTTTTTCGATCAACGGAAGGAGCAGAGGATCATCGGCCAGCAGGGCGTTTATCGCCGCGATATCGGAATCCAGATCGAACAGGCGGCGCACCCGTCCGCTGATTTCGAGAAGCTTCTCGCAGACCGCTCCGCGCAGGCCGATTTCGACCCCCCTGCCGTCCCGGGTAAACCGGCAGTGCATCAGTCCGACGGCATCGCCGAGCCGAAAACCCCGGCAATACCAATCCGGTCCCACCTGTTCCAGTCCCGGAATGGCGCGCTCCCGAAAGAAAGAGAGCAGATAGGTCGCATCGAAGGGCGGCCGGGCGCCAAGACGCAGCACCAGGTCCTCACGACCAACCGCCGGTCCGGGTGAGGCCGGAACCGAAGCGGGCCGCGGGGATCGCAAGCCGCGCCGAAAGGCCGTCGGCGCGTGACCGTAAGCGGTTTTCATCGCAGCATTGAAACGGCGCAGGCTGCGGAACCCGGCTACCGCGGCGATTTCGCACATGCTCAGGTTGCTGTCCGCGATCAACTGCCGGGCGCGCAGCAGTCGACGCGCCCGGACATGCTCCCGGGGGGTGACGCCGGTATGTTCCTTGAAGAGACGACGCAAGTGGCGGCTGCCGATGCCGAGGCGGGCGGCCAGATCCTCAATGGAACCCCTGTCCAGGGCCCCATCCTCGATGAGTTGCACCGCGCGACGCACCGTGGCATGGATCCCGGCAGCGGCGGGATGGCCCGGCGTGACCTCCGGTCGGCAACGCAGGCAGGGGCGGAAGCCGTGGGCCATCGCCGCCTCGGCGGTAGGGAAAAAGCGCACATTTTCGCGCTTGGGGGTGATGGCGGGGCAGATCGGCCGGCAGAAGATTCCCGTGGTCAGGACGGCGGTAAAAAACCGGCCGTCGAATCGTCGATCGCGAGCCAAAAGGGCTTTGTAGCAGATATCCTCATCGAGCTGTTTCATGGGGTCATTGTAGCAGGATCAGGCAGGGAATACTCGCCGGATTCGGACATTGGCTTGATATGCCGGTGAGGCTGTGCGGGCCGCACCAACGCACCAAGCCCTCCGCGGAGGAAGTGAAAGTCTGACAGAGGTTGCAAGGCCATGCCGGTTGCAGCTCGGACATGGCCTTGTTCTCTCGCAATGGAAGGGGGGGAGGTTGATTGTTCAATGATGTCCATGTTGGACCGCGATTATGAGCGGGGTCGGCAGCGCTCAATCAAATCCACGGCCTGGCGGGGCAATTTGATGATTTTTCCTTTCAGGGTGGTGAAAACCAGGGTCTGCCGATGAGCAGCAAGCTGCTTGTCGTCGGACACCCGGCGCACGTCGAAAAACATGTGATGGGTAGTTTTTCGTTCCGTAAAATCCAGGTGGATCCGGATGGCAATCTCGTCCTTCAATCGCGCCGGAGTGAAAAACCTGGTGTCATATCCACCACGGCAATCAAGTGTTGTTCGGGAAAACCCTCCACGAACCTGAAAGCGAACAGTTCCCTCGCCTCGGCACACCACTGCAGGTAGTTGAGGTAATAAACGACACCGAATAAATCAGTATCGTTGATGGTGACGATTCGTTGGTGCACGAAGGGCTGCATGGCCGGGGTCATCAGGGGGTCAATTCTGTACCCAAGAAAACCGGTTTCGCCCCAATTCACGGGGCCGGATGGCACCGTACACGACCAGTTCGCCGTTTGCAGCCATTTGAAGCTGCTTTTCGGACCAGTTATAACGAAATGATTTATTGTCCGCGGTGTTGACCTGAATGGCGACAATGGACTTAATGCAGTAGTCGGCGTTTTTAGGAACCGGCCTGTCGGGATTGAAGGGATAGGGCGGTTCGTCCCGGTCAATACTCCATTGTGACCGATCAGGGACGATCGGCTGCAGTGATGGCGATATGAAACGATAGGGACCTTCGCCGTACATGTGGTAATGGCCTTTGTCGTCAGCCTTCATTTTGCCTTCCAGCAAAGGAAAACCATCCCGCTCAAAGGCTACGATAAAAAACTGCTTGCCCGGTATGGGCCGTCCGTCCTTGAAGGGCACTTCGGCAGGGTGTTTAATCCATGGATACCGCGAGAAGAATTTTCCTTGGTCAAAGCCTTGCTTGATTTCATTTATGGGAAAGTTACGACTGTAACCGCTGATTGAGTAGATTGTAATGTCCGTGGCCGTTTCCAAGACCCCTGCATCCAGCAAAAGATCCCAAACCTTCACCCCGGAATAGACAGCATAATAATCACCGAATTTGGCGGTATCAAACGCCATGAACTGGTTGGTGCGCGGCAGGCGGTTGAGTTTGGTTCTATTGTAGATCACGGCCGGTGCTTCTTGGGTCGCCGGATTGTCGTTCTTGTCCCCGGGAAGGGAGCCGTCCTTTATTTCCTCCTCATTGCTGAAGCCGTCTCCGTCTGAATCAATTCCGGCAATAATTCTGAAGGCCTCCGCGTTTCTACCGGCCTCAAGATAGGCCGCTCCGTAAGCATTCAGGGTCTTTTCAAGGCTGCCCGGCGGATGGGGGGCTCGGTATCCGTATACCGCATGGCAATAATCACAATCATTAAGATATCTATCCTTCACTTCACCACCGGTGTGGCACAAAAAACAGTTGTCCAGTTTCGTGCCTTTGGCCTGTGGATACTCATCCACAAACAACATCGAGTCCTGGGTGCTAACGTGCGCTTTATAAGCCGCTATCACGGGAAAGCTTATTAACGCCAGCAAAACGAAAAGTGGTGGCAATATGAGTAAGTTGTATAAATTTTTCATTTTACAAGCCTCCTATTCGCCATCCGCAACCATAGCCGTCCAGCCAAAAGTATTATTGACGACATTGGGCTTGATCAGGCTCTCCAGTGCGCCTTCATAAAAAACCACCAGATATTCTTGACCGGCTGGAGCCTTGGTACTTATCCGGATTTTATTGTTGTCGATCTCGTCCACCATGACATGTACGTTTCTAACGTTAACTCCGGAACTTTTTTCATAAACCTTAATGGCGTCCTGATCGGCAATCCTCACCGGCTGGTCCAGCCTGATGAAAAGGATGTTGCCGGGTAAAATGAGGGTTTTTGTCTGTTTGCCCCCCGGCAGGTCCTTGATGGGCTTGATTTCCGGCAATGTAACAGGGAGTATTTTTGAAGACGGCCCAAAACCTGTCTCATTCCCCGCCTGTACTTTGAAAAAATACGTCCTCCCCGGTACAAGACCGCCGTTGCCGCGCCCCCTAAAACCGTGGGTCGTGTCGGTAAGGGCCCAATCTTCGCCCGGATACGGTTCTCTGGCCAGATCCATGGCACTGATAAAGTGGCCGGCGGGTTGGGAGGAAAATAGAACACGGTAACGGGTAGCCTTCGGCACGGGATCCCATGCCAGCCTTATTTCATGGGATGAAGCCTCCACCAGCTGCACCTGTTGGGGCGCAGCCGTTGGTGGCAAACCCAGGATGAATTGGCCGGCACCTTGATATCCGACACCACGGTCATCCTGTACCATCAGGTTCAAAAGATAGCGGCCTGTAACGGGAGCGTTGACGACACCGGGCAGGGTCAGAAAAAGATCGGTATGGGGCGGTATGACAGACTGTATTGCACGAAGTATGAAGGTTTTTTTGATGCTGGTTGCGCCTCGAACCACGGAATAAAATCGGTCCCCTGGGTTTTTATACTCCAATTTGGCCAAAGTGCAGCCAGGATCGGCAGACATGATATGATCCTGTTTTATATTAAAACCCTTGGGAAGCTCAATGGTTATACGCGTCCCTTTGGATAAGTCCAGCGGTTCCTCGGTCATAAATTTTATAATATAACGTGTTGTCTCTCCGGGAACCAACGATGCGGCCTTGACCGTTACTGAGGAAAGATCGGCGGCCCCGACTCCGATGGCGCCGGCCATGATAAATAATAGTATGTATAGAAGGAAAAAAGGGTTTTCTTTGTAGGGACGCATGGCAATCCTCCTTCGCAATCATGATTGGAAATTCGTCGAAAGAGATCAAACAGATGGCTGCCGGCGTAAACGTATCGACAGCCGCATCGTGGCCGCGCCTTTCAAGAATCGGGATTTCCGGACGGATGTATACCGAACGGGTCAGCCCATCTCAGAACATCATTACTTGACCACCACCCGCGGCTGGATGCTTTTCGGCAGTTTTTGGTGCATGGCCCGGGTCGGTACGAACGGGGGATCGAAGGGCGGTTGACCGTACTGGCGGAGAATCTTCTGGCCGCCCTCCGGATCCAGCAGATAGGCCAGAAAGGCTTCGGCCGCCTCGCGGTTGGGAGCGTTTTTGGGCATGGCGATGCCGTAAGCCACGAACTGCCCGATGCGATCAATGAAGGTGCCCGGTTTTTCTCCGGAAACGCGCACCCGGGCTTGGTGGTAGAAGGCGTCATGGGCAACGTTGGCCAGGTTGATGTTGTCGTCGAGGCTGATGAACTTGAGCTTGTGCTGCAGGGCCAGGGAACGATAGCTCCAGGCGTAATCCAGGTCGCCGTTCTGCACCATGAAGGTCAGGCTGGCGGCCTTGTCGCGCAGGTTGGCCATGGGGCGGTTGGCCAGGAGCTTTCGATAAAGGCCGGGGCGGCGGTAATATTTTTCCGCCAACTGAATCACCATCAGGCTGCGATAGCCGCCGGGATCGACGTTGGGGTCGGAGTGTCCCCAGGCCACGCCGGGCCGGCCGAGGATGTCGAACCAGTTGTCCCGGTTGATCTCGGCGGCGAATTTGCTGCGGTCGCTGTAGGTCAGCACGATTTCGTTGGTGGCAAAGCGGATATTGAAATCGGCCAAATGAGGCATCAGGCTCTGGTCGATGACCTGGAAATCGGCGGACGCCAGCAGGTCCGCCGGTTTGCCGACCTCGGAAATGAGACGGGCCATGCGGGTGCTGCCGCCCGCTTCCCGTTGCACATCCACGTCCGGATAGCGTGCCTCGAAATCCTTTTCCATGGCGGCGAAGGGCACCGTCAGGCTGCCGGCGTGAAAGATGATGAGTTTGCCCTTGGGGGCAGCCTGCACCTCTGCCGTGAGAGTCATGCAGCACAGCAGCAATCCGGCCATCCCCAAAATCCAACCTGCCCGTTTCAGCATGCCAAGCCATCCTTTCCGGCGATAGTGCCGACATCCTCGCCACCGACGGGCGGCGGGGCCGGCGAAAGTTAAAACAGTCGTGCCACTTTGGCTTCAAAACCCAGATAGACGCGGTCTCCTTCGCCGAAGCCCTGTTCCTGCAAGGTCCGGCGATCCAGCAGGGCCCTGAACCTGGCGTCAAGGCAACGCACGCCGATTTCATGCCCTAGTCCCGTCGGCATGATCTGCTCAATGACGCCGGGATAGTGAACGATGTTGCCGGCAAAACCGGGATCGCGGCGCAATATGATATCCTCCGGACGCACCGCCAGCACCGTCCATGGCTGTGCAGGCTGTTCGGGGAGGGGATAATGCAGGCCGCCGAAGACAAAAGCGCCGTCGGCGATGCAGCCGGAGAACATGTTTTTCATGCCGACGAATTCGGCGACGAAGGGATTGTCCGGGCGCAGGAAAATATCCTCGGCGCTGCCGATCTGCTCCATGGCTCCCTGCCGGATGATGCCGATGCGGTCGGCCAGGTACAGGGCCTCGTTGAAGTCGTGGGTCACCATCATGAAGGTGATGCCGAATTCGGCGTGCAGTTGTTTCAGGACGCGGCGAATGTCCTCACGGAAGTTGGGGTCCAGGGCCGACAGGGGTTCATCCAGAAGCAGTACCGAGGGGTGGATGCTCAGGGCCCGCGCCAGGCAGACCCGCTGTTTTTCGCCGCCGCTGAGATTCAGCGGTCGCCGCCGGACCAGATGCCGCAGGCCAAGGAGTGAGATCAGGTGCTCGACCCGTTCATCGGCCTGCTTCGGATCCTGCCTGACATAACGCAAACCGTAGCGGATGTTTTCCATGACCGTAAGATGGGGGAAAAGCGCGTTGTCCTGGTAGACGATGCCGATCTGCCGCTGCTCGGGAGGCAGGTGGGTGAGGTCTTGTCCGGCCACCCGGACCTGGCCGCCGCTGATGCGAACCAGGCCGGCAATGGATTCGAGGATCACGGTTTTTCCCGAACCGGTCGGCCCGAGCAGGACGAAGAACTCACCCTGCTCCACGGTCAGGGAGATGGGGTGCAATCGGAAGCCCGGCAGTTTGACGGACAACTGGTCAAGCTGGATCATGGTTCCCCCGGATCGGTAGCGAAACCAGTCGCAGCGCAAGGAACAGCGACAGGCAGACCAGGATCAGCCAGACGCCGACCGGCTGGGAATATTTGAGGCCGTAGGCGGTAAACCGCTCATACATCAGGACCGGAGCAATCATGGGATGATAGGCGACAATGACCACGGCGCCGAATTCGCTCACTGCCCGGGCAGCGCACATGATGACGCCGCTCAGCATGTGTCGCCAGCACAGGGGAAAGGTTACTCGACAAAAGGTGGCCGCAGGGCCTGCGCCGAGGCTGCGGGAAACCTTTTCCAATCGCAGCGGAACGCTCTCGAAGCCGGCCTTGGCGGCATTGAGGTAGAAGGGCAGGCCGACAAAGGTCAGCACGACGATGATACCGGTGGCGCTGCCCATGATGCGTACTCCGAGGCTGCTCAGGATCCGGCCGAGGGGCTGGCCCCGGCCCAGCAGGCTGAGAATGGCGATGCCCACCACCGGATGGGGAATGACAATGGGCAGATCGATGATGCTCTCCACCAGTTTCTTGCCGAAAAAATCCCTGCGGGCCAGCAGATATGCCAGGGGTGTGCCGACCAGAAAGGAGATCAGCGCGGCGATGGCCGCGGTGTACACGGACAGCCACAGGGAGGACAGCACCTCCCGATCTTTCAACGTCTCCCACAGATCGGCGGGGGCGGGGCCGGCCACCATCTGAAGCAGGGGCAGAATGATGAACAGCATGACCGCCGTACTGCAGGCAAAGGCCACGACATGGAAGGGACTGCCGAAAATCACTTTTCTTTTGCTGGCCATTTCAGAGGTCATTGCCGAAGGGCTTCCATTCACGGATGGGCCGCTGCCCATGGCTGTGGCCGGCGGCAGGGGTGGTCGGTGAAGTTGTCGGAGGACGATTGATGTTCCTTGACGCGATCCGGGGGAAAAGCGTTGTATAAATAGTGACTATAAAATGCCTTCGATATTTATTGATGGTAATAACGTATCCCGCAGAAGGAAGTCAAGCCTCCTCTGGTCTGCAGGCCAGG
>NZ_JAFCIY020000084.1 GCF_020194955.2 Desulfuromonas sp. CSMB_57 | reverse complement strand
GCAAAACGGACTGCCAACTCCTGAGGTGGTAAGGTGCTTATGGTTCAATTATACAAGTAAGCAAAAAAGGCCTTTCTCCTGCGGAGGGCATGGCATTCGCGAGAGGCGGCGGGTTTTATCGCCATGACTACAGCTTACATGGCAGCGTCTTCGATCCACCGAACGGCCAAGGCCCCAGCTGAACAAGTTCAGATGGGCAGGGTTGGTCCGGCGGGGCTTCGTTAAGGAGGGTGGCGGCGATAACGGGATTTGTTTCTCAAAGCAGGCCATTGCCTGTGTAGCGGAACCGGTTCCTTGGACACAAGTTTAGACTATGCCGCCTGACGATTCTCCATCCAGATATGGCGGATTTCGTCGGGCGATGTGAAGGCGTTTTTCTCGATTCGCCATTCGCTGTTGTACAGTCCGACAAAGGCCTTCACGGCCTGTCGGACGTCATCGACGTTACGGAATATCCGGCCATAAATGGCCTGCTCTTTCAACGTTCGGTTGAAACGTTCGGCAACTCCGTTGGTTTGAGGCTCGGCAATGAAGGCAAAGCTGGGAGTGATTCCCCAGAACTTGATCTGGTTCTGAAAATGGTCTGAGAGGTACTGGGTGCCATGATCCATGCGTAGAGACAGTCCCCGGGCAACCCCTTTCTCGACGCTGCCGTAAAGGCGGCTTAGGGCCATGGAAAGCGGCTGAAGGGCGGCATAACGGTCACCGGTCTTGCACACATGCCAGCCGACGCATTCGGCGTTCCAATGCTCCACGGCGGTAAAGATCCAGACCCAGCCTTCGTCAAGAGTGAAGACGCGGGTGCCATCGGTGCCCCACATCCGGTTGGGGGCCAGGGTAATGATCTTGCCGTCACGCGCCTTGGCAACCTTGGGACGACCTCGGTGCGGAGAGAGCAGATGGTTCTCGCGCATGAGCCGCAAAACCTGCTTGCGTGAAATGCGGTGGCCATCACGGAACCGCAACCGGGCCCAGACCTTACGATGTCCCTCGCCAGTGAACGGTGAGGTAGCCAGGTCGTGGCGGATCAAGGCCAACAGGTCCTTGTCATTGATCCCTGGGCGCGGGCCACGACGGTTTGGCACCGCTTGCGGAACCCGGCGCAAGGCGTGGTAGAACGAGGAACGAGCCTGTTCCCAAACAGCACAAACCCGCTGGACGCCGTAGGGCTTTTCAGCTCCCGGGGAGATCGTTTGGCTCATTTCGACGACCTCCGTTTGGCTAAAGGGCCGGGTTTTTTAACCCGTTCCCAAAGAAGCTCGTTTTCCATGGTCAACTCGCCAATTCGACGCATGGCCTGGTTGAGTTCCGCCTGGACGGGATCGTTCTGTCGCTTTTTCAGCGACTCATCAATGCCGGCCAGTGCTTTCTCCCGCCATTGCTCCAGGCGGTAGATTTCAATACCCAGTTCGCGGGACAGCGCGTCAACAGATTCGCCCCGCAGCAGGCGCAGGACGACCTCACGCTTGCGGGCAGCACTCCACCGCTGCCCCTCGGCCAATGGCCCTGTGACGGTTTCGTTCTTGTTCTGTTTGGTCATTTTCAATCTCCTTGGACACGGGGACTTTACCCCAAATCAGTGTCCAAGAAAACTGGTGCCGCTATAAAGATAGGCTTCCTTTGCCTCAGTAATCCTTATCTGTGAAGAAGATCGTAAGCCTGCGGTTTCCCCGTTGGGTGACCTGATGGGCGATGCCGGCGGCCAGGACGCGTGTGATGCGAGCCATGGGGCGATGATTGGCATTCTCTTGTCGTTAACGCAAGGCAATAATTAAGTATGGTGTTTGAATGCATAAGTAGAAAAGTGGAAGCCTCCAGGTGGCGGACAGCTCATAATGAGCGGGCGGGGTCGAATTAATCGCCCCAAGTCGGACCCACAAGGAGGCTACCATGGAAAGTATTCACTACATCGGTCTGGACGTCCATAAGAAAACCATTTCTTATTGCATCAAGACCGCCAGCGGCAAGGTAGTGCAAGAAGGAAATATCCGTACCGAGCGCAAGGCGCTACGACATTGGCTGGCGGAGTTGCCCCGCCCTTGGATGGGCGCGCTGGAAGCGACGATCTTCACAGGGTGGATTTATGACTTTCTCAAGCCTCATAGCCTGGAGTTAAAGGTCGCCCACCCTGAAATGCTCAAAGCAATCACGGCAGCTAAAAAGAAGAGTGACCGGACCGACGCGGAGAAGCTAGCCGACCTGCTGCGGGTCAACTTATTGCCGGAATGCACCATGATGTCCGAAGAACTGCGTGAATTACGGCGTATTCTGCGCTACCGCGACCTAGTCGTCCGAACAGCCTCACAGATGAAGAACAAGATTTCCGGGCTGCTGATGGAAGTGGGAGCCACTTACGACAAACAGCGACTGCATGGGCATAAATATTTTAAAGAATTGTTGGAACGGGTGGAGGACGTTCCGGATTCAGTCAAGGACCTGTTGCGATTGAGCCGCAGCAACCTAGAGTTGTTTACCGCTGTCCAGAAGAGGCTGATCGCAACATTGCGGGAGCAACCCCTGATTCGGGAGCGTGTGGCCCGGTTGATGAGCATTCCCGGAGTCGGTGAGATCACGGCCCTGACGTGGGCCCTGGAAATCGGTGATCCGGCAAGATTCAGCAGCGCTCGCAACGCTATTAGCTACTGTGGTCTGTGCAGTGCCCAACGGGAATCAGCGGGGAAAGAACAGCGTGGTCCTATCTCCAAGAAGCGTAACAAGCACTTGCAGACAAAGCTGATCGAAGCAGCCAAGCTAGCACCGCACTGGAATTCACAACTGGCCGCACTGCATGAGAAAGAGCTAGCGCGAGGCAACCGCAACCGGGCGACCCTGGCGGTGGCGCGCAAACTGGTGGAGTACCTGCTGGCCGTTGATCGGCGTGAGACTCCCTTTGTAGAAGAAGCGCCGCAGGAAGTCGCTTAAACCACGGTACAAACAGCACCCTAACCCTTGATCCAAACGATCTTCCCGTCGGGCCTTGTTCTTCTGGGGACTGCGTGAGCCACGACTGCACGCCCTTTATTAGTGTTTCGAGGCCGGCGGGTTGGCCTAAACTCAATCTTCCGTAACGAGACTTCTCCTCGAAGACGGCAAATGGATGTCTGGTCGCCTGATCGGGCGGACCGCAAGCGCAGAATCAAAAAGGTCGGAAGGCATGAAGGGCTGCAGAACTAAGCCACGGGATGGTATCCGCGAGGTAAAGGGAAATCTCCGTTTTCCCCTTGACTTTACTTATCATGGATGTCCCCGGAATTTGCCAACGGCATAAGACTGACCGGCCTTTCGGGCCGGTCTTGGCGCAAGTTGGAACCTGATATAAATTGATCTTGCCGTTAATAAAATAGGCTCTTCAGCAGAATCTGTGGGTGACCTTCGGTTCTGGAAGATCACCAAGTGTATGATATAGGGCG
>NZ_JAFCIY020000051.1 GCF_020194955.2 Desulfuromonas sp. CSMB_57 | reverse complement strand
CCTGCCCGGCATCGTTAAAGACCAGCACGGTCGAACTCGTCGTCCCCTGATCAATTGCCAGAACGTACCCCTTGTCCATATCGCCCTCAGCGAATCTGTCAATGGGAATGGAGAATAAGCGAGATGCCGGCTTTCATGCTATACAGGATCAAGCCTGGCCGTCACCGAATTGAACCAAAATGAGCGCAACCACAGAAGCAAGCCCCATGAGCAATAACTGTCGAAACAATATTAAAACTATAACCTGGCCAGTTCCTGCGAATCGGCACCCGAGATCCGTGCAATCCAGTTCCCGTCATAGACAGGCGATTGCTTTACTCTCCCTAAGTGCTAGGGCTGCGGCGGCAGCCACGTCCACAAAAATATAACGCCTGCTGCATGCCGTCATTATAACAAAGAGGATTACCGGTGCTGTCAGGGACGATTTTTAACCGATGGCATGCCGATCGGATACTCCGCACTGGCCAGGGCACGCCATTTCAAACCATACCGCGCCTTGCTCTGCGCCATGCTGCATACACGCGCCGGGCGCAATATACCACATAATTCTTCGTGGTAATGCCCGCCAGGACATTTTTTCAGATGACAAGGACCGGTATCATTTCTCTTCGCTGGTTGACAAAATGGAACGATTGCGACGGGAGATCCTGAATCAAGTTTCCTGACCCCACAGATACCCTAGGAAATGGCCGTGCCGTCTGCGGAACTGGCCATTTAGGCCAGTCGTTCCCGGCAAAAGCCTCTCCAGCGGCCGACGCCAAAAGAGCAAAGGCAAGCATCAGCCCCACCAGACTCCCCGATACCCGCCAGGGATCAAACCACCGGAGATGTTCAATCGTCCTGATTCCTTGCGCATAGGTTCACCTTTTCTCCTCTGTTAACCATGGAACTCCGGCCGATTTTTCTCTGCACATCAATGACTACACGTGGCTCTCCCAAGCCAGGCACGGGATCGCCACCAACGCAGTTTCAGAATACATTTTGTACAGACCTATTGTTCCCCCCGGAACCGCATGCCTGTCAATTAAAAAGCAACCATTATTTTCTTGCATGCATAGAAAAATACATCAATAATGTTTCAAGTCTAATGTTTTGAATCCAACAAACTTGGGCCATTCCCTAACTCTCATCGCATACCCTGCAAGCTGAAACTCATCATGGCCACCTGTCTTACTTAAAACCCAAGGAGAACCACCCCATGAGCAAATCCACCGTCTTCGCCAACGGCCAGGGCATCTCCAACAGCCGTAGCGGCGCCGTCGCCATCAGCGCCCCGGATGTCTGTTTGACCCCGGCGGGCAGTTCCCTGGTGCCGGTGCCCTACACCAACGTCGCCCGCTCCGCCACCCTCGTCGACGGCAGCAAGACCGTCAAGCTCAACGACGGCATGGCCGCCATCGACGGCTGTTGCTACTGCACCAGCACCGGCGACCAGCCGGGCAGCGGCCGGGGCGTCGCCTCCGGCACCGTCGGCGACCAGGCCGAGTTCATCAACACCTCCTTCGACGTTCGCATGGAAGGCCGGGGCGTCGGCCGCAACCGCGACCCCATGACCCAGAACCACCGCAATACCATCGGCGTCAACCGGGATTCCGCCCTGCCGCCGCCGGCCCATTGGGTGAATGCGGATTGTGAGGAGACGACCTTTCGGGTCAAGCTGGTGGAGTATATGCACTGGGACGACTTCGATGAGGAGTCCCTGCAATTCACCCTCGGTCATCAGGACAATACCCCCATCCAGGACCAGGAATTCCAGATCCTGATGCCCGACGGCAGCGTGGAGCAGGTCAAGACCGATGAGAACGGCCTTGTCCAACTCGAAAACCAGGACCCCATCAGCACCTACGAGGTTCTGTACGCACCGGAAAGCGCCGACCTGAACAACAGCCAGTACCTGTTTTACAATCGCATCGTCCTCCTGGCGCGGCGGCAGGCCCGCTGAATGAATGAACCGGCAAAAAAAGGATGGCAACCATGACCGAGAACAACCCGGATCAGAAAAAACCCAAGGCCGAGCAGAACGACCCCAAAGGCCCCGTCATCGAATCCTGCAAGGGCGATCTGCTGTGCGGCGGCATCCATGTCGTCAGCGTTTACCGCCCCTCCGTCATCGTCGATGCCCACATGCACATCCAAAGCGGCAACTGCGCCACTCTGCCCTTTATCTGGGATGTCCCGCCGACGCCCATCAAACAGATCAGCGCCGGCATGGGAGTCAACCGCTGGGTGGTGGAATGGCCGGGCCGCATCGTCACCTACGGCCTGGACCTATTGTGCGAACCCTTCATGGCCCCCGGTCGCGCCGTGGCGCGAGAACTGAGCGACAAACCGGCCGATCCCGATGAAGGATTCTTCCGTACCTCCCCCATACGGCAGCTGCTCAATATCCAGGAAAAACCCACGCCGAGAATCGTCGCGGAATTAATGAGGGAAAGGGAGACCGTCTACCAGAAATATTTCAAAACCCGGCCGGAATACGCCCCCCTGTCTCACCTAGCGCTCACCTCCGTGGTCATGACCATGGACATGGAATACGCCCATCTCGACGGCTACTTCGGCCTCAAAATCTACAACGCCATTTATGCCGACGAGGATCTTCAAAAGGACCCCAAGCGGTACTGGTATCCCAAACACGGCTTCTGGCGCCAGGTCTGGAATGGTCGCACCGAGACCTATGAACTTATCGAAGAGGAACCGTCCGCGGACCCCGGGCAAGGTCGCACCGAGACACAGTTTGAAGAGTACAAAAAAACGACCAAGGATTTCGGTATTCGGGGAACCTATCGCGCCGCCGACGGCCAAAACCGGACCATGCGCATTCAGGCCGCGGCCGTTGTCACGCCCGAGAGGGAGACGAAGCGTTATGAGCGCTGGCAAAAACAGTTGCAATATACCGAGCAGGCCATGCTGGAGCATCCGCTGAAACTGCTGCCCATGTTCCACTACGATCCCCGGCGCTGGCAGCTGCATCCCAACGGCAATCAGGAGGTGTACGACAAGGTCGGAGAAAAGGGCCTGTACCTGGGTTTCAAGATGTACACCGCCCAAGGCTACCGGCCCTGGGATATCCGCCGACTGCCGACTCTGGAGGATTTTTACGCCCAATGCGCCAGGCAGGCCACGCCCATTCTCAATCACTGCACCCCCAAGGGCGCGGCCACGGTGGAAAAGGAGCTGTACTACGACTTCGTACATCCCAACGACACGGCGGAAGATCAGCGGGATAAAGATTGCTCTCGCGACGCTGTCACCCCAAAATCGTCGGTCATCCAACTGCAGGCGACTTACGGATATGTCCCCAACTACAGCAAGGCGACCAAGCAGGCCTATTTCAACGAACACTTCGTCTCCCCCAAGGCCTGGCGCAAAGTTCTGGAGGGCAAAGCCAAGGGCCAATCCCTCGGACAACTGCACCTGTGCCTGGCCCATTTCGGCGGCCCTACGGAGTTGGGGCTGGAGTGGAGCGAACAGACCATCGAGATGATGAGGGAATTCCCCAACCTTTATGCCGACATCTCCTCGTCGTTTGCCAGCGGCTCCTTTCGCAGACATTTCAAAAAACTGATACAGCAGCACACGCACCGGGATCTTCTGCGTCAACGCATCCTGTTCGGCACCGACTGGTATCTGACCCTGCTGTACACCAAGC
>NZ_JAFCIY020000068.1 GCF_020194955.2 Desulfuromonas sp. CSMB_57 | reverse complement strand
CTTTTCATAGTCGCCGCGTCCTTTATTATAATCATAGCCGGGGTCGGTCCTCAATCGGGGGTTTCATGGTCATGGGCAAAACCAAAATCAAAGCACAAGTGGCATCAACGCCGACGGACGCCATTCTGGACAGCATCTCGGACGGCGTGTTCACGGTGGATCTGGAGTGGCGCGTCACCTCCTTCAACCGGGCCGCCGAAGAGATTACCGGGGTCTCGCGTCAGGAAGCCATCGGCCGGCGCTGCGCGGAGGTATTCCGCTCCAGCATGTGCGGCGCCGCCTGCGCCCTGCAACAGACCCTGCGCACCGGCAAACCCATCATCGGCAAGTCGGGCTACATCATCGATGCCCACGGCAACCGCATCCCCATCAGCATTTCCACCGCCGTCCTGCGGAACAGTTCCGGACAGGTCATCGGCGGCGCCGAAACCTTTCGCGACCTTTCCGAGATCGAGGCCCTGCGCCAGGAACTGCAGGGCAAGTTCCGGGTTGGCGATCTGACCAGCCGCAGCCCCCTCATGCAGCGTGTCTTCGAGGTGCTGCCCGCCATCGCCGGAAGCCCCAGCACGGTTATGGTCCTCGGTGAAACCGGTACCGGCAAGGAACTGGTGGCGCGCACCATCCACTCCCTGAGCCCGCGCCGGCAGGGGCCGTTTGTCGCCGTCAACTGCGGCGCCCTGCCCGACACCCTGCTGGAATCGGAGCTGTTCGGCTACAAGGCCGGCGCCTTTACCGGCGCCACCAAGGACAAACCGGGCCGCTTTGCCTTGGCCAGGGGCGGGACCCTGTTCCTGGATGAAATCGGCGAGGTCAGTCCGGCCCTGCAGGTCCGGTTGCTGCGAGTGTTGCAGGAACGCACCTATGAACCCCTGGGGGGGACGCGCTCGGAGAACGCGGAGGTGCGGGTCATCGTGGCCACCAACAAGGATCTGATGGAGCAGATGCGCCAAGGGCTGTTTCGGGAGGATCTGTACTACCGCGTCAATGTGGTACGCCTGGAACTGCCTCCCCTGCGGCGCCGCAAGGAGGACATCCCCCTGCTGGTGGAACAGTTCGTCACCCGCTTCAACCGCCTGCAGCAGAAAGCCGTACAGGGCATCGCACCGGAAGCCTTGTCCCTGCTCATGGCCCACGATTGGCCCGGCAACATCCGCGAACTGGAAAACGCCATCGAACACGCTTTCATCCTCTGCAACACCGGGGAGATCGGCATCGCCCACCTGCCCCCGGAGTTGACCGCGCACATCCATGCCGCCGGATCCATGGTCGACATGCGCTCCGCCCACGACATCCTCGATGCCCAGACCATCCGCGCCGCCCTGGAACGCAACAATTTCAACCGGCTGGCGGCGGCACGCGAGCTCGGCATCCACAAAACCACCCTGTTCCGTCGCATGAAGAAACTCGGCATAACCCCGCCCCCAAAGGACGGCCGCAACCGCTCTCATCGGGAAAAGTAGCATTACCGCTACTCTATACGTCGAATAGAGTTGCAACATCGCTCCACTTTCCATTCTGTCCGCACTCGCATTTTCCGATTTTTCTCAGCGATTTCATTTACTTAATTGTCTTTTCAGCGCTTCTCCAGGCCTGGCATGCAACTTGCCATACATAAAGTCAGGACAAGGAGCTGAATGCCAACCATGAAAACCAAAGCCGCATTCTCCTATTGGGATCAAAGGATTGCACCGGTATTCGACACGGCGCAGCAATTATATGTCGTCGAGACGGATAGAGGCGGGATTGTAGACCAAACCCAGGTCCTTCTCACGGAGGAATTACCGGTCCAGAAGGCTCTGCGCCTGGTGGAGTGGAACATTTCCACCTTGGTGTGCGGTGCCATCTCCCGGCCCATGTACGAACTGGTCGCCGCCTACGGCATCCGCATCATTCCCTTCGTTGCCGGCGAGCTGGATGAAGTCGTCCAGGCCTGGCAGCAAAACCGCCTTTTGCAGGAAGCTTTTGCCATGCCGGGATGCTGCGGCCGACGGCGGGGGCCCAGAGGCAGCCAACACCACACCAAGGAGGTCAACGCGATGAACGGTCGAGGACAAGGGATGGGTGGCGGCAGAGGCGCCGGCAAGGGTGCCGGCGGCGGCCGTGGAGGACGGCAGGGAGGACGCATGGGCGGCCCGCTGGCGGCCGGACCCGGCGGCACGTGTATCTGTCCAGCTTGCGGATTCAGTGTCCCGCATCAGGTCGGTACGCCCTGCATGCAGCAGAAATGCCCGCAATGCGGAGCCGCCATGACCAGAGAATGACCAAACCAGAAAAGGAGAAACGATCATGCCAAGAGGAGACGGAACAGGACCAAGGGGAATGGGAGCCATGACCGGCCGTGGGATGGGTTTCTGCACAGGTTACGGCATGCCGGGACGCCCCTTCGGGGTCGGATTCGGCAGAGGTCGCGGGGGCGTCGGTCCCGGTTTTGGCGGCGGGGGCCGGGGCTGGCGCAACATGTTTTACGCCACCGGGTTGCCGGGCTGGATGCGCGGCGGCCGCGGCGTACCCTACGGAGGGATGGCGGCCTACCCACAACCCGATCCGGAACTGGAAAAACAGTTCCTGAGAAACCAGGCCGAGGCCCTGCAGGGGGAACTCGAGCTGATTAAAAGACGCCTCGCCGAAACCGAAGGTGAGAGCGGCAACGACTGACCGATGGTATCCGGGGGCGGGTTCGGTAGCACCGCCCCCATCCGACCCTTTCCAAAAGCGCACCCTGAAAAGGAGTAAAATACCGTGAAAATAGCTTTTTCCACCCCTGGGAGCAAGCTCGATGCCCCCCTGGATACCCGCTTCGGCCGAGCGGCCAAATTTATCATCTACGACCTGGACAGCGAAACCTTCGAAGTCATGGACAATCGACAAAACCTCAATGCGGCCCAGGGAGCCGGCATCCAGTCGGCGGAAACCGTCGCCCGCTCCGGCGCCAAGGTTTTGGTCTCCGGCCATTGCGGACCGAAGGCTTTCCGCGTGTTGCAGGCCGCCGGCATCCAAATTTTCTATTCGGAAGGGCCGACCGTAGCGGCTGCTCTCGAGTCTTACCGGCAAGGGAGCCTGGCCGAGGCTGCGGGGGCCGATGTGGAAGGGCATTGGGTATGACCACCTATGGACATGGGGGCAACCCGGGAGGGCGACCATGATTGTCGCGGTAGCATCGGGCAAGGGCGGTACCGGCAAGACCACGGTGTCCGTCAATATGGCGCGGTCGCTGGGCAGCAAGGTGCGACTGCTGGACTGTGATGTCGAGGAACCCAATGCGCATCTGTTTCTGCGCACGGACCAGCATGAACAGCAGGAGGTCCCGATTCGGGTGCCGCAGGTGGACGAATCCCGGTGTGATGGTTGCGGCGAATGCGGTCGCTTCTGCGCCTATCATGCCATCGTCTCCTTCGGCACCAAGCCCCTGGTTTTTGCCGAGATGTGCCACGGCTGCGGCGGCTGCGCCAAGGTTTGTCCGAAAGGTGCCATCGGCGAGACGGATCGCCGCATCGGGGTGATTGAAACCTCTCGCTCGGAAAACATCACCCTGATTCAGGGCCGGCTGGATGTCGGCGTGGCCATGGCCCCGCCGTTGATCCGTGCGGTCAAGGCCCGCCTGCCTGGAGCGGGGCACGCCATTCTCGATGCACCGCCCGGCACTTCGTGCCCGGTAATCGCCACCTTGCGGGATGCGGATTACGTGGTCCTGGTCACGGAGCCGACCCCCTTCGGCCTGCATGACCTTAAGCTGGCCGTCGACATGGTACGGGAACTGGACCTGCCTTTTGGAGTGGTGGTTAATCGTTATGGCGTCGGCGATGACCGGGTGCATGTATTCTGCCGCGAGCAGAACATCCCGCTACTCCTGGAAATTCCCGATGACCGGCGCATCGCCGAGGCCTATTCACGGGGTGAACTGATGGTTGAGGCCTTGCCGGA
>NZ_JAFCIY020000083.1 GCF_020194955.2 Desulfuromonas sp. CSMB_57 | reverse complement strand
GGGTGATGCAGAGGACGCCGAGGACGGTGGTTTCTTCCTGCAGGCCGCCGCTGTCGGTGAGCACAAGTAACGTCCCCTCAAAGTCTCCTGGGGTTAGAAAAATGTGAAAATATAAAGGGCGTCCCGCTGAATGCCCCGCTGAATGCCCCCACGTAGATGTTTTCCACCTAGCCCCAGATGACTCACGCTAAGCCTCCATTGACGCAACCTTTTTCAACAATGTCCCATTCAGGGTTCCATTTTGGCTTTATGTGTGATGCATTTGTCCGTCAGATGTTCGATGACTACCGGAGGTCGGTTGGGAAAATGTGCGACAAGTTCAAGTTTTCCCCCCATCGCCTCTACATAACCGCGTAGGGTTGACAGGAGCATATCGCTACGCTTTTCCAGACGCGAAACGCTATCCTGGCCTATATGCAAAGCTTCCGCCAAATTCTGCTGCGTCTTTTCCATCGCTTGGCGCAAATCCTTCAGTGTTGCAAGCTCCGCAGCCCGTTCCTCTATTTTCACACGCCTCTCAGAAGGTAGACTATCGAGAATTTGATCAATTTTTCTTGCCATGTTTGCCTCCTTTTCCGTCCGGTTGTTCCGTGGCAAGCCTTGCCAAATAGTTGCGATAGCGTTCGTCAGCAATATCGATGAGCCGCTTGTAAAAACGACTCTTGCCAACGCCCCCTTTATCGCCGCCAGCCAAGAGAATCGCCTGTCGTTTGGGGTCGAACACAAAAGCAACTCGCCAGACCTCTCCCGCCCAGCCGAAGCGCAGCTCTTTCATGTTGGAGAATTGCGACCCCTTGAGGGTATCGACGGTAGGTCGCCCGAGGTTGGGACCGAACTGTTGCAACATAAGTGCATGGGCAAGGATCTCATCCTGAAGACCCTCGGCCATTTCTTTAAACTCCGCATCAAATTCATCACAAAAAATGACTGACCACACCATGGCTTAATTATGCATCCAAATACATATGTAGTCAAATGCATATTATTATCGCAGGTACGCATGTCCGCCGGACCTATCCTGCCCATCTGAGCTTGTTCAGCTGGGGAGCTTTGCCTCTCGGTACATCGAAGACGCCATCCGACAAACTTCTGACCCGGCCCTAAAACCCGCCGGCCCGTAAGTCTTAGAATCTCCGAATGTCAAGCCGGACCCCATTACTCATACTCTATCTATTAATGCAAGACAATAATTAAGTATGGATGTCCCCGGAATTCATACTGCGAAGTCTCCTGGGGTGAGCAAATGTGAAAATATAAAGGGTGTCCCGCTGAACTGATAAGGGGCGTCCCGCTAAAGACTTATGTATCACATCAAGGTATCAAGCCCCTTACGATCCAGAAGGTTAAGCAGTTTCAGCGATGAACCGCTAGGGTGTTTTTCACCAATCTCCCACTTCTGTACGGTAGAGAGACTGGTATTGAGAATTGAAGCCAGCACCGCCTGGCTGATCCGGTACCGTTCCCGCAGTGAACGTATCTCATCCGCGGAATAGGGAGGAATCGGTTTCAGGCAGAGTGCATCATAGCGCCGCAATGCTCGTTTATCGATAAAGCCCAGGTCATGCAGATCCAGGGCGGTCTCATGCACCGCTTCAAGGATTCGGTTCTTTTCAGCTTTCACATGTTTCATGGCTTACCTCCAGGAGATTCCCGCTATCGAGCGCTTCAGCGATCTGTGCTGCAGTTAATGCCAGCAGATCCCTGGCGAGCAATTTCAGCGCTTCCAGTTCCTTCGCGCTGACATTCCCCCGATCATGTTTCTCAAATCCGAAAACGAATATCCATCTATCGTCACGATTCGTTGCCAACAACGTCCTCGTGCTGCCACGCTTTCCCTGCCCCGGCAAGGCGACTCGCTTCTTCACAACACCCCCGCCAAGGTCGGCATCAATCAGTCCATTGCTCATCTCGATAAAAGCATGGAATAAAGCCCTATCCGACAATCCCGCTTTCCTTGCCCAGCGATGGAAGTGTCGGGTTTTTAGTAACATGCATGACATATCATATCACCCAGTCCTATAGTTTTCAAGAACCAGCGTTTATCCTTGGAAGTACTCTGAGTGACTGCAGAGTACCTGATGCCCTGCGGTAAGTAAATTGATTTTTTAACATTTACCAATAATAAGTTATTTCCTCACAACGATAGGTCAACAATCCCCCTACGTCACCTCAAAGATGGCTTACCTTGGAAACTATCCAGGCCAAACCCAAACCAAGTTCGCCGGTCCCGGCCGGCAGCCGGCCTACTTTCTTTGCTCGTCCAATAGAAAGTTGGCAAAGAAACAACGTAAGACCGGCTAACGCCCTATGGCATTCTCGGGGAAACGGTGTGATTTCGGACCGTTAGCGCATTGGACAGGGGGCGCGTCTGCGAGGTTCGCTCTTGCGGGCGGTGGCGGTGCGACAACGGCACTGCCCCCCTGTTGCCAACACCGGCGCTGCAGATTACGAGGAAACCAATACGCAGAAACAGGTCGTGGCCGCTGTCAGAAAAGGTCAGAGGCCGAACGGGACGCGACCCGCCGGTCTCGACGTTCCCCCTACCCCTCGCGCGCCACCAGAATCTCCACAATCCGCTCCGCCGCATGCCCATCCCACTTTTCCGGGATCCGCCCGGCCCGGCCCTGCCGGTTCAAGATCGTATTAAGCATGGTGTCCCCCGAACTCGAATCGTTTATGTTTAAGAGGACTTGGGGGCCAAGATTTTTCCTTGACCCACCCATTGCACCGGGCTAAACTTAGCTAACAATCAAAAAGAAGGAGATTCCGATGCAGGTCAATATGCACGAAGCCAAAAGCCAACTCTCGGCATTGGGGGAAAAGGTTTGGAAGGGTGAGAAGGTGGTCATCGCCAAGGCCGGGAAGCCATATCTGGACATCCTCCCTCACAAGGAAGACCGCTCCCCGCGAAAGCCCGGTCGCTACAAGGGAAAAATTCGCATCACCGACGATTTCGACCAAACCCCTGAGGAGTTGATTCGCGATTTCGAGGGGAGAGACTAATGCAGCGCCTCCTCCTCGACACCCACGTCCTGCTGTGGTGGCTCGCCGATGCCCCACAGCTCGGCCCTCGCTGCAAAGAATTGATAACCGACCGTCGCAATCTGATTTTTGTCAGCGCGGCGACGACCTGGGAAATCTCAATCAAGATCGCCTTGAACAAGCTGATAGCCCCCGAAGACATGGACTCTATCGTCGAAGATGAAGGGTTTGACAAACTCCCCATCACCCTCTACCACGGCCAATTGGCAGGCACCCTCCCCCCACTGCATCGCGACCCCTTCGACCGCATGCTCATTGCCCAGGCCCAAGCAGAGGGGCTGACCCTCATGACGGGGGACGATCATATCGCCCAATACAAACTGCGCATTCGCGACGCACGCAAGTAGCCAAATTGGCGCACTTTTTTGTGGCCGCTTGGACAAAAAGTGCGGCGTCCGGCGGGACGCGACCCGCGGTCTTGATTTTGACCTTGGAACCCATCCAATCCAAAACCGGAAAACCAGGTTCGCCGGTCCCGGACGGCAGCCGGCCTACTTTCTTTGCTCGTCCAATAGAAAGTAGGCAAAGAAAACGACGTTAGACCGGCTAACGCCCTATGGTATGCGCGGGGAAACGTTGTGATTTCGGACCGTTAGCGCATTGAACAGGGAGCGCGTCTTCGATGTTCGATCTTGCCCACGGTGGCGGTGCGCCAGTGATACTGCCCCCCCGTTGCAAACACCGGCGCTGCAGGGTGGATGGAAATCTAGAACCCGGAAGCAGGCCAGGGCCTGCGTTAGGGAAAATTTCGTTATCACCGCCTCCGCTGCCAACGGAGCACCGCCGGACAAATCCTGCCCATCTGAACTTGTTCAGCTGGGGCCCTTGCCCCTCGGTGGATCGAAGACGCCATCCGGTCAACTGCTGGACCGGCGAAAAAAGACACCGCCTCCCGCGAATGCCATGCCCTCCGCAGGAGAAAGGCCCTTTTTGCTTACTTGTATAATTGAACCATAAGCACCTTACCACCTCAGGAGTTGGCAGTCCGTTTTGC
>NZ_JAFCIY020000082.1 GCF_020194955.2 Desulfuromonas sp. CSMB_57 | reverse complement strand
CGGGGCTGGATTCACCGTACAGGGGACTTGCACCCCATAAGTTCACGCCCATGCCGGGCGTACACAATCGGCTGCACGGCGACCAATTTTCCGCCGCTTCGCGGCTCCAAACCGGCGCGTGAGCCGGACGTTGTGGATTTGAAGGCTACCAGCCTGATTAACAACCTAAAGAGCAAGAATTTGACAATCTAAAACAAAAGCAAATCTATGTGGACACCACTGGACATCAATGAACCTACAATAATTGAATATGATGGAGATTTACCCAGCCATATTTACCGTTATAGGCAACTTAGCAATGATTGCATTGATCGAATCATCGATTTCGAAATAATTGAAGAGGCAATCTATCTTGCTGGCTTAAAAGACTTGAATGACCCAGATGAGGGTAGATTTTTAGTAAAATTTAAAGGCACTGATAACGAATTATTCAATTTCTGGTGCAGGATAATTTCACATACGTATCCTTCAAAACCTCTCAAAGCTGTCGAAGCGCAGGCCAAAGCAAATATAGAAGAAACACGAAATTTAGGAAACCAAGTTCCAGAGAGAGTTGCAGCATATACGAAATATGTACTAGGACATGTCCTTCGTGTAGCATGCTTTACCACTAACCCTTTCAACTATTCAATGTGGGCCAACTATGGAAAATATAATGGTTGTGGCGGCCCTGTAGGTCATGGCGGCATATGTATTGAATATTTATGTGATAATGGTTGGCGAGGTCTGAATCTACATCCAGTTCAATACAGTGATGAAATCCCTGAAATTGATGCAGTTAACATGGACGAATCCAAATTGGTAAAAGCTATTTATATGAAAGCGAAAGAGTGGCAGAGCGAAGAAGAATGGCGAATTTTTTCGTTGCTTGATGTGATGCCACCATTCCCGCCGAATCTAACGACAAACAGTAAATATAGATTAGAAGGAAGCGTGAAAAGTGTGATATTCGGTATGGCAACACCAAAAGTAATGATATCGAAAATAATGGACCGTGTGAAAGCAAAAAAATCCAATATATTATTCAAACAAGTTGCCCAAAACCCAGTAACATTTGATCGATATTTACTCGATATTTCATAAAAAGCATAACAAACTTTATTGAGTAAATTCCACAACAAGTCATTCCAGCGGACCCGCAAACAGCGCGGTCCGCTGAATTCAACGTTAGCCGCTCATTGAGAGTGTCCTATGCTCGAAACAGAACAACTTCAGTACATCCTGGACAAGCAGCTTGGCTGGATCGCCTCCGCCGACTCACGCCTTTCTCTGGTGTTGCCGCTGTCGACAGCCATGTTAGGTGCTTTAGCTCTGTACGCCCCACAACCAAGCCAATGGACACTAATGGCAGGTATTCCAGCGGCTTTCGCGATTTTCTTCCTCGGCTTGAGCATAGTCTTCTGTGCCTGCGCTTCGTTCCCACGAACTAACGGCACCAAGGGCTCTCTAACGTTCTTTGAGGGAATCGTGTCTAGGGATCTTTCTCAATTTCGAGCTGCCGTTAAGGCAGCACAGAGCGCCGATCTGCAAGATGACCTCATTCAGCAATGCCATATCAACGCTCAGATTGCTTCAACGAAGTTCTCTTGGGTGAAGCGTGGAATGGCTTCTATGCTCATCGCGATGCTGCCGTGGGCTTTTGCCATCTATCAGTTTTATGGGATGACATATGGCTCTGTCTGACGACCTTACGCGAGACATCCAGACGTTTATCTCCACAGCGTGGGATAAGAGAGATGGTCGGAAAATTCCTTCGACGGACGAAGTTGCGCTCGCTGGCGGGGCTGTTGAAATTGAAGCAACTTTTCTGTATGCGGACCTAGCTGATTCATCAAAGATGGCCAAAGAGCTTGACAGGCGCATCGCTGCTAAGATCATCAAATCTTTTCTTTATTGCGCGTCTAAGCTAATAGTTGCTCGCGGAGGCAAGATCGTTAGCTTTGATGGTGATCGCGTTATGGGCGTATTCTATGGAGACGCCAAAAACAGTTCCGCTGCAAAGTGCGCATTACAGATAAAATGGGCGGTTGATAAGATACGGGAGAAGTTCGAGTCGAACTACGAATCTGTACGAAACGCCTCATTCAAGATCAGACACGGCGTTGGCGTTGATACCGGAACAGTCCTCGCCGTACGGGGCGGAGTTCGTGGCACCAATGACCTCATCTGGATTGGACGCGCACCAAACCTTGCGGCCAAAATGAGTGATCTTCGTGAGCACCCTTATAGCTCGTTTATTACCGCTGCTGTTTTCAACATGCTCACTGATAAGTCAAAATATGGTGGAGCCGAGAACAAACTAATGTGGGAGAGGCGCACATGGAACTTCCTGGGCGAGGCCCTGCACATCTATCGTTCCAGCTGGCACTGGAAGCCGTAAGTGGCTAACAATTCATTCAAGCCGACGCCGCTTCGCGGTGTGGCTTAATTCAGGCGTTAGCCTTTTGAGAATATAATGATCGATACTGGTCTTAAAGGAAAAGTTGCTCTTATAACCGGCGCCAACAGCGGTATAGGAGCGGTCATTGCTAAAGCACTGGCCGCGCAAGGGGCTATTACTGCCATCCATTACTTAGGTGCTGGCGAAGGTGACTGGCCCGGAGAACCGGCCTTGTATGCTGTTTCTGTTCGTCGGCTCATAGCTTTGCGCTCGGGTTTCCTTCGGACCCCTCCTCACGGAGACGCCCTTGCCGTCGGCTAGTACTTTCGTGACCCCGTCTCAAGACGGGGCTGGATTCACCGTACAGGGGACTTGCACCCCAAAAGTTCACGCCCATGCCGGGCGTACACAAGGCGTTTCACGCGGACTCGCTGAAGCTCGCCGGTGAACTAAACGTTATACAATAAATTGAGAGAAATTTAACCATGAGACTATTCGTTGAAGATAACGAGAAAAAAGAACGAGTATATTTAAAACAAACAGCGAGAACCAGATCCGAACTTGTCGAAAGAATTGGTTCCAGAACTCTCCGAGTAAATAATAAAATCTACTCAGTCAATGATGTGAAGGCAGCGCCAAGCGAAAATACTGCTGGAGCCATTGCGTTAGGTGGTGCCATTGGAGTCTTAGGTGGCGTGCCTGGTGTTATCATCGGTGGAGCTATTGGTGCTCTTTTTGGGAAAAGTTCCGACGATGAAGATAAGCAAAAAACCATCCAGTTTAATAGGAGCTGAAATGAAATCTCCGTCAAACATAAACTGGAAATTAGTCGGTGTATTCGTCTTCTTAATCGTGCTTTCAGCCCTTTATGTAAAAAACCAAGAAAATACAAAATCAATAATAAGAAACATTCTTGAATGGGACCTGTTGTCTATCACGCTCTGGCTGGGCATCCTGTGCTGTTTTTCAGTTCACTACTTATCAATTAGAAATGATACTTTCGACGACAATAGCCTAATTTTTAAGCATTTTGGGAAATTCGCAGATTCAATATTTGCGGTCGTGACCTACGGGCTTTCTGCTACTACATCATCGGCCCTGTTAAAGGGTGTGTATATACAGCAAGTTTTTGGAGACCAGATGTTCTTCAATAATTTCAGTGATATCGACATATATTCAATGCTGGTAGTCTGTCTTTTTTTGTTTGGTTATTCCCTATATGCAAGCGGAGTTGCTCTAAAGTCCGCATTATTAAAAACAAATTCTAAAAATGCGGAACCAGTAAAAACATAAAATCTGTATAACAATGCAATCAAGCGGATGGAAAATGGCTGGGTGCTTCCCGTAAAATAAATCTAGAATTTCGGTAGGTCACGCAAGTTCATAGGAGCAGTAGGTAGAGTAGAGAGCAGGTATTACCCTGCCCTCCCTCATCAAACCGTGCATGCAGTTTTCCCGCACACGGCTTTCCGATGTTCTTCACGACAAGGCATGCGCTTTCGTCCAACCCGCTGTCGTCGGCACTTTATACAGTCCGTATCTCCCATACAGGGTCCGGCTGCCGAAACGAAAATATCCGGTACCCCTATCTTTGATTTTGTGCCGCTTACGCAGATGGGTCCTGAGCCGTTCTTCAACATGATACTTGACGGCTTGGAGCGCCCGGCTGCAATTACGATAGTGAAAGTAGCCAACCCAGCCCCTCACGGTGGCGTTGACTTCTACCACTACAGTTTCAAGCGGTTTTACCGTTCTCGTTCTCCTCGTGAGCACGGTCACTCGATCTTTGATAATTTGCTGGAACAGTAGGGTCAGGACTTGATAACTTGAATATTCCGGATATCATTTTGCCATGGCACGAAAACCACGC
>NZ_JAFCIY020000049.1 GCF_020194955.2 Desulfuromonas sp. CSMB_57 | reverse complement strand
TGCCGCCGGTGAGAGTGTCATTGCCGGCCAGCCCGTACAGGGTCATGGCGGAACCGATGCCGGTAAGGTTGTCGTCGCCCTCGCCGCCAAACAGAGGCCGGCGTTGGATGGCCGCCTCGTCCCAGACGGTCCCATCGGCAAATTCCATGCGCTCGATGCGATAATAAGAACTGGCGAAATAGTGCTGCACCGTAATCTGGTCGTCACTGCCGCTGCGGCGGATGACGAGATCGTTGCTGGAGCGGGAGAAGATGAGATCGTCCGGAGCGATGCCCTCGCCAAAGACCAGTGTGTCCATGTTTCCGGTGGTGGTGTCGTAATCGTAGACGGTGTCCTGTCCCCAGCCCTTGTCGAAGAGATAGCGATCGTTGCCGCGCCCGCCACTGAGGTAATCGTTGCCGGATCCGCCGACCAGGATGTCGGCGCCATTGTTACCGTAAAGTTTGTCGTCGCCCTCACCCCCGACTAGAATGTCGGCTCCGGAACTGCCCTTAATCGTATCATTGCCCGCACCACCAAAAACCGGGATGATAGCAGGCTTGGAAAGGGTGAGAACATCATTTCCATCGGTTGTGCCCAAATAAGAGTGACTCAGCGTCTCACCAAGGTTTTGTGCCCATTCACTGGCGATGTTCGGCGCGATTAAATCAGCGAAGGCTTGTTTGGCATCGTCTTCATTGTGGAGGGTATAGGGATTCAGACCGCGCACGCTGCGCATGAAATCATCCACCAAGTCACATGTTTTTTCCGGTTCCATTGTGGCCTGAAAGGCAATGGTTGCCGTCGCCAGCCAGAAATCGCCCGTCCAGGCATTTCGGGTTTCGTCGAAGGTGAAGGGAACCAGCTCAAAGATTTCCTGCAGATGGGTTTGGGCCATCAGTTGGTAAAATACCATGTCTTCCAACTGCTGATAGCGCTCGGCCAGTTGGTTGGCATGGTTGGGCCCGCCGATGCGTGTGAAGGTCCGGTCGCCCCAGAAGGCTTCGAGAACCCCCATCTGCTGCGGATTGATGATGTCCTTATAGGCGTTGCTTCCATAGCTTACGTTTGATTCCTGTCCGCCGGCCCACAAAAACAGGATTTGCGGCAGCAGGGCATTGCGTGACGCGGCATCGGTTTCGGCTTGAAACTGTTCGACCAGGTTCTGCAATTGGCCGCTGTCGTCCATGGCCATGGCCTGATGCAGGGAGCGTACCTTGCCGTAACCGGCGGCGTCGGGGAGCAGTTGGATGTTTTCAGGAACATCGATGTCGTCCACAGGTCTGGACACGGTGGGATTGGTCTGAAACCAGACATCGACCATCTCCCGGATGTTGCCCTCCGTATCCTCATAGCTGCCAATCTGGCGGAAGGCGTTGCCGTGCTCATCTTTGAGATTGCTGTTGACGTAGTTCAGGTTGAGGCGGGCAACGCCGAGATCGTCCAGGGTGAACAGCTCGCCCTCTTCGCTGTCGCCGTTCTGGTTGATATCCCTCCAGATACGCAGGTCGCCCCAGATATCATCATTGGCGTCGATCCAACCATCGTTGTTGCTGTCGAAATCGGCCAGGGCGAGAAAGCCGTTGGCGGCGGTTTTGCCATTCTGCAAAGAGGTATGATTGCCGAACAGCTCGAACCCCCCGGTGATGCGCCCGTCACCATCCCGATCCAAGGCCAGCAGGCCGTCGTCGGCACCGGCCCAGGCAACGGTTTGCCGGAATCCGTCGTTGTTCAGATCGAACTGAATGCCGGCATCCAGCCCTACCGTTTCGATGCCGTCGCCGTCGAGGTCGAGGATCAACGGGCTGCTGGGGATGGTATCGTTGAGGCCGGCGGGGGCTGGAATAAGGGAAAGAAAATCTTTTAGAGGCTCTAAATCTATGGGGTATTTTTGAGCCAAGGTTGGTTCATTGATTGCATCAATATATTGTTTTAACAGTTCATTGCGTTCCAGTGCAGTTTTGAATGCGTCAAGGTATTCAGCTCCATAATTAGGGTCCCCTCCTCCATAACATTGTTGGTAATATACAGCATCAAGGAATAGATCTCTAATAGTAGAATCATAAATTTTGTTTAAAAAGGATTCGAGTCTTTTCTCGGGTGGCTCTTCAATGGTATCAAGATAAGCATTCCTTATAGGTGTTTCCATCCTCATTTCACTTATGGCATCAAAGAGGCCTGTTTCTTTTGGGTCATATTCAAAATTCCAGCTATTTTGCCATTTGCCAATTAGTAACAAGGTATTGTCTCTTGGATTATCCTTGAAATCGCTCCAAGCATTAGAAACGATCTCTTTAAGTGTATCCCAGACACTGATTTTATCGTTGCTTTCCGTGTTTATGGATTCATCAGACATTATTTTCTCCTATTCATGTAGATGAGAGGCTAATTTTTTTGCGTATTATTGGATTTTATTGTGTTGTCTGACCATGTTTTTACTATTATAATTGACATGAAGATCAAAATTGCAAAATATGGTTGCATAAATCCAAATATTGGCCAAAGTAATTTGTTGAAACTTATCTTCTTTGTTTGGAAAAAAAGCCATATGCCAACCACAATATTGTCGAGAAATTTAAAAATTCCGAATATTAAAATAGCATTTTCATAATTTTCAATTGGTGATCGTAGATTTTGCATATTATTTGCCAACATTGCTACTGTTTTAATTGATAAGAAAGAAGATATTTGTGACAAAAAAAATAGAGGGATAAACCATATTAACAATTTTTCGAACTTATTTTTCAACTCCAATGCATATTCTGTTATCGACATTTTTGCCCCGCCTCTTGGTTTTGTTGGTTTTAACCTATAAATTTGGAAATGGTAGAATTGTTTGAGTTAAAAAGCGTCACCTCTCCCTCGCACTCTCCCGAACAGCTTTGAGAATCGGGCTCAGCAGAAACTCGATCAGCCGTCTTTGGCCGGTCCGGATTTCCACCGCCACGTCCATGCCCGGCGACAACCGCACTTTCCGCCCGTTTTCCACCTGCATTTCCGCCTTCGCCATTTTCACGCGCGCCGTATAGACATAGCCCACCTCCTCGATCAGCATGGAATCCTTGGCCAGGGTAACCAGTTCGCCGTCAATGATGCCGTAACGAGTAAAGGGAAAAGCGTCGACCTTGATCTCCGCGGCCTGGCCGACAGCGACAAATCCGATATCCTTGTTTTCCACCCAGGCTTCCACCTCGAGTTGGTCTTCGTCAGGGACGATGACCATGAGTGGTTGCGCCGGGGTGACCACGCCGCCGATGGTATGCACGGCGAGCTGCTGTACGGTGCCGTCCACCGGCGCGGTCAGGCGCTGGCGTCGGTCGGCATGGGTAGCCTTGACCAGTTCCTCGGCCAGGGCCTTGGCGCGATTCTCCATATCGGCCAGTTGGCTCTGAATGCTCTTGCGAAACTCGGAGCCGATGGCGGCCAGGTTTTGTCGGGCTTCCACCAGGGCGGATTGTTCCAGTTCATGGCGCCGGCGACTGGCGGCCAGCTCCTGCACCCGCTCGATGCGTTCCCGCTCGGCTTCATCGGCTTCGAGGCGTGAGCCGAAACCCTGGGCGTAAAGGCCGCGGAAGGATTCGGCGCGATGGGTGACCATGGGCAGAATCTGTTCAAGGCGCAGGATGTCCGCTTCGATGGCGCCGATGGCCGCCTGGCGCTGCGCCACCACCTCGCGGGCGGCGGCGATGCGCGCCAGATACTCTTCCATCTGATCCTTTAGAAGGCGTTGCTGCAGCGCCGTATAGGCGGGATCGGCGTCCATGGACGGCTGAATGGTTGCACGATTCTGCAGAAGGGCCTGCAGGCGCGCCATATCCACCCTGGCGGCATCGTATTCCTGCCGGATGCGGGCGCGGTCGGCGCCGCTGATGGTCGGGTCGAGATCGATCAATACCTGTCCCTTGGTGACCCGTTGCCCGTTACGCACGTGAATGGCGGTGACCAGGCCGCTTTCAAGGGGCTGGATGGTTTTGGTGTAGCCGCCGGGAACGATGCGGCCGCGGGCGACGGAGACAATGTCGATTTTGCCGATGCAGGCCCAGACCGCGCCCAGGGCGAACAGGGCCATGATGGTCCAGAGCACGGCGCGGCCGATGGGGGAGGGCGGCGCCTGCTGCATTTCGAGCACCGCGGGCAGAAATTCCACCTCGCCCCCGGGGATGTTCGATTCCGGTTTGCGGCGGCTCTCTTCGCGCCAGGCGCAGCGCCAAGCCTCCAGATGCCGCCGGGCGAGGCGAAGGACGGTGCCCAGACCAAGCAGGTTGTCAGGCAAAGGCATGGGCGCCCTCCTGATGCTGATGAAGCTGGGTGAAGATGCCGCCCTGCCGCAGCAGTTCCTGGTAGGTGCCGCTCTCGATGATCCGGCCTTTTTCAATGACAAAGATGCAGTCTGCCCCCCGTACCGTGGAAAGGCGATGAGCGATGAGGAACACCGTTCGTCCCCGGCAGATGTGGGTCATGTTTTTCTGGATGATGGCTTCCGATT
>NZ_JAFCIY020000081.1 GCF_020194955.2 Desulfuromonas sp. CSMB_57 | reverse complement strand
CCGTGTCCTCTGTGCCTCGAGCGTAGCGGGTGGTGAGATCAGACTTTGGGTTTAAGGTGTTATCTGCTTTTATCTGCGTGCATCTGCGGCAAAAAAGGATTGTAGGTTTTGCCTTTCTCAGATTGTAACTCCGTGTCCTCTGTGCCTCGAGCGTAGCGGGTGGTGAGATCAGACTTTGGGTTTAAGGTGTTATCTGCGACAATCTGCGCAATCTGCGTCCAGGGTTTTTGGATTTAAAGTCAAAGGCTGTTGAGTCGCAGATGGCCGCAGATGAACGCAGACAAGGTCTTAAACCGAAATATTAATCTATAATTGACGGAGTTGAACATTGATCACTGCAGATGAAATTCTCGGAGGCCAGCAAAAGATTGCCGTCGTCGGCCTCGGTTATGTCGGTTTGCCCCTGGCCATCGCCCTGGCCAAAAAAGCCCGTGTGGTCGGTTTCGATATCAGCCGGCGCAAGGTGGAGCAGTTGCGCCGGGGCTATGACGCCACGGGCGAGGTCGAGGCTGCAGAGCTGGCCCAATCCACCATCGAGCTGACGGACGATGCCGCGCGTCTGCGCGAAGCCTCCTTCCTCATCGTCACCGTGCCCACGCCCATCGACGATCACAAAAAACCCGACCTGCGGCCCGTGGAGTCGGCCTCGCGCCTCATCGGCCGGAATCTGGCGCCCGGTTCCATCGTGGTCTACGAGTCCACCGTCTATCCCGGCGTCACGGAGGATATCTGCGTGCCCCTGCTGGAGCAGGAGTCGGGCCTGAAGTGCGGCGCGGGGTTCAAGGTCGGCTATTCGCCGGAGCGCATCAACCCCGGCGACAAGGTCCACACCGTGGACAAGATCGTCAAGGTGGTGGCCGGCCAGGATGAGGAGACCCTGGAGACCGTGGCCCGGGTGTACGCCGCCGTGGTCACCGCCGGAGTGCACCGCGCCTCCAGCATCAAGGTGGCGGAAGCCGCCAAGGTCATCGAGAACACCCAGCGCGATCTGAACATCGCCCTGATGAACGAATTGGCCATCATCTTCAACAAGCTCGACATCCCCACCCGCGACGTGCTGGCGGCGGCGGGCACCAAGTGGAACTTCCTGAATTTCACGCCGGGCCTGGTGGGCGGCCACTGCATCGGCGTCGACCCCTTCTATCTGACCTTCAAGGCCGAGGAGATGGGCTATTATCCCCAGGTCATCCTGGCCGGCCGGCGCATCAACGACGGCATGGGCAAGTACGTGGCGGAGAACACCGTCAAGCAGCTGATCCGCGCCGGCAAGGCGGTGAAGGGGGCGCGGGTGCTGGTGCTGGGCCTGACCTTCAAGGAGAACGTGCCGGACATCCGCAATACCAAGGTGGTGGATATCATTTCCGAGCTGCGGGATTACGAGGTGGAGGTGCTGGTGCACGATCCGGTGGCGGATCCGGTGGAGGCCCGGGAGGAGTACGGGCTGGAACTGGTGGGGTTGGATGCGGTGGGCCAGGTGGACGGAGTGGTTTTGGCGGTGGCGCATGAGGTGTTTAGGGGGATTTCGGTTGAGCGGTTGCACGAGCTTTGTGGGAATGGGAATGGGTGTGGGGTGGTGGTGGATGTGAAGGGGATGCTGGACCGCCCGGCCATTGAAAGCAAGGAACTTTGGTATTGGGGATTGTAGGCAGAGAAGGTGTCGGACGGGGTGGGAGTCGGCGCCGGGTGACGGGGCCACCGCTGGTTGACTTATTACCCTTAAAGGGTTATTGTTTGATGGAGAAACGGAAGCCTCATTACAACCTGCTTGAGATCCAGGCGCAAATGGCAACTGTTTCGGGTCTACGGATGACGTTGACGGCCCGAAATGATGCTCTCCTTGTGGGGATCACTGCTCAGGCTGCCGTGTCGATCATTCAAGCTCTGAAATCTGGCTGCTTCTACAAATCCATGACGACCCTTCACGACTCGTCCATTTGGCAGGACGTTTACCACGGGACGTGGCGGGGAGGGCAGCTATACATCAAGTTTCAGAGGGATGAGATCGGCTATTTCACCATCTCTTTTAAGGAGTTATAATCAATGACCGCAACACGTCATGCGCCTCTTTCGGTCTGCCCCGCCTGTTCAGGACCCCTGGTCCGAGAGGTGCGGACCAGCCGCTTTGAATACCGCGGTGAGAGTCTGGATTACGAACAGCCAGGTGATTGGTGCACGGAATGCGGTGAGGCTGTTCTGTCAGGTGAGGACATGAGCGCGACTGAGACTTTACTCGTCGATTTCATGTCGAGGGTTGATCAGGCGCAGGCGTCGGAGTTAAGTCGTATCCGTCGAAAGCTGAAGCTGACCCAGAGGCAGGCGGCGGCGCTGACCGGCGGCGGGCACAACGCGTTCTCCCGCTACGAGCGGGGCGAAGCGAAGCCACTCCCTGCGGTAATCCATCTTTTCCGGCTGCTTGACCGGCATCCCGAACTTCTGGATGAGCTCAAAACCCGGAGGGGGTAAGTTACGGATTGCAGAAAGGTGCCCCATTATTTTGTCGGGAGAAGGTCCGAAGGTCACCCAGGGTTTGACTCAATTAAACACTGTCCCCGGAACGTCTAATAAGAGGTGGCGTTGAAAGACCAATGCTATAAGAACATGGCTGCTGAAGGGGCTTGGGAGCGGTATTTGGAAAAGCAGAGGCGAGAGATACCCTCGCGTTTGACAAACAAAGAAATACGAAAAATCGATGAAGATTTTGGGTTGGGGCAAATCAATTCAATTGAGGACATTATTATATAGAGATCATCTATGTCTAGGCGTACCGATACCCTCTACCTTCGGGATATCACAACCGGGGCTTGTGGTTGAACTCTAAAGAAGCTTGTGGGTTTGGTCTTTCTCAGATTGTACCTCCGTGTCCTCTGTGCCTCGAGCGAAGCGGGTGGTGAAACAGATGTTAGTTTTTAAGGGTTTTGAATCAAGGTCAAAGGCTTATTAGCCGCAGATGAACGCAGATACACGCGGATAAGGTCAAGGGCAAGAGCAGGTATTACCACCCGTTCGCTGCGCTCACTCGAGCCACAGAGGACACAGAGGAAAAGCAGGAGAAAACCTTTAAGGACTGGGCTTTGGGTTTAAACCCTAGTAAAGATTTCATCTGTGTTCATCTGCGTGCATCTGCGGCTAAAAAAGGTTGTGGATTTCGAGCGAAGCGAGTGGTGAAAAAACGGTTTTGAAGCGTTTTCGGCCGGGTGGCCATTATGCAGAGGATTGATCCATCGACATGCTGCCAACGGTACGGATTCCAGGAATGGTACGCACTATTTTTCCGGGAGAATGTCCGAATGTCAGACCCCGGGATACTTTCCGGTCCCGAATCCCCGATTGCGGAAACCAATGGTGAAGGGCGGGTCTTGCAATAATACCAATAGGTGGGATATTATTTGCAATGTCATGGAATGTACTGTTCACAAAAAAGGCGGCAAAACAGTATGGAAAGCTGCCAAGGACAATACGTGACAGCATCGCTGCCCTAATCATGGAAATACGGCTCAGCGGCCCGGTGCGCGGCAACTGGCCAAATTATTCAAAGTTGTCTGCATTGGAGCATCACTGTCATGTCAAAAAAGGTCAGCCAACTTACGTTGCGGTTTGGCGTGAAGATAAGGGGCAGGTCAGGCTTGTGGAGGTGATATATGTCGGCACTCACGAAAAAGCGCCCTACTGAAGAACAGCTTGAAGTCCGTTTTCGGGGAACCCCGAGGCAGATAGCCAAGTTGCGTAGTGTGGCTAAAGCCTTGAAGGTGAAAGATCTCACTGACTTGGCCCTGGATCTGGACGAAAAGGAATTTTACAGTATCGAAGATCTGTTGCCGGAGACAGCCTGGAACAGTGGCGGCGTCTGCATTCGTGGCAGTCGGGGTAAGGAGGGGTTGACCCAGAAGCAGCTTGCCGAGTTGACCGGAATTGCCCAACATCACATCAGCGAGATGGAAAATGGCAAGCGGCCCATCGGTAAAGAAACCGCAAGGAGGCTGGCCGCTGCACTTAATGTCGATTACCGGGTTTTTTTGTAGCCCGTCCGGCTGTGTACGTTGTCCGACGACTTCGGCAGGAAGCTAGCGAAGGATTCAAATATGGAACGCATTGTTCAGATCCATATCGAAAAACTTCCTGAAGGTGTTTATCTCGCCACCTCGGATGATATTCAGGGACTGGTGGCGCAAGGTCGCACGGTCAACGAAACCCTGGAAATTGCCCGTGACGTTGCCAGGCGGCTTTTGCAGGCTCAGGCAGAGCGCAAGGAGAAACCAAAGCTCAGTTTTTGAGTGCCAGGAAAAGTGAATAATAGCCATATCCGTGTCCTCTGTGCCTCGAGCGAAGCGGGTGGTGAAACAGGTTTTAGTTTTTAGGGTTTTATCTGCGAACATCTGCGCAATCTGCGTCTAAGGGTTTTGATTCTGGGTCAAGGACATGTTTAGCCGCAGATGAACGCAGATACACGCGGATAAGGGCAAGGTCAAGGGCAAGAGCAAAGGCAAGTTTTACCACCCGTTCGCTGCGCTCACGCGAGCCACAGAGGACACAGAGGAAAAGCAGGAGAAAACCTTAAAGGAAGGTTGTTGATTACGAAGGTCGCTGGTGGATAGATCAAGGTGTTAAGGAGTAATCATATG
>NZ_JAFCIY020000027.1 GCF_020194955.2 Desulfuromonas sp. CSMB_57 | reverse complement strand
ACAAAAAGATCAAGTGGACCTGGGAGCCGACCGGCATTGAATCGGAAGATTCCTGGGCGGTACCGGTCTGATCCATTATTGCGCACCCTCCTTCACTGTATGGAGGGCCCGCCAAAAAGATTCCCCGAATCAATCAAAACTCAAAGGAAACAAAATGCCTCCTTCATGCGAAGACGATTCAAGACCGAAATACGGTAAATGGTGCGCCTTGCTGGATGGAATTGTAGCCGCAGTATGGGCAGCAACGCCTGATAAAACCGGTATTACCGCAGCAGGCACGGCAGCTCTTAATCCGGATCTACCGACAGCGGCCATATTACTGCAGGTAAAGAAATATAATTTAGAAATGGCAGCCAAAGGGGAAGATGGAATTGATCCGGTCTGGGCAGGACAGCATCCCATGGAAGCTTTTAGAGAATTGAAACGACGAAGAGGTTTTTGATATTCATTCGATGAACAAGTCAAAGCGGATTATAAAGGACGATCTATGAAAAATTACCTCTTTAAAGCACTGGTTTTTGTGCTTGTGGCGTCTGGATTTTACTATGCTGGGATTCGCGTTGGCAATTACCAGACAACTAAAAGAATAGACAGGCAAATTGAGAAATCGTTGTATGCCCTTGATGCCACTGAAATTAGAAATCAGGTTATGCTTTTGGAGCTTTTAAAAGCTGGCGATTATAATATGGCACAAAATCGACTTGAGGCTTTTTTAGACGTAGGACTTGCAGGACTGGCCCTGTACGTCAATAATCCACCATTAAATCCTGATAGTGAGGATAAGGAGATTATTGAGGCGATTAGTATTGCCAAGAATTATAGAGAAAAATATCCGGGTCATCAAGTCAATAGTACTTTTGAAAATTCAGTAAAGAAGACACTTGATTATGTTAGTAACAAGTAAAACAAGGCAATGCTTTGCAGCAAACAAGAGATTACTGGCTGCTTTCGCTGAGCAGTCTAATTATCACCACAAGGAGGAAACACCACAATGGCCATGCCTGCACATTTGACGCTCACCGGAGAGAAGCAAGGCAAGATCGAAGGCTCCTGCGAAATGCAGGGCCGGGAAGGAACCATTCTGACCTATGCCATGACCCACGACGTCACCATCCCCCGCAGCCCGACAGACGGACTGGCCACGGGCAAACGGGTACATGGCGCTCTTACCATCACCAAGGAATTCGATCAGAGTTCCCCCAAACTTTACCAGGCTCTGTGCACCGGCGAGCATCTCAAGGACGTCACCATCAAGTGGTACCGCATCACCAAGCAGGGTACCGAAGAGCACTATTTCACCCATGTACTGGAAGACGCCATCATTGTCAGCATCAACCCATCCATGCCCAACACCCTGGCAGCTTCCAACGAACCCTTCCGCCACATGGAAGAGGTGGCCTTCACTTACAAAAAGATCAAGTGGACCTGGGAGCCGACCGGCATTGAATCGGAAGATTCATGGGCAGCACCGGTGTAAAGGGGCAAATTATGAAAATTTTTATCCTGATCGTCCTTTTATTATCAATCACGCTTAACAATATCAGAGCAGAAGAGACTATAAAACATAGCAATTTCAATCAAAATACAATCAATGAAGGTTCCAAAACAATCTACAAAAATGATTTTGTCATAATAAATTATGGTGGAATGAATTTTCATTTAAAAACTAATCTTAAAAGCATTGGAATAGGCGAAAATATTGCAATTTTTAAATATTATAATCATCCTGAAATAGTAATTTCAACAGAAACATCTCAAACATTAAACTTACAAGGTATGAATTTTAACTTGGATGATTTTTTTCAACTGGCTTTTTTTAGCAATTCCCATCAGGCCATAGAAAATATATCAACAAATGATGGCTTCAATAGTTTTGTTAAAGAATTCAAGTGCGCATTTTTAAAGGACACTTCCACAATAGAAGTTTTTGAAAACCAAAAGCTACGTGCATACCAAATTAATGAATCTAAAGAACCATTTAAAAATATGGCCTGGATTATCAATAAAAACAACAATGAATCTGCGGTAAGGATTGAAAGCAATATTAGCAATGAGGATTTTAAAAAACTAATATTATACACAATAGAAAGCGAGGACTAGCTTTGTCACAACTAACACAATCTGAAAAACAAAACTTAAGAAAGGTTGTTGAAGCAATTTTTGGAACTTCCAACACAATACATTGGCAAATGAACGAGGAATTGCTTTTGGTTGTGGGAAACATGCTGCAAGCGAACATTGCTTGCTCCAATGCCATGGATCATGTACCCAGGCCAGGGGTATACCTGAATCTTAAAGACGTACTGAAAGAAATTGAAAAGATCGCAAATAGGATAAATACAGGAAATAATTCATACGAGATTTGCTCTATTTCAGTAAAAAATAAATGGCGAACAGCGGCAGAAATAGCCGCGCAGGGCCTTTAAGCGTCAAGATATTTTTAAAGCATCAAAATAGTCATCAATTTATATCAAACTATTCCGGCTTTGAAAAAGTTTCAAGGCCAAACATCAACCCTCAAGGAGGAACAACACCATGGCAATGCCGGCACATCTCACCCTCACCGGAGAAAAACAAGGCAAGATCGACGGTTCCTGCGAAATGCAGGGACGGGAAAAGACCATCCTGGTCTATGGCATGACCCACGACGTCACCATCCCCCGCAGCCCGACAGACGGACTGGCCACGGGCAAACGAGTACATGGCGCTCTGACCATCACCAAGGAGTTCGATCAGAGTTCACCCAAACTCTACCAGGCCCTGTGCACCGGGGAACATCTGAAAAACGTCACCATCAAGTGGTACCGCATCACCAAACAGGGCACCGAAGAACACTACTTCACCCATGTTTTGGAAGACGCCATCATTGTCAGCATCAACCCGTCCATGCCCAACACCCTGGCAGCTTCCAACGAACCCTTCCGCCACATGGAAGAGGTGGCCTTCACCTACAAAAAGATCAAGTGGACCTGGGAGCCGACCGGCATTGAATCGGAAGATTCCTGGGCGGTACCGGTGTAAAGCCATCATCCATTCATTGCCAAACAAAAAGGAGAAGGAATAATGAAAAAACTGTTTATCACCATGCTTGCCATTGCGTGCCTTAGTTTTACCACGTTGTCGTTTGCCCAAAGCTTAACTCTTACATCCGACAACGATATCAAAAGTGTTCTGGCCCAAAATACAGGCAAAATCGTCACAATTCGCCTTCAAAGCGGACAGGACATGACCGGTAAACTTCTGCTTGTCACTGATAACTTGGTCCATTTGGGGGAACTGAGTCGCCAGGAGTTTTATGATGGCGTCATTGATATCAACAATATTTCAGCCATTTTAATCAAGGTTCGATAAAAACTATATTTATCAAAAAGTTAAAGGAGAATTTTTCATCATGGCCATGCCGGCTCACCTCACATTAACTGGAGAAAAACAAGGAAAGATCGACGGCTCCTGCGAAATGCAGGGCCGAGAAGGCACGATCCTGACTTATGCGATGACTCACGACATCAGTATCCCACGCAGCCCAACTGATGGACTGGCCACGGGCAAACGTGTCCATGGTTCCTTGTGCATTGTCAAGGAGTTCGACCAAAGTTCGCCGAAACTCTACCAGGCTCTGTGCACCGGCGAGCATCTCAAGGACGTCACCATCAAGTGGTATCGCATCACCAAGCAGGGCACCGAAGAGCACTATTTCACCCATGCATTGGAAGACGCCATCATCGTAAGCATTCACCCCTACATGCCTACAACACTGATTGCTTCAAACGAACCTTTCCGTCACATGGAAGAGGTGGCCTTCACCTATAAGAAGATTAAATGGACCTGGGAACCCACGGGTATTGAAGCCGAAGATTCCTGGGCGGTACCCAGGTAAATTGCAAGCGACGCCCTCCTTCAACGCAAGGAGGGCGTCCACCAAATTCTAACCATTAAATGAAAAGGAAAAAATAATGCCTCTTTCATGCAGCGACAGTTCAAGACAGAAATACGGTAAATGGTGCGCCTTGCTGGATGGAATCGTTGCAAGTGTCTGGGCCTCGGCTCCGGATCCGGGTGGAGTCGTTGCCGTTGGCACAGCGGCACTGGATCCAGAAGTCGCAACAACAGGGATCTTAATCGCTGTCAATAACTTCAATCATAAAATGATGCAACAAGGCACATACGAGCAAATTATTGACCGTACATGGGCTAGCAAGTACCCGCTTGAGGCACTTCGTGAAATTAAAAAACGAAGTAATCAATAAAACAATACTATTACGGAAAACAAACATGAAAAATATTCATATTTTAGCTATTTTCATCGTCCTAATGGTAACTACAGGATTTTCAGGTTTTTTATATGGCAAAAAGGTAAGCGCAAAAAGATACAATGATCATTTTTTTGATTTATTTATGTCTTCAATCGCAATTAATTTAAAAAATGACATAGAAGTAATAAATTTAATTAACAAGAATCAAAATTCAAACGCAGTAAAACGTCTTGAAGGTTCGATCGACATTAACCTCTCAAGCCTTTCTGCATACACCGAGAAAGAACATAGAAATCCAGACCTTGATATTTTGGAGGCAATATCTTTTGCACAAAAATACATCGATGAATCTTCAACCTATAAAACAATCCCAAACATTGAAACTTCAGTTAAAAAAACACTTGATTATGTAAAAAAGCAAAAAGGTATAAATGATAAACCACCTGAATCGATCAATGAATGATTTTTTTATTTATTTATATAAATTGTGATAACCAGAATTTTACTATTTATATAAGAAAACGATAAATCCTCTTTTTTCCTTTGCCATCTTTGCAATAGGGCGAAATCCATGTACGAACAACGATTAACCGAGCGCTTGCGCTCACAAGAACTTGAACCGATGCGGCGCGGCAAACAAAGCCGCAAACGCTGCATCGATTCGGTGGTGGCGCATCTGCAGT
>NZ_JAFCIY020000075.1 GCF_020194955.2 Desulfuromonas sp. CSMB_57 | reverse complement strand
ACCAGTGACCAGTGACCAGTGACCAGTGACCAGTGACCAGTGACCAGTGACCAGTGACCAGTGACCAATGACAAATGACAAAAGATAAATGACAAATGACAGATTCACCGATTCATATTCGGCACCGGCGACACCACCCACAGCACCTCCGTCGGGCCCTCGGCTCGGTTGCTCCAGGCATGGGGCAGGGAGGCCTTGAAGGTCAGGGAATCCCCCGGTTCCAGCAGGAAACTCCGGTCCTGGATCTCGAACTGCAGTCGGCCTTTGAGCACCAGCACGAACTCCTCGCCGCTGTGCACCATATGGCCGCCGCCGCTGTCGCAGCCGGCTTCCAGCACGTCGCGCAGCACCGAAAAGCTGGGATCCCGCAGGCCCTGGGTCAGGCTGGTGATCTGCTGCTTGTTCTGGTAGAAGAAAAGGGGCTCGCCCTGAAACTGGCGGGTGTGGATCACCGTCGAACCCTGCTCGGCCTCCTCGACGAAGTAGCCGATGCTCATGCCCAAAGCCGCCGCCAGCTTCATCAGGATTTTCACCGACGGCGTGGTCAGGCCCCGCTCGATGCGCGAGATCATGTTGGCGGAAACTCCCGCCAGAGCGGCCAGCTCCTGGATGGTCAGATCCAGTCCCAGGCGGGTTTTTTTCAGTTTTTTGCCGATCAGTTCCTTGACCACCGCACCCTGCCTCGCGTTACAGATTGGCCGACGCATCGTCTTGAAATCAGGGATTTTGTACCATTGGCGCCCATTGGGTGTCAATCAATGGCCGGGAAAAACGGATTGTCAACTTTGCAAATCTGACAGTTGACAAGTGGGCTGGGAAATTACTATGGTAGCAGGCTGAAGGGTGAAGGCTGAAGGCTGAAGGCTGAAGGCTGAAGGCTGAAGGGTGAAGGCTGAAGGCTGAAGGCTGAAGGCTGACGGGTGAAGGGTGAAGGGTGAAGGGTGAAGGGTGAAGGGTGAAGGGTGAAGTAGAACCTTTGGCTCCTCACGCCTCACGCCTTCGGCTTCGGACTTCGGACTTCAGCCTGAAGGTAGGCTGAAGGCTGAAATGATATCAAGGCGAGAGCCGAGGGGGTAAGGGTGAAGTCAGGTTGTGCTTCAGTCTTCAGCCTTCGGACTTCAGCCTGGAAAAGAGTTTTTGCATGTTGGCAAATATTGTAACCGAATGGGTCGAGCGCATCCAGGCCGGCGGCCGCCTGACCGAAGTCGAAGCCCTGCGCATCCTGCAGGCCAAGTCCGCCGATCTTGGCTGGGTGCTGGCCGGCGCCCAGCAGTTGCGCCACTACTACCGCGGCTCCCGGATCGGCCTGTGCCGCATCGTCAATGCCAAATCCGGCCGCTGCAGCGAGGATTGCCGGTTCTGCGCCCAGTCGGCTCACTACCAAACCGATGCGCCCGTGTTTGCCCTCAAATCCGCAGACGAAATGGTCGCCGATGCGCGCCGTGCCGCGGCCGAAGGCGCCTGCTGTTTCGGCATCGTCACCAGCGGCAGCCGGGTCGCCCCCGGTGCGGAGCTGGACCGGGTGCTGGCCGCCCTGCGGGAGATTCGCCGTACCACCGATCTGGCTCCGGCCGCCTCCCTGGGCCTGCTGGATGAGACCACCGCCCTGGCCCTGGCCGAGGCCGGCTGCGTCACCTACCACCACAACCTGGAAACGGCGCGCTCCTTCTATCCCCAAATCTGCACCACCCACGACTACCAGGAGGATGTGGACACCGTGCGCCTGGCGCGCCAGGCCGGCATGCGGGTCTGCTGCGGCGGTCTGTTCGGGCTTGGCGAGTCCCTGGCGCAGCGGGTCGAGCTGGGACTGACCCTGGCCGAACTCGGGGTCGACTCGGTGCCCATCAACTTCCTCAATCCCATTCCCGGCACGCCCCTGGCCGGTCAGCCGCGCCTGGCGCCCATGGAGGGATTGCGCATCGTCGCCCTGTTCCGCTATCTGCTGCCGCGGGCTCACATCACCGTCTGCGGCGGCCGCAGCAGCAGCCTGCGCGACTACCAGTCCTGGGCCTTTCTGGCCGGGGCCAGCGGCATGATGGTGGGCGACTACCTGACCACCCCCGGCCGCGTTCTGGAGGACGATCTGCGCATGGTGACCGATGGAGAACTGACCTATGAGCCGAACTGAGTCCCAGCGACCCACCGTACCCAACGCCCTGCTGGTGACCGGCACCGACACCGGCGTCGGCAAGACCCTGGTCGGCGCCGCCCTGACCCTGCTGCTGGCCCGTTCCGGCCTCGACGTGGCGGTCATGAAGCCGGTGGAGAGCGGCGTGCCGCAACCGGACGGCCTCGGCGAGGACGGCAAGCTGCTGCGCTGGGCCTCGGGCAGCCGCCAGCCGGTGGAGGAGATCACCCCCTACCGCCTGGTCGAGCCGGTAGCGCCGGCCCTGGCCGCCCGGCGGGCCGGCATCGACATCGACTGGTCGGACCTCCTCGGCCGGGCCCTGCGGCTGCACGCCCGCCACCAGTTCGCCCTCCTCGAAGGGGCCGGCGGCCTGCTCACCCCCCTGGCGGAAAAACGCAGCGTCGCCGACCTGGCCGCCGCCCTCGGCTGGCCCCTGCTGGTGGTGTGCCGCTGCGACCTGGGCACCATCAACCATACCCTGCTGACCCTCGAAGTCGCCCGCCAACGCGGCCTGCGGGTGGCCGGCTGGGTCATCAACGGCCTGCCCGCCAAGCCGGATCTGGCCCAGGCCACCGCCGCCGATATGATCCGGGAACGCACCGCCGCGCCCTGCTGGGGCACCTTGCACCAGGTCGCCGGCCAGCCCCGGGACAAAGTCGCCGCCCTGGCCGATCAGATGGCCAATTGGCAGGTGGTGGAGGAAATTTTGAATAAGACTGAAGACTGAAGGCTGAAGGCTGAAGGCTGAACAAGGGCAGACTGAAGACTGAAGACTGAAGGCTGAAGGCGGAACAAGGCAGGCTGAAGCCTGAAGTCCGCAGGCTGAAGGGTAGGCGGATCAACAGAAAGGCGAGCGGCGTTAGGCGTGCGGGGGTAGGGATGAAGGAAGGTTTTCCTTCAGTCTTCAGCCTTCAGCCTGATTTTGCTGAATCGCACTGAAGTCCGAAGACTGAAGGCTGAAGGGTAGGCGAAATAAGGGCAGACTGAAGACTGAAGGGATGGCGGAACAACAGAAAGGCGAGCGGCGTTAGGCGTTAGGCGTGAGCGGGCAGGGGTGAAGGAAGGTTTTCCTTCAGTCTTCAGCCTTCAGCCTGATTTTGCTGAATCACCCATGACCAAAGACCAGATTCTCGACATCGATCGGCGCCATCTGTGGCATCCCTGCACCCAGCAGAAGGACCATGAGCTGCAGCCGCCCATCCCCATCGCCCGCGGCGAGGGCTCCTGGCTCGTGGACGTGGACGGCCGGCGCTATATCGACGGCGTCTCCTCCTGGTGGGTCAACCTGTTCGGCCACAACCATCCGCGCCTCAACCGCGCCCTGCAGCAGCAGGCGGAGCGCATCGCCCACCACATCTTCGCCGGCTTCACCCACGAGCCGGCGGCGGAACTGGCGCAGCGGCTGGTGGCCCTGGCGCCGGGCAACCTGAATCGGGTGTTTTTGGCCGACAACGGTTCGGCGGCGGTGGAAGTGGCCCTGAAAATGAGCTTCCAGTACTGGCAGCAGAGCGGCCGACCCGACAAGATCCGCTTCGTCTCCCTCACCGAGGCCTACCACGGCGAGACCGTCGGCGCCCTGTCCGTGGGCGGCTGCGATCTGTATCGCGACATCTACCGGCCCATGCTCCTCGACACCTTCCAGGCCCAGGGGCCGGACTGTTTCCGCTGCCCCTACGGCCTCAGCCGCGACCGCTGCGACGCCCCCTGCTTCGAGCACCTGGAGCGGCTGGTGGCCGAGCGCCACCGGGAGATCGCCGCCGTCATCGTCGAACCCCTGATCCAGGGCGCCGCCGGCATGCGCATCTATCCGCCCGTCTATCTGCGCAAGCTGCGGCAGCTGTGCGACACCTGGCAGGTGCACTACATCGCCGACGAGATCGCCGTCGGCTTCGGCCGCACCGGCAAGCTGTTCGCCAACGAACACGCCGGCGTCGGCCCCGATCTGCTGTGCCTGTCCAAGGGCATCACCGGCGGCTATCTGCCCCTGTCCGCGGTTCTGGCCACGGAGGACATCTACCAGGCCTTCTACGACGACTACGCCACCCTGCGGGCCTTTCTCCACTCCCACTCCTACACCGGCAACCCCCTGGCCTGTGCCCTGGCCGTGGAGGTGCAGAAGATCTTCGCCGAAGAGCCGATTCTGGCCGATCTGGCGCCGCGCACCGCCCTCCTCGACGCCTGGGCCGAGCGCTTCCGTCAACATCCCCGGGTCGGCGAGTTCCGCCGCTGCGGCCTGGTCGCCGCCGTCGAACTGGTGGCCCGCCAGGAGGGCAAAATCCCCTTCCCCTGGCAGGAGCGCAAGGGCTACGCCATCTACCGCCGCGCCCTGGAAAAAGGCGCCCTGCTGCGCCCCCTGGGCAATGTCATCTACTTCATGCCGGCCCTCAACATCCCCCTCGACACCCTCGACCAACTCCTCGACATCGCCTGGCAGGCCATGGTGGAAGAACTCGGCGGCGCATAAAGCCCTTGCCGGTGTCCGCCCGGCGCGATATGCTCAAAACCATGGCTCACCGCCCGACCGCTGCGCTCCCTCGACCACGCCGAGTACGACGAGGGATAGAGGCAAGGGCGAGGTCAAAGGCCATTTAGCCGCAGATGCACGCGGATAAGGGCAAGGTCAACCGCAAGGGCAAGTTTTACCACCCGCTACGCTCGAGGCACAGAGGACACAGAGGAAAAGCAGGAGAAAACCTTAAGGAACTGGTCTTGGTTTAAACCAAAAAAAGATTCTTGGTTTTAGGTTTTATCTGTGTTCATCTGCGTGCATCTGGGGCAAAAAACAGGTTGTTGATTTTGCCTTTCTCAGATTGTTACTCCGTGTCCTCTGTGCCTCGAGCGAAGCGGGTGGTGAGATCGGATTTTCGGTTTAAGGTTTTGTCTGCGACAATCTGCGCAATCTGCGTCTAGCGATTCTGAATTCAAGGTCAAAGGCAATTTAGCCGCAGATGCACGCAGATGAACGCAGATAAGGGCAAGGTCACAGGCAAGGGCAAGTTTTACCACCCGCTACGCTCGAGGCACGGAGGACACAGAGGAAAAACGGGAGAAAACCTTAAAGCCTGGAGCTTGGGTTTAAACCCAAAAAAAGGTTCTCGGGTTAAGATTTTATCTGTGTCCATCTGCGTGCATCTGCGGCTAAAAAAGATGGTAGGTTTTGCCTTTCTCAGATTGTTACTCCGTGTCCTCTGTGCCTCGAGCGAAGCGGGTGGTGAGATCGGA
>NZ_JAFCIY020000042.1 GCF_020194955.2 Desulfuromonas sp. CSMB_57 | reverse complement strand
AAGAACCGGCGCTGGAAGAACCGGCGCTGGAAGAACCGGCGCTGGAAGAACCGGCGCTGGAAGAACCGGCGCTGGAAGAACCTTTCGCGGCCGATTCCGAGGAGGAGCGACAACCGGAAACCGCTCCGTCGTCGGCACCATCGGTAGCGGTTGCTTCCCAGGCGGAGGCTGCTGCGGTGCTGTTGCCCCTGCCGGCCTCACCCGAACGTCCCGATGTGGCCATGGTCCGCTGCGGACGCTGTGGTCGCAAGATCGCCTATCCCAAACGGTTGTCCGGCAAGCCGGTTCGCTGCCCGGCCTGTCAGACCGGCTATACCCTGCCGTAGCTGGCTGGTCCGAGCACCCGACAAGCCTTCGGAACCGGTGGTCATTCAGGGCCCTGCAGAGTTTTCGGGGCGCCATATCTCAATGTTCTGGAAGGAGTGCAACACATCATGGATCTTGAAATCCGGCTTTTCGTGGTCGACGAACAGGGGGGCTTGGAGCCTCTGGATAAGGACAAATTCGATGGTGCGGTGGAACGTATCGTGCCCCTGCCGCAGTACCAGGGCCGGTGCCTGAAAATTATCGGCGCCATGATACAGAAGGCCGGCGGGCAGGCGGAGGTGCTGGAAGTTTACGGGCAATATGTCTGGATTGACAAAGACGGCTATGTCGATCAGGAAAAGCTGGCCGAATCCATTCGCCATACGGATAAAGATCTGGGCGAAGGCTACCATAATCCGTACATCTGGCAGCCTGACGAAAGTGATCTGGCGAAGATCCGGGCGGCCCTGGCCTGACCGGTGGTGATCATCCGTTTTTGAATCGCAATGTAACTGGAGACCATATGGAAAAGAAATCGAAATGCCCCGGCGGTTGGCCAAGTGTCTTCGCCACCGGCGGTACCGAAGGCAGCCGGGATTGGTTGAAAGGCAACCTGGAGGTGCATGTCGAACCCTTCCGCGCCCGGTTCGAATGGCCGGATGGTTATCCTCGGCGGATCAAGGTGTCCGACGACCTGCTGGACTGGGATACGCCTTATCCGGATTATGAGCCGCCCTATTTTGTCGCGGAAACGGTGTTGGCCAACGACGTCAGCATCAACCCCGCCGGCTGGGCCGATCCGGAGGATATCGCCCTGGTTGCCGAACTGCCCCGGGAAAGCTTCGAGGGCCCGCTGCTTTTCGACGCCCAGGGACGACCCCTGAATCCGCGCGGCCGCTGCGGTATCGCCGGTCGCGGCCTGCTTGGCAAGTGGGGACCGAATTTCGCCGCCGATCCCATCGTAACGCGCCTCAACAGCAAGTTCGGCGATGTCGAACTGTTGGCGGTGCAGCGCCGCGACAACGGCCTCTGGGCCATTCCCGGCGGCATGGTTGATCGTGGCGAAGAGGCAACCCGCACCCTGGTGCGGGAACTGGCTGAAGAAACCGGGGTGACCCTGGAAATGGGTCAGGGGCGCCTTATCTATCGGGGCTTTGTCGACGATCCCCGGACCACGGACCATGCCTGGATCGAAACCACGGTGCGGCATCTGCACTTGGATGAGACCACGGGCGCGGCGCTGGAGTTGCAGGCCGGCAGCGATGCCCGGCGGGTGAACTGGCTGCCCCTGACTGAAAAGAGCCTCGGCAAGCTCTATGCCGGGCACGGCTATTTTGTCGTGTCCGCCCTGGCCATGTTGCATCGCGAACAACCGGAATTGCTGCCCGAGAGCGTGGTGCAACTGCTGCAGAACTATTATCAGTAACTTTTTCGGAGCGACGCGCGCATGGCTCCCTGGTTCGTGATGGCGCTGCTGGCCCTGCTGTTTCTGGGTCTGCAGCGCTTTCTTTACAAGGTGGCCGCGGAGCGGGATGCCAGCACCGCTCTCACCACCTTGACCTTCATGGGCGGCGTTGCTCTGGTCAGTTGGCTGTTTTTTTTCGCCGACCCGCAGGCCTCGTCGCCGACCCCGGCACTGCTCGGCTGGGGGATCATTAATGGTCTGTCCTTTTTGGGCAGCGCCGTTTTTTCCATTGAGGCCCTCAAGCTCCTTCCGGCCAGCACGGTTTACACTTCCACCCGTCTCAGTACCGTCTTGGCAGCGGTTTTCTCCCTGCTGTATTTTCGCGATCCCCTCTCCTTGCGCCAGGCGGCCGGTATCGTTCTGGCCATGGCGGTCATGCTGCTGAATGCCCCCCGGCGCGGTGCGGCGAAGCAGTCATCCGAGGCCCGTTTCCGGCGCGGCCTGTTTTTGGCCCTGTTGGCGCTGTTGGCCGGCACGGTGGCGACCATTTCCAGCAAGTTCGCCGCCCTGGGGGTCGACAAGTTCGGGTTTATGGCTGTGTCCTATTCCGTCAGCGCCGCTGGTTCCCTGTTGCTGCGTCGCCGGGAACTGGGAGCGGCCCGCCAGGTCTCCTGGCGCCCGGCCCTGCTTCTGGGGTTGGCCATGGCTGCTCTGAACCTGGTTGGTTTCTACGCCCTGCTGGCGGCCCTCGCCGTCGGTCCCCTGGCCATCATTGCCCCCCTTACGGGACTGCATTTCGTGGTTGCCATTCTGCTTTCCCTGGTGGTCTTCCACGAACGTCTTGCGCCGCGCGAACTGGCCGGGGTGGTGCTTGCCGTGCTGGCCATGCTGCTGATGAAATCCTGAGTAATATCTGCCCGAATTTCCTGGCCGCCGGCGCCCTGCGGGACACCGGCAGAGGCTTTTTATCCACGAGCTATTCACAGCCTGTTCAGGGGCTTTGCACAATATGTTGTGTTTGCTTCCGACAAAATTCCCCAGATATAGTGTTCTTTGCCCTTGACAGCCCTGCTTGCTGTGCTACATTCACAGGCGTTGCAATTCCATCAGCAGGAGGCAGGGGATGATCGAGTACATACGCAAACGGGACGGCCGGCTGGTACCCTTCGAGCAGGATAAAATTGCCACCGCCATCAAGCGGGCGGTGCAGGCGGTCAACGGCACGGACATGGACAAGGCGGTCCAGATTGCCCGCGAGGTAGTGGGGATTCTGGAAGTCATCTACAAGGGCGGCCGGGTGCCGACGGTGGAAAACGTCCAGGACTTGGTGGAAAAAATCCTGATCGAGAAGGGCCACGCCAAAACCGCCAAGGCCTACATCCTTTATCGCAAGCAGCGGGAAACCCTGCGCCAGACCAAGGAATTCATCAAGGAATCCATCGACGCCATCGATTCCTACCTGACCCAGGAGGATTGGCGGGTCAATGAAAACGCCAACATGGGTTATTCCCTGCAGGGCCTCAACAATCACATTGCGGCCAACATCACCAGCAACTACTGGCTCAACAAGGTGTATCCGGCAGAAATCGCCGACGCCCACCGCAATGCCGATTTTCACCTCCACGATCTGGGCACTCTGGCGGTGTATTGCTGCGGATGGGATTTGCGCGATCTGCTGCTGCGGGGCTTTTCCGGGGCCTACGGCAAGATTGAAAGTGGTCCGCCGCGTCACTTTCGTACCGCCCTGGGGCAGGTGGTCAACTTTTTCTACACCCTGCAGGGCGAGGCGGCCGGGGCCCAGGCCTTCGCCAACTTCGATACCCTGCTGGCGCCCTTCATCCGCTATGACAAGCTGACCTATCGGGAAGTCAAGCAGTCGGTCCAGGAGTTCATCTTCAACATGAACGTGCCGACCCGGGTCGGTTTTCAGACCCCGTTCACCAACATTACCCTCGACATGGTTCCGCCGCGCAACCTGGCCCATGAGGCGGTGGTCTGCGGCGGCCAGCTGACCGATGACTGCTATGGCGAGTTTCAGGAGGAGATGGATCTCTTCAACCGCGCCTTCTGCGAGGTGATGATGGCCGGTGATGCCGCCGGTCGGATCTTCTCCTTCCCCATCCCGACCTATAACATTACACCGGACCTGGACTGGGAAAGCCCTCGTTTCCAGGCCATCTGGGAGATGACCGCCAAGTACGGCATTCCCTATTTCAGCAATTTCATCAACTCGGACATGGATCCCGAGGATGCCCGCTCCATGTGCTGCCGGCTGCGGCTTGACAATCGCGAGTTGCGGCGGCGCGGCGGCGGTCTGTTCGGATCCAATCCCCTCACCGGTTCCGTGGGGGTGGTGACCCTCAACCTGCCGCGGGCTGCCTATCTGTCCGACGGCAAGGAAGGGTTTTTTACCCGGATTTCAGGGCTCATGCGGCTGGCCTACCAATCCCTGGAGATCAAGCGCAAGCAACTCGAACGCCTGACCGAGGAAGGCTTGTATCCCTACAGCCGGTTTTACCTGTCCGGAATTCGGGAGCGCATGGGCCAGTACTGGGCCAATCACTTTTCCACCATCGGCCTGATCGGCATGAACGAGGCCTGCCTCAATCTCATCGGCGCCGGCATCGACAGCGAGCGTGGCCAGGCCCTGGCCGAGGAAACCCTCAATTTCATGCGATTGCAGCTGGAGGCGTTCCAGGAGGAGTCGGGTCACCTCTACAATCTGGAGGCAACCCCGGCCGAGGGTACCAGTTTCCGCCTTGCCAGTCAGGATCGCAAGCGCTACCCGGATATCATCACTGCCGGCCAGGACGAGCCCTACTACACCAATTCCACCCAGTTGCCGGTGGGCAGCACCGACGATATCTTCGAGGCCCTGCTGCATCAGGATGCTCTGCAGACCCTCTATACCGGGGGCACGGTGTTCCATGGTTTTCTTGGAGAACGCCTCGAGGATTGGCGCAGCGCCCGGCTGCTGGTGCAGCGCATCGCCGAGAACTTCCGTTTGCCCTATTTCACCCTCAGTCCGACCTTTACCATCTGCCCGGTACACGGCTACATTTCAGGCGAGCATTTCTGCTGCCCCCATCATCTCGAAACGGCCGCGGCCTGACGGTTTTTGGCCCAATATCAAGGAGGTAATCCATGGCGACCAAATGTGATGCGCGAACCGAAGTCTACTCCAGGGTGTGCGGATTCTTCCGCCCCGTCCAGCAGTGGAACCGCGGCAAGAAGGAGGAGTTCAAGGACCGCCGCGAGTTCGTCCTCGACCAGCGCCAGCCCGCTGATTGATCCGCCATGGGCGTCAAGGGCTTTCAGGGGACCAGCCTGCTGGATTATCCCGGCCATATCGCCTCCCTGGTGTTTTTCGGCGACTGCAACCTGAGTTGCCCCTTCTGCCATAATCCGGCTCTGGTGCAGGATGCCGGAGAGCTGGAAGACTATCCGCTGGCGGCGCTTCTGGAGCAACTGGAGCGTCGCCGCAGCTTTATCGACGGGGTGGTGGTGTCCGGCGGTGAACCGACCCTGAGCCGGCAACTGTTGCCTTTGCTGCGCAGCGTCAAAGCCTTGGGCCTGCTGGTCAAGCTGGACAGCAACGGTCTGAAGCCGACCGTGCTGAAAAAGGTCATCTGGGAAGGGCTGGCGGATCGGATTGCCCTGGACCTGAAGACTGCGCCGTCGCGCTACACGGAACTGCATGACGGACCGGTCGACCCAGGTGCGTTACTGGAATCCATCGCCTTGCTGCAAAGGGGCGGCGTGGAGGTGGAGTACCGTACCACCTGCGTGCCCGGCCTGGTCGGGTCGGAGGAGTTGCAACAACTGGGGGCCCTGATCCAGGGGGCCCCGAATTGGGTGCTGCAGCAGTTCGTGCCGCGTTACTGCATGGATCCCGCCTGGCGGGAGGTGTCGCCCTATACGGCGGCCCAGTTGGAGGAGTTGGCGGAATTGGCGCGGCAGTATGTACCGCAGGTGATGCTGAGAGGCCTGTAGAAGCCGTCCCCAGTCAAACCTGTTCCCGAGAAAGCCGCGGCTCTGGCCGCGGCTTTCTCGTTGACGGGGTAAAATCCCTCAGGGCATTGCCGCGTCGGCATCGCTGCCGGTCAGCGGCGGCTGCCAGTCGGCACCAAGCCGATATTGAAGGAAATCCAGCAGCAGACTGTCGAACAACTGCAGACCGGATTCCAGCAGATACATGCGTTCCAGAAATATCGCCTGCCGTTCCGTATCCTTATCCACCAGGTCGTCCTTTTCCAGCTTCACCCCCGGGCAGCGGAAGCCGCCGAACTGGAAGGTTTCTCCCTTGAGGGTCAGTTTCCACTGCCATTCCCCCTTCTCCAGGTAGAGGGTGGCCTCGCTGATGCATTTGCCCGTCTCCAAAGCAGCCAGGACTTCGTCGAAGCGGTCCTGGGGGCCGGCGGCGGTGATTTTCTGCAGGCCCTCGTCTCCGCTTCCGGACAGCACCAGGCGGTCGTTGAGGTAGGCGACAAAATCCTCTCCGGCCTGAGCCGGCCCGTCAGCCTGCACCCGGTAGCGGCCGCTGGCATCCAGGGTGCGATCCACCAGCCAGCGCAGAAAATCCCAGCCCAGCCAGAGGTTGTCGCGGATCTGCTCGAGCACCGCGTCGCTGGCGGCCCGATCGGCTGCGGCCAGGGCGCTGCGTCCGGCCTCGTCCAGCAGGCCGGCGGCCCGCGCCATGGGATGTACGGCGATCAGGCGCAAACCGTCGAAACTGGTCTTGAACAGGTTTTCAAACAGTTCCACCACCTGACTGTTGAGGGTGGCCAGGGTCAGCCGGCCGGTGCGGGTGTCCCAGACCGCATCGAAGGTGGCCGGTACCGGCAGGGTGCGGGCCAGCAGGGCGCCGCGCACCGCCTCGCGCAACTCTTCGCGCTTCGGCTTGGGCACCCGTTGCAGGCCGGGGTGCTCGGCGAGAAACTGCTGTTCGGCTCGTTCCAGGTGGGCTTTCAGCAATCCTGCGGGAACCCGGCGCCGGTCGCGGCGCAGACTGAAGGTCAGATAGTGGTCGCGGCTGTAGCTGCCGGGCAGGGCGAAGTCCGTCGCCTCGAAGTCGTCCAGCTGCACCCAGCCCACGGACTGTTCCTCGCTGCCGCCTTCGATGCTCTGAAAAGCATGCTGCTGGAGGCGGTTCCCGGCCCATTCCAACAGATTATCGGCCGGCAATGCTCCGACCACGGTGAACTGACAGATGCTCACGGTATTGGCCAGCAGGCCCATGGGCGATCCTCCTTGTTTGAGTATGGATAACTGTTCAGAAAAGGGGCTCGGGGCGCCTACGCCAAGGGTATCTGGCGCCCGGATGGCGTCGACCAAGCCCCAGGGATGGGTTCATGCGGTCCTCGGTGTGGAGGGTGTAGCCCCTTTTCCATCGCTGCTGAATAGTAACGGGTATCAAAGGTCTGCAACCTACCCCCATTGCCGGTCCGGTTCAAGCAAATAATGCCCGGGCCGAGGCAGGATCTTTTGACAGGGGCTCCGGTTTGGCTCTATACTCCCTGTGTAATAAATATACTCAATATGCGGAGGCAGCATGGATCCCTTCATCAGTGCCCAGTTGAATCTTTTGACCGCGCGCATCAACGGTTTCGGCAAGGAGTGCCTGGACGACATTCTCCATGCCCTGGTCAAAGCGGTGCATCTGGTCACCGGCCGCAACAGTTGCCGCATCTACCTGGAAGATCTGACCAGCGGCACCCTGATCTGCGCCCTGGCCACCGGTCGTCAGGCGGAAATGATCCGGGAGCGAACCTTCCCCATCAACACCACGGAATTTCCCGTCTCGCAGGTCTATCACACCCACGAAGAACTGCAGATTGGCGACGCCGCCGCCATGGACAATCTGATCATGCGCCAAATGGCGGAGCGCTTCGGGTTGCGGGCCACCTGTCATCTGCCTCTGGTGCACCGCGGCCGGGCAGTCGGTGTGTTGTGCGTCGACAGCAGTCGCAAGGAGCAGGTTTTGGCCGATGCCCCGGCCCGGCAGTTGCGGGGCTTTATCGACGGCGTCATGCCGGCCATCGATCAGGCGCGCCTGTATCATCAGCAGATCGTCCTGGCGCGCTGGGTGGACGAAGCCAAGAAGAAGGAGGCGGCCTTCTGCATGGTGCAGTCCGCCGTGCGTCTCATCGACAAGCTGGCCCTGGCGGCGGTGCTGGTCCCGACCCCCGTCGGGCCCGACAGCGGGGAGGAGTGCCTGCAGATTCTGGCCAGTTACGCCGACGTGCTGGAAGACCAACAGGCCTATGAAAATCAGCGCCTGATTCATCTCGGCCCCGGTAAATCCCTGCTGTCGCGCTACATCAACAGCGCCGGTGTCATCGTCGACGACACCCTCCTCGATCCCCTGTATTTTCCCTCCCTGTCCGGGGAACTGCTGCAGAAACGCTACCTGACCGAGGAACTGGGCCTGAAGTCTTTATACGTGGTGCCGCGCTATGACCCCCGCACGCGGCGGGTCATCTGCCTGGTCAACTACTATACCCGCGGCACCCACCGCTTCAGCGATTTTGAAAAAGGCCTGCTGGAGGCCCACGCGGAAATGGCCCAGCGGGTCATCCAGGAAATCGGCGACGAGCACATGGAGATCAAGGTGCTCTCGGAGATCAACGACCTGCTCAACGAAAAGCTCGAAGGCCTGCTGCCCTTCCTCAATCGGGTGCTGTCCAAGGCCACGGAACTCATCGGCGCCGATACCGGCAGCATCGCCCTGGTGCGCAAGGGCCAGGGCGAGCGCTGGCTGGTGGTGGAGGAGCCGGATGGAAAACTGGTGGGGGCCAAGAGCAAGCAGCGCCTCAAAAAGCATATTCCGCCCCTGCGCGTCGGCGGCGCCGAACTGCCCCCCGAGGAGCGCAGTCTGACCGGTTATGTGGCCCAAACCGGGCGGCCCTACCTGGTGGCCGATTCCGCCGAGGAAAAGCGCAACGGTGGCTTCTACCGGGAGATTACCGATATCATCAAGAGCGAGTTGGGGGTGCCGGTGATCTGCGATGACGAGGTGATTGCCGTCATGTGCCTGGACAGCCTGAAGCCCTATTACTTCACCGACGAGCACAAACGCATCCTGCAGATCATCAGCCGCATGATTGCCCGCCATGTTTCGGATCTGCTCTATATCGAGAAGCTGACCGGCGAGGTCAACCGCCTCGGCAGCGATTTCGGCTACAAGGATCCCAACGTATCGTCCTACAAGCTCGGCAACATCATCGGCAATTCGGACAAGGCCAACGAGATCGTGGAGTTCATCCAGCAGGTTACGCCGCCGCTGTTCAACCGCATCACCATGTGGTTCAACAGCGACGTGCGCGAGGCGACCCTGGGGCTGCCTTCCATCCTCATCACCGGCGCGACGGGCAGCGGCAAGGAATTCATGTTCAACAGCCTCTATTCGCGCCTCAACGAGATGTACCAGGAAAAGATCAGCGGCAAGAACGAGTTGCCGGTGAAAAAGACCAATATCGCCGCCTACAGCGGTGAGTTGACCTTTTCCGAACTGTTCGGTCACAAGCGCGGTGCCTTTACCGGCGCCCATGCCGACCGCAAGGGCATCCTGGAGGAGGCCCATGGCGGACTGGTGTTCCTGGACGAAATCGGCGACGCAGATCCGAAAACCCAGGTGCAGCTGCTGCGCTTTCTCGATAACGGCGGCTTTGTCCGGCTGGGCGAAAACCTGACCCGTTATGCCCGGGTGCTGCTGGTAGCGGCCACCAACCGCGATTTGGGCCAGTTGATCCGCGAGGGCAAGTTCCGCGAGGATCTCTATCACCGGCTTTCGGAGCTGGCCATCGAGGTGCCGTCCCTCAATGAGCGCCGGGAGGACATTCCCGATCTGGCCATGCATTTCCTCGGCAAGCTGTATCGGGTCTACAAAAAGCCGGAGGACAGCGACGAGGATGCCCCATTGCTCAGCCGGGCCGCCCAGGAACTGCTGTCCCGGCATTATTTCACCGGCAATATGCGCGAGCTGCGGACCATTCTGGTGCGGGCCCTGTTCAGCAGTAAGGGACGGGTCATCACCGAGGACAACATGGCCCGGGTGTTGGACTCCCTGGGTCCGCGGCGCGACCGGGAGGCCACCGAAAAACTGACCACCGAGGTGGCCCGGGAGTTGTTCGAACGCATCCTGCAGGGCGAAACGGATTTCTGGGCCGGCCTGCATCAGCCCTTTAGTGAAAAGCGCATTTCGCGGGACGTGGTGACCGCCGTCCTCGACCTGGCGCGCGGCCAGGGCGCCACCACCATGCCCCAGATAGCGGAGTTGCTGCGGGCCTGCCCCGAGCCCAACGGCAGCCAGGAAGACCAGCGGCAATTTTTCAAATTCAAGAATTTTCTCTACAAGACCGTGAAGATTTGAGGGAGTTGAATTGTTATGAAATTTGATGTTGAAAGTTGTGAAAATCTAGAGAAATCAAATGGTTGTCTTGATTGTCCTGCTCTGGGCAGGATTGTCTGTTGGCAAAGCTGATGCAGCTATTTTAATGGAGCATCAGCATAGCCTGTTAGTAACTGGGCCGACGAGAAGGCCGGAACTACTGTCTGGGTTCTGAAATAGGGCCTTCTATTGTCAGGTCTGACAGACGCAACCCTTGACCAACCTTTTTAGATAATGTGCGGATGGGGGGCATTGGTGCCGTCAAGTTGGTGCTTGTCGGAGTTGCACGAATCGGTTAATTTATAGATGTAACTTTAAGCCTGGGAGCCAACATGTCGATCACCAGCAAGGACATTGTCCCGCTCAAGGAGATGCGGGCGAGGTTGACGGAGCTTGCCGAAGAGGTCTGTCAGGGGCGGGAGAAGATCATTACACGTAACGGCAAGGCCTACGTGGCCCTGATCGATGCGCGCCGCCTTGACTACTACCACCGCCTGGAGCGGGAAAATATCCACCTCACCCTTCTTGAGGAGGCCGCCCGTGGCTGGGATGACGTCGAGGCGGGCGAGTTGTTGTCGGTGGCCGAACTCAAGTCCCGCTACGGTCGCAAGGAATGAGGCGCGCCACCATCCGCGCCACCCGCCACTTCGCCCGCAACCTTGAGGGCATCGAAGCCCTTCTTCGCGAGGTCGAAGCAGCGGCCGCCTTTGCCGCTCTGCTCGATGATCTGTTCGGTCAGGCCATCCCTGCTCTCGAACAATTCCCCGACCTCGGGACCGACTTCTTCCGTCGGCATCCCTCCACCCGCGAAGCTGCCCTGCTGGCCGGGACACTCCGGGAGCGCCTCGGCCCAGGGGCTGCCCTGCGCGAACTGGTGCGCGGCGACTACCTGATTCTTTATGCGCGGCGCGGCGATGCACTCTACCTGCTGGCCATCAAGCACCATCGGCAGCTTTCGTTCGATTTTCCGGAGCAGTGGCAGGACTGACGAAGGGATTGAAGGCGAGGGCGGAAGGCACTGCTTGCAGAACAAAGCCTTTCACTGTTTTCTCTGTCTGAGTCTTTATTCTCAAAACAGAATTTGACAAAATATCGATTATTTGCACAAAAATGCTCATATTTGGCAAACGGTCCGATTCTCCACGCAATACGGATAGTTACCCATGCCCGAGACACACCTCGAATATCTTCTGAATCTGTACAATCCATGTTGGGGGAACCGTAAGGGCTCTGGCGCAAGGACCTGCCCGATTATCGCCGGCCCTTGTCCCGCTGTCTGTTACGCCACCACCTCCCGACACGTAGAAGCCATGACTACCACTCCCCCCGCCGAATCCGCTCGGCGTTGTCCTTGAACCAGGCGAACAGGCCCAACTCGAACAGGGCGGTGTCGGTGAAGGAGTATTCTTTGGAGATGTTAGGGTCCC
>NZ_JAFCIY020000080.1 GCF_020194955.2 Desulfuromonas sp. CSMB_57 | reverse complement strand
CTCGGGATCGCCAAAGGATGCGTACCGGCTGCCTCGTGCCCGGCGAAGGATCAGCTCGTCGCCGTCACGGGCGCCTTCCGCGGTCTGGCCAGTGCGCCGGTTTTCCCACTTAGGAATTCTGCTCATGCCCGGGCCTGGCCTTTTGCCGGAGGCAGGGGGGCGACGCGGAGCAGCGCAAAGGCGGCGTTCTCGTCTTCTGCATCGTCGATGCTGAGCTCGAGAAAGTCCAGGGCCTGGGTGGTGGTGATGGTGTCCAGGTCGCCGGTCTCGTCGGCCAGGGCGTCAACCTGGGTGACCAGCAGCATGGCTTGCAGGGCGCTGGCCAGCGGCAAGCGGCTGTGCTCGGCGAGCCAGGCGCGGAAAGCGTCGCGGTCTGCCTGGAGGTCTCGCCGGTAACGGCACAGGAGCAAATATCCAAGCGCCATGGCGTCGTCGAGGGGGAGCTGTTCAAGCTCGATTGAGTTGCTGTAAGTGTCTGGAAACATTGCTTTATTTTCCTTTTCTTTGGGTGTCGGTTGAAGGGCCTTCCCTCGGGTCTGTCGGAGGTATTCAAACAACTGCCTGAATACGGGCGCGCCTGTCAGGACGGTGACTGTTCGGGCCGTGTTCCGAAACCACGATCGCGGGTTCTTCCGCTCATGATAGCGGCCCACGTTGCGCACCAGAAATTTCAGGGCGTCTTCGCGCACCTCGCCCGTCGTCGCGTCCACCAGGGGGAACTCGGCTTCGATGTCGTCGGGGGTGATCGTTTCAGGTGCGCCGATCAGCCCACGGGAGTTGCCCCAAAAGCGCCCGAAATTGTAGAAGTTTTCTGGAACAGCCTTCTGGTGGCGGGGGTCCAGGTATTTGCACAGGTAACCCCCGGTGCGTAGTTCCCATGGGAAAAAGTTCTTCGGGTGCCGGTGAAACGCCAGGTGTTTGGGGTTGCCCGGGTCTGCGATTCTGTGCCAAATGCGGGCCAGCGTTTCGCGGTTCTCGGCGGTCGCCGGGACGCTTGAAAAAAAATGGACGTGTGGCGCACTCCGGGTCTGAAACTCCATCGTCCAGACGTAATTCACCCCTGAAAAGGCCCGCCTGACTGCGGTCAGGAAAGTGTTCAAGTGTTGCTTAATCCCCCGCCCGTCCTGCGGCCACGAGTCGGCGTAGGTGCAGAGGAACTGCGAGCAAATGCCCTCGGCATTCGTGGCAACGAACCGGAGGCGTGACCTGCTTTTCCGGGAGAAGCCCTGAATCTCCGATCCTGCCCGGTTCGGCGGTGTTGGCGCTCGCCGGGTAGAGGTCGACGGGCGCTTCACCCTGATTGTTTTGGGGTAAAGCTGAATCTCGGTGATCATGGTCAGTGCTCGGTTCTGTTGAATTATGGGCGGGGTAACGAGCAGTGGTTAGCTAGGCGGCTAGGGCTCCTGGACCGGCTGCGCGTCGCGGTCACTGATCGCGCGGTCCCATAGCGGGCTGCTCAAGCCGATCGACACGTTGCTATCGAGACCCAACAAGCTGTATGCGTCGGCCAAAACGCGAATGCCAGCTCGTCGGAGTTCCTGCCGCTCGGCAGCCATGATCATGTACCGCAGGCCGGAGGACACTGAGAAATCGCAGTTCTTCACGATCCATTGCCTCATGAAGGACCGATTGTGCTTCAGCCTGGCGAACACTCGGCGGAGATGGTCGCCGGTGTCGGCCATACGCTGCACGTCGTTGACAAGTGCGTTAATCGCGACGGCGTCCATGTCGGTGGTGCCCTTGGTGGGCTTTAGGGTGGGGATGTACGTTTCCATTTTTTTCCAGTCCTCTCGGGTCGGGTTGAGTTGGGCAGACATTGCCCTCACCCTCCTATGTGCCTGGGACCGGCAGAATTATTACGGTTCATGGAAATTTTTGATGGCGCGCGAACAAAGACGGGGAGCCATATAGCCTGGCATCGTTAAGGCGGGGGTGGAGCTGCGGGGGTTTTTGGGGCCGCCTGCCGGTATCGGCGGGGGCGCTAATTGATAGTCAATTGGATTCAGTTCTAACTATTATAAATAGTTGAGGTTTTTCTTCTGAGAGAACTTAAATTGTCTCTGATACTACGCGGTATGATGTCTGAAATGTCAGGGCCTGTCATTTCAGACAGAGGGTAGGCAGGACTAGCGCGGGAAAGTGGCTCAGACGGGAAATTTGGCGCCCTGGTGGGGCCTATATATGGCCTGCGGCGCCCCCTCGCGGGGCGAAGCAAGGGTTCCGGATTTGGGGGTCGGATCGTATAGTTTCGGCCGCCCCCACTGACTAGCGTTTGGGCCTGGGTCGGACACCTGCGACGATGGCCCACAGCTGAGCCCACCGTGGGGCAAGGGGATCCCGTAGGGCGACAGCTCGATCCACGGCCCTGGACATTCGACGGAGCGCATAGGCTTGGCGCTGGAATTTCGTTCTAGTCATCGGCCGCCCTGTCCAGAAGGGCCGGCCGGCCCGGGCCGCGGTCAATATCCTGCGGTGGTGTGATTTCGGGCATTTTGTCGCTATGATTGGCGCGGCGCTCGCGCTCGGTCAAACCGTCAAAGCCGAGTTGGTCTAGTTCGGCGCAGCCTCCAGCTTTCGCCGGGATAGAGGCTTTCGCGGCCTCTCCGGTCACAAAATGGTTGATGATCACCAGCCGATCGCCTTTGTGGAAAAAAGTCGGGTTTGTCCAAAACCAATCTACAGTCCCCGCCACAGGACATAGGAATTTTTTCAAACAAAGCTCGTTCATCGCACTGCGGTAGACTTGCCTAGATGGACTCCAGGCTGTTTCCTGTGCGACAAGATAGGGGAAAACGATAATGTCATTGCGCTGCGTCGGTCCACATGTGGCCTCAGTGCCGTGATACTGAAGTATTGCCGTTAGTGCCTCCCTGGCCCTCTTAGAAAGGTCGAACGTAGCCTGCAGCCCAGCGACAAAAATCTTCACAAACTTCCCACGGTCGACAGAAGTTTTGTGAGATAAACAAAGTGAGTCCGATAGGACTTCGCCGGTTTCTGGGTCCAGGAGATGAGCCGCCTTTGTCGCCCAGCCTCGGCGGCCCTTGATGATCTGGACTTTATCGCCTACCTCCCGCGCTTTGAGCAGGTCCAGAACAAAAGGGTTTTCAGAAGCAGCCTCGATACCTTCTGAGCTCACATAGTTATGCGCCATGGTTCCGTTTCCCTCGCTTTGTTGGAACTGCTCGTTTCCTTGAAAGATGTTTCTTGTTTCCGTTTTAGAAACACTACACCCACTCTGGGTTTCCGTGCAACAATAAAAAACGGAACCCCAGAGTATCGATCCGGAACCCCGGGAGTTCCGGATCGGAACCAACGACCCCCCATTTTACTGGGTTTGAGGGGCATTTACTTCTATCTCTGTTTTTATAGCTTTTTTTTCTGCAAAAAGTCCCGGCTGTCCGTGGACGGCTAACGGCTTCGCCTACCCGCCCACCGCCAGGTCGGGCCGCGCTTCGCGCTTCTGTCGCGGAGCGGTCAGTTTCGATCGCTTTGCGATTTTTTTTTCAAAAGCGCTAGCGATCGGTCTTCCCCTGGTGAATTGTAGCTGCGGGGCTTGCCTGTGGGCAGGTCGCGGGTTTTGCGAGCTGTCCACGGGCAAAGCGGGAGCGTCCCGCCTATCCGCTGAGGCGGTGCCAGCTTGCTGCATCCAGGCTTTTAAAAACGCTGTACGCTCGGGCGGCGCAGTAAGGGGCGTGCTTGGCAGTCACCTGCAGGGGTTGGCAAGGGAATTACTGCGCGTGCATGTACTGGCAATCGTTGTCCTGCGCTGTATTGCAGCGTATTGCACAGTACAGCCCTTCACGGTGAGGCCATGCAGTGGCAAGGCCAGGAAGGGGGTGTACTGGCATCCTGGGCAAATTACAGCCATTCACGGCCAGTCAGCGGCATGGATTGCCTGCAATGGCCCATGCAGCGCTAGCATTGCCAGGGATTGACAGGCCGGGCATTGTCCGCTATTGTCAAGACATTGTCCTGTCTTTGGGTGGACGTCCTGGACATTGGCTAAATTGTCTTATATTTCAAGGGGTTGACAGTGGGAGACATTGGGGAGCATTGGCTAGATATTGGGCAGGCGGCTGTCCATTTCGGCGTGTCTGATAAGACGATCAGGCGCTGGATCGAGCGGCGGGAAGAGCTGGGCCTAGTTGCGGAGCAGGTCCACGGCAAATGGCAGGTTGACGCTGAATCGGTGACCTGGAAGAAGCCCGCCAGCTCCTCGCCGGTTGATGCTGCCCTGGTCGCTGAGCTGCGGCGCGAGTTGGCGGCTGAGCGTCAACGCTCTGATGCGCTCCTGGGCGAGCTGGGCCGCTGGCGTGGTCGGTATGAGGAGATGGCTTTGCGCCAGGATCGGCTTTTGCTTGAGCACCACGACGAGCTAGCATCGAGCCAGCGGGCGGCGGAACAGCTGCAGGGTGAATTGTCGCGGCTGAAGGGTCGCGGGTTCTGGCGGCGGTTGTTCAACCTGGGAGGGTTGTGACATGAAGGTTTTTTATTGCCCGGATTGCGGGGCCGTTCGAGGGCCTGATGGGTACTGCACTAGCTGCGGTTCGACGAAAATTCCCAATGTCCGCCAGGGCGGCGGGGAGGGTGCGGTTGCGGTCGAAGGTGAGGGCGAGCCGGAGGGTGCGGAGTAGGCCTGATGGTGCCGACTGACAGTTGAAAAAAGCCCCTGCCGGGACACTCGGCAGGGGCTTTTTTGCGTCCTCGGTCAGCGTTCCAGGAGGTTTTTCACAGCCCGGGCCGTCCAAGAGCCTGTCTTTCCTCGGGCCGTTAGCACCCCGTCTGCGTTCAGTCGCTGGGCAACAGCGGTCAAGGTTCCCAACTCCTGCAGGCACTCGGTTACCAGCGGGCGAATTCTGGCTGCAAAATCGTCGGCCTTGGCGGTGCGGGCTTTGCTGGCCTGGGCCGCCCCAGTGAGTCTGGCGACCTGGGTCAGGTTCTCGGGCTTTCCGAGTTTCTGCCCACGGGCCTTTGCAGCGGCAAGGGCGGCCTTGGTGCGGGCGCTGATGGCTTCGCGCTCCTGCTGCGCTAGCAGCGCCAGGACTCCGACGGTGAGAAAGTTCGCCTGCGGCATGTCAACGGCCACAAAATCTACATTCGACTTCTGCAGTCCAAGCAAAAAGTGAGCGTCACGGCTCAGGCGATCGAGTTTCGCAATAAGCAGGGTCGCACCGCGACGGCGGCAATCATCGAGGGCCGCTTGCAGTTGGGGGCGATCGTCGTGCTTGCCGGATTCGATTTCGACATGTTCGGCCAGGAGCTGCCAGCCCCCACCGTTGAGATACTGAAGGATCGCTTCCCGCTGAGCCTCCAGGCCGAGACCGGAGCGCCCTTGTTTTGCGGTCGAAACTCGAAGGTAGCTGATGAATTTGCCCTCTGCCATGGTCGCCCCCCCCCAGTGCTTGTAATTATCTTCATCGTTCGTTCAAGATAATTACACGAACCAGGCAAAGAGTCAAGCAGTAAATGTGAACGCAAAAAAGCCCCCTGCCAAGGAATTTGGCAGGGGGCTTTTTCAGTCGATTCAGGCTAGTTCAAGCTCCCAAAGGTTTCCGGCAACCTGGGTGACATGCAGAACGGTCAATTCAACCGGTTGGCCTTCTGGCGGGTAAAACGTCGCACTTTCGCCTTGCGCTGGGCCGGTCTCCGTGGAAGCCAGAAAGCGCCGCCGGATGGCAAGCGGTTGAATCGCGTCCTGGCCCCTTGGTGGATTGGCGACGGTCTCGCGAATAAAGGCGGTCGGTGCCTGGTCGATGATGGTCGCCAGGCCCTCGGCCGGTCGGCCGAAAGCGTTTCGTGCCTCGGTTTTGCGCCGGATAGTCAGGCTGCCTGTGACCTGAGTCACCCTCAAAGCCAAGTGCCGGAGCCTTTTGCTCGGCAAGGTGGCGGCCTGGCTGTCCACTTCGAGTGTGATGAATGCCTGGCGGGGGTCGGCGGCCAGGTGCCAAACGTCGCCGGGCTGCGCCTCGGGATCGCCAAAGGATGCGTACCGGCTGCCTCGTGCCCGGCGAAGGATCAGCTCGTCGCCGTCA
>NZ_JAFCIY020000072.1 GCF_020194955.2 Desulfuromonas sp. CSMB_57 | reverse complement strand
TTCCATGTTTTTCATCCCTCTTTCGCAACCGGAAAGCGTCGCCCTGGTGATCCATGCGCTGCGAATCGCCGGCGGCCAGGCCGACTGCTCCACCTGTCCGGTAAAGCGGGTCTGCATGCAGCAGTGCCTGACCATTGCCAACTCCCTCGACCGGATGATTGAAGAAGGCACTTTGCCGGGGCTGAGCGCACCGGAAATCGACGATCAGGGTGAAGACAACCCGGCTGCGCCCGCCCCCGGGCGCAGCCACCTTAAAATCATCAAATAGCCTCCGCAGACGCACCGGGACAGTATCAGCTTCGACCTTTTGGCGTTGAAATAGCAGCGGATTTTTCATATACTTGGCCGCTTACCCGGTCGCCGGGCTCCCAAAGAACTCTGCTTATCGCCCTTTTTACATAGTCCATTCATAGTCAAGGATGCACCATGAAGGTTTTGGTTACCGATGAAATCTCGCCGGAGGGTATTCAACCCCTCGAAGATGATCCCCGCATCAGCCTGGATGTCCGGGTTGGCCTCACCGAAGCGGAACTGCACGCTATCGTTGGCGAGTACGATGCCATCGTCACCCGCAGCGGCACCAAGGTCGATGTCCCCCTGCTGGAGCACGGCCACCGATTGAAGATCGTGGCCCGGGCCGGGGTAGGTATCGACAATGTCGATGTGGATGCCGCCAGCAGCCGCGGTATCATCGTGGTCAATGCGCCCTACGGCAACGTCAATTCCGCGGCCGAACATACCATGGCCCTGATGTTGACCCTGTGCCGCAACATCCCCACGGCCAATGCGTCCCTCAAGGCGGACGAATGGCGCCGGGCCCCCTTCACCGGCCATGAACTCAAGGACCGCACCCTCGGCATCATCGGCCTCGGCAAGGTAGGCGGGCGCGTCGCCCTGCGGGCCAAAGCTTTCGAGATGGAAGTCATTGCCTGCGACCCCTATATCGCCCCCAAGCGCGCCGAGGATCTCGGCGTCCGCCTGGTTTCCCTGGAAGACATCGTCCGTTATGCCGACATCATCACCCTGCATACGCCGCGCACCGAGGAAACCATCGATCTCATCGGTCCGGACCAGTTCCGGGCCATGAAGGACGGAGTCATTCTGGTGAATTGCGCCCGGGGCGGCATCGTCAACGAACCGGCCATGCTCGAGGCCCTGGAAAGCGGTAAAGTGGAACGGGCGGCTTTCGACGTGTTCAGCGAAGAACCACCGCATTCCGAAGGGGTGCTCAAGCTGGTACACCACCCGCGCCTCATCGTCACCCCCCATCTCGGCGCCAACACCTTCGAAGCGCAGAAAAACGTCGCTCATGACGTGAGTCTCGAGATCATCCGCTACCTGGACGGCCAGCCCATGGAAAACGCCGTCAATATTCCCAAATTCGATCCCGATCTTATGAAGCACATGCGGCCGTTCATGGCCCTGATCAGCCAGATGGGGGAATTCATCGTTCAACTGGCCCCGGCCAATCCGGACAAGGTCACTTTCGCCTTCCAGGGCAAACTGGCGCGCTACGACTGCTCGCCCCTGACCGTATGCGGCCTGGCAGCACTGCTCAACCGGCAGACGGAGCAGGATGTCAATATGGTCAACTCCCGCCTGGTGGCCGAACAGATGGGCATCGCCGTGGAGGAATCCCGTTCCACCGAGCTGGAATCCTTTTCCAACCAGATTACCATCACCCTGAACACCCCGGCGGGCCGCCGTACTGTGGCGGGAACCCTCTTCGAGGGCATCCCCAAAATCGTCAAAATGCGCGATTACATGACGGATTTTCAGGTAGAAGAACATATGCTGGTGCTCAGCTACGAGGACCGGCCAGGCCTTCTGGGCCGCATCGGCACCATTCTCGGCGAAGCGGGCATCAATATCGGTGCCCTGCAACTCGGCCGGCGGGCCAAGGCCGGCGAGGCCATGGCGGTGCTGTCCGTCGACAGCATGTTGCCGAATGCGACCATCGACAGTTTGGCCAAAGCGGTCGACGCCCATTTCATCAAAGCCATCCATATGCCCAACTGCCGCATCTGCAGCTGAGAGGGCTCCATACCCGAACCAAAAAGCAGCGGCCGTTCCCCGAACGTGCCGCTGCTTTTTTGTATGGCGCAAGATGCCGGCTGTATTCGGCTTTAATCCAAAAATACCGGTTGGCAACAATCCGGCAGTTCTCCGAGTTCCCCCGCCTGCTCCAGCAACGTCAGAATCGCTGCTTTTCCCATGGCGTCCAATCCCCACGTGTCCCGGTTGACAAACAGACGGATATGACTCTTGATGGCCTCGGCGTCCTGTTCCCGGGCCTGCTCTCGCACATAGGGCAGCACCCTCTCCGGCTCTGCCAGGGCCAAATCCAGGCTGGCCCGGATGGCCGCCGCAATAGCTTCCAGGGTTTTCCGGCCCAAGGCCCGACGTGCCACAATGCCGCCCAAGGGCAGGGGCAGACCGGTCCGTTCCAGCCACCAGGCGCCCAGGTCGAGTTGGGGCAGCAAACCGTATCGGCTGCAGGCAAAGCGGCTTTCATGGATGACGACCCCGGCCTCGATACGACCCTCCTTGACGGCGGCAGGAATCCGGTCGAAGGGCATGACGAGCAACTGCTCGGCGCGCAGACCGTGCAGGCGCAGCAGCAGGGCGGCGGTCGTCAGCAGACCCGGCACCGCCACCCGGACCCGTTGCAGATCCGCAGCGGCCAGGGGCACCCGGGAGACCAGTAACGGCCCCTGACCGTGGCCGAGGGCCGCGCCACAGGTCAGCAGCACATATTTTTCCCGTACTTGGCCATAGGCGGCCAGGGACAGTTTGCTGATATCCAGGGATTCCGCCACGACCAGCCGGTTGAGGGTTTCCACATCGGCGATGAGCGGCGGTCGATGCAGGTTGGGCAGAGCAATCCAACCGGCGGCCAGGGCAGCGAAAATGAAGGTATCGTTGGGGCAGGAGGAAAAGCCCAGGTGCAGCAACGGCATCAGGCCCGCCGTGGCGGACTCGACCAGCCCTGCAGCAGAGCACGGACGGCCTGTTGGGCGTTGCGGGATGCGGCGGGCAGATCCCAGGTGGCGAGATCGCGGTTTTCGACCCGGTTGGCAATGCCGCGAATTTCCAGGAACGGCACGCCGTACTCACGGCAGATCTGAGCGATGGCGGCGCCCTCCATATTCTCTGCAACGCCCCCGGTGCGCCGGGCGATGTCGCGACCGGCGGCCAGGGTGCCGGAACAGGTCGAAACCGTCACCAGCGGGCCCATCAGCAGCTTGCAGCCGGCGTCCCGGGCGCTCTGCTCGATAAACGGTCGGGCGCTGGCCAGCAGATCGGTCGGAATGGGAAAACGGCAGGGCAGGGTGGCGCCGTTTTCCTGGAGCAGGGGAAAACCCAGGCTGGCAAAATCTCGAAATCCGTCACCCGTAATGACTCCTTCATCGGCATACAGCTCCTCCGAAGCCAGCACCAGGTCGCCAATCGCCAGGGAACTGTCGGGATAGGCGCCGGCACAACCGATGGCGATGAGCAGGGACGGCAGGTTCTGTTCCAGCAACAGGGTTGCGGTGGCCGCGGCATTGGCCTTGCCCACGCCGCAGTGCATAAGCGCAATGCGCCGGCCGAAAAGGTTGCCCCAATACAGATCGCGGCGGCCGCAACGGCGCACTTCACAGGGGAACAGCCACTGCCGCAACAGGCGGGATTCGTCGGCAACAGCAGCGATGATGGCGATCATGGCCCGGCTCCAAAGGGGGATTGAACCTGCCAGGGCAGGGGTGTCGCCGAATCAGGGCTGGAACCAGCCCCGGCGGATGAGATCCCGGCGCAGATCCACGCCCTGGTTGCGCACCATGCCGCGATACCAGAAACGATCCCCGTGGGACGCAAGGTCTTCAGGAACATCGAAACGCTTGCGGCTTTCCACCAGGTTACGACGCAGGCAGCCATCCGCCTCGCCAACCACCTCGGTGAGCTTGCGCGCCAGCAACTCCGGAACCTCCTCGATGACATGCTGAATGAGATCGCGCAGGCGCAGACCATCCTGGTAGTCTTCGAGGGATCCTTCAAAACCATGGTCACACTCATGGACGAAGTCGTTCCAACTCAACAACAGATCGCCAAAGTCCTCATCGGCATAAAAAGCGTAGTCCGGATGCCGGGCCAAGCACTCGGCAATCTGCCCTTGTTCGCGGGGAGAGAGGAAAAAGGAAAAATCGTCCTCGACGGGATACATCTCCAGCTGATCGAGGAGTTCCTGACAGAAGCAGATATAATCCAGTTCCGCCTCCGGCAGCAGAGCCAGGTCGGCGGGGAGCAGATTGCGGCGGTAGCAGAGCAGGGAAAGATGGTCGTGGCCGAAATCGGACGTAAACTGCTGCCGGGCATTGTAGGGGATCTCATGCTTGCCGAGCAGATCCATGATGCGGATATGGTTACCGGTAAAGCAGGTCAGGATCTTTTCCTCGGAATAGAAAAGCTCCATGCCGACCTGGTTGTTGGCCAGCCCGAAACCGACAAAGCCGTCGTGGATCAAGCGTTGGAAGTAAGGGCCCACCAGCGAAAGCAATTCATCTGTCGGCAGATAGGGCGAATAATATAAAACCGGACCGGCGTTCTCGGCCTGTTGGTCCGGCTCTTCTTCATCACGGTAAAACTCCAGGATGAAAAAGCTTTCCTCGGGCAAAAGGGCGGCAAAGGATCGGAAAATATCCTCCACCTTGCCGGCTTTGGCCATGGCCGTAAAACGGTAGGAATCGGAGGAGTTTTCCAGCAGGCTGAAATTGTAGCCTTCCCGCAACTGGTTGCGGCGCCGCAATTCGCTGCGCCAGGGAGAGATGCCGATGGGGAAATCGAAAAACCGGTCCGACAAGGGTTGGATCCTTCGCATGGCGTGACATCCGGGAGGGCGTTGGCAACAGCCGGCCGCGGTCAGACCGGAGCCGGCTCGGAAGAAATGCAAATCGCCTTAAAATTAATGGATTACGCGAAAAAAGTCAATAACCCCCCAAGCGCTCCCTTGATATGGGCCATTTGTTGATACCCGCGGGGATTTTTGCTTGACTTCGCCGGCGGAATCGCCAAATATGACGCTGTTTTACTCTTTTATGCAATGTGGGAGAAGGAGACATATGCAGCGCATCGCTCTTATCGTCCTGGCGGGATGGTTGCTGTTTTGCGCCTGGGTGGCCCCGGCCGCGGCTTTTTTGTCGCCAGGCGACCCGGCCCCCGATTTCCAATTGGCGGATCTGAACGGCCGGCAAGTCCGACTGTCCGATTTCGCCGGCCGCAATATCCTCCTCGTCTTCGGCACCAGTTGGTGTCCGGCATGCAAATCCCAAATCGGCACCATTCTCAAAGCCGGCCCCCTGCTGCAGGAAAAAGGGGTCACGGTCCTCGAAGTTTATATCAAGGACGATCCGAACCAGATCACGAAGTACCTTGCGGACAAGCAATTTCCCGTGCCCTTTCATGCCTTGCTGGATGACGGCAGGGCACAAAGGGGCTATCGAATCCAGGCCATCCCGCGCGTGGTCATCATCGATCGCGACTTCAATATTGCCCATGACGGCATGAAGTTGTCAGGCAAAGCCCTTGCTGCAAGGATTTCCCAACTGCAGGCCGCGCCGGCCAACACTGATGGCTCGGCCAACACGATACAGGGGCCGCCACGCCCCGGCCAGGCTCGCCGGCAACCCGTCCAATGACGTTTTTCCACAATGAAACACATCCACCGGGCAGACTGCCTGTCTGGTGAATTTCATATTGTAAGGAGGTGACATTTTGCTACGGCAGCATCCTGCCGGGCCGCGTTTCGTCGGGTTACGCAGGCGCATGGGATGGCAGGTGTTGCAACGGGCCGCCAAGGCCTTTTCCGCGCGCCGCTGATTTCGGGTCGGGTCCGAACTCCAACGGCAATTCTTCATCCGGTTCCTTGTGAACCAAAATCTTTTAATTTTATCGTTAGGTGGAGGCAACATGCGTAAATTAGTGAGCAGCATCGCGATGCTGGCCGTCGTGCTGGGCGCCGCAACGTCGGCCCTGGCCTGGAGCCCCAAACTGGCTGTAAATGATGATGTCTGGATGCAGGTCGGCTTCCTTGGCCAGGTACAATTCGAAGCCGTCGAAGACGGCAGTGGCAACAACGATGAGTGGAGCAATGATTTCTTCGCCCGTCGTGCACGCATTATGGCCACCGGTTCGGTACACAAGAACGTCAAGTTTTTCTTCGATACCGACGTCCCCAACGCTGGCAAGAGAAATACCAGCAGCGACCTCGTCTGGAACACCGGGTTCATCGATGTTCAGATCATGCCCCAACTCAACATCTCCATCGGCCGGATCCTGGTTCCCTTCTCCGTGGAGAACAGAGCTTCCGCGGCCCAAACCCTGGGCATTGACTACAACCTCCGGCCGACCAAAGTGCCTTCCCTCGCCGACAGCCGGGCTGCTTGGCGGGATGACGGCATCGAAGTGCGCGGTCTGTTGTTCGAAGGTCTGATCGACTACCGCGTCGGCCTGTTCCGCGGCGAACGCGATTCGGTTACCAATGGGGATGACAACCTGCGCACCACCGGCATGATCATGGTCAACTTCGCCGATGCCCAGCCCGGCTGGTTCTACAATATGAACAGCCTCGGCGCCCTGAAAGTGCTCTCCTTGAGCGCCGGCTACGATTACATCAGCCTCGGAGGCGCTGGAGTAGAAGACCACAAAGCCTGGAACCTCGGCGCCCATATCGACCAGCCTCTGGGGAATGGCCGCATTGTGGGTTCGGCCACTTTTTACGACTGGGATGGCCCCTACTACTCTGGTCAGACCGCTTCGGTGCAAGCCGGCTATCTGCTGCCCTGCCCCTTCCGGGAAGGCTCTCACATCCAGCCGGTCCTGCGCTGGCAGCACCAGGATCCGGATAACGGCACTGAGCTCAATACCTTCAACATCGGGCTGAACTACTTCCTGAAGGGCCACAACATCAACTTCAAGGTCGATTACGCCATCAACGACCAAATTATCAATGGCGACAAAGTCGACGCCTTCCGTTTCCAGACCCAGCTGCTTTTCTAAG
>NZ_JAFCIY020000079.1 GCF_020194955.2 Desulfuromonas sp. CSMB_57 | reverse complement strand
TACTTTTTGTGGCCGTTTGGACAAAAAGTAAGGCGTCAGCGGGACGCGACCCGCGGTCTTGCCTTTGCTTTCTGGATTATTAAATCAGACTCCTCCCGGCCGCCACCCTTACATAATCCACCGCCGCTGAATATTCCGCAGACTGGCTCTGAACAGCACCGCGCAGAACACCAGAAGCATGAACAGATCGAGGACGAGGGGCAGGACGTGACCGCCGTGGACCGCGCCGTGCAGGAGATCGGCGCCATAGGTCAGGGGCAGGAGGTATGAGAGGGGGCGCAGATACAGGGGCAACTGGGCGACGGGAAAAAACAGGCCGCAGAGAAACATCATGGGAAAACGGAAAAAATTGGAAAAGGTCTGGGCCTCGAACATCTCGCTCACCGCCACCGCGATGAACAGCCCCAAAAAGGTGGAGGCCACCGCAATCAGCAGCACCGCCGGCAGAAACAATACCCAGGAAAATTTTGGCAAATCGGTGATGATTCCCGCCATGACCACCGGCACGAAGGCGTTGGCCACCCCGAACAGGATGGCGCCGCTGGTCTTGGCCAGCATCAACAATTCCAAGGGGATGGGCGCCAGCAGCAACCGTTCGAAGGTGCGGGTTTTTTTCTCGAAAGTTACCGTCACCGCCAGCATGGAGGTGGTTCCGAACAGGATGGAGACCGCCACCACCCCCGGCAGCAGAACCGCGATGTCTTCCGGGCCCCGCCCCGATTTGACGAAAAACATGCCCGTCCACGCCAGGGGGAAAAGGATGCCCCAACTGATGTTGGGCGGTTTCAGGTAGTAGGTCCGCACGTCCTTGAGCAGAATGTTCCAGAAGGCAATCCAGCGTTTCATCGGCCGTTACCTCCCCTTTCCTTCTCCTTGCCCATGACCCCGGTTTCGATGCCGGTAATCCGGACGAAGACATCCTCCAGGGACGGCCGCATCCGCTTCGCCTCCGCCACTTCCGCTCCATGCTCTTCCAGAAACCGCAGCAGCGGTCCCACCCGCAGGGCGGCATCCCCCTCCACCCGCACCAATTCCCTGCCGGGAAAGGTAAAACTGAATTCGGTGAAAGCCGCGGCAAGTTCCTCCCGGAGATCCGGCAACGGATGGGCACAGGCTATCTGCAGCACATGTTGTTCCTTTACGGGCTGCAGCAACTCTTCCACCGTATCGATACGCACGATGCGACCCCCAACGATAAAGGCGATGCGGTCGCATAGCCGCTCGGCCTCTTCAATATAATGGGTGGTCAGGAAGATGGTGGTACCGGCCTGATGCAGATCGGCGATAAGCTGCCGCAACTGGCGGGCGCTGGCCACGTCGATGCCGGTGGTCGGCTCATCCAGAAACAGGATCTCCGGATTGTGGATGATGCCGGCGGCAATGGTCAGCTTGCGCTTCATGCCCTTGGAGTAGCCGCCGAACTTGCGATCCGCCGCGTCGGACAGACCGAAGGCATCCAACAACTGATGGGCCCGAAACTGCCGTTCACTCTTGTCCAGGCCGTGCAGGGCGGCACAAAAGCAGAGATTTTCAAAACCGGTGAGCTCCGCGTAGAGATTGCTCTCGTCGGGCACCACGCCGATGAGTCCCTGGGCCGCGCGGGGAGCGGCGGAACAGTCGATGCCGCCGATGTGAATGGAACCCGCATCAGGTCGCGCCAGACCCGTCAGCATGTTGATGGTGGTGGTTTTGCCGGCGCCGTTGGGCCCGAGAAAACCGAACAGTTCGCCGCGGGCGACGCGGAACGACAGGTCGGACACGGCTTCAACGGTGCCGAAATGTTTGGTCAGTTCGTCGACGACAATGGCATCATTCATATTTGCAGGTTTCCTCGCAGGAATGAGAACTGGAGTCCCGACCAAAAATGTTTCGGGTAGGACTGAATGACTGTCAGCAAAAGCAGGCGGCGCACGCAGTGCGCCCCTACTGGATACCGAAGGTAACGCGGTGGCCCGGTCCCGGGACTTCGGGAGGCCCGATGCTGATGCGATGGGCCAGGGTCGGATCCAGGGCGATGAAAGCCTCGCGCAGATTTTGCGCCCGTTCCAGGGCCAGTCGCTTGAGAGCTTCGTCATCCCGCGGATGATGTTCCCGGATTTTTTCCATCATTTCCTGGGGCGGCAACTCCCGAACCATGCGCAGCAAATTCCGCGGCTTGTCGAACGGCTGCTCGGCATAGACCTTGAACAGCAACTCCTGGTATTCGTCGGCATCCACCTGCGGACCGATTTTGAGTTCCTCCGGCTTCACCGACGGCCGCTCCTTCTTTGGCAAACCGGCATGCTTGATCTCCTGCATGCGCCGCAGCACGAAGGCCTCCGCCAACTGGTCCCGATCCTCCTCGTCGGCCTGCGGGATGAGGCGCAGCTTGATATTCGGTCGTTTGTTCAGCATGTCGACCAAGGCCGGCAGGCCCGCCGCATTTTCCGCCAACAGACGCCCGTCTCCGGGGGCAAAGGGAACATACTCGAACCCCTCTCCTCCCAGACCCAGCATGCTGCCCAGCAGGGCGAAGGGCGAGGTCACGGCCTTCATCAGCAGATTGACGATGACCTTGAAGATCAGGCCGCCGATGCTGAAACTCGGGTCGTTGAGATCGCCGTGCACCGGCAGGGTGATGTTGATGTTGCCCGCCGGATCCTGCAACAGGCTGACCCCAAGCTTGACGGGCAGATTGGGTGCGTCGGGGGATTGTACCTTGTCGCCCAGGGCCAGGCTGTCAAGCCGGATGCGGTGAGTCGAATCCAGCCGACCCTGTTCGACCACGATCTTGCTGCTGAGGGTAAAGATGCCCTTTTCCATGGGATAGGCGATAAAGCGCTCGGACAGAGGTGACAGGGGGGTCAGATTCAGAGCCCGCAATTCCGTCTGCAGATCGGCGTGGGCGTTGGCCTGCAACGGATTGATGCTGCCCTCGCCACGAATGGGGGCGCCGTCCAATTCTCCGGAAAAGACGATCCGGGCCCGGCTTTCCGGATTGCTTTCCAACCCCTGGATGGTGACCGCCAGTTTTTCCAGACGGTTGCTCAGGGCCGGCTGGTAGCGAAGATCCCGCATCCGCAAGCGTCCCTCCCTGACCGCCACTTCACCCAGGCGCAGGAAGGGCGTGGCACCGGGATCGGCCTTTTTGACCGCTTTGGCTGCCGTCCCGCCACCGCCGGCAGCGGGACGCGCCGCCAGCAGGCGGGCCACGTTGGTGATCCCATCGCCGGCCATGATCAGGTTGAAGTCGGGTCGCACCAAGGTGACCTGGCCGGCGACATAACGCTGCCGCCGGGTCTGAAGATCCAGGTTTTGCACCCGCAGGGTGCGCATGGCGGCGAATTCCTGCTTGCCGTCCAACAGGGACAGGTGATCCAGCGACGCCTGCCCGCGAATTCGCACGTCGGCCGGCCCCGCTCCGCTTCTCATGGAGGTCTGCAAGGCCATGGACAGGGTTCCGGCACCAAGGCGCAGATTTGGCGAAACCTGGCCCAGGAGGGGGGAAAGGGGTTTCAGATTAAGCCCATCGCTGCGGACCCGCAAAGTCAGAGCGAGGGGATTCAATGCCACTTGGCCATCCACGTTCAGGCTGCCGCCCTTCTCCCCGCGACCACTCATCACCACCGCAAGCGGCACCTTTTGGGCTGAATCGAATCCGCTGACGGAGGCGGACAATCGCTGTAACACCGCCGTGGAGGTTTCGCGGGGAGCTTCAAGGCCGACCGCCAGGCGACCGTTCTGCAGTTTGAGTTCCGCCAACCGGGTCTGCCACGGCTTGGCATTCCCGGCGGCGGGGGAAGACGGACGGCCACCGGGCTTGGGCACGGACGGCCGCAGTTTCATCAGGTCGATGACACCGTTGCGGTCACGCCGCGCTTGCACCTCGGCACCGTCCAAGAGCAATTGCCGGGCCTCGATCTGCCGGTTGGGAATATCGACGGTCAGGTCCGACAAGGCCAACTCTCCCAGCCGAAAAAAGGTTTTGCCGGTATCCTTGCGCTGCAACGCCAGATTCCGCAGGCCCAAGGTTCCCTCTTTGAGCAGCAGGGCCGCACCCTCTTCCCGGCCCGCCATTTCCAACCGCACCGCACCGCTGAAATCCCCCTTTTCCAGGGTAACGGGAATCCCGGTCGCCGCCAGATAGGGCTGCAAGCCGGCTACCGGCAGGTTCTCGAGGCGCATGACGACATGGCCTTGCAGAGGATCGGGGGCTACCTTGCCCTCCAGGGTCAACTGTCCGGCTTCATTGAGATTCATGACCGCTTTTACGACGGCGGGGTCAGCCCCGGGCAGATGCAGCCCGGACACGGTAATGGCAAGGTTGTCGGCCCTGGCGGCAAAACCGCCGGGCACTTTGCGGTCCTGCCACAGCAGCCGTCCCTCCCGCAGTTCAAATCGAGCGACATGCAAGGGTAGCGGCGGCTTGTCCTCCTCCCTGTCGGGCGGAATATTCATCCAGGTCAGCCAATCCAGCCGGCCATCCTCCAGCAAAACCAGATGCGCCTCCAATCCGCGCGCCGCCACTTTCTTGAGAGTCATGCCTTCCGGGGTATTGAGGCTGCCGGCGACTTCAACCATCAATTGCGGCAGGCGCAGAGCCTCCTGTCCGTCCGGTCCGACAATGGCCAGTTCCGCCAGGTTTGCCGTACCATCGAGGCCCAGGCGGATACCGCCTGCTGGCAACTGGACCATGCTGAACACGAGATCGGTGGTGAGTTGGCCGTTCTTGAGAACAGCCGTGGAGAAAGGCACCAGGTAAGGTTGAAAATGCACCAGTTCCAAGCTGTCGAAACGTATGTTGAACTCGGTCCGCAACTGTTCGGCAAAGGGGGTCAGTCGCCCTTCGACCCGGAGCGGACGGCCATTCACCACCCCTTCCAGAAAGGGGTTGATGGAGCGATCCCGGTGGCGATTCAGGGTCGAAGTAAAGGGAACAAACAGCGCCAGGTCGGCCACGGTATGCTCCGCCTGCTTGATATGGTCACGAAAATGCACATAGCCGCCGCGAATGGCCAAATCGTTGATGACCATTCCGAACAGATCCAGACCCGGCCGGGTTGCGGCGGTTTCCGAAGCAAGCGGCGACTCCTGTTCAACAGAATCCGTCCTTTTGCCATTCCGGCCCAGGTCGTTGGATGAAAGCGTCCCATCCTGACGCAAGGCCAATTCCAGCCGGGGATTGAACAACTGTACATCGCTCACGACCGGGGCAAAACGAACCAAGCTGCTGGGGCTTACCCGAACCTCAAACCGCTCCAGGCTGAAAAAATCCGCGCCATCCGGCAAGGGAATGCGCAGGTTGTCGGCCGCGAGCCTGAGGGTAAAGGGATTGAAACGGACCTTGGCCAGGGTGCAGGCACTGCCGAGCTTTTCGGAAAGCCGGCTTTCGGCCTGGTGGCGCAGAACCGGCGGCAGAATCAGGCCCATCAGCACCGCCCAACCCGCCGCCACCGATACCACCCAGACAGCCACCCTACGGAGCCGTTTTCCATGGGAGCTAAAAATCATATCTGACCCCCGCCCCCACCAGGTTGGAACCGCCGCTCACCCCGTCAAACAACCCGAAGACCCCGGAACGATGATGGACCCGCAGAAAATAGGTCCATTGCGGATATTTCGGCAGGGATGCCGCCAATTCAAACATCAGATAGTTCAGTAGTTTGGAAGTTCTACCGTGTTTTTCGACTTCAATTTTCGGATCTTCGGTGGCATAGGAAAGTCCTTCCCCCACCGCAAAACTGGTATCGAGATACCGGTCCCAAGGGAACGGCAGCCAGCGCAGAACCACCAAGGCGTTGATTTCAAAGTGATTCATATCCCCAAAATGTTTGACCAACTGTCCTTCGGCTTCCAGGCTCAGATAATGTTTATAGCCCGTCAAACCTCTCCCGACCAGCAGCGCCACGGCATAGGAGTCCGCGTATTCCCGATCGGAAAGCACCTCTTTCAAGGTATCGTACACGGCCCTCCCGGCATAGACACCCATATAGCCCCGGTCCCCGGCCCAGGCTTTGTCACAGCTCATCACCAAAAATGCCGGCCCCAGCAACAGAAAAGCCACAACCGCCAATCCTTTCATCGGAGCCTCCCTTTTCAATAACATGCGTACTTGAAAAACTTCTCTTTTAAAATCAATTATCTGCAGATGAACACCAGATAAGATCTAAAAGTCAAAGACAGATATTACCACCCGCTCGCTGCGCTCACTCGAGCCACAGAGGACACAGAGGAAAAGCAGGAGGAAAACCTTAAAGCCTATGTTCTTGGGTTAAAACCTTAAAACGGTTCCAGGTTTTATCTGTGTCCATCTGCGTTCATCTGTGGCAAAAAAAAAGGTTTGCAGCGCTTTTCTCAGATTGTACCTCCGTGTCCTCTGTGCCTCGAGCGAAGCGGGTGGTAAATATAGGTTCTGGGTTTAAGAATTTGTCTGCGTAAATCTGCGCAATCTGCGTCTCATAGATTTTGACATCAAGGTCAAAGGCATTTTAGTCGCAGATGGCCGAAGATGAACGCAGACAAGGCAAAAATCAGAAAATCTATTTCTATCACCCGTTCGCTGCGCTCCCTCGAGGCACAGAGTTTTATCTTTTTCCATCTGCGTGCATCTGTGGTAAAAAAGAGGTTCTAAAGTCAGCGCACATATCCTGTCGCACGCCTCGGACCTGACTCCATTTCCGCCCTGATGCGAAAATAAACGAAGGGCAATCCCGCCAGCAGAGCAATAATGAATGCCAGTAAGCCTTTGGCGATACCATCCAGCAGCAGATGCCAGCTCAGGCCGCCCTGCAGCACCAGGAGATCACCAATCACACTGGCCAGAAAAAAACCACCGCCGATAATCAGGGACGCTTTGAGGTATTTTTTGATGAAGCCGTGCACCGCCATGCTGGCCATGAGTGCAAACAACGACCAGAAAGATAAACTCCACAGGGCTCTGTGTCGATCGGCCGGACTGCTCTCCTCTCCAAAATGTTGGCCTTCTTCGCGTCCCGCCTCTTCCGGGAGCCACAACCCTACCATCACATAATGGGCAAAACGCCCTGTCAGGCTGGAACCGTTGGGATTGCCGGCAATCCCGCCAGATGGGGCGTCCGGAGAGCCATCGGCCCCATGGGCAGCATAAGTCCCATAGAACCCGCCACCGGAACCGC
>NZ_JAFCIY020000038.1 GCF_020194955.2 Desulfuromonas sp. CSMB_57 | reverse complement strand
GAGCAATCCTGAAAAACCGCTTACGATCCGCTGAAGGCGGCTTTCCATTGCCCTCGGCGATATTCAGCGGAATCGATTGAGAGGAGCGCAGGAGTTGATCCCGGGCATGACGGTCGATACCCTTGAGCCCCTTGCACAAACTATAGGCCCATGTAACAAACGTTATGCTGACCCGGTATGCATCGAGTTTTTCATGGTCGAACATTGTGTTTCCTGTCGAGTACGCGTACGAGTACGATTACCGCCCCTTCGGGGCTGAGTACGAGTACGCATCTAACAGCAGGAGCAGCAGAATTTGCCTGCTACCTTTTCCTGAATCATCAGCCCGAAAAACCAAAAAAACCGCCCGCGCCTTTCCGGCGCAGAGCGGTTTTTAAACACTTTTCGACCGATTTTCGATCAACACCCTACCCTCCCAAAAATCAGATCCTAAAAACAAAATTAATCCGGTTAAAAGTACCGCCGGCGCGGGCAGTGGGTCAAGGGTTCTAATGTGATAACGGCGGTCCCGGGTCAGAAATCTCCTGTCGGAAATCAGGCCCTGGTCCAGCCCAATTCTCTCCGCAGTGCGGAGAGAATTGGGAACGTCAGGAAAAAGTGACGGATGTTCCAGAGAGCCTGTTCGGAAAAACCTCTTCCAAACTTGAACTGAATGATTGCGGAACAGAAATGCGCCGTATTCTGCCGGCTCTTCCCCCTGCCGCCCCCCCGCCATCTGCCTCAAAAGGTCATCAATCGTTGCTTCGATTGATCAGGTTGACGATGACCTTGACGATAGTGTCCTTCTCCTCAGGTCGGCCTTCGGCAATCAGCAGGGTGAGCGCGACCAGCGCGTTGTCTGCCAGGCGTTTGCTGCCGTCGGGGCGGTAAAGAACACCGTTGCCGGCAAGAAAATAAATGAAGATGGCCGCGGCGATCCTTTTGTTGCCGTCGGTAAACGCATGGTTCTTGACGATGAAGTAGAGCAGATTGGCGCTCTTTTCCTCAACGGTTGGATATACATCCTTCCCGTCGAAATCACCCTTCATGGCGTGAACGATCGAGATGGCCTCTTCGTATTCGAGCATGAAACTTGCGGGCCCGCTAGTCTTTTCGATGGCCAGGGTGCCGTGGTCGTAACGGTCGAGGGTGGCCAAGGCGTAGGCGTAATCGGTGATGACCTGGAGGACATCTCGTCCGGTGGCGGTCACCAACTCGTGATTGGCCAGGGTGCGGGACAGCAGGTCGATGGTCTTCTGCATTTCCCTAAATTTGGCGCCCTCTTCCCGCAGACGCTGTTCGTTGAGGGTATAGCCCTTGACGAGATGTTCGCGCAGGATGCGTGTTGCCCACTGGCGAAACTGGGTACCGCGCTGCGATTTGACCCGGTAGCCGACAGAGATAATAACGTCGAGATTATAAAAAGCGACCGGTCTGTCGGAATTTGCAATGTGCATATTTTGCACATTGCTTTTTTTATTCAGCTCTCCCTCGCGAAATACATTGCCGAGATGTTTGGTGATGACCGAGCGCTCACGGCCGAAAAGTTCGGCCATCTGCGCCTGATTCAACCAGACCGTATCTTTTTCAAGCTGCACTTCGAGAGTCGTTTGTCCCTCCTCCACCTGATAAATGACAATCTCGCTCATCGCCCCCTCCCCATGCGTCTGCCGCCTCACTGACTTGAGATCGAAATTACGACTTCAAGCCCAAAAACTGCGAAACGTGTTGTCGCTTTGCAATCGGACGATGATATCAATGTCGCTTTCAGCGTTGGCATCGCCTCGAGCATAACTACCGACCAATCCCAGCCGTTTCACCCCGAAGCGCGCATGCATCTCGTCCTTATGATCCCTGAGAAACCCCAGGATTTGCTCTCTGTCGATTTTCACCATGCCCAACCTCCGGTCAGCAACCTGAGTTTGATGATATTCTGGCATGATTTCAGTAGGTTGTAAACTTTTGCTGGTTGTAGTGCACCAGACACGGCGCTACGCGCCGTCCTTAACGCACAAAACAAAACCGGATCCCTGGTTGGGGATCCGGTTTTGTTTTTACCCTTTGTGTAATACGCCTATTCCAGAACCACCAGCAGCTCTCCCTGCTCGGCGCGGGCGCCTTCCTTGACGAAGATTTCCGAGACCACGCCGTCGCGCGGGGCCTTGACGTTGGTTTCCATCTTCATGGCTTCCGTGGACAGCAGGATATCGCCGGTTTTGACCTTGTCGCCGATATTGACCATGATCCGGAACACCTTGCCGGCCATGGGCGCACCGACGTGATGCAGGTTGTCGGGATCGGCCTTACGGTGCTGCAGGGTCTCGGTACCGACGGACAGATCAGGCACGGAAACGGTGCGCGGTTCGCCGTTGAGTTCGAAGAAGATGTCGCGGCAGCCGTTTTCCATGATGCGGCCGATGGCGTTGAGCTGGACGATGAGGGATTTGCCCGGCTTGATGTCGATGCTGACCTCGTCGCCCAGATCCATGCCGTAGAAGAATACCGGCGTCGGCAGCACGGAGGTATCCTGGTATTCCTCGCGGTGCTTGTCGAATTCCTCGAACACCCCGGGATAGAGCACTGCCGTGACCACGTCCCGCTCGCTGACGGGATGGCCGAGCTTGCGCTCCAGTTCCTGCTGCTTGGCGGCAAAATCCACCGGCTCGAGGAATTCGCCCGGGCGGCAGGTGATGGGCTGTTCGCCCTTGAGGATGATCTTCTGCAGTTTTTCCGGGAAACCGCCCACCGGCTGGCCGATCATGCCCTTGAAGAAGTCCACCACGCCCTGGGGGAAGGTCAGTTCCTGGCCGCGCTCGTAGACGTCCTCGGGCTGCAGGTTGTTCTGCACCATGAACATGGCCATGTCGCCGACGATTTTCGAGGACGGCGTCACCTTGATGACATCCCCGAACATGTCGTTGACCTTGCGGTACATGGTCTTGCATTCCTCCCAGCGATCGCCCAGACCCAGGCCTTCGATCTGCGGCTTGTAGTTGGAATACTGGCCGCCGGGGATTTCATGCTCGTAGACGTCGGCGGTGCCGCTGCGCAGTTCCGATTCGAAGGGGGAATAGTAGGTGCGCACCGTCTCCCAGTAGTTGGCCAACTGCTGCAGGTTGCGCTCGTCCAGTTGCGGATCGCACTCCTGCCCCTTGAGGGCGGCCAGCAGGGCGTTGAGGTTGGGCTGGGCGGTCAGGCCGGATACGGAGGACAGGGCCGTATCGACGATGTCCACCCCGGCCTGGGCCGCCATCAGGTAGGTGGCGCCGCCGTTGCTGGAGGTGTCGTGGGTGTGCAGGTGGATGGGGATGCCGATTTCGTTCTTCAGCGCCCGCACCAGTTTTTCCGCCGCAAAGGGCTTGATGAGGCCGGCCATGTCCTTGATGGCCAGGATATGGGCGCCCATCTTTTCCAGTTCCTTGCCCAAATTGACATAGTAGGACAAGGGATATTTATCGCGCTTGGGATCGAGAATATCACCCGTGTAGCACATGGCCGCTTCGCAGATGGCGCCGGATTTGCGCACCGCTTCCATGGCGACCTGCATGCCCTTGGTCCAGTTGAGGGAATCGAACACGCGGAAGATGTCGATGCCGCCCTCCGCCGCCTTGGCGACGAACTCGCGCACCACGTTGTCCGGGTAGTTGCAGTAGCCGACGGCGTTGGATGCGCGCAGCAGCATCTGGAACAGGATGTTGGGGATCTTCCAGCGCAGGCGCTCAAGACGCTCCCAGGGATCCTCCTTGAGGAAGCGCATGGAGACGTCGAAGGTCGCCCCGCCCCACATCTCCAGGGAGAACAGGCCGCTGCCCAGATGGCTGGTGGCCGGCGCGATCTTCAGCAGATCATGGGTGCGGAAGCGGGTCGCCACCAGGGACTGGTGGGCGTCGCGCATGGTGGTATCGGTGATGAGCAGCTGCTTCTGCTGCAGAATCCACTCGACCAGGCCGTCGGCGCCCTTTTCCAGAAAGACATCGCGGCTGCCCCGCGGCCGCGGCAGGTCGTAGGGGATGCTGGGTACCTTCGGCGTCCGCAGATCCTTGTACTTGAGGGGCTCCTTGATGCCGGGGTAGCCGTTGACGGTAACGTGGCCGATGTAGGACAGCAGCTTGTGGGACTGATCCAGGACCACCCGGATCTGGAACAGTTCCGGATGCTCGTCGATGAAGGAGGTATCGCAGTTGCCGGACAGGAAGGTCGGGTGCCGGATGACGTTCTCCAAAAAGCCGATGTTGCTCTTCACCCCGCGCAGGCGGAACTCCTCGAGGCTGCGGTGCATGATCTGCGCCGCGTCCCGCAGGGTCAGGCCCCAGGTGCTCATCTTCACCAGCAGCGAATCGTAGTAGGGCGAAATGCGGGCGCCGGGATAGGCGCTGCCGGCATCCAGGCGCACGCCGTAGCCGCCGGAGCTGCGGTAGGCGGTGATGGTGCCGAAGTCCGGGGCGAAATTGTTTTCCGGATCCTCGGTGGTGACCCGGCACTGGATGGCAAAGCCGTACAGTTGGATGTCCTTCTGCCGCTTGATGCCGATTTCGGGATCGGACAGGCGATAGCCCTCGGCCACCCGAATCTGGCTCTGGACCAGGTTGCGGCCGGTGACCATTTCGGTGACCGTATGCTCCACCTGGATGCGGGTATTGACTTCGATGAAATAGAAATTGCTCTCGGCATCCATGAGAAATTCCACGGTGCCGGCATTCAGATAGTTGACGTGTTTGGCGATGCGCAGGGCGTGATCGCACAGTTCCTTGCGCTGGGCGGCGCTGAGATTGGGCGACGGCGCCACTTCGATGACCTTCTGGTGGCGGCGCTGGATGGAGCAGTCGCGGTCGTAGAAGTGCACCAGGTTACCGTAGCGGTCGCCGAGGATCTGTACTTCGACGTGCTTCGGCTTGATGATGTATTTTTCAAGGAATACCGAAGGGTTGCCGAAGGCGGCCCGGGCCTCCGAGGAAGCCGAACGCAACCCCTCCACCAGTTCCTGGCGATTGTTGGCGATGCGCATGCCGCGCCCGCCGCCGCCGGCGGCGGCCTTGATGATGATGGGATAGCCGCTCTTGGCGGCGAACAGCAGCGCCTCTTCCTCGCTGGTCACCGGGTCTTGAGTTCCCGGCACCACCGGGACCCCGGCGGCGATGGCTACCTTGCGGGCCGCGACCTTGTCCCCCAACTGCCGCTGGATATCGCCCGTCGGGCCGATGAAAACGATGCCGGCCCGTTCGCAGGCTTCGGCGAAATCGGGATTTTCCGAGAGGAAACCGTATCCGGGATGGATGGCATCGACCTCTTTTTTCTTCGCCAGATCGATGATTTCATCGATACCCAGGTAAGCCTCGATGGGACCCTTGCCCTTGCCGATGAGGTAGGCCTCGTCCGCCTTGTAGCGGTGCAGGGAGATGCGATCCTCCTCGGAATAGATGGCCACGGTCTTGATGCCCAGCTCGATGCAGGCCCGGAAGATCCGGATCGCGATCTCGCCGCGGTTGGCCACCATGATTTTATTGAATTTCCTTATTTCCATGCCATTGTCCTCCCTGATACCGATAATGTACGAAGTTTAGATCGTGAGTTTAACAGATACAGTCCTGGCCGGTCAATGCCGGCCTCCAGGCATTGGTCCGGCTGCGTGCTTTTTTCCGTGCCGAGGAGGCTGTCGGACTATCCATGCGCTGGCTGCAAATTCGGCTCTTTGGCCCATATTTCAGCTCCTTTTCGGCCCATAGCTACGGCTATGAACCTTCAAACGAGCTAAAATCTGTGCTCAAACATCCAAATTTTCGCTTCAACCCGGATAGTCCGACAGCCTCCCAGGAGCGGCCTTAATCCTGGCGTTTGGAATCCAGGAAGGGCTTCAGCAGATCGATGGGCATCGGAAAGATGATGGTCGAATTCTTTTCCGCGGCAATTTCCGTCAGGGTCTGCAAAAAGCGCAACTGCAGGGAACCGGTCTGGCTCGACATGATCTCCGCGGCGTTGGTCAGCTGCTGCGACGCCTGGAATTCCCCTTCCGCATGAATCACCTTGGAGCGCCGCTCCCGCTCGGCCTCGGCCTGGCGGGCCATGGCACGCTGCATTTCCGCCGGCAGATCGACATGCTTGATCTCCACGTTGGAGACCTTGACGCCCCAGGGGTCGGTCTGGCGATCGAGAATCTCCTGCAGGTGCTGGTTGATGCGATCCCGGTGGGCCAGCAGGTCGTCCAGTTCGGACTGACCGAGGACGCTGCGCAGGGAGGTCTGAGCCAACTGGCTGGTGGCATACAGGTAGTTCTCCACCTCGATGATGGCCTTTTCCGGTTTCACCACGCGGAAATAGATGACGGCGTTGACCTTGATGGACACGTTGTCGCGGGTGATGACATCCTGCGGCGGCACGTCCATGGCCACGGTACGCAGGCTGAGTTTCACCAGGCGATCCACCAGGGGAATGATGATGCGCAGGCCCGGTCCCTTGACACAACTGTAACGACCGAGACGAAACACCACGCCGCGCTCGTATTCGTACACGACCTTCACGGCGGTGACCAGCACCAGAACGGCCAACACCAGCAGAAACAACGGAAAAGCCATCATGTCCACACCTCCTGGCCGCCCTGCGGCGACCGTTAGGGGAAGAGTTTCCGATCAGGGCTCCGGATCAGGTGCGGCGGCACGCCGCACTTCCAGTCGCAGATTCTCGCCCATTTGCACCACTTCAATATTCTCACCGGCGGCGATGGGCTCGCGGGAGTAAGCCTGCCAGTATTCACCGTGCACGAATACCCGGCCGTCCGCGCCGATATCCGTCACCGCCTGCCCCCGTTCGCCGGTCATGCCTTCGGCGCCGGACTGGAAGGTGCCGCGCTGCGCCCGCACCACGGCGTACAGCACCAGCAGCAGCAGACCGCTGACCACCGCGACAGTGGCCGCAATCAGCAGCGGAGAAATGCGCCAGAAAGGTTCCAGACCGGCCGTCAGCATCATCGACCCCAGGGCCATGGAGATCACCCCGCCGATGGACAGCAGGCCGTAGGACTCCACGGAAATTTCCAGCACAAACAGCACCAAGGCCAGCAAAATCAGCAGCAACCCGGCGGTATTGACGGGCAGCGACTGAAACGCGAACAGGGCCAGCAGCAGGGCCATGGCCCCGATGGCGCCGGGGAAAATCGTCCCCGGTTGGGCAATCTCGAAGAAAATCCCGAGCATGCCCAGCATCAGCAGCAGGTAGGCGACATTCGGATGACTGATGGTTTTCAGCACCCGCTGCCGCCAGTTCATCGCCACCGGCCGTATCTCTATATCGGCGGTGGCCAGGATCCGACTGGCATCGCCGCGCCGGTAACTGCGCCCATCCAAGGCCCGCAGCAGGGCCGCCCGATCCTCGGCCACCAGATCCACGACCTGCAGCGCCACGGCCTCCTCGGCCGCCAGGGACAGACTGTCCCGCACCATGCGCTCCGCCTGCTCGGCGTTGCGGCCCCGGCGCTGGGCAATGCTGCGGGCATAGGCGGCGGCATCCTCGACAATCTTGCTGAGCAGTTCCTTCGGGGCCTGCTCTCCCTGGCTGCCGATGGGCAGGGGATGGGCCGCGCCAATATGGGTGCCGGGCGCCATGGCGGCAAAATCCGCCGCCAGGGTGATCAGAGCTCCAGCCGACGCCGCCCGGCCGCCCGAGGGATAAACATAAACGACCACCGGAATATCCGAGGTCAGAAACGCCTGGATGATGGTCCGCATGGCCCCATCCAGGCCGCCGGGGGTATCGAGCTCGACCAGAAACGCCCCATGTCCGGCCTGGTTGGCCTGAACCAGTTCGGCGGCCACGAAATCGGCCAACACCGGCGTGATGGGATCGGCGATGCGTACCGAACTCCAAACGCGGGAACCTTCGCCGGCGACCGCTGCCGAAAGCCATGACAACCACAGCAGCAGCGCAAAAACACCGGAACGACCAGGTTTTTTCATATTATCACCGATTCCAAAGCAGCTTGCGTCAAGAAAATGAATCGAAAATCAAAAAACCGCCATTTTTTTAACGCAACAGACTTGTATCAGCGGCTCCATCATGATACGTTTTCCCTCTGGCGTCAATAGGATGACAAAACATTTTTTTCGAGGTCACAACCATGAAGAATATTTCCCAGATTCTGGTCATCGAAGACGAGCCGGCCAATCGTGAAGCCATTGCCCTGCTGCTGGGCAACGCAGGCTACCAGGTCAAGACCGCGGAAAGCGGTGAAAATGCCCTGGAATTGCTCAAAAAGAACGCCTTTGAAGTGATCCTTACCGACCTCTGCCTGCCCGGCGTCAGCGGCATCGATATCCTGAAAAAGGTCAAGGAGGATTCCCCTTACACCAACGTCATCCTCATCACGGGCAAGGGCTCGGCCGAAAGCGCCGTGGAGGCCATGAAGGAAGGCGCCTTTGATTACATTACCAAACCTCTGCATTTTGAAAAGCTGCAGGTGTTGATTGCCAAGGCCTTGGAGAAAAGCCGACTGGTGGCGGAAAACCTCTATCTGCGGCAGCAATTGCGGGGCAAGTACCGGTTCGACAACATGATCGGCACCAGCCTGCCCATGCAGCAGGTGTTCTCACGCATGGAAAAAATCCTCAACACGGATTCCACCATCCTGATTCTGGGAGAATCGGGCACCGGCAAGGAATTGGTGGCCAAGGCCATCCATTTCAACGGTCACCGGCGCGAAAAGCCGTTTGTCGCCATCAATTGTGGCGCCATTCCCGCCGAACTGCTGGAAAGCGAACTGTTCGGCCACGTCCGCGGCTCCTTCACCGGCGCCGTGGCGGACAAGATCGGCAAGTTCGAACAGGCCAACCAGGGCACCATCTTTCTGGATGAAATCGCCACCATGCCCCTGCATCTGCAGACCAAACTGTTGCGGGTGCTGCAGGAGCAGGAACTGGAGCGGGTCGGCTCGACCAAGAAGATCAAGCTCAACGTGCGGGTCATTTCCGCCACCAATGCCAATCTGGAAGAGGAGATCGAGCAAGGCCGGTTCCGCAACGACCTCTATTACCGCCTCAACGTCATCCCCGTGCATCTGCCGGCCCTGCGCGAACGCCGGGAGGACATCGCCTTGCTGGCGCGCCACTTCCTGCAAAAAATCTGCGAGGAGATGAACCGGCCCATCATGTCCATCTCACCCACGGCCATGCGTTTTTTGGAAAGCTATCACTGGCCCGGCAACGTGCGCGAACTGGAGAACGTCATCGAACGGACCGTGACCCTGACCGATGGCATTGTCATCGAAAAGAAGGATCTGCCGGCCAACATTACCGGTTCGGCGGCCGAAGAGGAGGAGGAACCGGCCCTCACCTGCCCGGCCCTGACGGATGCCGGCGTCGACCTGCCGCAGGTGGTCGCCGACCTGGAACGCCAACTGATCCGCTCGGCCCTGGAGCTTTCCGCGGGCGTCAAGGCCCGGGCGGCGGATTTGCTCAGCATCAAGCGCACCACTCTGGTGGAAAAGATCAAACGCCTGGGTATCGAGGAGTAGAGGCGGGTCTGGAGGGCGGGGACGGGGCTCAGAAACTGCCCCTACAGAATGGCCAGGGCCGGATCGGAACAGGTCAGAGGTTGGAGCCCTTGGGCCGTGACCAGGTAGGTATTTTCGATGCCGACGGCGCCCAGACCGGCAAAAACCGCCTTGGGCTCGAAGGCGAAGGTCATGTTCTCTTCCAGCACCTGATCCCCGAAACCGCGGGCAATAAAGGGATACTCGTCGATCTCCAGGCCGATGCCATGCCCGATGAAGGCAACCTGCCAGCCGGGCAGGCCCATGAAATGGTCGGCATAGCCGGCCTGCCCCGCCAGGTCGCAACAGGATTCGTACAGCGCCCCCCAACTGATGCCCGGACGCGCCCGTTCCCGCAGGTGCGTCTCGATGGCGAGCATCTGGTCGTAGGCACGGCGCAGCCGGTCATCCAGTCCGCCAAAGGCCAGCACCCGGGTTTGATCCGCCAGATAGCCGCCCCACATACCCAGACAATCGACCACCACCGGCTCCCCTCGACGGATGGAGGCCCCGCCGCTGCCGAAGCCCACGGACGGATGCAGACCGGGACCACCCAGAGGCGTATTGCGGTAGGCGGGCACCGCCGCCTCGGCACCCGCCAGCACCAGGCCCATACCGCTTTCGCTGTTGAAAGCGCGCATGCGGGAGCGCCCCGGGTGACCGGCGCGGCGCGCTTCGGCATCCAGTTCGATGGTCAGTTCGAGACTGCTCATGCCTTCCCGAGCCACCTGCAGGGCATGGCGCCAGACCCGCTCCGTCTGTTTCCCGGCCACCCGCATCAGCTCGATTTCGTAAGGGGATTTCACGGCGCGAAGGGCGCGAATGAGGGGCGTGGCATCGACGCTGCACACCCCGGGCAGGGCTTGCATCAGGCTCTGATACAGGCGGACCGGCAGCACGTCCAGTTCCAGACCCAGGGTTGCAGGCTGGGGCAGACCGGCTTCGGCCAGCCGGACGGGCAGATCCCGCGGCGCACGGAAAGGCAGCACCGCCGTCAGGGCACTCTCGCAGCGGGCCCGTTCCAACTCCCGGCGCACCAAATAGAGCGGTTCACCAACGGCGGGGAGGTACAACAAACCGCTCTGCAGGGTACCGGAAAAATAATACAAATCGGCATTCTGCAGCACGATTACCGCATCCAGACCGGCCCGCTGCATCTGCTGCTGCAGTCGCCGGCAGCGCTCGCGCACTTCCCCCGCCGGTACCGGCGGGGGACTACCGGTCAGATCGGCGGTCACCTTCAGGCGGTTTCCACCGAAGCGGCATCCTGCAGGTTCAATTCCTTGATGGCCATCTCGCGCAGTTTGAAGACCTGGATTTTTCCGCTGGCCGTCATGGGGAATTCATCCACGAACTTGACGTAGTAGGGAATCTTGTAGTTGGCAATCTGGCCGCGGCAAAACTCGCGGATCTCGTCCTCCGAGGCATTCACCCCCTCCTTGAGCTTGACCGCCGCCATGACCTGTTCGCCGTATTTGCGATCCGGCACGCCATAGACCTGGACATCGGCAATCTTGGGATGGGTATAGAGAAACTCCTCGATTTCCCGGGGATAAATGTTCTCGCCGCCGCGAATGATCATGTTCTTGATGCGGCCGGTGATTTTGCAGTAGCCGTTTTCATCCATGACCGCCAAATCCCCGGTGTGCAGCCAGCCGTCGGCGTCGATGACCCGGGCGGTTTCCTCGGGCATTTTGTAATAGCCCTTCATGACATGGTAGCCGCGGGTGCAGAGTTCCCCCTGGCGGCCGGCCGGCAGGGTGGCGCCGGTATCGATGTCGACGATCTTCACTTCGACATCCGGCAGGGCCCGTCCGACGGTGGCCACCCGCAATTCCACCGGATCCTCGGTGCGGGTCTGGGTGATGACCGGCGAGGATTCCGTCTGGCCGTAGGCGATGGTGATCTCGCTCATGTACATTTCCCGGATGACGCGCTTCATGACCTCGATGGGACAGGGCGAGCCGGCCATGATGCCGGTGCGCAGGGAACTCAGATCATACCGGGCAAAGTTGGGGTGATCCAGTTCGGCGATGAACATGGTCGGAACGCCGTGCAGCGCCGTACAGCGCTCGGCTTCCACGGTGCGCAGCACCGTTTCGGGGTGGAAGGTTTCCACCGGCACCATGGCGCTGCCGTGGGTGACGCAGGCCATGACCGCCAGCACGCAGCCGAAGCAGTGGAAGAACGGCACCGGGATGCAGAGCCGGTCCTGCTCGGTGAATTTCATGCATTCACCGATATTGAAGCCGTTGTTGATGATATTGAAATGGGTCAGCATGACCCCTTTGGGGAAGCCGGTAGTGCCCGAAGTGTACTGCATGTTGATGACTTCATGGGCATCCAGTCCGGCCTTGATCTCATCCAGACGGGCCGTCGGCACCTGCTCCCCAAGGATCTCCAGTTCCGACCAGGCATGCATGCCCGCCGGCGCCTCATCCCCCAAAAACACCACCTGCCGCAGGCAGGGCAGTTTGTCGCTCTGCAAGCCGTCCTTGCCGGAGGTCGCCAATTCCGGCACCACGGCGCCAAGAGTGGCCACGTAATCCGTGTCCTTGAAACCCTGCACCAGGAACAGAGCCATGGCATCGGATTGCTTGAGGATGTATTCGAGTTCGGCGGCCTTGTAGTTGGTGTTGATGGTGACCAGAATGGCCCCGATTTTGGCGGTAGCGAACTGCAACACCACCCACTGGGGAACGTTGGTGGCCCAGATGGCGACATGATCGCCTTTGCCGATGCCCAGGGCCAGCAATCCTCGGGCAATGCCATCGCACAGCTCGTTGAACTGCCGGTAATTGTAGCGCAGGCCGCGCTCCGGATAGACCAGGGCATCGTGCCCGGGAAAGCGGCGGGCAATGTCTTCAAGGAGTTCGCCCATGGTACAATTCAGGGTTTTAGCCATATTTTCCATCCTTCTCGGTTAGCGGACTCCCAGAACGAAGTTTGAGGCCATCAAATTTCTGTAAAAACAGTGTTATTTTATGGGGTTCAATACCACAAAGGCGGATTCAGGTCAAACCCTGGTTGCCTGAGCAGAACAATTCCCCGCAACCCCTGCCGGCGCGGCGGCAACAATACGGAGCGGGCGTCAACCAACCGCCTACCATTCCGGGGTCACCAGGGCGCGGGTCACAAAGGAGCGGATGAGGGACATGTCCTTGAGGGATAGATCCTGAAACTGGACCCCCATGCCGGCCGGCAAACGCCGGTTTTTCTTGTCCGTCGGCTGGTTCACCCAGGCCACCTGGGCGCTGCAGCGGATGGGTTCCGTGTGGCCGGGCAGGGAAAATTCCAGGGACAGGGGCGTGCCGGGCGGCAACGGCTGCTGTGATTCGAGAAAAAACCCGCCGGTACTGACATTCACCGTGTAATCGGTCAGGTAATGCTCGCCGTCGGCAAGCCGAAAACGAACCTGGAGCCGCATTTCAACCCGCGGGGCCGCGCGCCGCGGCACCTGCAGGTGCTTTTCGACGGCCTGCAGAAACAGGTGCTGGCGGGGCGGTTTCAGCAACACGCCGTCGCAGCCGGCATGCCGGCAACGCAGCAGGTCCTCCGGGCTGTTGGACTGGATCAGCAACAGCACCGGCACATTGCAGAGCACGGCATGGGATTTGATGCGCAGGCAGACCTCGTCGCCGGCCATCTCCGGCATGTTCAGGTCGAGAAACACGATATCCGGCTCCTCGGACAGAACAATTTCGTAGGCGCGCCGGCCATTGTCGGCCAGGAGCACCCTGAAATCCTGCCGCCGGAAAAAGGATTTTTCCATCTCCAGCAGAGACTCGGAATCATCGGCCAGCAAAACCTTGATCTGATCGGCCGCAGCCAGTTCCATAACCAACCTCCACACGTATTGGATGCCATCCGGTAATCATTCAGTAACGGGTCTCGGCGCGCTGCCTGGCCCACCTGGCCGACCGGCGTTCTGACGGTCCGGTCCGCGTCAATGCAATCGGACTTTGCGCATGCCCGGCAGGCGGCTTGCCGCCTCGACCAGGGCCACACTGTCACACTGGCCGAAACAGGCGACCACCAAATCGAAGCGCAGGTGGCCGTTGACCAGATCCTTGTCCACGGCCATCTCGGTCACCCGCAGGCCGTTGCGCTGCAAAAACTCATCCACCCGCTGGCGCTGACCCGGCAGATCCTCGCAGAGCAGGGTCAGGTTGTCGTAATGCTCCCGCGCCAGACGCCGTTCCATCTTTTTGAGAAACAGCAGGCTGCCCAGCGCCAGGGCGGTAACGGCCAAACTCGGAATGTACAGCCCCACACCAACCGCCATGCCGATACCGGCGGCGACCCAGAGACAGGCCGCCGTGGTCATGCCCCGGACCAGGGCGCCGTCCTTGATGATGGCGCCGGCGCCCAGAAAACCGATGCCGGTGACAATCTGCGCCGCCACCCGCGCCGGGTCCAGACGCACCGCACTGAGGCTGTCGAGGGCATGGTATTTGACGAAAAAATGTTCCGACACCACCATCATCAGGCAGGCGCCGACGCTCACCAGCAAATGGGTGCGAAATCCGGCCGGCCGCCCATGCACCTCGCGCTCGACCCCGATGGCCGCGCCCAGCAAAGCCGCCAGCAGCAGGCGACCGATAACGACCAGATCGTACGGCCAGGGTTCCGGGAACCACCCCTGCATGCTCGATTCCTCAGCCGGCGCAGTCGGCCGGATCGCCCTGCAACTTGCGCAGGCCGTGTTCCAGCGCGGGCAGCACCACCGCCAGGTTTTCCCGCACCCCTTTCGGACTGCCGGGAAGGTTGATGATCATGGCCCGGCCCCGAACCCCGGCTTTGGCCCGGGACAGCATGGCGTGGGGGGTATGCTGGAGGCTGGCCATGCGCATGGCCTCGGCCATGCCCGGAATTTCCCAGTCCAGCACCCTCGCCGTCGCCTCTGGGGTGACATCGCGGGGGCTGAGTCCGGTGCCGCCGGTGGTCAGCACCAGGTCCAGCCGCTCCGTGTCGATCCATTCTACCAGAATTTTAACGATTGTTTCCACATCGTCCGGCACAACCTGGTAATGGGTGACCTCGCCGAGACCGGCGACCATCTCTCGCAGCACCTGTCCGCTCACATCTTCCCGCTCGCCGCGGGCGCCCTTGTCCGAAAGGGTCAGTACACCGATGGAGAAACCCCGCTGACTCATAGGCGCGGCCCCTGGGGCGCGAGAATAACTTGGATGTCATCGCCGCTGTGTACCGGACCGCCTTCGAGGACGATGGCGAACACCCCCTCACGAGGCATGACGCAATCACCGGCCTGGTAATAAATGGCACAGCGTTCATGGCAGACCTTCCCGATCTGGGAAATTTCCAGCAACGGTCCGCCGGCAAACTGCAACCGGGTACCGACGGGCAGATGGTACAGATCCACTCCGGATGTGGTCAGGTTTTCCGCGAAATCGCCGGGACCGACATCGAGGCCCTTGGCGCGCATCTTGTCGATACTCTCAATGGCCAGCAGACTCACCTGGCGATGCCAATCGCCGCCATGACCGTCCCCTTCCAGGCCGAAGCCCGTTACCAGCACACCCTGCCCCACATCCTTTTTGCGGCCGCCCTTCTCGGGACTGACACAGACCGCCACCACTTTTCCCTGCTGCATACTTCGCTCCTGTTAAGGCCGTCGGTTCCTGGCGAACCTCCGGTCGTATGATGGTTGTTGCGGATTTTTCGTACCCTTTATCCCTGCCGCTGTTTGCCGAGCAGCATGCGCCGGGCCTGGTTGACCAGCACCGGCGACACCTCGCGGCTTTTGGCCAGGCTCTTGAGGTCTTTTTCGCTCAAAATGCTCATGAATCGCAGGGCCTGGCCAACCGGAGTACGCGGATGGCAGACCAGGGCCTGCTTGATGGCATAACTCTTCATCCATTCCCGATTCAGCATGATCAACCGAATCAGTTCGTCCCCGGTACTGCGGTTGCGGGCCAAAGCCAGCACCTCGCCTTCGGTGATGCGGGGGTTCTTCAGCACCGCCGAGGAGACCAGTTTGTTGGTGTCGTTCACCAGCAGCGCCCGCCATTCCTTGTCGCCGGTCAGGGCAGCCTTGATTTTCTCGGCCACCCCCATGTGCAGGGATTGCTGGTATTTGCTTTCGTGTTCGTCCGTCGCGTCGTCCGGTTCGGCGCCGTCGGAGGCCTCGCCGCGCTCCAGCAACTGCTGCCGCCCGCTATCGGAAAGGGCCGGATTGGACAGCAGGACAGCCCGCAACGCGGGTTCGGCACCCCGCCGGGAAGCGATAAAATCGAGGATTGCGGGGTGCAGGGAAGCATCGCCCGCCAGCCGGCCGAGTTCCGCCACCGGCCAGTTCCGCAGAGTTTCAAGGGCCGCCTGGCGCAAATCCCCGTCGCGGCCGTGAGCCACATAAAACAGGATCGTCAACTGCTCCCGGCCCGCCACATCACCGCGCCCGCTGACGGCCTCCCGCAGGGCAGCGGACGAAGTCTGGCCGGAGAGCAGCTCTGCAACCCGGGGCGACACCTTTATGCGCACGGTTTTTTCCGACATGGACCTTTCTACAACAAACGGGGGAGTCATGGCCAGCAAAACCATGAGTCCGCCTGGAAATGCGGGAAAGCCGCCGGCCTGTTGCCAAGCCGGCGGCTTTCCCGGACCACTTCATTCCTCCCCGATAACGGTATCCGCGTGAGGTCAGGACCGTGCCGGAGGGTCAGGATTCCTTCTTGACCTCGGCCAGCACCTTTTCGGTCATGTGCGACGGCACTTCCTCATAATGGGAAAACTCCATGTTGAACATGCCGCGATCCGAGGTCATGGAACGCAGTTCGGGGGAATACTTGAGCACTTCGGCCAGGGGTACCAGCACATTGACCACCTGGCTGCCGGCCTTGGGGTCCATGCCCAGGACCTTGCCGCGCCGTGAGTTCATATCGCCGATAATATCACCGACGCATTCGTCCGGCACGGTGATTTCCATCTTCATGATGGGCTCCAACAGCACCGGACTGGCGGCTTCCATGCATTTCTTGAAGCCCATGGAGCCGGCAATCTTGAAGGCCATTTCCGAACTGTCGACGGAGTGATAGGAACCGTCGAACAGGGTCACCTGGAAATCGACGGTCGGGAAACCCGCCAGAATTCCCGTGCGGGCCGCCTCGGCGATGCCCTTTTCCACCGCCGGAATATACTGGCGCGGCACCACCCCGCCGACGATCTGATCGACAAAGCGGAAGCCCTCGCCACGCCCCAGGGGCTCCATTTCCAACCAAACATCGGCGAACTGGCCGCGGCCGCCGGACTGCTTCTTGTAGCGGCTCTGCAACTTGATCTTGCCGCGGATGGTTTCCCGGTAGGGTACCTTGGGCTCTTTGAGCTGCACCTCGGCATTGAATTTGCGCTTGAGCTTTTCGGTGGTGACTTCGATATGGATCTGCCCCATGCCCGACAGGATCAGCTCATGGGTTTCCTCGTCGCGATGCACCTGCAGGCTGGGGTCCTCCTCCACCAGGCGCTGCAGACCGCCGTGGATCTTGTCCTCATCGTTCTTGCTGCGGGCTTCGAGGGCAAAGGAGATGACCGGTTTCATGGGCGCGGGGAATTCGTAGCGAATCGGCTGGCCGGGATCGCACAGGGTATCACCGGTGACGGTCTCCTTGAGCTTGGCCACCGCGACGATGGCGCCGGGACCGGCTTCGGCCACCGGTTGCTGCTTTTTGCCCTGCAACTGGAACAATTGCCCGTAACGCTCGCTGAGATCCCGGTTGGGATTGAAGAAACTGCCGTCGGACTTGAGGGTTCCGGAGAAAATGCGCATCAGGGTCAGCTTGCCGGTATAGGGATCGCTGATGGTTTTGAAAACCAGGGCCGAAAAGGGCGCATCATCGGCCGGATGGCGCTCCGCCACATCCCCCGACTTCGGCGACGTTCCCAGAGTCGCCCCCCGCTCGACGGGCGACGGCAGACACAGGCCGATGGCATCGAGCAGTTGGATCACCCCGCGATTGCTCACGGCGCTGCCGCACAGCACCGGCAACAGGGTGCCGGAACTGGCGCCGGCCCGCAACCCCAGACGAATATCGTCATCCTCCAGGGTTTCCTCTTCCAGATATTTTTCCATCAGGCCGTCATCCGTTTCGGCGACGGCCTCGATGAGGATGATGCGCTGGGTCTCCGCTTCGTCCTGGTACTCGTCCGGAATGGCGATTTCCTTCAAGGGCCCCTGGGGGCCGTCGGGGAACAGGAAAGCCTTCATGTTGACCAGGTCAATGAGCCCACGGAAGCTGTCTTCAGCGCCGATGGGCAGCACCATGGGCACGGTCCGGCAGCCCAGATCTTCGCCCATGCTGCTCACCGCCTTGGCGAAATCGGCCCGTTCCCGGTCCATCTTGTTGACGAAGGCCACGGCCGGAATGCCGTACTCCCGGGCCCATTCCCAGACTTTGACAGTCTGGGCCTTGACCCCCGAAATGGCCGAAGCCACCACCACCAGGCCGTCCATGACCCGCACGCTGTTGCGGGTGTCATGCAGGAAGTTGGCGTAGCCGGGAGTGTCGATGATGTTCAGATGATAACCCTGCCAGTCGCAATGCCCGATGCCGGAGCTGATGGAAACATGGCGCTTGGTTTCTTCCGGTTCAAAGTCCATGGTGGAACTGCCCTCATCGACCCGCCCCAGCCGTTCGACGGCCCCGCTGTTGAACAGCATGGCCTCGACCAGGGAGGTCTTACCCGCACCGCCGTGGCCAACAACTCCCAGATTCCTCACTTTTGCCGTGTCGTACTTTCCCATAGTCTCTCCCTTCATGTTCCCCGTGGGGAAGTTGCCTAAGAGGATCGCATTTCAGGAAACAACGAACGTTCCGCGGAGTTCCTTGGGCTCCGCGTTTTGCCAAGGCTGCATCGGTGCCTGCGCACCGTTTCTATTGAATGAGGAAGGTACCTTGAACCGTTTCACACCGCCTTTGCCATGCAGAGCCCGGCCGGGCCCGGCCGAAAAAATGAAAAAAATCACCCTTTGTTGCGCAGGTACAAAATCCGCAAACCCTCCAGGGTCAGGTCCGGAACGACCTCTTCGATGGTCTGGGAGTCGCCGGCAATCAGCCCGGCCAGGCCGCCGGTGGCCACCACCTTGGGGCTGTCTCGCAACTCCTGCTTCATGCGACCGACGATGCCGTCCACCAGGCCCACATAGCCGTAATATAAACCGGATTGCATGCTTTGCACGGTATTCTTGGCCACCACCTGGGCGGGACGGGCAAGTTCCACCCGCGGCAGCTTGCTGGCCCGTTCGAACAGGGCCTCGGCGCTGATCTTGAGTCCGGGAGCGATGGCGCCGCCCTGGTACTGCCCTTTGGAGCTGACACAGTCGAAGGTGGTCGCGGTGCCGAAATCCACCACGATCAGGCTGCATTGCCAGCGCTCGTAGGCGGCCACGGCGTTGACGATGCGATCCGCGCCGACCTCGCGCGGATTGTCGTACAGGATGGGCATGCCGGTGCGGATGCCCGGTCCCACCACGTAGGGCGGCCGCCCGATATACTTGTGACAGAGGGTTTCCAGAGCGTACTGGGTGGGCGGGACGACGCTGGATATGATCACATCCTTGATGGCCCGAAAGGGAACCTCGGCCAAGCGCAGCAATTCATGCAGCAGCAGGGCGTATTCATCGCCGGTACGGGCCTTGTCCGTGGCGATGCGCCAGTTATGGGCCAGGGACTCGTCCTCATAGAGCCCGAGAACCGTGTTGGTGTTGCCGACATCGATGACCAGTAGCATGATACTCCTGCATCTTTGGAAAAGCAGCTGCAAACACAACTGTTCAGTAACGGGTCTCGGGGCGGGCCCTCAGAGGGGCCGCACATCCCCCGCCAGCACCCGTTCCGTCCGGCCGTCGGCCAACTCCAGCAACAGGGCGCCGTCCTCACCCAGGCCGGCCACCTTCCCGCGCAGCCGATATTCCTGACAGTCCACCTCCACCTGGCGTCCGACAAGATCGAAATACGCCTGCCAGGCGGCCATGATCGGAGCGAAGCCGGAACGCCGGTAGAGACCGTAGAGTTCATCGAGAGTCCGCAACAGGGTCCGGGTGAAGCGTTGCCGGGAAACGGGTTCGCCGCGTTCCAGCAGCAGGGAGGTCGCGGGATAGCGCAGATCGTCGGGAAACTGTTCGGCGGCCATGTTCAGGTTCACGCCGATCCCCAGCACCAGGTACCGGATGCGATCCGTCTCGGCATCCAGTTCATTGAGCAATCCTGCCAGCTTGCGACCGTTGACCAGGATGTCGTTGGGCCACTTGACCTGCGGTGTCACCTCACCGACGGCGGCCACCGTACGGGCCACGGCCACGGCGGAGAGAAAGGTCAAGTGGCAGGCATGGCGCGGTGCGATGGCCGGACGCAGCAACACCGAAAGATAGAGATTGACGCCGGGCGGCGACAGCCAGGAACGCCCCATGCGGCCGCGACCGGCATTCTGAGCGTCGGCGATGACCACGACGCCCTCCGCCACCCCGCTCTTGCCCAGTTCATGGACCCGCAGATTGGTCGAGTCCGTTTCACTGTAGAAAACGACCTCGCGGCCGATGCAGGCCGTGCCCAGTTCATTCTGCACCTCGGCGGCCAGCAATACGTCCGGGGCCTGCAGCAGGCGATAGCCCTTGGCCGGGGCGGCTTCGATTTGGTAGCCCAATTGCCGCAGTTGCCCGATCTGTTTCCAGACCGCGGTCCGGGACACACCCAACGCCGCGCTGATTCGGGCCCCGGAAACGAACTCCCGGTCCGCCTCCCGAAACAGCTTTAGAATGGTGGCTTGCGAGTGCGAATGGGTCATCCCGGCTCCCGGTGGCTCACTGAAACAGCATGGAGATATCGACGGCCGGACTCGAGTGGGTCAGGGCCCCGACGGAAATGAAATCGACCCCGGTTTCAGCGATTTCCCGCACCGTATCCAGGGTCACTCCACCCGACGCCTCGGTCAGGGCGCGGCCGTCGATGAGCAGCACGGCCTGGCGCAGTTCGGCGGGGGCCATGTTGTCCAGCATGATGATATCGGCACCGGCGGCCACGGCCTCCTCGACTTCCTGCAGATTACGGGTTTCCACCTCCACCCGCAGGGTATGGGGCGCGCGTTGACGGGCACGGGCCACCGCGGGGGCGATGCCGCCGGCAGCGACCACATGATTCTCCTTGATAAGGACCCCGTCATAGAGGGAGGTGCGGTGGTTGCGGCCGCCACCGACGCGCACCGCGTATTTTTCCAGCACGCGCAACCCCGGAGTGGTCTTACGGGTATCGACCACGGCCGTGCCGGTGCCTTCCAGGGCGGCCACGAACCGGGCGGTATGGGTGGCAATGCCGCTCAAGCGCTGCAACAGGTTGAGAGCGACCCGCTCGCCCTGCAGGAGCATGGCGGCATGGCCCTTGAGCCAGGCCAGCACCTCGCCGCGTTCGATGCGGCTGCCGTCCTCACGCAGCTTTTCAAAGGCCACCGTATCGTCCAGCAGCGTGAAAACGCGGCGCGCCACATCCATGCCGGCCAGTACGAAGGATTCCTTGGCCACCAGTTGCGCCCGGCCGGCGGTCCCGGGCGCCACCGTAGCCAGAGTGGTGATATCCCCGAGTCCGATATCCTCGTGCAGCGCGTTGCGGAGGATGGTATCGATTTCAAACATGCGCCCTCCCGGCCCAACTTGATTTGTTCCTACGGCTCTGCCATTGCGTTCCAACCTGGAAACCCGTTGTGACTTTATGCAGTTATATAGCATGCGGCAAGAACCGCCCGCAACCGAAAAGCCTGTCGCCCGGCGTTACCTTAGTGCCCGGCCGGCGCCCGACAAACCGCGCCGCAGGGTGATGCAAAGCACACCTGTTCAAAAGGACGGCATGGCAAGAACCACTGCGATTCGGACCTTTACAGGGCATCGAGTTCGGTCAGCAGGCGGGCCAGCGCGATTTCCTGGCGTGCCGCCACCCCGAAACATTCGAGAATGCCCAGAAAGATGGGCGCCGCATGGGGCAGACACAGGCCCTCCACCATGCGTGCTTCATGCTCGGTGGCAAAATCAAAACACAATCGCGCCAACTCCGGGCCCTTTTCCTCGCCCACCAGTTTTTTCAGGTGGGCGTTGTTGGTCAAAAAGATATCCCGCAGTGCGTCGAGGATATCCTGCTCGAGGGTGAACAGCCTGTTGACTTCGGTCAATGCTCGCGGCGAAAAGGGCGTACCTTCGGTGATCTGCTTCCGCATGGGCAATGCCAGCTCTCCCAGGGCCTCGGTCACCACCTGCAGATGGGAAAGCATGCTGGACAGCTTGATGAACAGACGGTGTTGGTCTCCGGGACCGACAGCCAGCAGGGCATCGATCTTTTCCGTGGTCAGGGCAATTTCCTGTTCCGTCTGCACCCGCTGCCGGATCAGCTCGTTGAGCAGGTGGTTGCTTTGCTGGTTGAAGGCGTTGCGCGCCGTTTCCAGCATGCGCTGTACCTGGTCGAGAACGACCATGAACAATTCCAGTTGTTTCTTCAGTTCCTCTTGGGCAATCATGCGCTTTCCTTCCCTGAAGGTTTTCCCTGCCGCCGTGACACGCCTTGGGGAAAGTTCCATCCGGCCTGGCCGGACCCGATAGAAATAGTATCAGATCCCTTCCGGCCCGCGCGTCACCGCAACAACTTTATGCAACGGTTGCGACAGAAGTTATCATGAGCCTCCATGACCCATTTCCTTCTGCCAAGACCAAGATAAAACATGCCCCGAAGCATGGCAACCTCCCTTTTACCTGCTGTCATGGCCGGATCGAATGGTCGGGGCAGAAAGATTTTTCCCGTGCATCCTGCCTGCCCATCGCCCCCAAAAAGGTAACGCTACGAGTAACGTTACTATATTGACAGTTAGTTTATCATTTCCATTCAATCAATTAACCATATAAGTTCATGTTATTTATATATTTTTATCCGTATCAGAATCGCCCTTGCGATTTCCGTTCCGCGCCCCGGAAAGGTCCCGAAGCTTGATGGGTGTCCCGTGCAATCTTGACCAGAGAATCCTTTTATCCTTGCAGCAGGAATGCTAAGGTAAGCGTTTCGCCCCCGGGAGCCCCCCTTTTCCCATAGCAGGCTTTGCATGGCCGAATCCATGGACACCAACCCAATGCCGCCGCTATTGAAGGCCATTCGCCAACTGCCCACCGGTTCCCTGTATGGCCGGGCGGACAAAGAGCAGATCACCGAGGCGCTGCACCTCTGCAACAGCAATGCCGTCGCGCCGCCCCAATGGGATCCGTCCCGGACGCAACTGTCCGTCGAGGTCGGCCTCAACCGGACCAGGACCGTCGTCCTGACCCTGCAGGACCAGATGCTGCACATCGATTGCACCTGCGGACAACCCCTGGACAGGCACCTGTGCCGGGATGCGCTGGCGGTGCTCTTCGCCCTGAAAAAAGCCCTGGATCCGCAAAGCGTGCCGGGCTGGCGAGGCTCTCAAAAGTCGCTTGAGGCCATTCGAAGCACCCTCTGCCAGCCCGCCGGGCTGACACACCGCAGCCCGTCGGAGCAGGCTGAGCCCACTCATCCTTTAGCCGTGGTGCTGGCTGTCGAGGACGACCTGTTGGCCATCGAGGTGTGGCACCATGGCCGGCCGGTGCAGCGCCCCGCATCCTTTCTGCCCGAGGAACTGCAATCCCTGCTTTCTTTGCCCCACGGCCCCTCCGCCTACTCCGGCCTGGTTTTGGGGCGACTGCTGGACCAAGGCCCCCCGGCTTGGCCCCTGCTGCTGCGCGACCAGCAGGGCCGGCGCCGGATCCAGGTGGAACCGCCCTTTGCGGAAGCCGGTGCCCTGCTGCTCGACGCATGTCAGGACGGCCTCTGGCTCAGCCGCATCCTGGCGGATGGCAGCCGCCTGGGCACCGCGTTGACGACCCTGGGCAACTGGCTCCTCGACATTCGGGCAGCGCGCCTGGTGAGATGCCCATGGTCGCCCGCCTGGGATCAATGGGAAGAACTTGCCGACCAGTGGACGCCGCAACCCGACGGCGCCCTCCGCCTGGCCTGGGACAGTTTTTTCGGCCTGCAGAGCCATGCTCCCCCGGGACAGGCGCCGCCCACGGCCGGATTCCTGCTGCAACGGCAGGGCACCCCCCAACAGCCCGCCAGGGAAACCCTGAAAAGCTACCTGCTGACCGCCGACACCTCGCAGGACGGCCAGGAAACCCGGATTCGGGCCGGCGCCCGCCACGGCTCAGCCATCCTGTCCCTGGATGGCCGCGGCCTGGCCCTGTTCGGCGAAGACCTCTACCGCCGGCTGAGCCCTGCCCTGCGCACCCTGAAACGTCGGCGCATCCTCTGCGAAGCCTTCCTGGCCGCCTGCCAGACCGACTCCGTTACGGAACAGGGAAAAATCCTGCGGCGATTCCTGAAAGGCCCCGAATTCATCAAGCGGGCGGTCACCCGCGAAGCCCGTGAATTGCTGAAATATCTTCTTGATTTTAAACACATGGAAAGCTGGAGCCTGAACTTTATCGACCGCCAATGGTGCTGCCTGCAACGGGATGGAAGCCTCGAAATCCGTCTGCTTGAGCTCCTTCTGAAGCATTTCGATCAGGCCACGTTTCGTAACAGCGAACATCCCGGCCGGTTTTCGGTGCCCAGTTCCCGTTTTCGCGAGCGCCTGCCGCAACTGCTGGCCGACCTGCACCGGGAGGGCATCGACCTGTTGTGCGACGGCCGACCGGCCATGCCGATCCAGTTCGACATCACCATTACCGCCACCGCCGCCGGTATCGACTGGTTTGAATTGCAGCCGGAAATCCGCTGCCAGGGCCAGCTGCTGGAGGAGAGCGAGTGGCAGCAAGCCCTGCAGGAGGGTTTCGTGCAGGTCGATGGGCGCCTCCTGCTGGTGGATTCCGCCAGCCAACAGGTCCTGCGCGAACTTCAGCTCCTGAGCGGCACGGAACGGCGCCAGCGACGCCGGGTCGTACGCATTCCCCGGCTGCATATTCTCGACTGTCTGGCCCTGCGACGGCTTGGAGCGACCCTGCGTCTGGCTCCGGAGGATGAGGCCATTCTGCAGCGCCTCGAACATTTCAGCAGCCTGCCCCAGGCGCCGCTGCCGGAGTTGGGCACCACCCTGCGGGATTATCAGCGTCAGGGCTATGACTGGCTGGCCTTTCTCTACCAGAACAAGTTCGGCGCCTGCCTGGCCGACGACATGGGCCTCGGCAAAACGGTCCAGGCCATCAGCCTGCTGGCGGCCCTGCATCAGGGGCGAATCCCGTCCCATGGGGCCGAGGGTTGGCCGCACCTGGTGGTGGTTCCGCCCAGCCTGCTGTTCAACTGGGAAATCGAATTCGCGCGCTTCGCTCCGGAATTGCGCATCGTCCTCTACCGCGGCCAACAGCGCAAAACGGACTTCAACGGCAGCGATGTGGTGCTGACCACCTATGATCTGGTGCGGCGCGACCTGGAGCAACTGGCCGCCCTGGACTTTCACGTCATCATCTTTGATGAAGCCCAGGCCATCAAAAATGTCCACGCCGCCGTAACCGGCGCCGTACGTCGCCTTCGCGGTACATTCAAACTGGCCCTGACCGGCACCCCGGTGGAAAACCACCTGGGTGAATTCTGGTCCATCATCGATTTGGCTCTGCCCGGTCTGCTGGGCGATTACCGCCGCTTCGGCGCCCTCCAGAAAGCCGCCGACCATGACGGCCTGTCCAGGCTCATCCAGCGTACCCGGCCCTTCGTGCTGCGCCGCAGCAAGGAAAAGATCGCCGACGAGTTGCCGGACAAGGTCGAAATCGATATGCACCTGGAAATGACCGACCTGCAGAAGCGGCTCTACCGGAAAACCGTTGAAGAGGTGCGCCGAACCGTGGACGACGCCTACCGTGGGCAATCGGCGGCCCAGGCACGGGTCACGGCCCTGGCCGCCCTGACCCGCCTGCGCCGCCTGTGCCTGGACCCGCGCCTGGTTGACGACCAGGCCGCGGAGGGGGTCGCCTCGCCCAAGATCGCCGCCTTATGCGAGCAGTTGTTGGAACTGCGGGACGAAGGTCACAGCGTGCTGGTCTTTTCCCAGTTCACCAGTTTTCTCGACCTGGTCGAGGAAGGACTGAACCATGCCGGCCTGCCCTGGCTGCGCCTGGACGGTCGCACACCCGTGGCCGCTCGTAAGGACCTGGTGCGGAACTTTCAGCACAGCAGCGAACCGCTGGTGTTTCTCCTCAGCCTCAAGGCCGGCGGCCGCGGCCTGAACCTGACCCGGGCCAGCTACGTGGTGCATCTGGACCCCTGGTGGAATCCGGCGGTGGAAAATCAGGCATCGGACCGCGCTCACCGCATCGGCCAGCAACGCAAGGTGACGGTATTGCGCCTGATCATGCGCCACAGCGTGGAAGAAAAGATGATGCTGCTGAAGGAGGGGAAACAACGGCTTTTTCGAGCGCTGCTGGAGGAAGGCAGGGATGTCGGCCGCATCCCCTTGAGTCGCGAGGATTTCGAATTCCTGACGGATCGAAGTCCGGAGTGATGGGTGGGCAGCAACGAACCGGCAAGCTTGGTGCGCGTTGAGAAGAGCCCCGGCGCGGACGTTGTCAGCCGCAGAGGGCGGAGACCATTCTGGAATAGGGACCGAAGGAACGGCCCAGGGTGCCGGTGAATTCGTTCTTCTGCGAGCTGAAGACCTTGATGGCCAAATCCGGACACATACCGGCGCATAATGCACAGCCGACGCATTTGGCTTCATCGACTATTTCAGCGTGGGGATATTCTTCGCCGTTCTGTTTATACCTCAATTGCAGCAACTTTCTTGGGCAGGCCATGGTACATAGTCCACAGCCTTTACAGATTGAAGAATCTATTTCCATATGAGCAAACATGTTTTCCCCCTAGGTAAATTCAAACACCAATTTGCCATATTCGAAGACAATCTAGCCTGAACTTCACTCGGGGTCAATCTCCACGGGTTGTATTAGGACCTTATTTTGATTGGACTAAAAAACATATTTGCTCATTCGAAAATTACTCTTAAGTATTCAGCATCGTGAGCAGGGTCTCGGGCCGCCCTCCCGGAAAACATGGCTGTCCGCCTAAAACTCCTTGGACCAGGACAGGCTCAGCGCCGAGGCCCCGAATTCCGCATTCTCGCCCCGCCGGCGCAACAGGCCGAAGTTGTAGCTGTAGCCCAACTCGATCTGGGAGTTCCAGGGCGCACCGCTGGTCAGGGCCACGGCCAGAGCCGGCAGCGAATCCGTCTGGCGGCTGACCGCACCACCCCGCAAGCGGAACCGATCCAGGACCGCCCATTGGCCGCGCAGGTGCAGAAAGCAGAAAAACAGCAGTTCCCGACGATATTCCAGGTTGGCGATGGCGTAACCCCGGCTGTAGAACTCATCGAACAGGGCGCCGAGCACATTCGGCCGCGCCAGGGCCTCGGTCTCCCCGCCGGCCGGCTCGCCCCCCAACCGGAAGGCGCTGAACCGATCCAGGTCCGTACCCAGGCCGCCGTAGAAGGAAGCGACCAGGCGGTGGCGGTCGTCTGCCAGGCCGGGGACCGGCAGGGCTGCCAGGGCATGAACCCGGGCCGCCGCCCAGGTGCGTTGCCCTGCCCCGCCCTGCCGACCGCCAAGGGTATCGCCGCCCCAATCCCGCCAGCGCGCACGATGTCCATACCAGCCGTCGAAACCGGCCGCCCACCCCCCATGGGGCAGTTCCAGCAGGTTGCGCTCCAGGGCATCGGCCCGCAAACGCAGGTGCACCCGTCCCTCGTAGGTATCCCGGGGCGGACGGAAATCCGCTGCCGTATCGCTGCCACGGCGAAACCAGAGCAGGCCCGGCTGGTAACTCAGGGCCGCCTCGAGGACGTTATCCTGGTGCCCCGGCGCCAAGGGGGTGCGCCAACCCAGCCCGATACCGAGATGTACCCGATGCCATTCCAGTTCCTCTTCATCGATGCGGGCCCCGTCGATGAATTCCTGGCGCGCGGTCGGTACCGTCAGGTTGTCCAGGGTCAGGATTAGATCCGTCGGCGCCAGCCAGGTCGGGCGCACATCGTAGCGGAGTTCGTTGTAGAGCCCCGCCAGCACCGCCCGCAGCCGACTGTGCCCGTCTTCCGGGTTGCGCCAGAGATACAGGGCGCCGAAGGGCAGCACTTCATAATCCTTGGGGGCCTGGGGCAGCCACTGCACCCCGAGGTTGAGAGCCGTTACGGAACGACGGTTACGCTCCGGAGCCCGCGCCGGAGTTCCGAAGAGCTCCGTGACATACGCCTCTCCGGCCCGCGGAGCCCGGTATTCTTCAGCCCAAACCGTTCCTGTCAAGAAGCCCGTCAGGGCACCGGTCAATACCCCAAAAAGCGCCGAACACCAGCAAATTTTTCGTAACAGACACCACATGGCAACCCTCCGCTACACAAGAAAAGGCCCGAGGCAGGCTCGGGCAGAACATTCCAAATTTTTACCTGTCGTACTTCCGCCTTCCGCCTTCCGTCTTCAGCCTTCAGCCTTCAGCCTTCAGCCGTCAGCCTTCAGCCTTTCTTGACTTCCACGCCTTCCCTCTCTATAGTGAGGCGCCATGAAACACCTATTTTTGGCCGACACCCATCTCAGTGATCCCGCCGATCCGATCTACCGCCAGGTCATGGACCTGCTGGAAGAACATGCCGGCCAATTGGGCACCCTGGTGCTGCTCGGGGATATCTTCGAGTTCTGGATCGGCTACCGCCACGTGGTGTTCAGCAATTACGTGCCGCTGTTGGAGAAACTGCGGCAACTGCGGGAAGCCGGTACCCAACTGGTGTTCGTCGAAGGCAATCACGACTTTCATCTCGGTCCCTATTTCCGGGACATCCTCGACTGCCGGATCCTGCCCGATGGCGGTCCTCTGGAACTGGACGGCCGGCGCATCTTCCTGACCCACGGCGATCTGGTCAATCCCCACGACAAAGGCTATCGTCGCCTGCGCCGGGTGCTGCGCCACCCCCTCACCCGCCGCCTGCTGTCCTGGATTCCGCCCGATGCGGCCTGGGCCGTCGCCCGCCGCGCCAGCCGTCTGAGTGCCCGGAAGGGCGGCGGCCGGCAGCGCCGCAGCATTCCGGAACAGGCCCTGCTGGCCTTTGCCGACGAGCGCTTCAAGGAAGGCTACGATACCGTCATCACCGGTCACTTCCATGTGCCCCTGCAGCGCTGCCGGGATGGAAAGTGTCTATTGGCCCTCGGCGACTGGGGCCACGGGCCTTCCTTCATCCTGCTGGAGCAGGGTGCCTTCACCTGCTATCCCGATGCCCCTTCCCCCTGAGCGGCGGCGCTCCCGGCCCGCGCCAGATCGCGCAAGGTCAATCCATCCAGAGCCTGGGCGGCGGCCCGCTCCAACCACGCCTCGACATCATCCACCACCGGCACGGCCGGAATCCGGAACTCCTCGGGGTAGGTCATCCCGTCAAGACGCAAAGCCGTGCGAATTTCCTGCAGGGTGATGGTCTCCGGCGCCCGGGCGGGATGATAGACCGTTGCCTCTTCCCCGGCTTCGTGCAGGGCGGCCAGAAACCCGAGCCGTTCCAGGTCCATGAGCAGATGCCGCGCCAGGCGCGGCGGCAGGCGCAGTTCGGTGCAAATTCGGGCATGGGTCCAGGACCGGTTTTTGCCGATGAACGACTCGGTCACCAGCAGCAGCACCGCCAGCGCCAGGCGCTCCCGGCTGGCGAAATTGACCGGCTTTTCCCCCAGCTCCTCACGCAGGATGGCCAGGTTCTGGACGGCGTAACTCAGTTCCAGACCGAGCAGAACAATCACCCAGGACACATACAGCCAGACCATGAAGATGGGCAGGGCCGCCATGGTGCCGTAAATGGCGTTGTACTTGGATACGCCGATCTGAAAGTTGACGTATAACCATTGCGCCAGTTGCCACAGGGTGCCGCCGAAAATGCCGCCGACCAGAGCCGGCCCGAAACGGACCCGGGTGTTGGGCATGAATAGATACATGAAGGTCAGGGCGGTCCACAGGGCCACGTAGGGGACCAACTGGAACAGGATCAGCAGCGCCTCCCCGACCACGGGGGTCTCCAGCAGGCTCTGCACCAACGCCTGGCTGCGCAGGGAGGTGCTGATGGAAAGCGCCGCCAGGACCAGCAGCGGGCTGAGCAGCACCACGGAAAAGTAATCGGCGAAGCGCCGCAGCAGGGACCGGGTTTCCCTGACCCCCCAGATATGATTGAAGCTCTGTTCAATGTTGGACAGCAGGGCCAGGACCGTGGCCACCAGCAGAATCAGCCCCAACGTTCCCAAACGACGGAAATTGGTATTCTCGATATAACTGAGGATGGCGGTGATGATTTCCTCGGAACCGCGGGCCAGATGGCCAAGCAGCAGGGGCTCGAGGATGTTCTGCCCCCCCAGGCCCTTGACCAGGGAAAACATCAAGGCCAGCAACGGTACGATGGACAGCAGGGTCGTGTAGGTCAGGGCCGAAGCGCGCATGATGCAGCCGTCGGCGACAAAACCGCGCGCCACCATGGCCACCACCTGCACATGGCGCAGCAAGACCAGGCGGAAGCGGCCCATTTCGCGGCCATCGCCGGCCCAAAGGCCCTCCTGAAAAAAACCCCGCATGCGTCCAAATCGTTTTTTCAGCACATCGCCTCCCAACTCGAGGTAACGGGGCCTGGCAGCCTCCCGATACCACTATGAATCCTGCATCAATCGGCCGTGGAAAGAATGATGGCGGCCATGGACAGCCGTTCACCGGCCGCCCCGGCTCCACCCGTTGCCGCCACGAACAGCCGATTGATGGCCGCCAGGGCGGCATTGATGCGATCCACATCGATGACCGCGCTGCCCGGCAGGGACGTACACCCGGAAAAGTTGGCCGGACAGGCGTCCACTCGGCGTTGACCGTCCAGGCAGGTCATCACCGGCAGGCCGTGAGTCCGGCAGATAATGGGTCGCGCCGCATAGACGCGACAGGCGCCGCTCTCATCCAGCAGCGGGCAGGCGTCCGCCGGACCGACCGAGCCGGCCCGGTCCTGCAGCGCCCGCAGCTCGTTGGGCGGCAACGCCAGCAGAGCCTCCCGCACCACCGCGACTTCGACGGGAAACAAGCTGATATGCCGACAACAATCGGCACAGCCCTTGCGGCAGGCCAGTTCCGATACATAACGTTCCGTAATGCTGCGGCACAAATCATCGACCCGCGATACCAATTGCCGATAGTTTTCCAGTTCGGGCCGCGCGGCGTTATTCATGGCTGACATGGCTCTCTCCCCCCTGAGCCTCCCGACTCAAGGTTGCTGGTTCAGGCGCCGCAAGGGCAACCCCAGCGCTCCGGCCAATTCATCCACGGCCGGCGGCGCCCCGACCAAAACCACCTCCTGCCGTTCCGGCTGCAGATGGCGGCGGGCGGCGGACTGGACATCGGCGGCGGTCACGGCGGCCAGGCGCTCCCGGTAGCGAAGCAGAAAATCGGCCTGGTAACCGTAAAAATCCAGATTCAGCACCTGGGTGACAACGGAGTGGCTGTCTTCAAAAGCGAAAACGAAGGAGTTGATGAGGCTGTCCTTGGCCAACCGCAATTCCTGCTCGGTAACGGGCTCCTCGGCCAGGTGCCGCATCTCGCTCCGCATCAGGCCGAGAACCTCCGCCACCGCTTCGTTCTTGGTCTCGCAGCCCATCAAAATCATCCCCGGCAGGCGCCGGCCAATCTGAACATGACTGTAGACCGAATAGGCCAGACCGCGATTGGAACGAATCTCCTGCATCAGCCGGGAGTTGAAGCCGCCCCCACCGAGAATGAAATCCATGACTCGCAGCGCGTAGAGCCCCGGATCGTCCTTGTCGATGCCCCGGGTTCCCAGCAGAATGGTGGTCTGGGGCAGTTGCCGGACGTCCAGCCACAACGCCGGCGATGCGGCCGGCGGCAGGTCCGGGACGGGTGGGTCGGAGCCGGCCGGTGCCTGCCAGTCGCCGCAGAGTTGCTGCAGCAGGGCCTCCAGGGTCGGTCCGTCGATGGCCCCGGAAACGGCCAGCCAGAGATTGTCCGGCCGGAAGAACCGGCGGTGAAAGGCCTCCAGGTCGCCGCGCCCGATGGCCGTAACGCTTTCCGGGGTGGCGCTGCGGCCCAGAAAATGTCCTTCGTAGAGGGCGGCGGCAAGGGCCCGGAAGGCCGTGCCGGAAGGCTGGTCGTTCTCCCGTCGGATGGCTTCCAACCGCTGCCGCCGGGCCAGTTCCACCCCCTCCGGCGCCAATCGGGGATGCCGCAGCAGGTCCAGCATCAGCCCCAAGCCTTGACGCAGGTCCGTATCCTGCACCGAAAGGCGCAGGGTGGTGGCGTAACTTTCGGCGCTGACAGTCAGGTCGGCGGCCAGGTCGGCCAGAGCGGCATCGACCTGCCGCGGATCCCGGGCACCCGCTCCACCGGCACGCAGGGCCGCGGCATGGAGTTGTGCCAGGCCGGCCCGATTTGCCGGCTCGCCGGCGGCTCCGGCCTCGACCATGGCCGTAACCGTCACCAGAGGCAATTCGTGATCTTCGCGCAGATAGACGCGGATGCCGTTGGCCAGGGTGAACCGCTGAACTTCGGGCAAACCAAACTCCAGGGCTGGTTCCGGCAGCAGATCGGGATGGGCGACCAGGTCGGGCCGACCGCAGGCCGTGAGCAGGAGCGCCAGGCTCAACAACATCAGCCAGGGCCGCATGGTCAGGATCCTTTCCGTTCGAGGGTGGCGACGGTACGGTTGGCGGTCCGGAAGGTCTTGCGGGCCAGGCCCATGATCTCCTCGGCGCTCACCGATGCAATCTGATCATCGTAATCCACCAGGTAACGCCAATCGCCGGCCACCACCTGAAAATAGGTCAGCATGCGCGCCAGACCGCTGTTGGACTGCAAAAAACGCAACCGATCGAGCCGGAGTCGGGTGCGGGCGCGCTGCAGTTCCTCGGCGCTGACCGGTTCCCGGCCCAGGCGCTCCAGTTCACGAAGGATGGCCTGTTCCACCTCGGCCAGGCTGTGGGGGTGTCGCGGAGTGGCGGCAATCACGTACAGATGGGGGTAGCGCGCCCCCGGAGCGGTATAGCCGGTCACCGCCGTTGCCAGATGCTGTTCCACAACCAGGGAGCGGTAGAGGCGTGAAGTACGTCCGGCGGTGAGAATCTGATCGAGGACGTCGAACACGTAATCCTCTCGCTGCGGCAGGGTGGCCTTGTGGAAGGCCAATGACAGCCGGGGTTCGGCATCGTAGAAAACCTGCACCCGTCGCTCGCCGCGCTGCTCGGGCTCCACAGCAGCTACCGGCGGACGCGGCAGGCCGGCGGGGATGGCACCGAAATAGCGTTCCACCAGGTCCCTGGCAACCTCGAAACGCAGATTGCCGACCAGGGCGATCACCGTGTTGGCCGGCGCATAGTAGGCATGCATGAATCGGCGGGCGGCCGCGGGCGACAGGTTGCGGATATCCGATTCCCAACCGATGATGGGATGCCGGTAGGGATGGACATTGAAGGCCGTCGCCAGCAGGTGCTCATAAAGCAGGCCATCCGGATCGCCGTCGTAATTGCGGCGGCGTTCCTCGAGCACCACCTCGCGCTCCGTGTAGAATTCCCGCAACACGGCGTTTCGCATCCGATCGGCTTCGATCCAGGCCCAGAGTTCCAGTTTGTTGGCCGGCAGGGAAACCACGTAGCTGGTCTGGTCCTTGCTGGTGAAGGCGTTGAACCCCACCGCGCCGTGCCGGGCGTAGATCTGCGCCGCCTCGTCGGTCACCACGAAACGCCGATGCTGTTGCTGCAGTTCCGCCAGACGCTCCTCGAGACGCTGCACTTCGTCCGCCGCCGGCCGTGGCTGCCGACGCAGGGCATCGAGGGCGTTTCCGGTGGCCTCGATGGCTTCCAGCAGCGGCTGCTCCGCCCGATAGTCGGTGACCCCCAGCACCCGGGTGCCCTTGAAACGCAGGTGTTCCAGGAAATGCGCCAGGCCGCGATTGTTCTCGCTCTCGTCTACGGAGCCGACATTGACGGTGAGTTGGGCGCTGAAGGTCGCCGCGTCGGGACGTTCCACCACCAGCAGGCGCAGGCCGTTGGCCAGAGTGTGTTCCTGAACCTTCTCGACCAGAGTGGCGGCACCAACGGCACCGGCCGGCAGCAGACACAGCAAAACAGCGGCCAGCAGCCGCCTTGGGGAAAAGGCGCTCAAGATATCCTCCCAAAAAAGCAAGTTTCTGAATATACCGGAGAAGGTTCCGACAGGCAAGGACTCAGGCTCTGAGCTCAGGAGCCGGGCGGTACCGCCACGGGCGGGCGCTCGACGAAGCGCGGCGCCAGGGTCGCGGTGGCGGCAGGCAACAGGGCATGCGCCACGACTTCGGTCATGCTGTCGACCAGGATGAGTTCCATTTCCCGGCGGGCCTCTTCGCCCAGTTCCCGCAGGTTCTCACCATTGCGGGCCGGCAGCAGCACGGTCCGCACACCGGCCCGTCGGGCCGCGAGGATTTTCTCCTTGACGCCGCCGACGGGCAGCAAGCGCCCGGACAGGGTCAATTCGCCGGTCAGAGCGACACTGCAGCGGGCCGGCCGCCCGGTGAGCAGGGAAATCAGCGCCGTGGCGATGGTGATGCCGGCCGAGGGGCCGTCCTTGGGAATGGCCCCGGACGGCACATGGATATGGATGTCCCGGTGCTCGAAAAAGTCCGCGTCAAACCCGAACTCCTCATGCCGGGAACGGACATAGGACAGGGCGGTTTTGGCGGATTCCTGCATCACTCCGCCGAGACTGCCGGTCAGGGTCAGACCTTTGCTGCCGGTCATGGCCGACGCTTCGACGAACATGATATCGCCGCCCGATTCGGTCCAGGCCAGGCCGGTCACCACCCCGACCCGATCCTCTTCCGCCGCCACATCGCTGAAATAGCGGCGCGGTCCCAGCAACCGCTCCACATCCGCTGCGACGATGCGGTCGAGGGACGGGCGGTGGCGGGCGATGTCCCGGGCCACCTTGCGACAAACCGAGGCAATCTGGCGCTCCAGGCCGCGAACCCCGGCTTCGCGGGTATAGTCCTTGATGATTTTGAACAGCGCCGCTTCCTCGAAGACCAGGGCATAGTCCTCCAGGCCGTTGGCCTGGCGCTGTTTATCGACCAGATAGCGGAAGGCGATATGCAGTTTTTCCTCATCACTGTAGCCCGCCAGGCGCAGCACCTCCATGCGATCGCGCAGGGGCGGCGGCACCGTGTCCATGACGTTGGCGGTGGTGATGAACATCACCCGGGACAGGTCGAAAGGCACGTCGAGATAATGGTCGGTGAAGGAATCGTTCTGTTCCGGATCCAGGACTTCCAGCAGGGCCGCGGCCGGATCACCGCGGAAATCCTGGCCGATCTTGTCCACCTCGTCAAGCATGAAGACCGGATTGTTGGCCTCGGCGCGGCAGATCTCCTGCATGATGCGGCCCGGCAGGGCGCCGATATAGGTGCGCCGGTGTCCGCGGATTTCCGCCTCGTCCTTCATGCCGCCGAGGGAGATGCGGATGAACTTGCGCCCCAGGGCCCTGGCGATGGAACGCCCCAGGGAGGTCTTGCCCACCCCGGGCGGCCCCACCAGGCAGAGAATCGGCCCCCGCAGAGCGGCCTTGAGGGAGTGGACCGCCAGGAATTCGAGGATCCGCTCCTTGATTTCTTCCAGGTCGTAATGGTCCTCATCCAGCACCTGTTCGGCGCGATCCATATCCAGCAGATCTTCCGTGCCCCGCTGCCAGGGCACATGACAGAGGGTGTCGATATAGGTGCGGGCGACGGTGTATTCGGGCGAAGACGGATTGATGCGCTCCAGCCGCGCCAGCTCCTTTTCCGCCACGCTGCGCACATAGTCGGGCATCTCGCCCTGCTCCACCAGGAGCTTGAAATGACGCAGGTCGGCCTGGTGCGGATCTTCGTCCCCCAACTCGTTCTGAAGCTGCCGGAGTTGCTCCCGCAGCAGAGACTCTTTCTGGTTGCGGCCGCCCCGCCGTCCGGCATCCGTTCCGGTCTGGTTCTGCAGCTGCAGGCGCTGTACCTCGGCCGCCAGATGAAGATGGATTTCCCGGATCCGCTCCAGGGGATCGAGGAGTTCCAACAGGCGCTGCTGCTCCTTGAGTTCCAGGTTGAGATGCACGGCCAGGATGTCCGCCAACCGGCCCGCCTCATCGTTCTGTTCCAGGGCCCGCTGGACCTCTTCCACGACCGGCTGACCGAAGGATTGGATAATCTTCAACAGGGCGGCAATGCTCTGCATCAGAGCCTGGGCCACGGGGTTGCGATTGGCCCGCACCGGAATGAGACTGACAGCAGCGGTGAGAACCGGTACGGACTGGCGGGTGGCGATCATCCGGATGCGGTGCAGGCCCTCCAGCAGCACCTTACAGCCCCCCTCGGGGAACCGCAGCACCTGACTGATGCGGCAGACCGTGCCGATGCGCGCCAGCTGTTCGCGGCCGCTCAGGGGATCCACCGCCAGCACCGTCATCACCCCGAGCAGGCGATCCGCCGTCAGGGCTTCCTCCACCGTCGGCAACAGAGGCTTGTCGACGAACAGGGGGAATACCATGTGCGGGAAGATCACCTGGTCGTGAAGGGGATAAATGGGCAAAACCGGAGGAATGAGATCCAGAGGTTGCTGAGGCATGGCGTTCTCCCGCGGAAAAGAATGATGGCGCAGTTCCGCGGCCAATGCCGGGTCCACGCCCCTCCCTTTCAAAGGATAACAACCGTCAGGAACCTGTCAAGAAACGGAAAAGACTGTTTTTTCAGCAGGTTGGAATGCAATCGCCGGCAAAAGCGAAGCCCTGTTGCACCTCTGGCAGGCCGCTCCGCCAGCCCCGCGGCTCAGCCGCGTCTTGCCAGCAAGCTATCCGCCAGCTCTTCCAGGGCGTCCCGGCTCGGATCGGCGGCGAAGCCGGCCAGATGCTCCCGGCCCTCTTGAACCATTTGGCGGGCGCGGCGGCGGGTATAACCGATGCCGTCATGCTGCAGAATCAGCCCGATGATGAAACGGCGTTCCGACTCCTCGAAATGCCGTCGGGTCAGAATCTCCGCCACCCGCTGCCGGTCGGCGGGCCGGCAGCAGCGCAGCGCATGAATCAGGGGCAGAGTCAACTTGCCCTCAGCCAGATCGTGGCAGGGGAGCTTGCCGGAATCCGCTTCGGCGGCGACATAGTCGAGGACATCATCCAGCAGTTGAAAAGCCATGCCGAGACGCAAGCCGAAGGCGGCCAGGGACTCCTCGTCCGCCCCTCCCCGCGCGGCAAGAATCGCCCCCAACCGGCAGGCGGCGGAAAACAGGGCGGCGGTCTTGCCGATGACGACGTCGAGATAACGGCCTTCATCCAGCTGCACGTCCCTGCGGTTCATCAACTGCAGGACTTCCCCTTCCGCCATGCGGCCGGCAGTCGACGCCAGCACCTCCGCCAGGCGCAAATCGCCCGCGGCCACGGCCAGGCTGAAGCAGCGTGCAAACAGATAGTCGCCGACCAGCACGGCGGCCTGGTTGCCCCAGGTGACATTGGCCGAGACCCGGCCACGGCGCACGGCCGCTTCGTCGACCACATCGTCGTGCAACAGGGTGGCCATGTGCAGCAGTTCCACCACCCCGGCCAGGGCGATGCGGGCCTCGCCCCGGTAACCGCAGAGCCGGGCACTGAGCAACAACAGCATGGGGCGGATACGCTTGCCGCCGCTGCCCAGCAGGTGCTCGCCGACCTGCCCGATGAGCGGCGCGCCTGCAGCCAGGACGCCCTGCAGAAAGAGTTGCACGCGGGCCAGATCGTCCTTCAGCCACCCTGCGGCGCGTTCCATGTGAATACCGACTCCATATCACGTAACGAGGCCCGCCCGAAGGGCGCCTCAGGTCCGGATCAAGGTTGTTTATCGCTGCTGCCCGCCTCCGACCGCAACCAGGACAGGCCCAGCAACGGCCCTCGCCCCGAAGCCCGCTTGATGATGGCGTAGGTGAGAGCCAGGGCCAGCAGCATGGCTGCCAGACCGAACAATTGCATTATATTGTATTCGGAAAACTCCCACACGATCACCTTGCGGGAAATGGCGATGATGGCCACCAGCACCACGATTTCCACGTGCACCATTTCCTCCTTCAAAAAGGCCTTGACGGTGTCCAGCAGTTCGATGCCGATGAGGATCACCAGAAACAGGCCGAACAGTTCCTGCAACTTGGCCGCCGAGAATGCCACCAGCGGGTTCATCACCAAACCGGTCACAATGGTCAAAAACACATTGATGGTCGCCACCAGCAGGATCAGGGACATGAGAAACAGCAATAAAAAGATGATGGCCTTCTGAAGAAGCTTCACATACTTGAGCATGGGACCCCATTTCGTCGCCGTCTGCGGTCCCGCCCCCGGGACAGCTCCGGCAGCGTGCAACCGGATTTGCCGCGTGAATATTAAAAAGAGGAAAAAGCGCCGGACACCTGAAAGTTGTGCTCGCGCAGTTCAGCGACCAAATCTTCCATGGCCGTCGGCGACAGCAAGCCCTGCTCGACAAAAAACTGGCCGAATTTGCGCTGTTGAGAACGCTGGTAATACAGCAGGGTGGTCAACTGGCGGTGGTCCAGATAATTCAGGGACACCGCCTTCTCACCGAAACGCGTCACATTGCCGCGATAAGCCAGAATTTCGCGCACATGCTGCGCCTGCAGCCAGCCCCAGCGTTGCGCGATATCGCCGAGGTTCGGCCGTTGCCGGCGCTGCCAGACCAAGGCTTCGATCAACTGATGATAACGGATGATGCCGCGGTAATAAAGAAACAGCCCGGTGGGCAGCGCCCGCTCCGGAACCTGTTCCATACCGGCGTAAAACCGGCCGGAATCCTCTGCGGCCGCGGCCCGAAACCCGGCCGAAGGCGGTTCGGATGGAGCCGGCGCCGGTGCTTCCGGCCGCCACAAGCCCCGTTCCCGCTCAGAAAAAAAATCTTGAATCAGCTCATAGGAGGCCACCACATCCTGAAAAGCGGTCGCGGTCGAAGCCGCGCCGGCGGCCGGAAATCCACCCAGGGCATCGGGATGGGTCTCCTTGACCCGCTGACGAAAGGCGGATTTTGCGCCGCTCGGCTGCAGATAGGCCAGAAACTCCGAACTCAGTTGCACGTCCGGCCCGAACAGCAATCGGCAAGCCTGCAACAGCTCGTTATCAGAAATGCGAAAGGCCAATCCCGCTCACTCCATTTTGACGGCCGACGTCCCGGCCCTGCATCCCGAACCAATCAATGCAATAATTCCCTCGCCAAATCCGTTGTCGCGTTCTGCCGTGTACCCTTTTGTCGTAATTTTGTCAACGCTTTTGCGCATTCTTGTCAAAGTCATGACTTAAAACGCCTTGTCAAAATGAGCGAATCGGGTTCAGCATCTTGACACGCGGCCCGTTTTACTTGAGACAACCGCTCCACAACGGGGTCCATGGAGGCAACAACCGTCCGCGCCGGATCTGCAAGCAAAATTTCTGCCGTAGACGCCAAAGCCGGTTATTTTCCCCTACTTAAGGTCAGGCAAAGCCCTCTATTTCCGGACCGACGAAAAAAACCGCCCAAATTTCAAGTCTTACCTCGGCACGGAACCCCGGTGGCGGCTCACTGCCGGGGCGAAGACACGGCCCAGGCAGCCAGGATGGTTCGCAACGGAAAATCCGGCCGACTTTTTGCAGTGAGCATTGACAACTCTGTCATGCAACGTCAAGGGAGGCGACATTGAAAAACCTTAAAATTTCCACCAAGATTTTCCTGCTCTGCGGCGGCATCGTTTTCATCTTCAGTCTGGTGGCGACCTGGGTCTATATCAAGGCGCGCAGCAACCTGATCGAGAACCGTCGTGCTGAAATCCAGCACATCGTCGAAACCGCCTCGGGCACCCTGGAATATTATGCCCAGCAGGCCCGCAGCGGCCGGATGGATGGGGAACAGGCCCGGGAACAGGCGCGCAGCCAGCTGCGCAACCAGCGTTTCGGCGACAACCACTATTTCTGGATCAACGACCTGGAACCGCGCATGATCATGCATCCCATGCAGCCGGAACTGGAAGGCAAATCCCTGACGGACCTGACGGACCCCCACGGCAAGCGCATGTTCGTGGAGATGGCCGAACTGGGCCGTCAACAGGGTCAGGGCTTCGTCGAGTATGCCTGGGCCAAGGAGGGTTCGAAAAAACCCGTCGACAAAATCTCCTTTGTCAAGGTGGTGCCGGAATGGAACTGGATGGTCGGCGCCGGGGTCTACAACGACGACATCCAACGGGCCCTGCGACACATCTTCTATGCCACCTTCGGCACCCTGGCGGGCGTGATCATCGTTGCCTTGCTGCTGGCCTATTTCGTGACCCGGGCCATTGCCCGTTCCCTGGCGGAAACCGCCGAAGCCATGGAGAAGATCGGCAAGGGCGATTTCAGCCTGCGCCTGAACCTGGACCGCGAGGATGAAATCGGCCGTCTGGCCAAGGCCATCAACGAATGCGTCGACAGCGTACGGGACATGTTCCTCAACATCCGCACCATGGGAGTCAGGATCGCGGTCAATTCCCTGCAACTGAACAGCAAGGTGAAGGTCTCCTCGGAAAACGCCCAGGAACAGGGCAAACTGGCCCAGGACATCTTCGCCAGCAGCGAGGAAACCACCTCGGCCCACGGCGAAATCGCCACCAACACCCAGCACATCTGCGCGTCGACCTCCAGCAACCTGGAAACAGCCAAATCCTCCTTCAAGGAGATGATGGATACCAATGCCGGCATCACCAGCATGACCGACAAGATCGCCAGTTATACCGTCACCATCGGCAAGATGGACGCCGAATCCCAGGACATCAAGAAGATCGTCTCCCTGATCAAGTCCATCGCCACCCAGACCTCCCTGCTGTCCCTCAACGCCGCCATCGAAGCCGCCCGGGCCGGCCAGGCCGGCAAGGGCTTTGCCATCGTCGCCGACGAAGTCAAGAATCTGGCCGAGCAGGTCAACCTGGCCAGCGAGGACATCGCCAGCAAAATCAACACCATGCTCGCCCACATTGAAAGCTGCATCGGCGAGACCCAGGAAATCAGCGAAGCGGCCCAAAATGCCCGCGCCGCCGTGACCCGCTCCTGTGAGCGGTTCAAGACCATGATCGCGGATTTTGAGAAAACCGACGATCAGCTGCAGAGCATCACCGCCTCCGTCGAGGAGCTTTCGGCGGCCAACGACGAGGTGCACAACAAGGTCACCCATATCAACCAGATGAGCCGCGAAGTCGCCGAGTTCATGGATGAAGCGCGCCATTCGGCGCAGGAGTTGCGGCTCGTCACCGAGGATCTGCAGCGCCTCAACGCCCGCTTCAAGACCGGCCGCGGTTACGGTGAGCAGATCGTCCTCCAGGGCCTGGCGGCCCGCAAAAAAATCGGCCAGGCCCTGCAAGGACTGGTCGACCGCGGCATCGACCTGTTCGACCAGGACTACCGGCCATTGCCCGGCACCAATCCGCAAAAGTTCCAGACCGCCTACAGCGAGGCCTTTGCCCGGGATATCCAGCCCCTGCTGGACAAACTGGTCGGCGAGGTGCGCGGCGGCGCCTTTGCCCTGTGCGTCGACAGCAACGGTTATGCGCCCACCCACAACAGTTGGCTGAGCCATCCGCCCACCGGGGACCCGGCCATCGACAGCAAGCAGAGTCGCGACGGCCGCATTTTCAACGATGACACCGGCCTCAAGGCGGCCCGCAACACCATGCCGGTACTGCTGCACACCTATCAGCAGGGCGACACCGGCCTGATCTTCAGCGAGTTCGTCCTGCCCATCAAAGTGGCCGGCAAGCAATGGGGTGCCCTGCGCATCGCCTGCGATCCGGAGGTGGCCGCCGATATGGAATACAAGGTTTCCTGATCCCTGCCGGCTATTCTGTTCCAAAGCCCCGAAGCCATCCGCCTGTCGGCGGGCAAGGCTTCGGGGCTTTGTCATTGGGGACCCAGGTGGCAGGTCAATCGACCCGAGGCGGCATACGGACGGGAAACCCAGGCGCACGGATGGCGCGAGCCCCTCTGATGAATAATGACAAGGCTCTCAGTTTGCCAAAGGCGGCGGCAACGGGCGGATCGTCAAGGATTGGGCAATTGACCCGGCGCCGGCGGACGGGAAAAGTCGATGAGCAGGGCGGTGGGGATAAAGGTATCCAGCTCGTTGCGCGGCTGACCCAGCCAGGCCTGCGTGAACTCGCGGAACAGAGCCAGTTCTTTTTCGAAGACGGTCCGAAAATGCCAGCGCAGATGCGCTATAAGCATGGGATCGCCGTCACTGAAATTCAAGGTGCAGCACAGATCGGAAAAACATTCTCCGGAGTAGTCCAAATTGGGCAGGCCATGGGTCCGGCAGATCATGGGACGCCAGGCATACACCAGGCAGCGCCCATCGTCACCCAGCAGCGGGCATGGGGTGGGATCGTCCTCCGGCATCTCCGTCCAGTGTTCGTCGGCCATGGTGTTCAGGACAAAGGGCGGACCGAAAGCGGGCCAAGCGACCTGCAGCTCGGCCAGGCGCGTTCGGGCCCGTTCCCGTACGCGTTTTTGCACTGCGGCGGGCAAACGGGCGAGCCCCTGCTGCAGCAGAAAAGCATCCAGCAGGGTGATGTCGAACAGTCCCCGACAGCAGTCGGCACACCCCGGACCGCAGCGCACGGCCGCACCGGACCGGGCCTGGCAGCCGGCGAACCAGCCGTCCACTTCGGCCAACAAGGCCTGGTAGCGACGGGCGATGGGGAGCAATGCGTTCCGCTTGCCCCTCATCGCTTCCCATGCCGGGATTGCGGCCGGGGCGGAGACGGCCGCACCCGGCCTCGAAAACAGGTCCGGTTTGACATCAGCCCCGGCCTGAGATGCCGGCCGCAGCTTCCAGCATGTCGAGGGTCACGGACTTGGGGCGCTCGATGGGATAGCCCAGGGCGCGGTCCCAGGTGATGTTGGCCAGCACCCCGATGGCCCGGCCGACGGCAAACAGCACCGTATAAAAATCGTATTCCTTGACACCGAAATACCATTGGATGACCCCCGACTGGGCGTCGACGTTGGGCCAGGGATTGCGTGCCTTGCCGTGCTCCTCCAGCACCCTGGGCGCAATGCGGTAGATCATGCGGACCAGTTGGAACATGGGATCGTCGGGCAGATGCTTTTCGCAGAAGTCCATCTGGGCGGTAAAGCGCGGGTCGGTGCGGCGCAGTACGGCGTGACCGTAGCCGGGAATGACCTGACCGCTGTTGAGGGTATCCCAGAGGAATTTTTCCAACTCCGCCTCCGTCGGCAGCACGCCGCCGAGCTTGTCCATGGCCGCCTGGATCCAGCGCAGGACCTCCTGGTTGGCCAATCCGTGCAGCGGCCCGGACAGGCCGTTGACACCTGCCGAAAAGCTGTAATAGGCATCGGCCAGGGCCGAGGCGACCAGACGGGTGGTATGAGCCGAAACGTTGCCCGATTCATGATCCGAATGCAGGATGAAATACATGCGGGCAACGTCGTCATAAGGCGGCGCAATGCCCATCATATGGGCGAAATCGGCCCCCAGATCCAGCTCCGGACTGGAGGGAATGGAGGTATCGCCCTGGTATTTAAGGCGGTAGATGAAGGCGGCAATGGCCGGCAGCTTGGCCAACAGGTTGCAGGCATCCTCGTACATGGGATCCCAGTAGTCGCCTTTGCTCATGCCTTCGCTGTAGCGGCGGGTGAAGATGGATTCCCGCTGCATGACCACTACCGCGGCCGACAGCATGGCCATGGGGTGAAGATCGCGCGGCATGGCCCGAAGCGCCTCGAACACATAGGCGGGCACCTCCCGGCGCCGCTGGAAGTCCGCCACCACCGCCAGGGTCTGGGCCATGGTCGGCACCTGACCGGTGAGGAGAAAGAACCAGAACCCCTCGACGAAGGGATAGGCCGAACCGGGAGCCTTGGGCAATGCGGCGAAGGTTTCGCCGATGGTCTTGCCGCGAAACCTTACGCCCTCCTCGGGATCCAGGTAGGAAATATCCGTCACCAGGCACTTTACCCCGCGAGCTCCGCCGATGGCCTGGGCGATGGTCACCTGATCGATGAGGACCTTGCCGTATTCCTTGCTCAACCGCCGGACCCGCGGGCGCTGTTCGAGAATCTTGCCGTACAGTACCTGTTTCAGTTCATCCATGCACCACTCCTTTACGGCACGAAGGGCGTTCCCAGGCCCGTTTGCCAGGCCCTTCGCCCGCAGGAAAAGACCCATTCCATGATAAGCGTTCGGCGATTATAGGGCCAAGCCGGTTTTCAATCAATCCCGGCGGGCACGCTGCGGACTGGAAATTTTCTTGCATTCTCAAAATGCCGTGATAAACTGCGCAAAAATTGTGCAATATGAAGATTCAAAACCTGAACCTAGTCAATAATATCCTGCTGGCTCCCATGGCCGGCATTACCGATCTGCCCAGCCGGTTAATCGCCCGACAATATGGCGTCGGCCTGGCCTTCACGGAGATGGTCAGCGCCAACGGTCTGATCCGGGAAGGGATCCGTTCCGTGGAACTGCTGCGCACGATCCCCGAGGATCGGCCCCTGGGCATCCAGCTGTTCGGGGAAGACCCGGCGGTGCTGGCCGAAGCGGCGCGCATGGTGGAAGGTTGGGGCGATTTGCTGGACATCAACATGGGCTGTCCGGTGAAGAAAGTGGTCCGCTCCGGCGCCGGCAGTGCCCTCATGCAGACCCCGCAACGCGTGGCTGCCATCGTCGCCGCGGTGCGCAAGGCCACCGCCGGACCCCTGACGGTCAAGCTGCGGGCCGGCTGGGATGCCCAGTCCGTCAACTTCCTGGAGGTCGCCCGCATCGCCGTGGCGGAGGGCGCGGATGCCGTCATTCTGCATCCCCGCACCCGCAGCCAGGCTTTTTCCGGCCAGGCCGACTGGCGTTTGATCGCCGAGTTGAAAGCGGCACTGCCGGTGCCCGTCATCGGCAGCGGGGATGTCTTCTGCGCCGCCGACGGTCTGCGCATGCTGCGGGAAACCGCCTGCGACGGCATCATGATCGGTCGCGGCAGCTACGGCAACCCCTGGTTGATCCGGGACTTGCTGCTGGCCCTGCAGGAGCGGCCGGCACCGCCCTGCACGCCACGTGAGCGCCTGGCAACGGCCATGCGCCACCTGCAGTTGACCGTCACCTGGCGCGGTCCGCGCCGGGCGCTGTTGGAGATGCGCAAACATTTGTGCTGGTACGTGCGGGGCATGCCGGGTGCCGCGACTTTCCGCATCCAGGTCAACCAGGCTGCCGACATTCCAGAACTCATGACCGCCCTGGAACACTTTTTCCGGGCTGTTGAAAAAGGCGAATCGCAACCATGACCGATGAACGCCCGCAGGATCTTTCCCTCTACATGAGGGTTCTGGAGAACATGGAGGAAGCGGTCATCGCCGTCGACGACCTGGAACGTGTCGTGCTGTTCAATCCCGCCGCCCAGGTTTGCTGCGGTTTTTCCGAGCGCCAGGCGCTGGGACGTCACCTCGCCGACCTGTTCAGCGACCAAAGCGAGCTGTTGAGCATGACCCGCACCGTGCTGGAGACGGGTCGCTCCTTCACCAGCCACGAGGACGTGTTGCTGCCACGCTATCTCGGCGACCCTTTGCCGGTGGGTCTGTCCGTGGCGCCCTTGTACAGCCTGCAGGGAAGGCTGGAGGGCGCCGTCCTGATCCTGCGGGACCAATCCCAGGTACGGCAACTGGAAGATACGGTTCGTCAAGCCGATCGACTGGCCATGCTCGGCACCCTGGCCGCCGGTCTGGCCCATGAAATCAAGAACCCCCTCGGCGGCATCAAGGGCGCCGCCCAACTGCTGGATTTGGAACTGCCACCGGAAAGCCCCCTGCGGGAATACACCACGGTCATGACCCGCGAGGTCAACCGGGTCAACGATCTCATCGAGGAACTCCTGGATCTGGCGCGCCCCCACCCCCTGCGGCCGGGCGCGGTCAATTTGTCCCGGGTGCTGAGTGACCTGGTACTGTTGCAGAAGCAGAGCTATCCGAACAAGAGCATCGACTTCCAGATGCAACTCGACCCCAGTATTCCTCCCATCCGCGGCGACGAGAGCCTGCTGGTCCGACTGTTTCTGAATCTGCTCAAAAATGCCGCCGAGGCCATCGACGAGGCAGGCACGGTGACCATCACCTCGCGGGTCTCGGGCCAGTACCGCATCAACCGCTCCAGCGATCAGCGACCGGTCCCGCTGGTGACCATCGAGATCCGCGACACGGGCCGCGGTATCGAACCAGACGCCCTGGATCGCATCTTTACCCCGTTTTTTTCCACCAAGGTCAAAGGCTGCGGCCTGGGTCTGGCCATCTGTCAGAAGATCGTCACTGATCACGAAGGGTTTCTCAAGGTGGAAAGCACCTCCGGGCAAGGCACGGTATGTACCGTGGCGTTGCCCATGCACCGCGGCCCGTTCCAGGCAGGCGCCTGATTCGCCCTGCAGCAAACGTTCCGGCCGGGATTTCGCTCCCCACGCCGCCAATTCAGGATTTGCCCATGTCCATCCAACGTATTCTGGTCGCCGATGATGAAGAAAGCATTCGCTGGGTACTCCGCAAGGCTTTGACCAAGCAGGGTTTTACTGTCGATCTGGCGGCCGACGGGGCTGAAGCCAAGGCCCTTTTCCTGCGGCGTCGCTATGACCTGGCCATCCTCGACATCAAGATGCCGGATGTCTCCGGTCTGGAATTGCTGAAATTTTTCCAGGAGCAGCGACCGGAGATGCTGGTCATCATCATCACCGCCGAATCCTCCATGAAGAACGCCGTCGAGGCCATGAAACTGGGCGCCTACGACTACCTCACCAAACCCTTTGACCTGGACGCCCTGGACGCCATCATCGTCAAGGCGCAGAAGGCCGCCGTGGCCGCCGAGGAGGTCTACCGCCTGAAGTCAGAGCTCAAGGACCAGTATCCTCTGGAGCGGGCCATCATCGGCAAAAGCAAGCCGATGCAGGAGATCTACAAGATGCTCGGCCGGGTCGCGCCGACGGACGTCACCGTCCTGATAACCGGAGAAAGCGGTACCGGCAAGGAACTGGTGGCGCGGGCCATCCATTACAACAGCCCGCGCGTCGGCAAGGCCTTTCTGGCCCTGAACTGCGCCGCCATTCCCCGGGAGTTGCTGGAGAGCGAACTGTTCGGCCACGAAAAGGGCGCCTTTACCGGCGCGACGGAGCGCAAAATCGGCAAGTTCGAACAGGCCGGCGGCGGCACCCTGTTTCTCGATGAAATCGGCGACATGCCTCTGGATCTGCAGGCCAAGCTGCTGCGGGTGCTGCAGGAACGGGAGATCACCCGCACCGGCGGCACCACCTCCATTCCCGTCGACGTGCGCATCGTTGCCGCCACCAACCAGAATCTGCGCGAGCAGGTCCACAACCGCGAATTCCGGGAAGATCTCTTCTACCGCCTCAACGTGGTGCCCATTGCCATCCCGCCCCTGCGCGAGCGACGGGACGACATCCCGCTGCTGGTGGAATATTTCATCACCCGCGCCCAGGAAGAGCTGAACGTGACCGCCCGGGGCTGCACCAAGGAAGCCATTGCCCTGCTGAAACGCTACGATTGGCCGGGCAACGTGCGGGAACTGGAAAACACCCTCAAGCGAGCCGCCCTGCTCTCGTCCGACCAGTTGCTGACTCCGGCGGATTTCCCCGGACTGTCCGCGGACGCCCCGCGCAAGGAAGCGGATGAATCCCTGGAGGCCCTCATTACCAACAAGCTTCAGGCCACCTTCTCGCCCATGGACGTCAACGAACTCTGCAATCTCTATCAGATGGTTCTGCACCAGATGGAGCGGCCCCTGCTATCCCTGATCCTCGAGAAGACTCGCGGCAACCAGGTTCGGGCCGCCGAAATCCTCGGCATCAACCGCAACACCCTGCGCAAGAAAATTCAGGTGCTGGACATTGATCTGAAGCAGTTCTGATCCGGCCCGACCAGAATGCGACACGGCCCCGCAGGTGATTCCTGCGGGGCCGTGTCGTTGGTATCATTGCAGCCGTAACGCTACCCGTCCGTGCGTCGCGACTGGTTTTCAAAGCGCGTGAACTGGCCAAGGAAAGTCAGGTGCACGGTGCCGATGGGACCGTTACGCTGCTTGCCGATGATGATTTCGGCATCCTTTTCATGCCCCTTGTCGCAGGTTCGCTCCTTGCTGCGGCAATCGTCGCAATAGACCGCCTCACGATAGATGAACATGATGACGTCGGCATCCTGTTCGATGGCGCCGGATTCACGCAGGTCGGCCATGATGGGACGTTTGTCGGTACGGTTTTCCAGGGAGCGGTTCAGCTGCGAGAGCGCCACCACCGGGACGTTCAATTCCTTGGCCAGAGCCTTGAGGGAACGGGAAATCTCCGAGATCTCCTGCTGACGGTTCTCGGAGTTGCGGCCCTGCATCAGTTGCAGATAGTCGACCACGATCAGTCCCAGATTCCGCTCCGCCTTCAGGCGACGGGCCTTGGCACGCAATTCCAAAACCGTGATGGCCGGCGTATCGTCGATGAAGATGGGCGCTTCCGAGAGCCGATCGGCACCGTCGGTCAGCTTCTGCCAGTCGGAATCCACCAGATGACCGGTGCGCAGGCGGCTGGCATCGACTCGGGATACGGAGCAGAGCAGGCGCTGCACCAGCTGCTCCTTGCTCATTTCCAGGGAGAACACCACCGTCGGCACCGGCGTGCCGGCATGCACCCCGGCATTTTCGATGAGATTGAGCACGAAGGCGGTCTTGCCCATGGACGGGCGACCGGCGATGATGATCAGATCCGCCGGCTGCAGGCCGGCCGTCATGTTGTCCAGATCGGCAAAGCCGGTGGGCACCCCGGTGACCAACTCCTTGCGGTGATAGAGCTGTTCGATCATCTCGAAGGTGCTCTTCATGATTTCCCGCGTGGAGAAATAGGACGGCCGGTTCTGCATGCCGCTGATTTCGAAGATGGATTTTTCCGCCCAGTCGAGGGTCGCCTCGATGTCCCCGCCTTCATAGCCGCGGCTGGCGATCTCCGTAGCCACATTGATCATCTGCCGGGCCAGGGACTTCTCCTTGACCAGTTTGCAGTAATAACCGATGTTGGCGGCGGTGGGGACGAAATCCACCAGGGTTCCCAGATAGGAGGGACCGCCGATGGCCTCCAACTCGCCCTTTTTCTGCAGCTCGGCGGTCAGGGTCACCAGATCGGCGGGTTCGCCCCGTTCGGACAGGTCGATAAGAGCGGAAAAGATGCGGCGATGGCTGTCCCGGTAGAAATCCTCGGGCCGCAGGATTTCCAGGGCCTTGTTGAGGGCGGCGTTTTCCAGCAGGACGCCGCCCAGGACGGACATCTCCCCTTCCAGGTACTGCGGCGGGAGACGGTGAGCGTTCAAGTCGGTCATGGAGGCATCAACGGCAAAGATGGGAAACGGGCTCACCGGACGCGAAGGACCGGTGAGCCCGCGGGGTATTACTCAGCGGCCGCGACGGTGACGCGAACGGTGGCGATGACGCCGGCATCCAGTTTCACCGGCACTTCGAAATCGCCGAGGGTTTTCAGGGGTTCCGCCAGCTGGATCTTCTTGCGGTCGACGTCGACCCCCTTGTCGGCCAGTTGCTGCTGGATTTCCATGCTGGTCACGGAACCGAACAGCTTGCCGTCTTCGCCGGCACGCATGGCAAAAGTGCAGGACAGTTTTTCGATCTGCGCCTTGAGCACCTGGGCCCCTTCCAGGACCTTCTGAGCCTTACGCTCCAGCTGCCGTTTTTGATGTTCCAGTTCCTTCACGTTGCGCAGGCTGGCTTCAACGGCCAGCTTGCGGGGCAGCAGAAAGTTACGGGCATAACCGGGCTTGACCTTGACCAGGTCACCGATCTGACCGAGACCTTCCACGTTTTCCACCAAGATGATGTCCATAGGTTCCTCCAATAAGGATCTCAATCCTTACGAATTCTGGGTTTACGGAAGTCAATCCATAAATCGAACACGCCGACTCCGGCCAGAAGCAGCCGCAGGGGGAAATAGGCCAGCAACATGAAATAGCCCATGCCCCGCAGAATCGACGGTGTGCCTTTTACGCCAAAATAATACCGGACAATTGCCAGCCCCTGAAGAAAATAGAGGCTCAGGATCACCAGCAGCATGTTCCAGGCCAGCCGCTGCAGGCCGCCGCCGAAGAACTGGCTGCCCAGACCGCAGACAATCAGCAGCCAGATCAAGTGCTCCGGCGCCTTCCACAGGGGGAAGGGTTTGCCGGCCGGCTCCCAACGGCCCCGGTTCAAACGAACCAGCATCAGGGTCAGCAGCAGCAACACGCTGCCAACCATGATCGCCGCCATGGCCGGATAAACGGCCATGATGGTATTTCCCGCCTGGCGCATGGCCGTTTCCCAGCTGGACGCGATCTCGCTCCCGGGGGCATTCTGGCCGATGACCGTCACGGTGCGGTCGATCTGCTGACGAACCCAACTGTCGGCCAGGATCAGAGGATTCTGTCCGCGGCGCCAGGCCCAGACCCCCCAACCCGCACCGGCACCGGTCAGGACGACACCGGCAGTCAGAGCCACGGCCCGATCCCAGGGCTGGTTGCGCCGCAGCAGCAACGGCAGCAGCCAGGAACCCAGGCCAAATTGCGCCAGGTACAGAAGCACCGCCGAGAAGGGCGCCAACCCGGCCAGGACCAGGGTAACCGTTGCCAGCGCCAAACCTGCCGCCACCGGTCCGCCCCGCAAACCCAGCAGGGCGACGGGGAGCGGTGTCAGGAACACCAGCGGCCCGCCCAGCAGCAGATGCATCTCAACCGGAACCGGACCAATGAGCCCCAAGGCCAAGGCCTGCAGGAGCAAAGTGGCCCCGACGGCGTACATCCAGGGCACCACCAGCCGGGTCAGGTCAACGCGCATGCCGCCCCGGCTGTCAGTCGAGGTAATGACCGGCGGTAAAGGGCATCAGGGCAATATTGCGGGCGCGCTTGATGGCCTCGCGAACCTTGCGCTGATGATCGGCACAATTGCCGGAAATACGCCGCGGCACGATTTTCCCGCGCTCGGTGACGAAATAACGCAGGGTCCGGACTTCCTTGTAGTCGATGGTCAGAGCCTTGTCGGCACAAAACCGGCAACCTTTGCGGCGGGTGAAGCGGCGCTTGAAAGGGGTGCGACCGGCGGCGCCGGAGGGTTTTCTATCTTCAGCCATGTGCATGTCTCCTTTGAGTGATGGGGGCTTATTCCGCTTCTTCCGCGTCAGCTTCTTCTTCGTCCTCATCGGTCATTTCGACCGAGGCGGCCGGAGCCGGCGCCTGCAGACCGTTTTCCAGCAGTACCGTCTGGAATTTGATGATGGACTCATCGATGCGCATGCGCCGTTCGAATTCCGCCACGATACCGGGTTCGCCTTCGAACACGGTCAGCACATAGCTGCCGCGACCCTGCTTCTTGACGGGATAGGCCAGCTTGCGCACCCCCCACTCCTCCTGCTTCAGGATGGTCGCGCCCAGTTCATTGAGCACCCCCTGAAACTTTCCGACCACGGCCGCGTACTCGTCACCGACCTTGTCCGGATGCACGATCAAGATGTTTTCGTAAGTCCTCATGCAACAATTCTCCTCTCGAGTGTTTAGCCCCGGTCCAGCCGGAGCAAGGAGTCGGCACCGAGGTGCCGCCAAAATTCCGAATTACGCTTAATAGCATATCGGCCTGCAAGTTTCAATGCCAATCTGGAAACCTGCCCTCAGACATTGAACCGGAAATGCATGACGTCGCCGTCCCGCACCACGTATTCCTTGCCTTCCAGCCGCAGCAGACCGCGTTCCTTGGCCTTGGCTTCACCGCCGGCGGATATGTAGTCGTCAAAGCCGATCACTTCGGCACGAATGAAACCCTTTTCGAAGTCGGTGTGGATGACCCCGGCGGCCTGGGGTGCCTTGGCGCCCTGGTACACGGTCCAGGCGCGCACCTCCTTGACCCCGGCGGTAAAAAATGTAATCAGCCCCAAAAGGCCGTAGCCGGCCCGGATCATGCGATCCAGCCCGGCGCTGCCCAGGCCCAAATCATGGAGAAATTCCAGCCGTTCGTCGCCGCTGAGTTCGGCGATCTCCGCTTCGATTTTGCCGCAGATGGGCACCACCTCGGCACCTTCGGAACGGGCATGCTCCCGGACCTGATCGACAAACGGATGCCGTCCTTCGAGATCGTCTTCGGCGACGTTGGCGATATAAAGCACCGGTTTGGCCGTCAACAGGTGCAATTCCCGCAACAGACCGGCTTCCTCGTCCGTCAACCCGGCGGCGCGGGCCGGCCGGCCCTCATTGAGCACGGTGCGCACCTTGACCAGCACCTGTTGCAGAGCCAGCATTTCCTTGTCGCCGCTGCGGGCCTGTTTCTCGATGCGGGCCATTCTCCGTTCAATGCTATCGAGATCGGCGAGGTTGAGCTCGGTCTGAATCACTTCGATATCGCGCAGGGGATCGACCCCGCCGTCGACGTGCACCACATTCTCGTCGTCGAAACAGCGCACGATATGGGCAATGGCATCCACCTGCCGGATATGGCCCAGAAACTGGTTCCCCAGGCCTTCACCGCGGCTGGCGCCCCGCACCAGTCCGGCGATGTCGACGAACTCGATGGTGGTCGGCAGCACCTGCACGGGCTTGACAATGGCGGCCAGTTGATCCAGGCGGGGATCCGGCACCGCCACGACCCCGACATTGGGCTCGATGGTGCAGAAGGGGTAGTTGGCCGATTCCGCCCCGGCCGAGGTGATGGCATTAAAGATGGTGGACTTGCCGACGTTGGGCAGGCCGACGATGCCGCATTTGAATCCCATGTTCCGCTTTCCTCACAAATAACGATAGCCGGGACCCAGGGTCCCGGCTATGGTTCGGCTTCTGGCCCTTATGGGGGCGTTATACCAGCAACGGTGCGATGACCAGCGCCACTACGCTCATCAACTTGATGAGGATGTTCATGGCCGGGCCGGAGGTGTCCTTGAACGGATCGCCGACGGTGTCGCCGACCACGGCAGCCTTATGGGCGTCGCCGCCCTTCTTTTCGCCGTCCAGGGAACCCTTTTCAATGTATTTCTTGGCGTTGTCCCAGGCGCCGCCGCCGTTGGACATCATCAGGGCCAGCAGCACACCGGACAGGGTAGCGCCGGCCAGCATGCCGCCGAGAGCTTCCTTGCCGATGATGAAACCGACCGCCACCGGAGCGATGACCGCCACCATGCCGGGCAGGACCATCTCCCGCAGAGCGGCGCGGGCGGAAATGTCGATGCATTTTTCCGGTTCGGGCTTGGCGCCCGGCTTGCCTTCCAGCAGGCCGGGAATTTCCCGGAATTGACGGCGGATTTCATCCACCATCTTGCCGGCCGCGCGGCCGACGCTGGTCATGGTCAGGGCGCCGATGAAGAACGGCAGGGCACCACCGATGAGCAGGCCGATGACCACCAGGGGGTTGATCAGGTTGATGGTGCTGAGCTTGACCGTGGAAGCATAGGCCGAGAACAGGGCCAGGGCGGTCAGGGCGGCGGAACCGATGGCGAAACCCTTGCCGATGGCGGCGGTGGTATTGCCGATGGCGTCCAGGCCGTCGGTAATCTTGCGGACTTCGGGACCGAGACCGGCCATTTCGGAAATGCCGCCGGCGTTGTCGGCGATGGGGCCGTAGGCATCGACGGTCATGGTGACGCCGACGGTGGCCAGCATGCCGACGGCGGCGATGCCGATGCCGTAGAGGCCGGCGAAATAGTTGGCGACGAAGATGCCGACGCAGATGATCAGGATGGGCACCACGCAGCTTTCCAGACCCACGGCCAGGCCGTGGATGATATTGGTGGCCGGACCGGTCTTGCTGGCTTCGGCAATGCGTTCAACGGGTGCGGCGGCGGTGTAATATTCCGTTACCTGGCCGATGGCGATGCCGGCCAGGGTACCGGCCAGAATCGCCCAGAACACGCCGTTATCGATATGGAAGGCCCGGATGATGAAGAAGGCCGCCACCAGAAAGCCGCCGGCGGCGACGAAGGTGGTATAATGCAGGGCCTTGGCCGGATCGATGGATTTGAGGAACTTCATGGAGCCGATGCCGATGAGGGAGAACACCAGCCCGACCATGGCCAGCAGCAGGGGCAGCAGCATGGCCGCCTGCTGGACGCCTTCCGCGCCGCCGAGTTGGAGCAGCAATTCCGGGCTGGCCGCCGCGGCGATGGCGATGGTGGCGATGATGGAGCCGACGTAGGACTCGAAGATGTCGGCGCCCATGCCGGCCGTATCGCCGACGCAGTCACCGACGTTGTCGGCGATGACGCCGGGATTGCGCGGGTCATCCTCGGGGATGCCCGCTTCGACCTTGCCCACCAGGTCGGCACCGACGTCCGCGGCCTTGGTGTAGATGCCGCCGCCAACGCGGGCGAACAGAGCGATGGAGGACGCGCCCATGGCGAAACCGGTCATGTACTGGGCCGCTTCCGGCGTGCCGAAGAGAATGTAGGCCACCCCGACCCCGACCAGGCCGAGGGAGGCCACGGCCAGACCCATGACGGCACCGCCGTTGAAGGACACCAGCAGGGCCTTGGCCTGGCCGGAAATCCGGGCCGCTTCGGCGGTCCGCACGTTGGCGCGGGTGGCGGCCTTCATGCCGATGAAACCGCAGGTCATGGAGCACAGGGCGCCGCCGAGAAAGGCGAAGGCGGTCTGGAAGTTCATGCCCATGGCAATGACGAAGAACACCAGCACGATAAAAATGGCCAACACCCGGTATTCACGACCGAGGAAGGCCATGGCGCCGTTGTGAATGGAGTCGGAAATTTCCCTCATCCGCTCATTGCCGACCGGCTGGGCTTTAACCACAGTGTACAACACGATGGCGAGCACGAAGCCCACCGCCCCCAGAATCGGAGCATACATTTGCAGTTCCATCACGAATCATCCCTCTCTGTTAATTGAATAAGTCCCGGTTGTTAAACTCGTTCATGGCCTGCTGTGCGCCTCCCTGCAACAGCATCTCCACGGCCGCAACCGAGTTTGCCAGCACATTCTCCAGCTCTCGTCTTTCACTCCCGGAAAAAGGGCTCAAAACATGGTCGGCAACATCGCCCGCGCCGACCGGCCGACCAACTCCGATGCGGACCCGAGCGAACTCGCCGGTCCCCAACAGGCCGACGATGCTGCGCAACCCGTTGTGTCCGCCATGCCCGCCACCGACCTTGACGCGCAATGCGCCGTAGGGCAAATCGATCTCATCGTGCACCACGATCAGATCCCCGGCGGCGGTTCCGGTTGCCTGGCAGGCCGACTGGATACTGATACCGCTGCGATTCATATAGGTTTGGGGCAGAAGAAGCATGATCTCCTGCCCGGCAAACCGACCGACACCATAGAGGCCCTGGTGTCCCTTTTTCTTGAGTGCGATGCCTACCCGGTCGGCAAACCGCGCCACCACCATGAAACCGATGTTGTGACGGGTGTCACGGTATTGCGTACCCGGATTCCCCAGGCCAACCAGCAATTTCAAGGCGACCTCGGCCCTTATTCGGCCTCGCCTTCAGCGGCCGTCTCATCCGCACCGCCGCGGCCGGTAACGGTGATCACCGTGAAGTTGACGTCCGGGGGCAGTTCCACGCCGACCGGCAACACCACGTTCTTGACGTGCAGGGCATCGCCAATGGCCAGGGCGGTCACGTCGATTTCGATGGCGCTGGGAATCTGGTGCGGCAGACAGACGACTTCCAGCTCGTGCCGGATGACCTGCAGCACCCCGCCCTCCTTGACACCGGCGGCTTTGCCGACGGCGTGGACCGGAACCATGACATGAACCTTGCTGGTCAGGTCGATGGCCTGAAAATCGGCATGAATCGGAACCATCTTCACCGGATCGGTCTGCAGCTCCTTGAGAATGACGACTTTGCCATCGAAAGCGCCGTCACCCTTGAGGGCCAGCAGGGTGTTCCAGCCGGCCTCGCCGCTGATGGCCTGCTTGAGGGCCTTGGGATCCACGGCCAAGGCGCAGGGTTCCGTGCCCCGACCGTACATGACGGCGGGAATCAGACCCTGACGACGCAGACTGCGAGAAATCCCCTTACCCGACGACTGACGCGAACTGACGTTGAAATCCATGGGTGCCATTTATCCAATCCTCCAAAACTGAAATGGGTGTTGTCCTGCCAAAAACGCGATTTTCAGACAAAAAGGGAGCTGACCGATTCGCCGCCGTTGATGCGACGGATGGCTTCCGCCAGCAATTCGGCCACGGAGAGCTGCCGCAGGCGCGGGCAGGCCGACACCTTTTCCTGCGCCGGAATGGTGTTGGTCACCACCACCTCCTGCAGACAGCTGTCATTGATGCGTTCCAGCGCCGGCCCGGAAAGCACGGCATGGGTCGCGAAGGCATAAACCGCCGTGGCCCCATGGTCCTTGACGGCCTGGGCGGCCTGGCAGAGGGTCCCGGCCGTATCGATCATGTCGTCCACGATCATGCAGGTTTTGCCTGCGACGTCACCGATGATGTTCATCACCTGGGAGACGTTGGGGCCGCTGCGACGTTTATCGATGATGGCCAGGCTGGCATCGAGATGCTTGGCATAGGCCCGGGCGCGCTCGGTGCCGCCGGCATCCGGCGAGACGATGACCAACGGCTCGGTGAAGCGGCGCTTGATATCCTGCAGGATAACCGGCGCGGCGTAGAGATGATCCACGGGAATGTTGAAAAAGCCCTGAATCTGCCCGGCATGCAGGTCCATGGTCAACACCCTGCCGACCCCGGCGGTGGAGATCAGATCGGCCACCAGCTTGCTGGTAATGGGGGTCCGGGGGGCAACCTTGCGATCCTGGCGGGCATAGCCGAAGTAGGGAATGACGGCGGTGATGCGGGCGGCGGAGGCGCGCTTCAGAGCATCCGCCATAATGAGCAGCTCCATCAGGTTGTCATTGGCCGGAGCACAGGTCGACTGGATGATATAGACATCCCGGCCGCGAACATTTTCACCGATCTCCACCATCAACTCGCCGTCGGAGAAGGGCTTGACCCGGGCCGAACCGAGGGGCACGGCGAGATGCCCGCAGATTTCGCGGGCCAGCGGCATATTGGAATTGCCGCAGAAAATCTTCAGGTTGTTCACAACGGTACCCCTGTTCTTTGATTAAAAAAACGGCAGGCCATGGAAACCATGACCCGAAATGATGCCTTGCGACCCACCACGATGCTCCAGGAGGCAGACCGGAAAGTCACCGGCGATACCTGAGCGGGTCTGGCGTAGAGAGTGGCTGGGGCGCCAGGATTCGAACCTGGGAATGCCGGAATCAAAATCCGGTGCCTTACCGCTTGGCGACGCCCCATCAGAAAAACACAAGAGAAACTCAACGAATGCCTGCCATCACAGGGTGCATTCGTCGTCGACGGCAGCCACCGCGAAGGCCCGCCAGCCCGGTTCGGCCGCCAGCGCCTCGGCGGCCGCCCTGGCCGTCCGCTCCTCACGAAACACCCCAAAAACCGTCGGCCCGCTGCCGCTCATCAGGGCGCCTTCGGCACCCAAGTTCCGCAACCGCTGCTTGATGTCGCCGATCAAGGGAAAGTGCGCCATCGTGACCTGCTCCAGGTCGTTATGCAGCAACTCCAACAACTCTCCGAGCTCCCCGGAAAACCGCGGTATTTTAAGATCGCTGCGCGGGCTTGTCAACCGTAAATTTTGATAAACCCAGGCCGTCGAAACCTGCAGACCGGGATTGACCAGAACGTACCAGGCCTGCGGCACAGCGGGGACCGCCGCAAGTTCTTCACCGATGCCCGTCGCCCAGGCCGTGGTCCGGAAGATGAAAAAGGGCACGTCCGCCCCCAACTTCACCCCCACATCCATCAATTGACGCGGCGTCAAGCCCAAATCGAGCATTTCGTTGAGCCCCATGAGCACCGTCGCGGCATCGGAGGAACCGCCGCCGAGGCCGGCCGCCACCGGGATTTGCTTGTCGATGTCGATTTCCAGACCCTGCCGGCGTTCCGTCAGTTCCAGCAGGGCACGAACCGCACGGGCGGCAATGTTTTCCTGTCCCGGCGGCAGTTCGACCCCGGCACAGGAAACCCGCAGACCGTCCTGATCACGCAGGGTCATGGTGATGCGGTCGTAGAGGCTTACCCGTTGCATGAGCATGGCCAGGTCATGGTAACCGTTGGCTCGCCGACCCAATACATGCAGACACAGATTGATTTTGGCCGGAGCCAGAAAAGTTTTCGTCGTCACAGGCGCCATCCTCGGTTGGCCGCCATGGTTCCGGCATAGTCAGGAACCGAAAAAACGGCAGGGCGCCTATCTATTAATAAATCGCTCCGGGAATGTCAAGTCCTATCGGACCGGCCGCCGGCAGGCGGCGACCCCGCCGGACTCACCGGCAGACGAAATAATCCTCCCAGGCGGCAGTAATATGCTCGCGATCCATGACCGGCGGCGAGCCATGGTAGGAGGCATCCTGGAGAATATGGTCCACCAGATCCTGAGGATGGCAGGCGCTGAAGCGAATTTGCAGCCGCTCGTAGAAATTTTCCACCAGATAATCGAAAACCTGTTTGTCGAACACGATGCCGTTCAAATGACAGACCTGGCGGAAAATCTTTTCGTACTCCTCGTCGCTTGGATAGTCCACCTTGAATTTGTAGTGGATGCGTCGCAGGAAGGCTTCATCCACCAAATCCCGCGGCTCGATGTTGGTGGAAAAGATCACCAGGGTGTCAAAGGGGATCTCGAACTTCATCCCGGTGTGCAGGGTCAGGAAATCAATGCGCCGATCCAGGGGCACCATCCAACGATTCAGGAGTTGTTGCGGATCGACATGCTGACGTCCGAAATCGTCGATGATGAACACGCCGTTATTGGCTTTCACCTGCAGTGGAGCTTCGTAATATTTGGTGATGGGATTGAAGTCGAGGTCCAGGGTCCTCAGGGTCAGTTCGCCGCCGGCGATGACCACCGGCCGCCGCACCAGCAGCCAGCGTTGGTCAAAATCATCACCGCTGTGCTCCGGCGGCAGCGCTCGATGGCTGACCGGATCATAGACGTTGATGATTTCCCCCCTGACCAGCAGGGCATAGGGCATGTAGACCGCCCCGGGCAGCAAATCGGCGATGGTCTCGGCGATGGAGGTCTTGCCGTTGCCCGGCGGCCCGTAGAGGAATATCTCCTTGCCGCTGCTCAGGGCCGGTCCGAGGCGCCGTAACAAGCGCTGGCTGACCACCAAATGGGAGAACACCTTCTGCACCTGCTCTTCGCCGACCAGCACGCTGCGCACCGTCTGCATATCGATGACTTCCCGGTAGTCCTCCAGGACGACCGGTGCCGGTCCGACGTAGCGCGAGACATCCAGCAAAGCATTGGCGCGGCGGATGCCAGGTTCGGTAATGGAAAACTGGTAGCTGCTCTTGGCGTAGAGGGCCGCGCCCTTGACCTTGACGAAATGGTCCCGGCGCAATTCTTCCACCGCCAGGTCGAGGATGGGTGCCGGCAAGCGGACCCGGCCGACCAGTTCGGCCAGGGTGAAATCGCCCAGAAACAGGATATGCTTGAGAATCAGATCGGCGATGAAGTTCAGGTCCAGTCCCGTGTCCTCCACGGTCTGGGGCGGTTCCGGAGCTTTGCTAAAGGACGATTGCAGTTTTTTCTCATCCAGGTAACCCAGAGCACAGAGATTCTGGCCCAGACGGCCGCCCCGCAGGCGTTGGCGCTGCAACGCCATGTCCAGTTGCTGCGGCGAAATCAGACCTTCATCGACCAAGCGCTCTCCCAACGGTTTTTTCATTCTATGTCACCTCCCCGCGCAATCCATACCAAGTTCGGTCCGCGAACTCCCCCAAAATAGAAGTGGTGGGCTTCAGTGACATTTTACGGCAAATTTCTCCTTCGGCCAGCCTTTCCGAAAATAAATCTCGGGCCGGGCCGGCCTGCTCATGGGCATGGCAGCGCCGGCGGGCCAATCCGGATCGCACTGCGTCGTTGCGTCAGCCATCACTCTGGCGCAGGCGCAGCATGACCTGCTTGAGATCCTCCCAAGCTTCCCGCTTGGCAGCCGGGTTGCGCAACAAAAACGCGGGATGATAGGTCGGCATCAGGGGCAGCCCCTGGTAACTGCGCCAGTGGCCCCGAAGACGGCTGACGGGGGCATCGTCCTGCAGCAGGGTCTGGGCGGCGAAGCGCCCCAGGGCCAGGATCACCCGGGGCCGGATGGCCGCCAATTGCCGCGCCAGGAACGGTTCACAGGCGGCGATTTCCGGGGGTGCGGGATCGCGGTTGCCCGGCGGCCGGCACTTGACGACATTGCAGATGTAGACCTCGTCCCGCGACAGCCCCATGGCAAACAGCATGCGATCCAGAAGCCGGCCGGCCTCGCCGACAAAAGGTATCCCCTGCAGGTCCTCTTCCCGACCGGGACCCTCCCCGACCAGGACCAGTCGCGCGGTGGCGGAGCCGCAGCCAAACACCAGCCGGGTACGACCCCGGGCCAGGGGGCAGCGTTGGCATTCCCCGAGATCGGTGCGAATCTCCTCCAGGGTTTCCGGACGGCACAGGTCCCCGCCTGATCCGTCCACCGGGCACAGGGGCAACTCCTCGGGCCGAGGCACCCGGCCCAGTTCATCCACCCCGAGATCCTGGAGTTCCTGCAGCAGACTGCGCATCTGGCCTGCAGCTTCCCGCCATTCGCGATATAATTTCTGCGGCATGTCTTTACTTTCACCCCTGGACGGCATTATTGTAGCAAAAACAATTTTTCATGGAGCCCATGCCTGTCATCCTAGCCATCCTGACCTTTTGCTCCCTGCTGCTGATACCTGGCGAGGCCTGGGCCTGGGGCATGGGCGTTCACGTCCAACTGGGTTCCCAAGTGCTGGCCAACCTGGATCAGCTGCCCGAGGCCACGCGGCTCCTGCTGGGTGCCTACCCCTTCGATTTTCTGTATGGCTGCATCAGCGCCGACATCATCGTCGGTAAACGTTTTACCCACTACCTCAAGCACTGCCACTCCTGGCAGGTGGGCGAGCAGGTGCTGGCGGCGGCCGGCAACGATGCCCAACGCGCCTGCGCCACGGGCTATCTGGCCCATCTGGCGGCGGATACCATCGCCCACTCCTATCTGATTCCCTTCAAGCTGGTGCGGACCTTCAATACCGTCATCCACGGCCATGCCTACTGGGAAATGCGTTTTGAAGCACGGGTCAAGGCCGAATCCTGGGACTTGATTCGGATCCTGTGCCGCAAGGACTTCCGCCAGCACGACCAACTGCTGCAAAGCACCCTGGCGCGGACCCTGTTTTCCTTCCGCACCAACAAGCGCGTCTTCAACAGCCTGTTGCTGCTCAGCCGCCTGGAACAGTGGCAGAAGATGCTGCGCTCCCTGGGGGTTCATTCCCGGTGGGCCATGGACGAAACCGATCAGGATGAATACCTGGAGTTGGCCGCCCAGGCCGTCGGCAGTGTCCTGAGCCAGGGCGAGGCCAGCCCCTTCCGCCGCGCCGATCCGGCCGGAGAACGGGCCCTGCTCGCGGCACGGGCCATCCGCAACAACCTGAACCTGCTTTGGCTGGACGGCAAACTGCCCGCGGACGAGGCGGAACGCCTCCTGCAGGAAGTCAAAGACCGTTTTCGGCAGAGCATCACCGCTCCGGAACACCTGCTGGAACTGCTCTCAGGTTATTGACCGGCGCAACCCGGTTCCGGCAGCGGCTCACCCCGGCGCAGGGCACGAATCCGATCCAGCAGGCGATGGGCCACCGCCAGCTTGTCCAGCAGCAACCACTCCTCTACCCGGCCACCGCGATACAGCAGGGTCACCCGGTTGGTGTCGACCTCGAAGCCGGCATCGGCGGCGGACACATCGTTGGCGACGATCAAATCGAGGTTCTTGGCCTCCAGCTTGCGCCGGGCATGCTCCAACACCTGCTCCGTTTCGGCGGCAAAGCCCACCAGCAGTCGCTGCGCCTTCTTGCCCCCCAATTCCGCCAGGATGTCGGGAGTCTGTTCCAGCTCCAGGGTCGTCCGGGAACCGACCCCCTTTTTTATTTTCTGCCCGGCGCGGCTCGCCGGGCGGTAATCCGCCACCGCCGCCGCTTTGACAATCACGCTGCTCTCGGCGAGGCGTTCCAGAACCGCCTGCCGCATCTGCTCGGCGCTGGTCACCCCACAGTATTCCACCCCCGCAGGCGGCTCGAGGGCCGTCGGACCGGACACCAGCAGCACCCGGGCGCCCCGCCGCCGGGCCGCGCGGGCGATGGCGTAGCCCATCTTGCCGGACGAATAATTACTGAGAAAGCGCACCGGATCCAGCTCTTCGCGGGTCGGCCCGGCGGTTATCAGCAGGGTTTCACCGGCCAGATCCTGGGGGCTGAGCAGGCGAACGCTTTCCTCGAAGATGGTCGCCGGCTCGGCCATCTTGCCCTGCCCTTCCCAACCGCAGGCCAGCAATCCGACCACGGGATCGACAAAATGGAACCCGGCGGCGGCCAGCCGGGCCTGGTTTTGCTGATAGAGGGGATTGGCCCACATGTTGCTGTTCATGGCCGGTGCCAGCAGCACCGGCGCCCGGGTGGCCAGGATGGTCGTGGTCAGCAGATCATCGGCCAGCCCGCCGGCAACCTTGCCCACCAGGTTGGCGGTGGCCGGGGCCACCACCAGCAGTTCCGCCCGGTCCGCCAGGGCGATATGACCGATATCCCGTTCCTGGATCAGGTTGAACAGCTCATAGTGGACCGGGTTGCCGGACAGGGTCTGAAAGGTCAGGGGCGTGACGAACTGGCGGGCGGCATCCGTCATCACCACCTGCACCTCGGCGCCGGCCTTGACGTACCATCGCACCAGTTCCGCCGCCCGGTAGGCGGCAATGCCGCCGGTCACGCCGAGTACGATCCGTCTGCCTGTCAGCATGCCGTCCTCCTCAGAGCAGGTGCCGCAAAAAGGGATTGCTGCGCCGCTCCTCGCCGATGGTGGTTTGGGGACCGTGGCCGGGATAGACCTCGATGGCGTCCGGCAGGACCAGCAACCGATCCCGCAAGCCGCACATGAGGGCATACTGGTCGCCGCCGGGCAGATCGGTTCGGCCGATGGAGCCGGCGAACAGCACATCGCCGGAGAACAGCCGCCCATCGAGCAGCAGGCAAACGCTGCCCGGGGAGTGCCCCGGCAGGTGAATGACCTGCAGACGCAGGGTACCGACCTCCAGGACCTCGCCGTCCTCCAGCAGCCGGGTCGGTTCCGGCGAAGCCGGAATCGGGGCACAGCCGAAGACCGCGGCATGCTCCGCGGCGCCGCGCAGCAGGGGCAGATCGGCGGGGTGCATCCAGAGTTCCGCGCCACCCTCCTCGACCAGGGCGCGGTTGCCGCCGACATGGTCGAAATGCCCATGGGTATTGATCACGGCCTTGAGGCGAAACCCCTTTTCCTGCAGCATGGCCAGGATCCGCCGGCCGTCGCCGCCGGGGTCGACAACCAGCGCCTCGCCGCTGGTCCGGCAGGCCAGCAGATAGCAATTGGCCCGCAACTCCCCCGTCATGATGCCTTGCAGCCACAGTTGGCTCATCGTTCCTCCTCGCGCCCGAACAGGTCCAGATTCTTGTCCCGCAACTGATCCCCCAAGGTGCCGAATCCGCGCCGCCGATCGGCCGGTTCCCGGCGTTTCTTGTCCACCGTTTCCCTTGCCATGACCGCACTGGCCGAGACCAATTCCGCCGCCGTTTCTTCAGGGACCCCTGCGGGATTATCCGAGGCCGGCGTTTCCTTGTAGAAATACCGATCGTAGATGCGATGATAACCGGTCCAGGCAGAGGTGTTGTCCGGTTCCCGACTGATGTGGGTCTGGACGCCGTTGATTTTGGAATCAAGATCGTCGACGTAGTTCAGAATCACCGCCTCCAGGGTTTTCGGCCGCTTCGGGGAGCCGAATTCATATTGCCCGTGGTGGGACAGCAGCAGATGTTTCAACAGGGTAGCCAGGGTCGACGGGAATTCCGGCAGCCGGGCCAATTGCCGTTCCAGCATCTCGACCCCGATGACGATATGGCCCAAAAGCTTGCCGGCGTCCGTATAGCCGAAGGTCCGCTCGTAACACAGTTCGCTGATCTTGCCCATGTCGTGCAGCAGGGCACCGGTCAGCAGCAGATCGCGATGGACCCCCGGATAACGGCGGCAGATGTCGTCGGCCAGACGGGCCACGGCCAGGGAATGCTCAAGCAGGCCGCCGAGATAGACGTGGTGAATGGCCTTGGCCGCCGGGGCCGCGGCATAGCCGGCGACAAACTCTTCGTCGCCCAGAAACGACTCCATCAGGGCGCGCAAAGGTGGATCGGTCATGGTAGCGACCAGTTGCCGCACCTCGTCCAGCATGATCTCCCGGCTGCGTTCCGCCACCGGCAGAAAATCGGCCAGGTCCACTTGGGCATCCTCGAGGCGCTCCAGGTCCTGCACCACCAACTGCATCTTGCCCAGATAGACGCTGGCTTTGCCCTGCACGCGAATGAAATCGTCCCGCTCGAAGCGGCCGCCCAATTCGTCGACCCGGTCCCATACCCGCCCTTCGATCTCTCCGGTCCGGTCCATGAGTTTGAGGGTCAGATAGGGCTTGCCGTTTTTGGCCATGGCCGTGATTTTATCCCGGACCAGAAAGGCATCGTCCAGCTGATCCCGTTCCCGGATCTGTTCCGCAAATTTCCGCTTCAATGGCTGCTCCTGCTTGGTTCAAGGCTTATGATGTGGTCCGCCGCCCGCAAGCCGTCCAGGGCGGCGCTCATGATGCCGCCGGCATAGCCGGCGCCTTCCCCGGCCGGATACAGACCGGCCAGGCTGACGGATTGCCCGTCGGCTCCGCGCAGAATGCGCAACGGCGCCGAAGTGCGTGTTTCGATGCCGATCAGGGTGGCCTCGGCGGTGATGAAGCCGCGCATGCGCCGTTCGAAATGGGGCAGAGCGCGCCGCAGTCCGGTGGCGACGAACGCCGGCAACACCTGGTCAAGATCGGCTTCCCGCACTCCCGGCCGACAGGTGGAGCGCACCGGACCCTGTCCGCGGCCGAGAAAGGCCAGCAGATTCTGGGCCGGCGCAAGATAATCGCCGCCGGCCGCCCGAAACGCCCGTTCTTCGTACCGGCGCTGAAAGCGGACGCCGGCCAGGGCATCGGCGGCGCCGAAATCCTCCGCCCGCACCGCCACCACCAGGGCGCTGTTGGAGAATTCGCCGGCCCGTCGCCAATGGCTCATGCCGTTGACCACCAGCCCGCCGGGCTCGGAGGAGGCCACCACCACTTCGCCGCCGGGACACATGCAGAAGGAATAGCAGCCGCGGCCGCCGTCCGGATCGTTCCAGGCCAGGGCATACTCGGCATGCGGCAACCTGGGATGCCGGGCCAGACCGTACTGGATGGTATTGATCCATTCCGCCGGATGCTCGACCCGCACCCCCATGGCGAAGGGTTTCGGCGCCAATTGAATCCCGGCGTCCTGGAGCATGGCATAGGTGTCGCGGGCGCTATGACCGCAGGCCAGCACCAAGGCCTCGCAAGGGCATTCCTCTCGCCCCTCCAGAACCCCGCCGGCGATCCGACCGTTGGCGACCAGCAGGCCGGTGAGCCGGGTTTCATAGCGGATGGTCACGCCCAGATCCAGCAGGGCCTGCCGAAATCGCAGCAGCACCAGGCGCAAGCGATCGCTGCCGACATGGGGCTTGGCCTGCTGCAGAATCTCCCCCGGCGCCCCGAACTCCACCAGGGTTTCCAAAACCGCCCGGGTCCAGGGATGATTGACGCGGGTCGTCAACTTGCCGTCGGAAAAGGTCCCGGCGCCGCCTTCGCCGAACTGGATGTTGCTGGCCGCGTCGAAGGCCCCGCCGGCCCGAAAGCGGCGCACGTCGCGCACCCGGTCCTCCACCGGTCGGCCCCTTTCCACCAGGGTTACCGCCGCGCCGGACCGGGCCAACTGCAGGGCGGCGAACAGGCCGGCCGGTCCCATGCCCACCACCAGGGTCCGCAGAGGCCGGATCCGCTGCGGCAGCCGCGGCGCCGGTTCCTCCTCCAGCCGTTGCAGGCGCGGGTTGTCCTGCCGGCGGGCCAGCAGACCGGCTTCATCCGCCACCCGGAAAGCCACGGAATAGACGCGCAGCACATGGGGCTTGCGACGCGCATCGATACCTTTGCGCAGGATCCGCAGCTCCAGAATCTCCGCGATGCCGATCCCCAACTGCTCCGCCACCTTGGCGGCAAGCCGGCCTTCATCTTCGTCGAGGGTCAAAGGAATTTCGCGTAATACCAGGGACATTGGGCCAGATCCGTATTTGCAGCGGCAGAGAACAGTCAGAAAAATGCGGGACGCAGGCACCCCGGCTCCTGCGCGGGCGATGGCTCACTCCAAGGGGAACTCCAGGTCGAACACGGTCCCTTCACCCGGAATACTGTTCACCTTGATGTGGCCGTTGTAGGTCTTCACGATGCGCAGCACCACGGACAGGCCGAAGCCCGTCCCCTTGGGTTTGGTGGTGAAAAAGGGATCGAAAATCTTGCGCAGGTTTTCCGCCGGAATGCCCCCGCCGGTATCGGACACGGTCACGAACACGCGAGAACCGTCGTGACGAACCCGGATGCCCAGGGTCCCGCCTTGCTGCATCTCATACAGAGAGTTGGCCAACAGATTGGTGAAAATCTGTTCCATTTCCGTGGCATCGGCCAGCAATGGCGGCGGAATCTGCTCATAAAGCTTTTCCAGCTGCACCCCGCTGGCCCGCAACTGGTCGCGAAATTTGCCCAGGGTCCGGTCGATGATCACCGGCAGGGAGACCGGCTCGGTTTTGATCCGGGGACGGTTGCTGGCATCCAGCAATTTGATGAGGATGGCATCGATACGGTCCACTTCCTTCAGCAATTTGTCCACGTAGCCGGATTTTTCCCCATCCCCGGCCAGGGCCGGCTTGAGAATCTGGGCGAATAAACCGATGGCATTGAGGGGATTGCGGATCTCATGGGCCATGCCGGCCGCGACATGACCGAGGGAGGCCAATTTTTCGGCCTGCAGGATTTCCGTGTGCGCCAGTTCCAATTCCCGCGATTTTTCGGCGACGCGGCGCTCCAGTTCCAGGTTCCAGCCTTCAATCTCCATCAGCAGGCGTTCCCGCTCTTCCCGCAGGTCGCGGTTGTGGATCTCGATACGGCGGATGCGCAGGACATTGTCGATGCGTTCCATGAGATCCTTGTTTTTGAAGGGCTTGAGGATGTAATCGGCGGCCCCCGCCTTCATGACATCGACGGCAATCTGTTCGCTGCCCTTGCCGGTCAGCATCACCACGTAGGTATCGGGGAATTCCTCACGCAACCGCTGCAGGGTGGCCATGCCGTCCATGCCCGGCATCATGTAGTCGAGAAGCACCAGGGCCGGGCTGTAACGGGCCACCGTCGCCAGGCAATCGGTACCGCTTTCGGCGGTCAGCACTTCATGGCCACGACTGGCCAGCACCATGCTGGCCAGTTCGAGGATGATGGGTTCGTCATCCACCACCAGAATACGGTCCGCCATTCCCAACTCCTGTCCGGAAAAAAACAAACGGCACTATCCGTGCCGTTCAGCATAACCTTGCTGCCGCGAGCCATGCAAGGCGTATTTGAGAGTGCCTCAGGGGTTCAGTGCACCAAAATTCCCCAGGGGGCCCGGCAACCGGCCCCCCTGGGGAATCCATGCTTCGGTTCAGACGGTCAACGACCGGAAATCAGTCCCGGGCCCGTACGGTCATGACCGGAATGGGAGACTTGCGCACCACCTTCTCCGCGGTACTGCCGAACAGCACGTGATCCAATCCGCTGCGGCCATGGGTGCCCATGATGATCAGATCCGCCGACAGTTCCAGCGCCTTCTTGATAACCTCGTCGTAGGGTACCCCGGGCACGATAAAGGTCATCACCGGCTCATAATCACGCACATGGCTGCGGCAGAAGCGATCCATCATCTTGCGGGCGCCTTCCTCGATTTCCTCCTCAAGGGATTCGAAAGAGATATGCGGCACATAAAAACCGCGCAGGTCCACCGGCTCGTTGATGACGTGAATGATGGCCAGCAGGGCTTCGAACTTCTTGGCCAAGGCCAGGGCATATTCGAAGGCGTATTCCGAATTGTCCGAAAAGTCCGTAGCAAAAAGAATGGTTTTAAAGTCTTTCATCGATCCTCCCTCAAAACGAATGGAACGGGTATCAATTGGCCTTGGCGGTACGGCCTTCATTGAACATCTTGCTCATCACCCACTTCAGCTCTTCCACCCTGACCGGTTTGTGAATGTACTCGAAAGCACCGAGATGGATGGCTTCCAGGTAGGATTCAATGCCGCCGTGGGCGGTAACCATAATCACCCGGGTACTGGGGTAGCGCCGGTTGAGTTCCCGCAGAAACGCCAGACCGTTCATCTGCGGCATCTTGATATCGCTGATCACCACGTTGACCCGATGGCGCCGCAGGAATTCCAGGGCCTCGAGCCCATTGGCCACGCTGTCCACCTGGTAGCCTTCCTGCTGCAAGATAACCCGCAACGCCAGGCGGGCATTTTCCTCATCGTCAACCACCAGTATTTTCGGTACTTTATGCCCCATGGGGCACCCCCTCAGCTGAATTTGCTTCAAGCATACCATCGCCCTTTGCCCTGTCAAGCTTGAGCCGATTCGCAGGTGGGGTGATTTTTTATGCAATTTCAATTAGTTAACAATCAGGACCGGTCCTCTGCCAGAGGCGGCAGAGCTCACGGATCAGCTCCGCCAGCCCCATGCCGCCGTCCCGCGCCGCCGCCAGTACTTCCTCATGGCTGAGGGGTCCGCCGGCCAGGCCGGCCGCCCGGTTGGCAATGAAGCTCAGTCCGGCTACCTCCATGCCCAGATACCGGCCCAGGATCGCTTCGCTGACGGTGGACATGCCGACCGCCGCAGCTCCCAGCAGGCGCAGGGCCCGCACCTCGGCCGGTGTTTCGTAGCTGGGGCCCGGCACCGCCGCCAGCACTCCGGACCGCAGCGGAATGCCGGCGCGGACGGCGAAAGCGGACAGCTCCGGCCAAAAGCGGCGGGCGTAGAGGGTGCTGAGATCGAGGAAGGTGTTTTCCCTCAGGCCGCGCAGGGGATTGTCGCCCAGCAGGTTGAGGTGGTCCTCGATAAACAGGAAGTGGCCGGGAACCAGTTCCGGATCGATGCCGCCGGCGGCATTGGTCAGCAATAGCCGACGGCAGCCGAGGCGATGGGCGATGCGTACCGGCAGCCCCGCCTGCAGGGCGGTGAGCCCCTGGTAAAGATGGAAGCGCCCGGCAAAGACCAGCACCCGCAAGTCGTCCAGGCGACCGACCACCAGTCGGCCGGCGTGACCGGCAACGGCGAGGGGCGGAAAACAGTCGTAATCGGCGTAGGCCAGAACCGCCGCCGTCTCCACCTGGTCGGCCAGGGCACCAAGCCCGGAGCCGAGGATGATGGCCAGCTCAAAGGGTTCGGAACCGGCCGCCGCGTTGATGGCCGTCAGCAGCGGCGTCACTTCCGACGGGGCCATACCGTCATTCACGCGGCTCACTGCCCGATTCGACCGCCCCCGGGACGGGCAGGACGGAAGGCGTCTCTGCCAGGGCCGTGTCGTTCCGACCCTCGCCGGTAGCCGGCGGCAGGCGCGAGCCGGCCGTGGCGGCCGGCACGGTGGGACGGCGTACCGGCCGGGACGGTGGCATGGTTCGGGGCGGCGTCGTCGGTGGCGGCTCCTCCACCAAAGCCACCCGGGGCAGCGGTAAATCCGCCGGATTCGCCGCGGCCTCATCAATCGGAGCCTGCACCGGCACCGCCTCCTCTCCTCGGTGGGTCAGCCACCAGCTCAGCACCAGGATGGCCGCCAGCAACAGCAATGCCACGCCAAAGCGGCGACTGACCATCCCGCGCCGTCGCCCCGGTCGGGTCCGTTGCAACTCGAGGAGCCCCACATCCCGGGTCGGCTTCACCTCCCCGCCACGCTGCCGGTATTGCCGGGCCAAAGCCTCGGCATCCAAGCCCAGCAGACGAGCGTAGGTCTTGAGAAAACCGAGGACGTAGGCATCGCCGCCCGGCAGTTCCCCCACCCGCTCCGCCTCCAAAGCCTCGATAAAGGGCTTGCGGATGCGGGTCCGTTCGGCGACCTGTTCAAGTGTCAGTCCCAATTCCCGCCGTCCGGCCTGCAACTGCTCGCCGAAACCGGAAGTTTCGCCGGATTTCCATGGCTCGAAGTTATCCATACCTCACCGCAACACTTTCAGATATTGGTCCGCCCGCCGCGCCAGTTCCGTGTCCGGCACCAACTGCCGCACCCGATCGAAGAACTCCGCGGCCAGTTCCGGCTGGCCGTCTTCCATGTAGATCATGCCCAGTTGAAAATGGCCGCGGGCCAGATTGGGGGCTCGCTCCAGAGCCTGTTCCAGGGCGACAATGGCCCGCGCATCGTCATCCAGGGCGCGATGCGCCTCGGCGGTCCGCAGATAGGCTTCCAGGTAGCGGGGATTCTTGTCGAGGGCCTGGCGGTAGGCGCCGAGAGCGCCAAGGTGGTCGCCCTGCATGGCGCGAGCGATGCCGATGCCGGTCAGGGCCGCCTCGGGACGGGTAAAGGTCAGCGTCGCGGCGGCCTTCTCAAAAAACGGCAGGGCCTGTTCCGGACGCTTCATGTCCAGAAACAGGCTGCCCAGGTTGTTTTCCAGGGTCGGGTCGTTGGGGCGCAACTGCAAGGCCCGCCGGTAATGACGTTCGGCCTCCTGGAACGCGCCCTTGAGCTGATAGGCCTGTCCCAGCCCGGCCTGGATGTCGGCATGGTTCGGGTTGAGGGCCGCGGCCTTGAGAAATTCATCCAGGGCCCGGGTCGGATTCTCCTCCTGCAGATAGGCCACCCCCAGCAGATAATGAACCTCGGCCTGGCTGCCGCGCGGCGTGGGCGCGGCGCAACCGGCGGCAAGCAGCGTCATCAGCAAAACGATGAACATGGAACGGTGCAGAGTCCTGACCATGGAACCTCCCGACACGCAAAACGGCTCAGAAATATTTATCCAGCAACAGGGCCAGCTGTTCCCGGGTCGCAGGCGGAATGCGGGCCGGATCCGTCATCACCGCATACCGCAGCGCGGAACCGCAAGCACAGCCCGGGTCAGAGTCCAGGCGCAGGGCGGCGGCGCGAAGGATGCGCCGGGCCAGGGCCACGTTCTGCCGGACGATGGCCATCACCGCCTCCACCGTCACATCGTCATGTCCCTCATACCAGCAGTCGTAGTCCGTGGCCAGGGCCAGGGTCGCGTAACAGATTTCCGCCTCGCGCGCCAATCGCGCCTCGGGCAGATTGGTCATGCCGATGACATCCACGCCCCAGTTGCGGTAGAGGCGGGATTCCGCCCGGGTGGAAAAGTTGGGTCCTTCGATGCACAGATAGGTACCGCCCCGGTGCACCGTGGCGCCGACCTCCCCGGCCGCCTCGGCCAGCACTCCGGACAGATCCGGGCAGACCGGATCGGCAAAGGCGACATGGCCGACGATGCCGTTGCCGAAAAAGGTCGAGGCACGTTTGCCCTGGGTGCGATCGATAAACTGGTCGGGGATGACCATGTGCCCCGGTTCGATGGCTTCACGCATGCTGCCCACCGCCGAAACGGAGAGGATCCGGTCCACGCCCAGCTGTTTCATGCCATGGATGTTGGCCCGATAGGGGACCTCGGATGGCAGCAGCCGGTGACCGCGCCCGTGCCGCGGCAGAAACACCATGCGCCGGCCCTCCAGCACACCGGTCACGAAAGCGTCGGACGGTGCGCCAAAAGGGGTTTCCAGGACCACTTCCCGCACTTCGGTCAGCCCCTCCATTTCATACAGACCGCTGCCGCCGATCACGCCGATTGCCGATGCTGTCATGCCTGCCGTCCTCCCTCGCAGTAAGATTTCAGATCAAAGTTGGGCCGCCTCGTCCATGCGCCCCTTCAGCTGTCCGCAGGCGGCCGAAATGTCCCGCCCCTTGCTGGCCCGGCGCACGGCCACCAGGCCGTGATCCAACAGCAGGGTCTGAAACGCCTCCAGACGCTCCGGGGTCGGCGCCCGGAAGGCGGCACCGGGATGCTCGTTGAAGGCGATGAGATTGACCTTGGCCTTGACCCCGTGCAGCAGTTTGACCAGCCGCCGCGCATCCTGATCGCTGTCGTTGACGTCGCGAATCAGAATATATTCAAAGGTGATGCGCTGTCGCGGCGCCAGGGGATATTGGCGGCAGGCGGCCATGAGCCGGGCCAGGGGATAGCGGCGATTGACGGGCATCAACCGATCGCGCACCGCGTCGGTGGTGGCATTCAGGGACACCGCCAGATTGACCCGCACCCGCCGCCCCAATTCCAGCATTTCGGGCACCAACCCGGCCGTGGACAGGGTCACCTTGCGCGGACTGAAGTTGAAACCCTGCGGTTCGTAGAGAATCTCCAGGGCCTGGACGACGTTGTCGAGATTGTCCAGGGGCTCGCCCATACCCATCAGAACGATGTTGTTGATGGGCGCGTCGCGCAGGCCGGCACAAACCTGGTTGACGATTTCCGCGGCCGTCAGGTTGCGCACCAGGCCGAAGGTGCCGGTCAGACAGAACGCGCAGGCCATGGCGCAGCCGACCTGGGTGGAGATGCACAGGGTGGCGCGCTCCTCCTCCATGGGGATGCGCACCGCCTCCACCGTTTCGCCGTCTTCGAGGCGAAACAGATACTTGCGGGTGCCGTCGGCGCTCTGCTCCACCACCTCCGGCACCAGCTCGGAGATGCGCGCGCGGGCCGCCAGTTCCTCCCGCAGGCCCTTGGCCAAATCCGTCATGGCATTGAAATCGCTCACCCCGCGCGGATAGATCCAGCGCAGAATCTGGCCGGCGCGGAAGCGCTCCTTGCCGATCCCGGCCAGGAACTCCACCATTTGCGGCAGGGTCAGGGATTTCAAATCGATGCGTTGGTCGTCTGTCATGCCGCTCCGCGGCGCCATCGGACGCCGATTCATGAAAAAAGAAAAGCCCCCCGGATTGTATCGGAAGGGCTCCCGGGTTACAAGACCCAAGGCAAATTGCCTGGATGAAACTACAACAGTTCCAGGCCGGAAAAGAAGAAGCCGATCTCAAAGGCGGCCGTATCGTCGGCATCCGAGCCGTGCACCGCGTTACGCCCCAGGGAGGTGCCGAATTCCTGCCGCAGACTCCCGGGCGCGGCATCGGCCGGATTGGTGGCGCCCATCAACCGCCGCCACCCGGAGATGGCCTCGGTTGCCTCGAGGGCCATGACCACGCACGGCCCGCTGCTCATGAAACCGGTCAGATCGTCGAAAAAACCCTTGCCGCGATGCACGTGGTAGAAGGCCCCGGCCTGCTCGGCGCTCAGGGTCAGCTTCTTCAGCCCGACGATGCGAAAGCCCTCGGCGGTGATGCGGGCCAGAATCGGACCGGCATGGCCGGCGGCAAAAGCGTCGGGCTTGATGATACCCAGGGTACGTTGCATGCTGCCCTTTCCTTTCCTCCCTCAGATGATCTTGCTGAGGGGATATTCGATAATGCCCTGGGCGCCGAGTTTCACCAGCTCCGGCACGATGCGGCGTACCTCGCCTTCGTGCAGTACGGTCTCGATGGACACCCAGTCCGACTGGTAGAGATGCGCCACCGTCGGGCGGTTGAGACTCGGCAGGATGCCGGTAATCGCTTCGACCCGCTCATGGGGCGCGTTCATCTTCAGGCCAACCATCTTCTCGGCCCGCAGGGCCGCCTGCAACAGGGTATTGAGCTGTTCGATCTTGCGTCGCTTCCAGGGATCCTGCCAGGCCTGGCGGTTGACCAGCACCACCGGGGTGGACTCCATCAGGGTCTCGACGATGCGCAGACCGTTGGCCTTGATGGTCGAACCGGTCTCCGTCACCTCGACGATGGCGTCGCACAGCCCCTCCACCACCTTGGCCTCCGTCGCTCCCCAGGAGAACTCCACCTCCACCGGCACGTTGCGCTCGGCGAAATAGCGGCGGGTAAAACCGACCAGTTCCGTGGAAATGGTCTTGCCGGCCAGATCCTCCGGCTTCTGCACCGGCGAATCCTGGGTCACCACCAGCACCCAGCGGGCCGGCCGCCGGGAAACCTTGGAATAGACCAGATCGCTGATGATCTCCACGTCGCTGTCGTTTTCCATCACCCAGTCGCGACCGGCGATGCCGACATCGATGGTGCCGCGCTCGACGTACTTGCTCATCTCCTGGCTGCGGATCAGGCTGCAGGCCATCTCCTCGTCGTCAATGGCCGGAAAGTAGTTGCGCGACGACAGGCGGATGGTCCAGCCCGCCTGGCGAAACAGTTCCACGGTGGCGTTTTCCAGGCTGCCCTTGGGGATGCCGAGTTTGAGTAGCTGACTCATTTCTTGTACACCTCGTCCGGATCGAACAGCGGTTCGGAGTGTTCCACCCACTGGCCGTCCTCCCAGCGCACGTAAAAACAGGTGCGATTGCCCGTATGGCAGGCGGCGCCGCCGTTCTGGCGCACCTTGATGACCACCGTGTCGGCATCGCAGTCGGTCAGCACCTCCATGACATCCTGGGTGTTGCCGGACTGTTCGCCCTTCATCCAGTATTTGTTGCGGCTGCGGCTGAAAAACCAGGTCTTGCCGGTTTCCAGGGTCAGGTTGAGGGCTTTTTCATCGAAAAAGGCCACCATCAGCACTTCGTTGGTCTGGTAATCCTGAATCACCGCGGGAATCAGACCACCCATCTTATCGAAATCGATCTTGATCATGGTTTGCCGTCGCGCCTCCGTCCTTGGCATAGGGGTGAATAAAACCCCTTTCTCATACACTGCGGCGCCGCAAAATGTCAACCATTTGCGCTGGTTTTGGAAGGGAATATCCCGGCCGGAGAAAACCGGGAAGCAGGCTGCGCACCCCAATCCAAAAGGCGTGTTCAGGAAAGCCGGTTCAATACCCGGCCATCATCCGGGCGAGCGCCGCCATGTCCATCTGAACAGGTTGCGGGCAGAGCCGCCAAGGATTTTTGGAGCATCTCGACATGCTGCCGATCAGCGGCCATCATGGCCTCGAAGAGACTGGAGCAGGATTTGTCCTTGAAGGTCGCAGCGGTGTCGAGATGAAACTGGCAAAATATGGTTTCGCAGTGAAGGGAAATTTCCAGCGCACGCCGGCAATCGGGCGGATCCTGGCGCATTTTGGCCATAATGTCGCGCACATAGGTCAGATGCCGCTCCACTTCCCGGGCGGTAATTTTCAAATCCCGGATCAGCGGCACGAACCGCTTGGCCGCGAGCCTGATTTGAGCTTCATGGTTGATTTCTTCGGCCGCCGTTTTCCGAAACAGCCCGGCCAGCTCCGGCTGGTCGGGACACAACGCCGCGAAGAACTCATACATTTCCGCCATGGCCTTTTCAATATCGGCGCAGCGTTCCAGGGTGTTTACCAGAGCCATATCGATGGCCATTGTTTTTCCTCGCTTTGCGTGATCCGGCGGTGCCGTGGTTGATTTCCGGTCCCCAAACTTGCGTTATTCGTCGCGCAAATTACAACAAATACAGAGAAAAGGAAATGGGTAGATGGTCAGGGCGGACACGTGGGTCAGGGCGGACACGTGGGTCCGCCCCTACGGGGTCATTTCCGTCACGGGCAGGGCGCACACGTGGGTCCGCCCCTACGAATGATTGGCCGGGTTTTCCCGGTCCGTCTCCGACCGGGCCGGATTGTTTTCAATATATCTGCGGGCACGGTCCAATTCATCGTCATTGCGGATGATGCGTTCGTCATCATTGCGCTGCCACAACCGTCCGGCGAATGGTGGCCAGCGGTCTGTTTTGACGGCACGGATGTTCGCACTGGTGGTTATAATGCCCCGTAGGGGCGGACCCGCGTGTCCGCCCTGACTTTGAATTGAACGCCAATAATTTAGGCGGGCATGATACAGATCAGGGCGGGCATGATACAGATCAGGGCGGGCATGATACAGATCAGGGCGGACACATGGGTCCGCCCCTACGATCTATATTCTCCCGTGGGAATGGTTGGGCATGCTTGTTCTAGTGATGGGAGGGGATAGAAATGGAGGTTTTTCCCCGCCTGAGGAAGGAACACCGGCAGAGGTGGATGGCCCGATTCAATTACGCTTATATTCTTCCACATCTGGGAGCCTCTGTTCTCTGCCGCTAGCACCAGCTCCTTTTGACGGTTAATGTTGTTATGGGTTCCTGTTGACAGCCACTTAGGTATGACCTATCGTCATCCCTACTCCACACCACGATGAAACTCCTTCCGACATGAGGGACGAACATGCCAAAAATCAAAATTGCCGTCACTCTTGACAAAAGAATTCTGGAGGAGGTCGATCAGCTGGTGGCCAGAAATATATGGCCGAGTCGCAACCAAATGATTGAAGAGGCTCTTCAGGAGAAACTGGCAGGCATAACCCGCAACAGACTGGCCCGTGAATGCTCCAAACTCGATCCCGGTTTCGAAAAAATCCTGGCCGAAGGAGGCATGCGGGGAGAAGATTGGTGATGGCCTCGAATATTGACAAACCAAGCGCAGGTAAATTACTGGGTTTCAATCCAATCTTCCGCACAAGGTGCGACCGATGGAAACGGTCATCATGATTGCGGGATAAAAAATTTCAATCCACGCCCCCACGCGGGGGGCGACCCAAATCCTGCTCGGCCTTGGCCTTGCGGTAGTTGTTTCAATCCACGCCCCCGCGCGGGGGGCGACTGCTCGAGAGTTTGCCAAGAAAGAATTCGGGGAGTTTCAATCCACGCCCCCGCGCGGGGGGCGACGTCACAGACGGCCTTGTGCGCGTCGATTTCGGCGTTTCAATCCACGCCCCCGCGCGGGGGGCGACTCGGATGCAGGTCGATCCGATGATGTTCATGCAGTTTCAATCCACGCCCCCGCGCGGGGGGCGACCGTGCGCGAGGTGCGCCTGAATTACGCTCGCGGTGTTTCAATCCACGCCCCCGCGCGGGGGGCGACAGCACAGCCGAAGTGTTGGACGCGGTGGAAGTGGAAGTTTCAATCCACGCCCCCGCGCGGGGGGCGACACCTGGAGGCCGCATGATTGAAAAAGTCAAGGTGTTTCAATCCACGCCCCCGCGCGGGGGGCGACACTTCCTCCGCAGGGGGCGCAGCTTCCGGGGCCTGGTTTCAATCCACGCCCCCGCGCGGGGGGCGACCCATGCTCCCCTGCACCTGTGACACAACCGGAAAAGTTTCAATCCACGCCCCCGCGCGGGGGGCGACGTGCCCGAATGTGTACCCGCGTGTACCCAAGGTGTTTCAATCCACGCCCCCGCGCGGGGGGCGACTAAAGTGCTATAATAGAGTTTGGAGGTGCCAACATGTTTCAATCCACGCCCCCGCGCGGGGGGCGACTCCGATGATTTAATAGCGGGTTTTTCGGCTTTGCGTTTCAATCCACGCCCCCGCGCGGGGGGCGACACGCTGATCTCAAGGCTTTTTGGGGCCGTTGCCGTGTTTCAATCCACGCCCCCGCGCGGGGGGCGACGCAACGATATGGGAAAATCAGCGGCACAAATGGAGTTTCAATCCACGCCCCCGCGCGGGGGGCGACCAATCAATTCAATCAATTCAATCAGTCAATCAAGGTTTCAATCCACGCCCCCGCGCGGGGGGCGACTCAGTATTCAGGTTACTCTCAATAGGAGTATAGATGTTTCAATCCACGCCCCCGCGCGGGGGGCGACCTTTTGGTTTTCCGATACCAAAACGACTGGTATCGGTTTCAATCCACGCCCCCGCGCGGGGGGCGACCAGATCCATCTGGCGTCCAAATTGCAATCAATCGTTTCAATCCACGCCCCCGCGCGGGGGGCGACTGATTTTGATTCTGACAAAGGATCAGAGTTTATTGTTTCAATCCACGCCCCCGCGCGGGGGGCGACGATTTTGATTCTGACAAAGGATCGGAATTCATCGTTTCAATCCACGCCCCCGCGCGGGGGGCGACCATGTCTGAAAATGAAAGGCTTATGCTTTATATGTTTCAATCCACGCCCCCGCGCGGGGGGCGACATTGTGTTTTGGCAATCCTGATCGGCTGGCATGTTTCAATCCACGCCCCCGCGCGGGGGGCGACGGGTTTTGATTCGGCGGGCTTGATTGTGGGAGAGGTTTCAATCCACGCCCCCGCGCGGGGGGCGACGGCATATTACAATCAGTAATCTAATCGGATATTGTTTCAATCCACGCCCCCGCGCGGGGGGCGACCTTGAGGCGTTCTGGGCTGCAATTGAGTCTAGCGTTTCAATCCACGCCCCCGCGCGGGGGGCGACGCAGGGCGGCGCGAGAAGCGCTATAGCTGGCGGTGTTTCAATCCACGCCCCCGCGCGGGGGGCGACGGCCCAGAGGTCCAGCCCTCAACGGTTACTGGGTGTTTCAATCCACGCCCCCGCGCGGGGGGCGACGGCTGGTCGATAATGTCGTCTTGTCCGATAATATGTTTCAATCCACGCCCCCGCGCGGGGGGCGACTGCTGATGGTTGGGTTGCCGGTGGCGTTTTTGACGTTTCAATCCACGCCCCCGCGCGGGGGGCGACGCCGTCGGGGTTGCACACCCGGTCGGCCTCGACGTTTCAATCCACGCCCCCGCGCGGGGGGCGACTTACCACTACGGCGCCGCCGCCGATCGCGCCAAGTTTCAATCCACGCCCCCGCGCGGGGGGCGACGTATGGTTGTTCGTGCGAGTCCTCTCCTGCTGTGTTTCAATCCACGCCCCCGCGCGGGGGGCGACATCCTGCGGGCTGTAGCGATGCAGGGCGCTCATGGTTTCAATCCACGCCCCCGCGCGGGGGGCGACCGCAATGCTGGCAGAAATCGGTGGCCACGGTGGTGTTTCAATCCACGCCCCCGCGCGGGGGGCGACAAAGGTCACCGCCAAGCGCTTCACGAGCTTGGAGTTTCAATCCACGCCCCCGCGCGGGGGGCGACTTCTCCCCCTTTCGCATCTGCGCCGCCTCTGCCGGGTTTCAATCCACGCCCCCGCGCGGGGGGCGACCAAAATACTTACGCTCATTCCCTCACCTCGCTTTGTTTCAATCCACGCCCCCGCGCGGGGGGCGACCCTGCTGGCCCTGGCGCCGCGCTCCTGGTGGGAGTTTCAATCCACGCCCCCGCGCGGGGGGCGACCCGACATCGACCCCGAATTTTTCAGCTTCGAACTTGTTTCAATCCACGCCCCCGCGCGGGGGGCGACGATAATATCCCCGATTTTCCCCGCCGCGAAATACAGTGTTTCAATCCACGCCCCCGCGCGGGGGGCGACCTGCTGCGTGACGATGTTGAACACGACCGGATAGGAGTTTCAATCCACGCCCCCGCGCGGGGGGCGACGCTGCGGCAGGGTTTCGGAGACATCCAGATGCACGTTTCAATCCACGCCCCCGCGCGGGGGGCGACCCGGTGCACTTTGTACCCCGCAGCGACGATTGGGGTTTCAATCCACGCCCCCGCGCGGGGGGCGACGGCCCAGCCGGTGCCCCAGCCGCGATAGTCGATGCGTTTCAATCCACGCCCCCGCGCGGGGGGCGACGTGAACTGGCGCACGATGCGCGCCGCCAGGTCGCTGTTTCAATCCACGCCCCCGCGCGGGGGGCGACCCCTCGACGTGCTGCGCTATCACGGGAGCTGACATGTTTCAATCCACGCCCCCGCGCGGGGGGCGACCCGGTACCAGGGCCAACGCCAGGATGATCGTGGTGTTTCAATCCACGCCCCCGCGCGGGGGGCGACACGCGTCAAAATAGTGCCACCGCCGATCGGGATCGTTTCAATCCACGCCCCCGCGCGGGGGGCGACCGCCGAAGCTGTCGCCGAGGGGCATTGCGTCGGGTTTCAATCCACGCCCCCGCGCGGGGGGCGACAAAACAGCAAATAAGTAATAACACCATCGGCAAAGTTTCAATCCACGCCCCCGCGCGGGGGGCGACGTCGGACAGGCTTTTCCTAGTGCAACGCTCCTAGTTTCAATCCACGCCCCCGCGCGGGGGGCGACGGCACCCGGCGCAGGGAAGGGATGTTGCCGGTGCCGTTTCAATCCACGCCCCCGCGCGGGGGGCGACGTCGCGGTCGTCCACCGACTTGATGTTTAGTACGGTTTCAATCCACGCCCCCGCGCGGGGGGCGACCTTCATCCAGAATCTGGGCGGTGGATTTTATCGGTTTCAATCCACGCCCCCGCGCGGGGGGCGACGACGTCCTCCGGGCCGACCATGCGCGCCTTAATGTTTCAATCCACGCCCCCGCGCGGGGGGCGACCGTTGTTGTTGCCAATAAACCCGCAATGACTCTTGTTTCAATCCACGCCCCCGCGCGGGGGGCGACCCCAGAAAACCTGGGACAACGTCTGGCGCGACAGTTTCAATCCACGCCCCCGCGCGGGGGGCGACGTTCTCGTTGCCGGCGGCGGCCACCCATTGCCCGTTTCAATCCACGCCCCCGCGCGGGGGGCGACGAGGGGGCCGCAGGGATGACGGCCGGCAAGTGCGGGTTTCAATCCACGCCCCCGCGCGGGGGGCGACACAGGGAGTTCCCCGCAGGTGTCCCCGACTATGTGTTTCAATCCACGCCCCCGCGCGGGGGGCGACGATGTCCGCGCCGCTGCCCTCCGTGCCAACAGAGTTTCAATCCACGCCCCCGCGCGGGGGGCGACACCACGCGCCGGGGCATCATCGAGTTTACCGACGCGTTTCAATCCACGCCCCCGCGCGGGGGGCGACGGAACATAGGAGGGCACGGTCAGCATGGCTGTCGGTTTCAATCCACGCCCCCGCGCGGGGGGCGACCCGGGCACGGGACCACGACCAACGAGGCGCCGAGTTTCAATCCACGCCCCCGCGCGGGGGGCGACGTACCCCATGGCCTCCAGCTCTGGGTGAAACTGTGTTTCAATCCACGCCCCCGCGCGGGGGGCGACTTATGGTCTCAGGGTCCAGCTGAGACAGCCAATGGAGTTTCAATCCACGCCCCCGCGCGGGGGGCGACTCCGTTTCCAGGGGCGTCAGGTAGCCGTAGGGGTTTCAATCCACGCCCCCGCGCGGGGGGCGACGCTTGGTGATATATGCACCAGTGGAAACGTGTACGTTTCAATCCACGCCCCCGCGCGGGGGGCGACACAGGGGCCGGCCGACAGCCTCGCGCATCTGCTGCAGTTTCAATCCACGCCCCCGCGCGGGGGGCGACTAGAGCGCACCGGTGATTTTGTCGAGGCCCTGGGTTTCAATCCACGCCCCCGCGCGGGGGGCGACCGCCGGCAACATCCGTTTTACCGCCGAACGCAGTGTTTCAATCCACGCCCCCGCGCGGGGGGCGACAGTAATCTGATTTTTCATTTTGATTTTCCTTTCCTGTTTCAATCCACGCCCCCGCGCGGGGGGCGACTTGAGCAATTTGTGATGACGTTCCAGCCATGCGATGTTTCAATCCACGCCCCCGCGCGGGGGGCGACTCCAACAGATTGAAGTGGATAATCGCCTTGTTTCGTTTCAATCCACGCCCCCGCGCGGGGGGCGACGGTTATGAATCGCCTGGGCCGTGGGCTGAGATTCGGTTTCAATCCACGCCCCCGCGCGGGGGGCGACGCGCTGCGCTCTGTTGAGCGGGCTTACATAGCCGGGTTTCAATCCACGCCCCCGCGCGGGGGGCGACATCGAATTTTTGGCCGAACAACACGCGAACAAAAGTTTCAATCCACGCCCCCGCGCGGGGGGCGACGCTATTCGGGTTTATTCTCAATTGCCTGATGTAGATGTTTCAATCCACGCCCCCGCGCGGGGGGCGACAACCGCTCTATGTCTCACATGATCAAATAGCCTAGTTTCAATCCACGCCCCCGCGCGGGGGGCGACTAACCGCTCTATGTCTCACATGATCAAATAGCCTAGTTTCAATCCACGCCCCCGCGCGGGGGGCGACATGATGAAAAAGCATGTAAAAGTAATCCGAGACGTTTCAATCCACGCCCCCGCGCGGGGGGCGACAGGCAATGGTGCCGATGACTAAGGGAGGGAATGATGTTTCAATCCACGCCCCCGCGCGGGGGGCGACTAGATTCAACAACAACGGGTTTAATTGTGGGAGGTTTCAATCCACGCCCCCGCGCGGGGGGCGACTGAAGCCCATGCTGTAGGCTTTGCCCAAGGCCACGGTGTTTCAATCCACGCCCCCGCGCGGGGGGCGACGCAGGCAGTCGAGCACCCGCAAATCGGCGGTGTAGTTTCAATCCACGCCCCCGCGCGGGGGGCGACGCGAGCCAGCGGATGACCGTATCGGGGCGCATGGGTTTCAATCCACGCCCCCGCGCGGGGGGCGACTTGGCCCAGTTGTTATCTTCGGTGGCAGAAACGAGTTTCAATCCACGCCCCCGCGCGGGGGGCGACCGGCGCTTCCGCGCCCATGCCCGGCCATTCCCAGGTTTCAATCCACGCCCCCGCGCGGGGGGCGACCCACCGCACGCACCGCTGCCGTGATGTCGATGGGTTTCAATCCACGCCCCCGCGCGGGGGGCGACTCCAACTCCGCGACGGCCCGACAATGGCCCGGCGTTTCAATCCACGCCCCCGCGCGGGGGGCGACGCTTTATCAGCCTGCACTGTAACGGGGCTGACAATGTTTCAATCCACGCCCCCGCGCGGGGGGCGACCCAAATCCATATCGGCGACAATCACCTCCAACTGAGTTTCAATCCACGCCCCCGCGCGGGGGGCGACGAAATCTCCGACCCGCCGCCACCGAAGCGGATGGTGTTTCAATCCACGCCCCCGCGCGGGGGGCGACACCTGATTACCGAGGATGGATGGGTGCGGGACCTGTTTCAATCCACGCCCCCGCGCGGGGGGCGACCCGCAGTTCGTAGCCCATGGCCTCCAGCTCGCGGCGTTTCAATCCACGCCCCCGCGCGGGGGGCGACTGCTCGACGTCAGGTCCAGGGCCTGGAAAAATGAGTTTCAATCCACGCCCCCGCGCGGGGGGCGACGGTGCCGCCGAGTTGGGAGATGTTGAGTCCGTTGTTTCAATCCACGCCCCCGCGCGGGGGGCGACCCAACGCGCACCGTGCGCAGGCACACACAGCGGAGGGTTTCAATCCACGCCCCCGCGCGGGGGGCGACTTCGACGGTCTTGCCGACGATACTGGCTCCCCAGCTGTTTCAATCCACGCCCCCGCGCGGGGGGCGACCTGTTGCTGTTCGCCGGGCAGTGCCACCTCGACGTTTCAATCCACGCCCCCGCGCGGGGGGCGACGGTCTGCGGCGGGGTGAGCCGCGCCAGTTCTTCGAGTTTCAATCCACGCCCCCGCGCGGGGGGCGACCCAATAGCGGTGTACCACCGAAATGCCATACCCTTGTTTCAATCCACGCCCCCGCGCGGGGGGCGACTCGTGCAGTTCCTTCGCGAACCCGACCAGCATTGTTTCAATCCACGCCCCCGCGCGGGGGGCGACGCTGTCTTGATTGGCTGCCATTCGCCGTTGATGAGGTTTCAATCCACGCCCCCGCGCGGGGGGCGACGTGCTCTATTGGGACAGTCCTCGTCGAAAAAGTAAGCGTTTCAATCCACGCCCCCGCGCGGGGGGCGACCGTGGGCGATGAGGCCGTTTTCGAGGGTTTCGGTGTTTCAATCCACGCCCCCGCGCGGGGGGCGACTCGGTGTCCCATTTCAACTCGCCCCAGGTTTCTCGTTTCAATCCACGCCCCCGCGCGGGGGGCGACAGCACTACTGTAAACCATTACTTCAAAAAGAATATTTCCTCTTACTCCGCGAACCCGAGAAAAGAATGATAGCCAATTGCTCCCTACGCAACATCCAAACCTTTTTTATCGTATAAGAACAATCACTTGAAAAGCCCGCGAACCTGCCCGTTTTTCCTGAACCGCTTGGGGTTCGCTAAAGTATCAGCGGCCCCTCTTGGTCAATGGTTTCTTTTGCGCCGACGTGCTCAACCCTCTTCCGCCAATTGGCACCGAGAAAATAAAACCGCAGGCTGTCCTGCGTCTCATCAATGGCCTTTATCAACTGCTGCCGCATTGCAACCCACTGCGCCGGATCGACAATGCACTCGAAGACGGAAAACTGCACACGTTGGCCATGGTTGGTGCAGATTTTTGCGACCCTGCGCAGGCGCTTGGGGCCGGCCGGGTCGGATGTCGCCACATCGTAACTTACCAGAACCATCATCTCTTCACCTCCAGATAAATGGAGGATATTCATCCAGATCGCCGCGCAAATACCGGCTGAGCAATTGCGCCTGGGCGAACATCAGCATGCCGAGAGGCATCTTTTCTTTGAGAAACGGATGCTCGATCTCGATCTGCTTCCGTTTCTGATATTCCGTGAGCAATGTCTTCCGTGTGTCGTCATCCATGATCACCGCTCCCGACTCAGTGACCGTGAATCCTTTCTTCCGGGCCTGCCCGAGATTGATCAGGGACAACGCCAGACGATCCCCCAGCACGGGACGGAATTCCTCCATCAGATCCAGGGCCAGACCCAGGCGGCCCGGGCGATCCCTGTGCAGAAAGCCAACGGCAGGATCGAGACCCACCGTTTCGAGGGCGGAGCGCGCATCGTGGTAGAGCAGCGAATAGAGGAAGGAAAGCAGGCAGTTCACTTTGTCAAGCGGCGGTCGACGGTTGCGGCCGGCAAAGATGAAATCCTCTTTCTGCGACACAATCAGATCATTGAAGAGGGCAAAATAATCGTTGGCCGCCCTTCCCTCGATACCGCGGATATTGTCCAAATCCTCCTCACGAAGCAGTTTCCGGGCGATCCTGGAAAACTGCCTGACAATGCCTTCCATGCCGGAAGAATCGATTTTTCCGGCATGATCCCGCATGGCCCGGCCCAGTACCGTGCGACAGTTGGCTACCTTGCCTAGCACGAACATCCGCGCCAACCGCGCCGAGGCTTTCAGATCGTCCGCCTGACGGTATTGCTCCCGGCGAAGCAGAACATTGCCGGCCACCGGCCCCTGCACCCTGGCCAGAAACTTCCCGTAGCCGGTCATAAAGCTGACCGACACGTTGTTCTCTGCGCAGTGCCCCAGCAGAAAGGGGCTGCAGGTCACCTGGCCGAAACAGACGATAGAGCCGAGGGTGTGGATCGGCAGACGAAGTCGGGTTTCCCGCTCAATGTTGACGACGACCGTTTCACCCTCCTTGTTCAAATAGGCTCCCTGAGTCGTCACGTAAAGCGTGTTGAGCATCTTTCTCATCGCTCCCCCTCAGCATTCCCGCCAGGTATTTTCTGACCGACCGACCGGCGGTGCAGCTTTTCGGCAGGCAGGCAGAATACAGCGAGCATTGGTCGCATTTTTTGGAATAGACAGCCATTGGCGTTGCCCGGCGGTCCAGCAAATCGTGCACTTGGGCAACGGTCTTATTCGTCAACCGCCTGAGTTCGTCATCGAAAACAACAGGATGACGGCGCCGGCTCTGTCCGTAAAACAGCGCTCCCTCCGGAATTTCTACCTTCAGCATCTCTTCCAAGCAGAGCGCCTGGGCACAGAGCTGTACCGCATCGCAACGGTCCTTTTTGGGCCTGCCGCGCTTGTATTCCACTGGGAAAACTCCGCCGTCTTCATGAAATTCCACCACGTCGGCCTGTCCGCTCAAACCGAGCCGCCCGGACCGTATCGGCAGGGCCCGCACGGTGCTAATCTTCCCCTGTTTTTGCGAAAGCCCGCTGTCCGTTCGTTCATGTAGCACCCGTCCTTCGGCCGTGAACCGATTTTCTGCCCAGACCTGCTCGAGGTGGATCAGGGCGCACTGACGCGGGCAGAACAGGTAGTGCTGCAGGGCCGAGAGCATGATGTATTCGGACTCAGCGTACATCGAACCATCCTTCCGATCGGCTCACGTGAATTTTGCCAGCTTATCCAGCAGAACCTCGCTCATCAGCGGCTTATCATCAGGGTAGAGGGAGATGAGCCGCTTGCCCTGCTGCTGGTAGAGTTGTTGCTTTTTGAGCATGCCGATCTTGTAATCGGCGGTGTCCATGCCCCAATATTCGATATAAACGTCAAATTCCGGCAGGTAAAAATCCGGCCGGATGGCGTAGCCGTCAAGAATGCGGAAGCGTTCGTCATAGCGGTAATGGATCTTTTCCGCAGCCAGGATTTCGCAGATTATGCGCTCGCCATCAGATTGCACCCAGGTGCCGTCTTTAGCCCGGATGTTTTTCTGCAATTGGACCTTGGTTTCGAAGTTGCGCCGCTCCAGAAACACCTCATCGAAACAGTAGTTGCAGAAAGAGCGCTGAAAGGCTTTTTGACTGCGGACGTATTCGTCCGGCTCGAGCTTCACCCCGCAGCGCTGGCAGTAGTGGATCACCTGCCTCTCGGCGATATCGACCGCCGCACGGATCAGCTTGCCCGCCGCCAGAACACTCCGCTTCACATAGTCGCGCTCCACCGGATTGCTGTACAGATCACGAAGATCCGGCAGAGCCGCTTTCGCAGCGACACCAAAGGCCCCCAGCGCCTTGGCTGAATATTGCCGCACCTGCGGATGTTCATCCCGCAGGAGAGAATGAAGTGCATCGACGGCGGCAGTGGCAGGGACAATGCCGGCCAGTTTGCCGATGGCCGAAGCCGCAAGCCTCCGGACCTGAGGCGATTTCGAAACGACCAACTGCGCCAACTCAGGAAATGCCTTTGGATCGGCGCTGTTGCCCAACTCCGTCGCACGCTTTGCCAGCTTCTTTTCGTTGGCGCTGTTCATCCCATTTCTCTCCGACTTGTTGCGGCTCTTCGGACCCTCCATGGCGTCACCAGCCGAAACGAGTCGGCGTGACGCCATGGAGGCTGGTCTTCTACAACATTTCGATGATTTCGACCCCAGCAGGAGGGTTGCCTACCGTCACCGTGTAGTCCTTGAAAGAACGTGCCGGACCTTCGGAATCTGCCTTGCGCTGGATGTCGATCAGGTCGAAGAGCTTGTGGGCGGGGGCGTTGCCGAGCTTGTCCTTATGTTTGAAGACATACAGCTTCTGGCTGCTCATCATCCCCCGGGCGGCAGAGCGGTCATGCTCGAACATGTTGATCAGCGCATTCCAGAGCAACTCCAGATCCTCTTCACTGAAACCGGTCTTCTCCGCCAGCGGCGCGGAGACAAATCCCTGAGCAACATAAAGACCGTAAGGGACGATATGCTTGCGCCCCATGGTCCGCTCTTTCTCGAGATCTTTTTCGTTGGTCACTGCCATGCGGGTGATGCTGACCTCCTGCGATACGATCGGCTCGACGCTCTTGGCGAAAGCCATCTGCACCGGGCCGCGCACCTGACCGCAATTGACCTCGGTAGTCATGACCGCACCAAAGCTGCGGATATCGAAAAAGTTCGCACACATCCAGCCGGTAACCTTCTGGGCGTCCTCGATCTTCTTCGGCAACTTCTTGGTTTCAGGGATTAAATTAAGCTCTTTATAAGCGAACTCATGAGTCTGGTTAAGAACCGCCTTTTCCTGGATATATATCTTGAAGCCCACAGCACCCTCTTTCGCCAGTGCCACATGGTTGCGGATCTTGCGTTTCAGACAGACGTCCGTCACCAGCCCATGACCGGTCTCGGGATCGAAACGCGGCATGTTGCCGGCATCCGGATCGCCGTTGGGGTTGCCGTTCTGGACATCGAACAACAGAGCGAATTCATAGCGATTGGCAATTGCGGTCATGGTCATCCCTCCTGATTTTTCTTGGTATAGAAATCTTTGCGTTGGTGGTAGTAACCGATCATGAAGAGCCCCTGTTCCTCGGCCTTCATGGTTTTGGGATAATCGGAGAATCCGGAAATGATCTCCTGGGTCATGACGTCGTAATGAAACGCCCGCCCCTTCTTTTCCGGGTCTTTTTTCAGTTTGGCAATGTGATTGGCCGAGTTTTTCAGCAGCATGTGGAATACTTGACCCGGTGTGGCCGCCGCGGATGCCAGATAGCGGTCTTTGATGGTGGCGCTTGCACCGGGAATCGCTTCTTCCTGGGCTTTTTCCAGCACGGCGAAAAGCCGTCCCAGCAGATAGGGCCGGTCGGTCCGATTGAGATCGAGAGACACGGAAACCTCCATACGTCTATTGCGTCGCAGATAGGCTTTAAGCAGCGCGGCGCGAAAATAGGTGACGTTATGCTCGGCACGAATGCGTTCCAGCACAACGGGCAACAGATTCTGGGGATAGAGGGAGCCGGTCAGGACGGCGCGAGCCATGCCGCCGGCCAGAACGGGTGAGATATTTTCCGGCTTGCCGAGACTGGCGGTTTGACAAAGCAGTCTCCACAAGGGCGGGAATTCCGGCTCGCTGTCGAACTGCCGAACGATGTTCATTTGCTCGTAGTGCTTTCCAACGCGCTCCAGCAGCGTTCCCAGGCTGCTGGCCTCCCAAAAACGGATCGACAGTCGAGCGGCATTGGGCGCCAGGCCCAAGATGAAAAACTGTACTTCTTCATCAAGGCCGGGAAGGAAATCGGTAGCTTTTTTGCCGTCCCGGATCGCCTTAAGCAAATCGCGGATCTGGCCAGTTGTCTGCTGGTCGTCCTGTAAGGCAGCAGCTTTTTCCGCATCTTCGGCAGGCGGATCGAACAAATCGGCAAAAATGGTCTCCACCGGATTGTTGCAGGCGGCCCAGAAAACGTAAGTCGCATCGCCGATGGTGATATTCTGGCGACTGTTCCTGGAAAGTAAGGCATTGAGAGCAGTGGTATAAGCGAACGCGGATTTCTGGCTAACCGGGGCGTTAAAAGACTGTTCCTTGCCGTAGGACCCGAAGGCGGAAAGGTTGAAGGAGACGATGGATGCTCCTGAAGATTGGGCATTTCTCACCCCCTTGATTGAAGGATGGAGGCGGGCGATAGGTTGGTGATCAAGCCCGGAGACCAGACATTGCCCCAATTCCTCTTCTCCTCGGACGGCAAGACAGGTCTCCAGGGCCTTTCGGGCAGCAGGGCGCTCATGGATAAAGCCCGGAACGCCATCAAGTCGAAAGACCAGGTTGTTGCCACAGATCTCGGGCCAATCCTCACGCAAGGCCAGGTCCTTTCCCCAGCCCCCATCCAAAAAGGCGATTACGGCTTTGAGCCCGGGATCGGAGCCATCGCAATACGTTTTCACCAACTCGATAAATGTCGCATGGCACCGGTCGGTTCTCTCCTGTTTGCCCTTATCGTCCAGACCTAGCACATAACTTGTCGCATCCCAGAGGAAATTGGCCTTGATGCCGCTCGCTTTCTTTTCTGCTGCCGGAACCAGCATTCTTCGAGGCCGCAATTTTTTGCCATCCGGCTCCCGCAGATCCTCAACCCCTCGCAAGGTGCCGTCTTCGGCAAGCACCAGGGCAAAAGAGATGTTTTCGATACTGGTACCGAAAGAAGGCATTCCCGAATCGGGGGTATCTAGCATCCGTTCGTAGTAGCCGTTGAGAGCGTGCAGGATCATGAGCAAACCTCCATGGATAGGGGCGACGGCGGGGAAATGATGCCGTTCTCCATGGTGGCCCGGAAAAAGAGCGGGGTCATGCCGTTGCCGAAGTCGATATCGAGCAGCATGTAGCCCAGATCTCTGGATTGTCCGGCATAACAGGATGACGGCACATCGTCCTCGATCAGCTCGAAGGACGCCGGAAATTCCCGGCATCCCAGGGAGGGCTGATGAAAGAACTGCCCTTTTCCGGCTCGCCTCCGGAAGATGTCGAGATGCTTCCCCTCGTTGTCCTCCGCGCCGGCTTTGTCGGTCATTTCAAAATGGGCCTCGATCACATACTCGACATCGCGCAGCAGGGTTGAGGCCCGCTGTTGGCGGTTACCCCCATCATCAACCAGAAAGTAGAGAGGCTTTTTGTCCCGCATGGCGGTGGTGGGATTCGGTTTGGGGATCTTGGAACTGACTTCGTTGCGACGAACGTTGTCGAATTTGATGGGGCGCAGAACGTGGATCTTGTCGATCACCCAGCGGATGGCGGGCTTCCAGTGGATGGCCTCCAGAATCCCCCGTGCCGCCGACGGGGTCATCACGTCGTAGGAGACGCGCTCAACCTTCATTTCGGGGCGGGTAAAACAGGCATAATCCCCCCAGACCCGCAGCTTGATGCCATACGCCATAGGCTCCTCCTAGAAATGAGAGTCGCGGGCCGCCAGGAAGGCGGCCCGAATTTTACCCTACTTTTCTTTTGCTTCCTTTCCTCTATGTTTCAACCCACACCCCGTATTGGGGTGACAAAAATCAGGCCACCTATGGGGGCTCCAGCACAATTTCAAAACTCAGAAACTCTCTGCCGAAAAATTTAACTCGAGCTCGAATGCGCATAGCACCCTCCTTTCTGATTCATTAACCCTAAAACAGAAAGAAGGTTAAGTCAATCAAAAATATTCATAGAAGAAAGTTAGCACAAGCAAGATTAAAAAATCAAATTTTCGGGATCCCAAACCTCCCCCTCCGAAACACACAGACCGACATCCTTCCGGTAGGCAGCCAAATTACCCAGAACCGGAAATTCCCCGCGAACCATCTCCAGGGCTCCGGCGGCATCAAGGGCGGCAAACTCCCTGGTTCTTACCGAGACACTAAATTGCTGCAGCTTCCGGATAGTTGCCCGGGGGAATTCCGTAAACCGTAATTCCTGGACGAGTTTTTCCGCCTCGGGCCCCTCCGGAATGATGATCCCGATACTTTCATCTTCGATGAAGCGGAAATCCCCGGCGACCTCCGCGAAGGGGAAATAGAGGTCCCTGGTCAAAACGTTCAAGCGCGCCATGATCTGTTTCTTGTCCAATTCCTGAACATCATAAAGCAGCTCGAAATACCTGCGCATGGCCTCGAGTCCCAGAGGATCGGCTTCCGGCAATGTTCTCAGCGTTTCGGCGGCACGCGACATACAGCGCTTGAGCCAGGGCATGGACGGGAGTTGTTCGGTTTCGAAAACGAAGACTTTTCCCTTACCCTCCATCTTTCCCTCGCGGTTGCATCGGCCGGCCGCCTGGGCAATGGAATCCAGGCCGGCCATGGCTCGATAGACAACGGGAAAGTCAAGATCGACCCCGGCCTCCACTAGAGAGGTCGAGATGACCCGACAGGGCTTCCCCTCTTTCAGCCGGTTGCGAATCTCGCCCAGTACCTGCCTGCGGTGCTCCGGATACATGTTGGTCGACAGATGAAAAATACCCTCCATGCCGCGAAGCAGTTCAAACACGGCCCTGGTTTGAGGTTTGGTGGGAAGGATACAAAGCACCCGATTTTCCGCCCCCAGGCGCTCTGCCAGAGCTTCATTCGAAAGCTTGCCGATGAACTCGACCTCCGTCCGCGAAAGCTCCTGGTAAAGCCGGGTGGGGTCATCGACAATCTCGGTTACGCTCGGCAGAGCCATGCGCAAGCTGCTTTTGTCATCCAGCGCAGGTTGAGTGGCCGTGCAGAGTAAGACCGTACAGCCGTAATGCTCCACCAGTTCACTCAGAGCCGCAAGACATGGCTCAAGATACTCGGTGGGAATCGCCTGGGCCTCGTCAAGAACAATAACACTTTTGGCAACATTGTGTAATTTTCGGCACCGGGAAGGTTTGTTGCTGAAAAAAGATTCGAAAAACTGAACATTGGTGGTGACAACTACGGGCGCATCCCAGTTCTCAGCCGATAGACCCCGCATGCGGTTGTAGGTATGATCTTCCGGAACGTCGCTTTCCTTGTAGTTACAATGATGCTCCAGAACGTGCTCGCGTCCGAGGACGTCCTGGAACACTTTGGCATTCTGTTCGATGATAGAGGTGAACGGGATCGCGTAGACGATTCGGCGCAAGCCGAAATCTTCCTTGTTTTGAACAAGGTGTTCGAGAGCAAAAGCCAGGGAGGAACAGGTTTTGCCACCGCCGGTAGGAACAGTGAGGGAGAAAAATCCCGGGGCTAGTTTGGCTTTTTCCCGACATTGGGTCAAAACGGTCTGACGCCATTTGTTGACGGGAGTGGGAGCGGCTGTGAGGGCCTTTTCAGCAAGATGTTTGTCGAGCCGTTGCTTAAGATCAAGAAACAACCGGTTGGCTGCGACTACCGGCCGAAGCCGGGCTTTGTCAGGATCGCAAAAGGCCTCGGTATCCAGAAAATCAGCATCGACCAGACAGGAGAAAAGCATGCGGGAGAAAAACGACAGGCTGAAGCCGCCCCGGTCTTTGGCGGGTCTGAATGGCGGCGGCAATTCATGAAGAGGCGGTATTTCCGAGAGTAGCTCGACATCCTCCGGCACCTTGCCATGCTTCAGACGGAAATGCAGTTGCCCTTCCTGTGCGCCGCCATCCGGCATGCCCCCATGGTGCCCGGCAAGGGCATAGGCCAGGATCGGCCAGAGAAGTCCGCATTTTTCGCTGGCCAGGCGTGCGCCAAAGGTTGAATGATCAACCTTAACCTGCTGCCCCTCCAACCTGCGCTGGAAAGCCGCCGAGGCCTTGCCGGCATCATGCAAAAAACCGGACAATTCTCCCCACTTTTCTGCGCCAAAAACCGATGAAAAACTTCGAGCCCGGTCGGCAACATTTCGAAGGTGCTCTTCAAGAGATTGCCAATCCTCTTTGTGTTTCGATCCGGTTGAGTGAGCATAGTATTTTGACATAAGAGACTCTTTCAGCTGTATAAACCAATTCCGCCGTCGCCAATATCGTCAACAAGGCATGTATAAATCCTGTAAGTATCCCCCGGTCAAACCGGGGACTTTATAGGTGAACCGCTCAAAGCGGTAAGCTCAAACCATGGGCCGCCTGAAGGCGGCTAGCTGAGCAGTTTCAATTGATCCAAACGGCGGTCTTCGTGTTCCAGGTGCCGAATATAATTGTGGATTATCTCTTCGTCTCGCCCTACGGTTGAGACGAAATATCCCCATGCCCAGAAGTTTTCTCCGGTGAAGTTCCGTGCACGGCCTGCAAATGTCCTGGCAATATGTATTGCGCTCTTGCCCTTTATGTACCCTACGACCTGAGCAACCGCATATTTCGGCGGGACCGAGATATACACATGGACATGATCAGAGCACAAATGGCCTGCCAATATTTGGCTCGCGCGTTGCCGAGCCAATTCTCGTATGACCTCCCCAAGGTTCTGCCGAATCCGACCATACAGAACCTTCCGGCGATATTTGGGTATCCATACAACATGGTACTTGCAGTCCCAAACCGAATGACTTAGGCTTTGGGTTTGGTTCATCGAAAGCCTCCTTCTCTGAGAACTTTGAGCGGTTCACAGAGGGGAGGCTTTCATTTACTCCCGGAACTGTCAAACTTTGGAGGTCCCCCGGCAAAGCCGGGGGGTTTCCTGTTTTACTAAATATGCGTCTGAGAACCGTCCTTATCCCGTCGCTTGACCAAGCTTTCGCAATAGCGATAATGCCGTACACATGGTTCGACATCACCACCAAAGCAGCCGTAAGCAAATAAGATTAATGCTCCGGCATTTTATCTTAGCTCGGGCACACTGTATGCCCCCGAACCAACTGCCAAGAACACCAACTACATGCAAAATGGTCCGCCTTCCGTTTCAACCTCCGCCACAATTCTACCCACCCCTTGCGACAGAATACGTCACACAGGCCTAAAAATTGGTTAGGTCCAAACCAGGGCGGACACAAACCAGGGCGGACACGTGGGTCCGCCCCTACGAATGATTGGCCGGGCTTTCCCGGTCCGTCTGCGATCGGGCCGGATTGTTTTCAATATATCTGCGGGCACGGTCCAATTCATCGTCGTTGCGGATGACGCGTTCGTAGTAATTGCGCTGCCACAGTCGTCCGGCGAATGGTGGCCAGGCGTGGTTTTTAACGGCACGAATATAGGCGTTGGTGGTCATGGTTTTGAACCATTGCACAATACCCCGTAGGGGCGGACCCATGTGTCCGCCCTGCCCCATGCCCATGTGTCCGCCCTGACCCGCATCACCGGCTTTATCATATGAAATAAAACCGACATCCGGGCGGACACGCGGGTCCGCCCCTACGGGGTCTTTTCCGTCTTCGGCAGGGTGCACACACGGGGGCGCCCCACCGATCCATATGATCCCGTGAAAATGGTTGGGCATGATGGAATATTGATCCAATCGGGAATTAGGAAATTTTTCTGTTAATTTCTGCCAAAATTCATCGACCATGGCCCCTGCATCATTCAAAACCATCTTTCCGCCGGATATCTTACCCAAAAGACATTCCCGTCCCTGAATGCACACGGTAACGAAATACGCCCCCGCCGTAGCGTAATCGTATCCCTTCAGGCGGATCGAACGGCGGTGGTGAACATCGGGGTTGTACCTCATGCCCTCCTCCATGCAGTCTCAATAAATGCCACCCTCCAGCCCCATCCACGACATCCGGCGTCCCAATTTAAAAAAATTTCCCGCGCTTAGTGCGCTGGACGGTTTTGGTGCTCAGTGCGAAATGGCGGGCGAAATGGGAGGCGGTGGGATAGCGGTTGTTGCGAAGCTGACGGTCAAACCAGCAGAAGCGCTCGAATTTGAGATGCTCGGCCATGCGGCACCTTCCTTCGCGGCTCGGAACGCAAAGGGGCGCACCGGGTCATTTTAATTAGAAGCAAATTCAATGAAATATGACATATATAACTACCAGACCGTGAACGCTTTTTCAACAAATGTAAAATTAGAATCCGAAGGCGAGGGGAAATTCAGCCGCCCCGGCCGTACGGCCGGGGCGAAGGAGGCGGATGGAGGGGTGAATCAGTTCCAGAAATCGAGGGTGAGGAAGAAGGTGCTGCCGCAACCGGGGGTGCTCTCCAGCCAGATCTCGCCGTTGTGGGCCTTGATGATCTCCTTGACCAGGGTCAGGCCGAGCCCGGTGCCGCTGATGGGATGGCCTTCGGCGCGCACGCGGAAATAGCGATCGAAGATTTTTTCCTGGTGCTGGGGCAGAATGCCGATGCCCTGGTCGCGGACATAGAGGACGGCGCGGCCGTTCTCTTCGTAGGCACCGAGGACGATGTCGCCGCCGTCGGGGGAATATTTGACGGCGTTGGAGAGCAGATTCTGCAGGGCGCGATACAACTGGTTCTCGTCGCCGCACAAAGGCGGCAGTTGGGCGGGGCAGTCGATGTGAAAACGTCCGCGATCGTCGGCACGGGAAAACACGTTGAGCACGCCGTGCAACAGGGGCAGGACGGCTACCGGCTGGATGTGGGCGACACCGAACCCGGCCCGCAGGCGCTGCAGGTTGAGATGGTTGTCGACCAGATCCTTGAGGCGTTCCCCCTGGTGCTGGATGACCTGCAGGTATTCCTGCTGCTTATCCGCGGGCAGGACACTGCGCTGCAGGAAGTCGGCATACCCGAGGATGGCCGTCAGCGGGGTGCGCATCTCGTGGCTGACGGCGGACAGCATCTCGTCCTTGAGGCGTTCGATGCGGCGGCGCTCGCTGACATCGCGGAAGAAGCCGGCCCGGAAACGGCGCCGCCGCCAGCGGAAATCGCCCAATGAAACCTCGACCTCGAAGACGGTGCCGTCCTTTTTACGATGCGCCACCAGGGGAAAATGGGTGAACTGTCCTTCCTCCACCTGGCTCATGCGCACCCGGGCCTGGTCCGGCTCTTCGGCCAGATCCACGATGCTCAGCCCGGTGAATTCCTGGTGGCTGTAACCGTACAGGGCCAGGGCCGCGGCATTGGCGTCGACGATGCGGCTGTTGCGGGCGTCGAACAGGATGATGGCCTCGGAGCCGCAGGAGAACAGCAATCGGTATTTTTCTTCGGATTCCTGCAGGGTGCGTTCGGCCCGCCGCCGCTGGCTGATATCGATGAAGGAGGCCATGAAGCCGGCCGGCTGGTCATGATCATCCTTGACCACATGTGCCGACAGCTGCAGGATGAGGGGACGTCCGTCATGACGGCGGGCGATCATTTCTCCGCACCAAACGCCCTGCTGCTGCAAGGCCCGCAGCACCACCATGGCCCGTCTGGAATGTTTCCAGAAGGAGGCCACATCCCGGCCGGACAGCTCCTCGGTGCCGCAAACGCCGAACAGCTTGGCAAAGGCGTCGTTGACGTAGGTCAGCCGGCCATCCAGGTCGGTCATGGCGATGCCGTTGATGGAGGAGTCGATGGCGCGCTGAGCGAGGCCGAGCTGCAGCCGGCGTTGCCGATCCCGGGTGACGTCCTGCAGGCAGCCGAGGACGACGGTGGGGCCGTCGGCGCGAAAAACCGAACGACTGCGGTCCGCCACCCACACATAGTGCCCTTGCCGGTGCTGGACCCGGTATTGGCGTTCGTCCGGCCCGCCCCGCCACAACCAGTCCTGCAGCAGGGCAGGCGCTGCCGGCCGATCCTGGGGATGCAGCCGCTGCCACCAGCCGGCGCTGTCGAGCCCCATTTCCGCTTCGGTCCAACCGAACATGTTCCGGCACTGGGGGGACCAGCTCAGTCGATCGCTGTCGGGTCCATATTGATAGAACACCCCGCCCGTCACCTGGCACAGGGTTTCAAAATGGTGGTCGACCGCAGTTGCATCGCCGACCTGACGTTGATTGTTCTGTGGCTCCATGGCGTGTGGCCACGTGCAGGAATCCATCCTCCGCTCCTCATCCCGGCAGACACCCCGCCAGGCCCCGACCGCACCGGGAGGGAACCCGAATGCGGACAGGCTGGGGTGGACGGCCAGGGCAACCCCTCTACCGGGCGATCCGAAATATGCTGAAAGGGGAAGTGTGGTGCCCGTTGGGATGCAGCGAAATGCCCATATCGTTTCGAAATGGCTCAAGCCCACCGCATTGCATGGAATCCTGTTATTCTAGCAGACCATGGCGGGCATGTCAGAGAAAAATTATTTTTTTAACGAAACTCAATACGGTAATACAGGTCGATGCCGCTCTCGGTGCCGGTTTTGGACTCCACTTCCCAATGTTTGCCGAAACTGTAGCGCAGGCGCAACTCGCTGCTGTCGCCGAACAGGGCTTGTCCGAAGCCGACATAGAGGTTGGGACTGAGGTATTTGCCGATGGTGACCATGGCCGCTTCCAGTTCGCCGTTGCCGCTTTCGATGCCGAGCACGTCCAGGCCCAACTGACTCTTGAGACGATCCTGCAGCACCACCGATTCGCCCTGGGCGAGGAGGGCGCCGGCGGCGGCCATGAGCAGATCGGTGTCGCCGCTGCTGCGCACCAGGGGCCGTCCCAGGACGATGTAGGACAGCTGGTCGGTGTCCGACATGGAGGGCTCGGAGTAGAGCTGCAAAAAGGGATCGCGGGGCGTGCCGGTGACCCGTACCCCGGACTTGACCTGACCGACGGTGCGCAGGGCAAGCAGATCGAGGCTCGGTTGCTCGACGGGCCCGCCGCTGAACTGCAGATGACCACGCTCGATCTGCAGCCTTACCCCATAGGCGCTGAAGGCGCCCTCGGCCACGGAGATGCGGCCTTGGGCGGTAACCCGCTGCAGGTCGGTGGCCCACAGGTCCACGGCGCCTTGCAGGCGGGCGTCCAAGCCGGCCGCCTTGACCAACACCCGATCGCCCAGTTCCAGGCGGATGCGGGCATCAAGGGCGATGGGCGACTTTTTGGCGGCGTCCACCGGAGCGCCTTCGAGAATCACATCCGGGCTGGGCCGCACCGCCACGGGTTGGACGCGGTCGGCGATGAGCATTTCGGGGACCTTGACCGTACCGCGCACGCGCAGGGTCTCCAGGTCGCCGTCGAGGGTCAGTTGCGGCGAGACGGACAATTGCAGTTCCGGCAGGCGCACCGCCTGGAAGTTCTGTCCCTCGGCGCTGAGCTGAAATACCGTCGGGCGCCACTGCTCCAGACGGCAGGAGCCGCTGCCCTGCAACCGGCCGCCGCCGGAGACCACACTCCAGGAATCCAGCAGCAGGCGGTCCTCGACCAGGCGCCCCTGAAGGGCGATGTCGCGCAGTTCAATCCCGGCGGCGGGCAGATAGGCCGAAGCCTGATCGAGCTGCAACCGGCCGCCGTAGCGCGGCTGTTCCCAGGTGCCGGTCACATCCACCTGCGCCTGCAGGCGGCCGGCGGTCTCCTGGATCAGCCCCGGAAACAGGCTGGCCAGCAACCCGCGTTCCTGCAGGGTGGCACGCAACCGAGCCTGGAGCGGGTCAGCTACGGGTGCCAGAGGCCAGCGGGCCGGCAGGGGCAGCCGCCAGTTGCCTTCCAACCGGCCGTGGTCGGCCAGAGTCAGCTCCAGATCCCCCGTCAGGCGGTCGTCGCGCCAGTCCCACCGGCTGACGGCCCTCTCAAAGGACAGGCTCAGACGGCCATCGGGTCGTTGCCAGTCCAGTCGGCCGTCGGTCAGATCGGTGGTCGCCGAAAGCCTCCACCGACCGTCGCCATACCATTGACCCTGCCCCTGACCGCTGACCAGGCCCTGCCCCTGCCAGCCTTCCGGAAACCAGGGGGCAAACCGCCGCAGATCCAGCCGGCGCCACTGCAGGGACCAGTCGATCTGTTCCGGCCAGGCGCGGCCGGCCGGCTGCCCGGAGGCCCAAGACGCCGCGGCCTGGCCGGCATCCCCCAGATCCGCGGCCAGGTCACCATCCAGCCCGCTCCGGTTCCAAAGGGTGCGCAAAGTCACCTGGTGCAGATCCACGAGGCCATCGCGGTGGGCCACGGCACCCTGCAGATCCGCCTGCAGGGCCAGCTCCGGAGCACCTTCGGCAGGCCACTGCAACTCGAACCGTCCCTGGGAACGCCCGGACCATTGCAAACCCGGGGTCCAGGCATCGAGCCGGGCCAGATCCATCTGCCGCCAGCCGCCTCGTAGCGCCCCGCTGACATCGGCGAAAGCCAGGCGACCGTCCAGTTCCAACCGTTCGTCGCCGCTGCCGGCCAAGCGCAACCCGGCCACCCGGACCTCCTCGGCGGAGACGGTCAACTCGGCCGGTTGCAGGAGGCTCCAGGGGGCTTTGCCGTCGTGCAGGGACAGACTCTGCAGCCGCCCCTGCCACTGTTCCCTGTCCCAGCCGCCGTCCAGACTCAGGCGCAAGTGGCGGGGCGGATCCTGCAGCTCCAGGGAGGCGCTGTGCCGGCGCAGGGTGCCGGTTGCCTGCAGCCGGGCCTGGTTCAGGGGGGCGAACGGGGTGGTCACCCCGGCCAGGCGCGCATCGATGCTGCCGGGTCGGTCGACGCCCTGCCAATCCACGGCCAGCGACACCCCTTCGGCGCCATACTGACGGAATCGAATCCGGTCGCCGCGGCCGGTCAGGGAGCCCTGCCAGTTCTGCTCCCGGTAACGCAGCCAACCGTCCGCCTGCAGGGTTCCCGAGGTTTCCGGCACCAGGCCGGCCAACTCCCCGACCCGCAGTTGCACCGCCAACCGTTCTTGGAGACGGCCGGAGGCGCGCACCGACAATCGATCCCCCTGCACCTCCAGCTGCCGGAAATCCACCTCCGTTCCGGCAAAGCGCGCATCGACCCGGCCTTGGAAGCGATGACCGCGCCAACGACCGGAGGGCACCTGCAGCTGGATCCGCCCCTGCCAGTCCTCGGCTGCGCGCCGCGCCTCACCGGTCAGAGACACGGCAAGATCCTGCGGCCATTCGGGCTGCAGCACGGTGAGCTGCACCCCCCGACCCTGCAGTTCCGCGCCGACGGTCAGCTCCGGTTGCCAGGCAAAATCCAGCTTGCCGGACAGCTCACCCTGCAGCCAGCGGCCGCGCAAGGAGGTAAGGGACACCTGTCGGCCATCGCCCTGCACGGCACCGCTCAGGGTCAGGTTCCGCCACCCCGGTCCACGATTGGCCAGTTCCAGCCGCCCTTGAAAATCATCCAACCACCCCTGCACAGCCAACTGCACATCGAGGTCCGTTTCCAGGTCGGTGAAGGCCTGGAGATTGGCCTTGCGAAGGCCCAGTTCGGCCTTCAGCCGCGGTTGCTCCCCGGTCATGTCCAGGGCCATGCGGCCGGTAACGGGCTCCGGCAAGGGCGCGACGCGGGCCTGCAGATCTTCCAGGCTCAGCTGTCGGCCGACCAGGGTCAGGCGCGACCGCAACCGCGCTCTTTCCACCTGGGGATGGCGCAGAAACAGCCACAGCCGGCCGTCCAGGGCCTGGCCGGCGGGGCGCTCCTGAAGTTCGGTGCGCAGGGCCAGACGCAGGGGGCCAGCCGGTTGCTGCCATTGTGCCGTGGCCCGCCAATGCAGGCGCCGGGCAACCAGGTCGAGTTCCAGGGCGGTGGCCGCGGCCTGTTCCGGCCCGAGCAGGGTCAGCCGCGGCACCACCAGGCGCGCTCCGGTCCAGAACAGGCGTCCGGATACGGAGGTCATGGTCACCTGCTGGCCGGAGGGCAGAGTCACCTGCAGGTCCGTCACCAGCAAATAATCCAAGCTGCCGCGCAGCCACCGGGCCCAGGACGGCAGGGGCGGCAACCGCCAGTCCAGCGGCGGTTCGGGCGTCTCGCTTTCCCGCAGTTCCAGTCGGACCCCGTCGCCGGTCAGGGACGGCAGCCCCACCCGGCCACGCCACAACTCGGCCGGCTGCCAGGTAAACTGCAGCCGCCGGACGGTCAACTCCCCGTCCGGCCAGGTCACCTCCAGATCATGCAGGAGCAGGCCCTCGACCAGGGTGCCCTCAACCCGGGCAAAACGTGCCATGCCGCTGTGTTCCGCCAGGCGGTGCAGCAACCAGCGGGAACCTTCCGGTCGGGCCAGCAGCCAGTAGCCGGCACCGACGGCGAGGCTCAGGAGCAGCAACCCCGTTGCGCCCAGGATGATGAAAATCCAGCGTCTTACCATCCGAACCCGATACTGAAGTGAAGGCGGAAGGAAGGATCGTCCGCGTCGATTTGTCGTGCGACATCCAGTCGGATGGGACCCACCGGCGTATAGTACCGCAGCCCCAGCCCGGCCCCCATGGCCAAGTCAAAATTGGAAAAACTGTTGAAGGCGTTGCCGGCGTCGAAAAATCCCGCGACACCCCAGTTCACGCCAAAGGCCCGTTCCAGTTCCAGGCTGCCGACCAAAAGGTGACGGCCGCCCACCACATCCCCGGCGCTGTCGCGCGGTCCGAGGGTCTGGTAACCGTAGCCCCGCACGCTGCGATCGCCGCCGGCAAAAAACCGCAATGAGGCAGGCAGGGCCTTGAGGCCCTCTTCCTGCAGGGAAAACGCCGTATCCAACCGTGCGAACAGGGACCACCGGGCCGGCAACGCCACCAGGGTATTGCCGGATGCCAGCAACTGCAACACGCCCGTATCCGAGCCGAGCCAGGGAAAGCCACCGCGGGCTTCGAGGGCATAATGATAGCCGCCGCGGGGCCGAACCATGTCCCGGTAACCGCGCTGGGAGAAACGTACCCCGGGCAGAATCATGCGAAAAGAATCCTCCTGCTCCCCGATGGTGAAATTCTCCTGAAAAAAATTGAGGAATACCGAACCCTTGCGGCCACGCCCGAACTCCCGGACCCGCTCCACCTCGGCGCTGACCTTGCTGCTTTCGACGTTGGCGACATCTTTGTGCTCCAAGCCGGCGCGAAATGCCGTCAGGCTCTGCAGACTGTAGGGATCGGGCCATAGGTAGGCCACCCCGACCAGTTGGGTCTTCTCGGCCAGGTTCAACTCCGCCGACCATTCATGGCCGCGATCCCAGACGTTCAAATCCTTGTAGGTCAGGGACATGCGGGCGCCGGTATCGGTACCGTAGCCGATCCCGGGCCGCAGACGCCGCGAGGGGGATTGTTCGAGTTGCACCGTCAGGGGAATCCGTCCCTCCCTTTCCTGTTCGCGATCCGGTTGGAAACGGACGTCGCGGAAGCGATCGGAGTTGAGCAGATTGATCTGGCTCTGGCCAATACTGTGTTGAGAATAGGCATCGCCGGGCTCAAAGGTGAGATAACGCCGCAAAAATGGTCGGGGATAGTCCTCGGCACCCTCGAAACTCACTTCACCGAAGTAGTATCGCGGCCCGGTTTCAAGCACCAGGTTGATGGCGGCCCCGCGACGTTCGGCATCGATGCGGATCTCATGCCGGCTGAAGGCGGCATCCAGATAGCCCAGGGACATGGCTCGGCCGAGGAGTTCGCGTTTGCTGTCTTCGTAGGGCTGGTGCAGCAGGATATCCCCTTCCTTGAGGGGGAAAGCTTCGACCAGTCGCCGCAGGGCGCCTCGCGCCGCCCCCGGTCCGGCAACCTCGACCCGAACCTCGGAGACCCGCACCGGCTGACTCGGCTCGACCGCCACCTTGAGCAGCCAGTTGCCGGGTCGTGGTTCCTCCAGGGACGACTGGATGCGGGCCTGGTAATAGCCGAAAGGCTCGAGAGCGGTACGCACCAGATCGGGAACCTGGCCGGCAAAGCGCTGCAGCCAGCGTTGATCCACCTGCCCGTTGCGGATCAGACCCGGCGGCCAGGCCAGCATGGCCAGAACGTTGTCCCGAGCCGGACCTTCAACCCCGGTCAGCTCCAGGCGTACCGGCTCCGCCGCCCGGACCGGCGTGCCGGTCAGGCTGAAGAACAGGACGACCAGCAATCCGATCCAACTTCCCCGGCCTGGCCGGGGCCCCTCACTCCGAGCCATTAGAGCCTCCGCATAACAACCACACTGCAACTGCGAACATCATGACATGAGGGATTTGATTCAGGAAAATCCCAAACCAAATCATGACCGTGTCTGAAGTATAGCCGAATCGGATACGGAAAGGAATGACCCGTGCAGCATCTGCTTGCGGAATCGCCGGAGTGCGAAAGCCCATGTTTTCGGCTAGAATAGGAACAACCTGCGCCGCCTGGCCGGCCTTCACCCTGCCCGGCCGAGGCTTTTCCGGAGACCCAGCATGCCGCATCGATTGCCGATCTGTCTGTACCTCGTCGCCGTCCTCGTCCTGACGTCACTGCCATGTCAGGCCTGGTATCATCTGCCCGGCGAGGCGGCGATAATTCCCGAAGGCAGCCGGGGGGTGCTCATGGGCCGCAACCGGACCTACGTCATCCGTCCTGGCGAGACCCTGATGGAGATTGCCCGCAGCCACGGGCTGGGCTTCACCGCCCTGCAGCGGGCCAATCCGGAGTTCGATGCCTGGTCGCCCGGCGCGGGACGGGAACTGCTGCTGCCTTTCGCCTTTCTGCTGCCCTCCGAGGTGGAACCGGGCATCACCATCAACCTGGCCGAATTCCGCCTCTACCATGTGTGGCGGGAGGGTGCCCGGCGCCGGGTGCGGGTCTATCCGACGGGTATCGGCAGCGAAGGCTACGACACGCCCCAGGGGCGCTTCACCATCGTCAACAAAATCGTGAACCCGAGTTGGACGGTGCCGCCCTCCATCCGCGCCAAAAACCCTCTGCTGCCGGCGGTGGTGCCGCCCGGCCCGAACAATCCCCTGGGGGAATACTGGCTCGGCCTGTCCATCCCCGGCTACGGCATTCACGGCACCAACCGGCCCTTCGGCATCGGCCGCCGCATCAGCCACGGCTGCGTACGCCTCTATCCGGCCGACATCCGCGATTTGTTCGGCCGGGTCAGCATCGGCACCCCGGTACGGATAATCCATCGTCCCATCAAAGCGGCCATCCACGATGACCAATTGCTGGTCGAGGTCCATACCCTGGCCGGTCCGGATCCGGAGGGCCTGCTGGCGGAAGCCCTCACCCGGATTCGCGAAACGGGCTGGACGGGTCCCCTGGATCGGGACCGGCTGGACCTGGCCCTGCGCCAGGGTCTCGGCATACCGGTGGTGGTGTCACCGCCGGACCGGGAACCCTGAACCTGTCGTTGCCAACCAGGGAGGCTCCATGCAGAAATCCCCCGCGCCCCGTGCCAATTGGGCGACCCGGTTCGGCTTTATTCTGGCGGCGGCGGGCAGCGCCATCGGTCTGGGCAATATCTGGAAATTCCCCTACATCGCCGGCCAGCACGGCGGCGGCGCCTTTGTCCTGGTCTATCTGGCCTGCATCACCCTGGTCGGCATTCCCATCATGATGGCGGAGTTGGCCATCGGGCGCCAGGGGCAGCGCGACGCCGTCGGCTCCTTCGTCGCCCTTGAGGGCCCGGGCAGCCCCTGGTGCCTGGTGGGCTGGGGCAGCGTCATCGCCGCCTTCATCCTGCTGTCCTTCTATGCCGTGGTGGCCGGCTGGAGCTTTGATTATCTCCTCAAGGCGGCTAGCGGCGGCCTGCGGAACCGCAGTCCCGGCGAAATCGAAGCGCTCTTCGACCAGTTGGTGGCGTCGCCCGGGCGGGTTATTTTCTGGCAGGCCCTATTCCTGACGGCCAACGTCGCCATCGTTTTGGGCGGTATTCGCACCGGCATCGAGCGCTGGAGCAAAATCCTGATGCCGGCCCTGTTCGCCCTGCTGCTGCTCCTCTTCATCCAGGGCATGCGCTCCGACGGCGGCGGCCAGGCCCTGGCCTTTCTGTTCCGTCCCGATTTTTCCCGTCTCACCCCCCGGGCGTTGCTGGATGCCTTGGGCCACGCCTTTTTCACCCTGTCCCTGGGGGCGGGGGTGATGATCACCTATGCTTCCTACCTGGAGCCTGAGGCCGACATCCGGGCTCTCTCCCTGCGCATCGCGGTGCTCGATACGGTGGTGGCGCTGGTGGCGGCCCTGACCATTTTTTCCGTGGCCTTTTCCGCCAATCTCGAAGCCGGTGCCGGGCCGGGACTGGTCTTCAAAACCCTGCCCATCCTGCTGCTCAGGCTGCCCTTCGGCTCGTTGCTGGCTTTACTGTTCTTTTTGCTGCTGGCCTTTGCCGCCCTGTCTTCCTCCATTTCCATGCTGGAAGTGGTGGTGGCCTATCTCATCGATGAAAAAGGCTGGTCACGCCGCCTGGCCACGATTCTGGTCGGCTTTGCGGTATTTTTACTCGGCCTGCCCAGCGCCCTGTCCTTCAGCCTCTGGCAGGATGTCCGGCCCTTTTTCGGCCACACCTTTTTCGAGGCCTTCGATGCGCTGGTCTCCTCCTGGCTGCTGCCCCTTGCGGGCCTGTTCGTGGCGCTCTATGTCGGCTGGTTCTGGGGTTCGAAACGGCCAAATAAAACCCTCCCCGGCGGCTCGCTACAGGGAGGGTTATCGGCGGGCTGGCAACTGCTGCTGCGCTTCGTCGCCCCGGCTGCGGTGATTCTGATCCTGCTCAACCAACTCGGCCTGCTGCCATCGGGTTGACGCCGGGTCACGAACCGCAACCGGATTGCCGTTGTGCAATCGAAGCCCTATTTTCTCTGGCTCATTTCAAAGGCCTTGGCGGCCTTGGCGGCACTCTGTTCCGCCGCACCGGCGCTGGCCGCGGCCGCCGCCGCGGAATCCGCAGCCTGCTGCGCCGCCTGCTCGGCCCGCTGGGCCGAACTTTCAGCCTGCATCGCGGAAGCGTTGGCCGCGGTCGCCGAAGCTTCAGCCTGCTGGGCCGCTGCCGTCGCCACCTGTCCGGCCGCAATGGCCTGATCGACCAGTTTCCGGTCGGCGTCGCACAACCGCCCCGCACATCCGGAAAGCGTCAGCAGAGCGATCAATGCTCCGCCCCCAACTTGTTGCCATTTGCGCATCGATGTCACCTCCGTTTCGGGTTGTTCCCTCCAATTCCCATGGCAAAGGTATGTGACTTCATGCTTCCATTATGGCAGGTTGGAATGGGTCTGCAACCGCGGCAGGCTCACACCAGAGGTTGGCAGCCATCCGATCCGTTGGGTGGGAACCCGGTCAGGAGAGCCGCAGTTGGGCCACCACCTGGCGCAGCGCCTGACCGCGGTGGCTGATGCGGTTTTTGACATCCAGAGGCAGTTCGGCGAGAGTCCGCCGATACTCGGGCACCCAGAACAGGGGATCGTAGCCGAAACCGTCCTTGCCCCGCGGCGCTTCCAGCACCAGGCCGGGCAGCATACCTTCGAAAAACCGGCAATCGCCGTCGGGCCGGCACAGGGCCATGACGCAATGGAAGGCCGCCTGGCGCTGCCCGGCAGGAATCCCGGCAAGCTCCGCCAACAGCTTGCGGTTGTTGTCGTCATCGCCGGCATCGCTGCCGGCATAGCGCGCCGAATGAATGCCCGGCCGGCCGCCCAGGGCATCCACCGCCAGGCCCGAATCGTCGGCCAGGGTCAGTCGGCCGGTCAGACGGGCCACCGTGGCCGCCTTTTTGCGGGCATTTTCGGCAAAGGTCAGGCCGTCCTCGACGACTTCCGGCAGGCCCGGAAAATCCCCCAGACCCAGCACCTCGATGCCGCTGTCCGCCAACAGGCGCCGGATTTCCCGGAGCTTGCCGGCATTCCCGGTTGCCACTACCAGCTCCATGTTCAGCCCTCCAACGCCAGTTGCTGCAGGCGGCTCAATTCCCGGCAGCCGGACATGGCCAGATTGCGGAGACTGTCGAACTGCTCGAGGGAAAAAGGTTCCTCTTCGGCCGTACCCTGAATTTCCACGAACCGGCCGCTGCCGGTGATCACGAAATTCATGTCGACGGCGGCGCCACGATCTTCCTCGTAGTCCAGATCCAGCAGCGCCCGGTCAGCCAAAAATCCGACGCTGACCGCGGAGACGCTGTCCCGCAGGGGCCAATCGGCCAGCAGTTGCCGTTGGCGCAAACCGTGAAGGGCGTCGCACAGGGCCACATAAGCGCCGGTAATGGCGGCGGTTCGGGTGCCGCCGTCGGCCTGCAGAACGTCGCAGTCGATGAGGATGGATCGTTCGCCCAAGGCATCCAGATTGGTGATGGCCCGCAGGGACCGGCCGATGAGGCGCTGGATTTCACTGGTTCGGCCGCTGACCTTGCCGCGGGCCGCTTCCCGGGGATTGCGTACCTGGGTGGCGCGCGGCAGCATGGCGTATTCAGCGGTAACCCAGCCGCGACCGCAACCCCGCAGGAAGGACGGAACGCTCTCCTCGACGCTGGCGGTACAGAGCACCCGGGTTTCTCCGAAGCAGACCAAGACCGACCCTTCCGCATAGCGGGTAAAACCGCGGCAGAAGGTCACGGGACGCAACTGGTCGGCCTGCCGGTCGTGGGCACGGCCGCCGGACACGTTATTCATCATTACAACTCCTGTTGTTCTTCAGCAAAGGTTTTGAGAGCCTGAAAGATCAGCCGGGCGGTTTGTTCCTGGCCATCGGCGGAACCCAGGCGCGCCTGGTCGGTGGGATGGCTCAAATAACCCAGTTCGATGAGGACCGTCGGCAATTCCCCTGCCGTCAGGGGCAACAGCGGCGCGCCGACCACGCTGTTGACCCGGATGCCGGCGCCGCGGAATGCCGCTTCCAGATGTCGGGCCAGGCGCACGCTGTCATCGCCGACGCCTGGCCGGGCCGTTGTCTGTCGAACCGGACGCACGAACAGAGTCACGCCATGGGTGCGGGCGTCCATGGCGGCCTGGGCATGCAGCAGCAGCAGGACGTCGACCTCCGGCTGGTTGAGGGCGGCCAGGCGCTGCACCCGGGACAGGGCATAGTCGCCGTTGCGGCTCAGATAGACCGGGATGCCCAGATTCATCTTGATCTGGCGTTCCAGGCGCCGGGCGACGGCCAGGGTTACCTGTTTTTCCATCAGGCCGTCCATGCCGATGACACCGGGGTCGTCGCCGCCATGGGCCGGATCGATGGCAACCGCCCGCAAGGCCGGAGCATCCAGGGCTTTTTCACGCCGCAGCAGGAAAGCGAACAGGCGATCCAGGGTGGATTCAGGCTCCGCCGATTCCTCCGGCGGCGCCAGATCTCGGAAGTGCACCGGACGGCCCAGCAGGTCGGCCAGTTGGGACTGGACCGTTGCGGCCGAAATCCGCAGGCGGCCATCGATGAAACGGGGGGGATGGGACAGGGGCAGCAGCCGTTCGCCATGCCTCAGGTAGTGGCTGTCCGGCGCAATGAACACGGCACCGTGCGGGGTGACAATCCGGTAGCGGTGTTGCACGGAGTTCCATTCGCCCTTCAGGCCCAGGGCCGCCAGAACCTCTTCAACGGCCAGAAACACCGTGCCGTCGCGCCGATACACCTCTTCGAGGACCACCGGATCCCGACCGGGCAGACCCAACTCCACCGCCGCATAAGCGGAATGGACACGGAGACTGAGAAGCAGCACAAACAGGACGATACGCAACATGAATCTCCTCGGATTTCTGGGAGATTCCTTATAACCCGGCGGAGACGCGGGTGTCAATGCAGCGGACCGGTCCCTCAATCGCTGACCAGGGGCAGGCCCGGAGCGGGGTAACGCCCCAGGTGCGCCAGCAAACGCTGGGTGAGGGTATGGGCAAGGTGCTCCTGCGCCTCACGGGACCCGTCGGTGCCGCGGATTTGGCCGCCGGCCATCATGCCATGGCCGCCGGCCGTGCCCAATCCGGTCACCACCGCCTGCATGACCGCGCCGGCATTGAGGTCCGACCGCAAGGTGCGGAAGGACAGGACGACCGTGTCCCGGAACCTTCCCAGGCCCATGACGATGGCCACCTCGTCGACCCGCAGCAGAAAATCCGCCATCTCCGCCACCATGTCGGGATTGTCGATATCGAACAGATTGAACACCAGGATGTCCCCGAAGATCAAGGCATTGCGAATGGCATGGTGGAAATGGCGGAAATAGGCGCGGGGCACCTCGGGATGGGTGATGTCGAACAGGATGCGGTTGTTGGCCAGGGGCAGCAGATACATATAGGCACGCCGATCCGCCCGACTCCACTCGCGGCCCAGATCCTGGGTTTCGGACTTGATGGCATAGAACAGAATGGTGGCGAGCTTGGTCCCGAAATTGACCTTCTGGGCCAGCAGGTATTCGAACACCATGGTGGCCGTGGCACCGTAATCCTCGCGGACATCCACCCAGCGTACCTTTTGGCAGGCTTCGAGGCAGGGATGGTGGTCGATGACCAGATGCACCGGGCGTTCGACAGGAAAGGAGTTGTTGCCGGTACCGGGCTGGGTATCGACCATGCAGACCACCGGATAGCGATCCAGATCGAGGCTTTCGAGGGGTACGATGTCGATTTCCAGGGACTCGACCATGACCCGGTTTTCGCCTCGGCCGACAACGCCGCCATAAGCCACCGTGGTCGGTTGCCCGGTTTGGACCAGAATGAGATGTTTCAGGGCCATGGCCGAGGCCAGGGCATCGGGATCGGGATGATCGTGGGTTACGATGAGGACATGGCCCCGTCCCCGGAGCCACTGCAGCAACTGATCCGTAAAAACCCTCGGCCGATGGAGATCGGTGGCCGTGGTTTCGCTCCGGGCAAGGGACGCATCGGCCATCTCAGTGACACTTTCCAAGCCGTGCAAAAGCCAGTTGCACCGCTTCTTCGGCGGAACCGGCATGAATGATGCCGGGCAGGGACGGCCAGCTGTCGAGGGCGATGACCGGCCGACCCAGTTTGAGGGCGATGGCCATTTCCGCCAGGGTGCCGTACTCACCTTCGATGGCGATGAGAGCCCGGGCGGTATGGGCGATGATGATATTGCGGGCATGGCCCATATTGGTGGGTACCGCCAGGGTCACAAACGGGTTGGCCTCGCACGGATCCCCGCCGGGCAGCAGCCCGAGGGTTTCGCCGCCAACCTCGCAAGCGCCCTGGCAGGCCGCGGTCATGACACCGCCGAGGCCGCCACAGACCAGCACTGCACCGCCCAGGGCGATGAGACGCCCGACCTGCCGGGCCCGATCGCAACCCCGAGCACTGGCCCGGGAAGCCCCGATGACACCGATGAGCAAACGCTGCATAACCCTCCCCGCCCCTTTCGAATTTAGCTCTTGCCTTTCCTTCCGCCTTCCGCCTTCCGCCTTCCGCCTTCCGCCTTCAGCCTTCAGCCTGCTCTTATCAACCCTCCGCCTTCTTCATTTTAAACAACCGCTGAAAGGACGGCAGATTGCGTACTCCGTCGAAAGCATGGTCGAAGGCGGCGGCCTGCAGAAAACCGGGGTCGCCGTCCGCCGCCCGGCTCAGAGCCTGGATGGCCAGACGCGGCCGGCCCTGGCGGGCCAATACGCAGGCCCGATGGTAATCCACCTGGGGATCGCCCTCGGCAAGTTGCAGCACCGCGTCAAAACAGCGCAGGGCTTCTTCAAGACGCCCGAGAGCCATGAGCACCCGGCCTTTCTCCTTCTGGGCATACAAGGCATCCGGCTCCAGGGCCAGGCATCGATCCAGGGCGGCCAAAGCTGCCGGCCAATCCTCCCCGGCAGCCCGCAGCAGGCCCAGACAAAAATGCCATTCACAACGCTTGGCGGCGCCTTTCTTCACTGCGGACAGGGCCGCCCCAGCCTCCTCCAGGCGCCCCAGGCGAATGAGCAGAAGGATTTTTTCCCAGAGGGCCGGCCAAAAATCCCGACCCCGCTCCCAGGCCAGGTCGAACTGCCGCAGAGCGGCATCGTCCTGCCCCATACGGCACAGGGACAGGCCGCAGTTGAAGCGGAAGCCGGCCATCTCCGGCGCCAGGCGGGCCGCCTGGCGAAAGGACTTCAGGGCCTGGTTTTCCTTGCCCAAGCCGGAGAGGGCGTAGCCCCTGCCGTTCCAAGCCGGAGCGGAGCGGGGCTGCAACCGCAGAACACGATCGAAGCAATCCAGGGCTTCGGCAAAGCGTTCCAAACGGTTGAGCGCACAACCCTGGCTGAAATAGACATCGGCGACATTGGGCGCTGCACGCCGCAACGCTTCGGTAAACAGCGGCAGGGCCTCGGCGGGGCGGCCTGCCTCATCCAGGAGATTGCCCAGACTGAGGTAGATTTCCGGAAAGTCGGGCTGAAGTTCCAAGGCCCGCTGCAAATGCCACAAGGCGGCCTCGCGCAGCTCCATCTGCTGCAGCAGCATCCCGAAATTATAGTGCATGGCGCCATTGTCGGGATCCAACAGCAGAGCCTTGCCATACAGGGCCAGGGCCTTGGCACCGTCACCGACATTGCCGGCGGCCACGGCGCACAGGTTGAGGGCATCCACATTCAGTGGAAAATCCGCCAGATAGTCCTCGGCCAATTCCAGGGCCAGAGCGTCATCCCCCTGGTTGAGGGCTCGATGGGCCTGTATCAGGCGCGTGTCGTCTTCCTCGGCAAAATCTGTGTAGTCTTGATCCATGAGGGCTCCCGGTTGCGCCGGTTCAAATTATTCAACGAGTCATGTCATTATAGCAAATAGCGAGCCCGATCATGAAGCACCCGGGGCACAACCGCCCCAAACGGTGCAGAAAGGCTTTATCGGTTCTCCGCAACCCGCAGCAGTTCACAGTACAGGTCATAAAATTCCGGTGAAAACAGTACGAACAGCACGGTCTCCGGCAAGGCGTGGGAGGCGAGAAACTCCTGCACCGTGCGCACCGCGATGCGGCTGGCCTCGTCGATGGGATAGCCGTAAATGCCGCAACTGATGGCGGGAAAGGCGATGGACTGCAGGCCCTGGGCCGCGGCCAGCAGCAGGCTGTTGCGGTAGCAGGAGGCGAGGAGCCTGGCGTCCTCGGGCCGACCGTGATAGACGGGGCCGACGGTGTGAATGACATGCCGGGCCGGCAGGCGGTAGCCACCGGTCAACTTGGCCTGACCGGTGGGACAGCCCTGCAGAGTACGGCATTCCTGCAGCAATTGGGGTCCGGCGGCGCGGTGTATGGCACCGTCCACCCCGCCGCCGCCGAGCAGGCTGCTGTTGGCGGCATTGACGATGGCATCCACCTCAACCCGGGTGATATCCCCCAACCTCACTTCGATGCGTCCAAAACGGGTGCTGGTCCGGTCCATGCTGTCCTCCCCTCACAATTCCGCCGCCTCCCGGCCGGGTCCGGCAGCCATCAGCGCCTCTTGCCAGATCTGCAGCAGATCGATGTCCTGCAACAGATCGGGACGCTCCGACGCCGTGGACCAGTCGGCGCGAATCACATCGATTTTGGCGCCCGGCAGCCAGGCCACCGAGGCATTGAGTTCCGCCTGCTCGGCGAGTTCCTGTGCCCCGTCGTGAAAGAACCCGAGAGGGACGCCGGCCTGGTAGAAAATGAGCGCCGCACGCTCTGCGGCCCGTACCAGCAGACCGCCGTTGAAGCATTCCTCCCGCAATTGGCCGAGGAGATAGGGAATGTCGAGAATCTCGCGGTCCTGGCCGCGATACAGGAATTCCCCGGCCAGCAGATCGTGCACCCGGCCCGCCAGGGCGGGGGTCAGGCGAAAGATGCTGAGACTGGCGGCACCGCTCAGCGCCAGGGCAAAGAGACGGGACAGGGCCGGCCCACCGTCCTGTCGGCCGGCGCCACAACTGAACCGCGCCAGGGACAGGGCGCCCTGCACGAACAGCACCAGGCCGGCATTGCTGCCGGCGGAGCAGTGCAGATAGCCGGAAAACCGGCCGCCGTGGAGCTTTTCCAGGGCCTCCAGCCAATCCATGCGCACCGGGTTGATGGCTTCCTTGACCGCTTTGCCGCGCGGCAGTTGTATCATGTTTCCTCCTTGCTGCCAGCCCATGGGCACGGTCCGCCTGGGAGACTGTCAGGCGCTTTCCTCATACTGCAGGTCCTCCCAACGCTGGTAAAGAGCCGCCACATCCTCCTGCAATTGCTGATAACGGGCGGCCAGAATCCGGCTACGGTCCGGATCCTGGTAGAATTCCGGATCGGCCAACTGCTCTTCGGCGGCAGTCAATTCCGCCTCCCGCTGCTCGATGCAGGCTTCGATCTCTTCGATCTCCTTCTGACGACGCCGCTGTTCGCGCTTGGCAGCCTTGCGCTCTTCCTGGTTCTGGGCACCGGCGACGGCGACGGCAGCCGCGGCGGTCGGGGTCCGGCCTTGCTCGACCCGCTGCGCGGAATGGGTAACGTCTCCCTGAGCGGTCTTGGCGCGCAGAAAATCCTCGTAGTTGCCGAGATAGGATTGAACCTTGCCGGCGCCCACCTCCACTACCCGGGTAGCCAATTGGTCGACGAAGTACCGGTCATGGGAAACGAAGACGATGCTGCCCCGGTAATGGCGCAGGGATTCGAGCAACACTTCCTTGGATTGGAGATCAAGGTGATTGGTCGGTTCGTCCAGCAACAACAGATTGGCCGGCCGCAATAGCAAAATGGCCAGGGCCAGGCGGTTTTTTTCGCCCCCGGACAAGACCGCCACCGGTTTCTGCACATCGTCCCCGGAAAACAGGAAGGCGCCAAGGATGTCCCGCACCCGCGGCACCATGTCGAAGGGCGCCGCATTCGTGATCTGCTGCAGCACGGTGGCTTCCGGATTCAGGACCCGGGCCTGATCCTGGGCAAAATAGGCCAACTGCAGATTATGGCCCTCCCGCCGCGTACCCCGGCGCGGCGTCTCGGCTGCCGCCAGCAGGCGCATCAGGGTCGATTTGCCGGCGCCGTTGGCACCGACCAGGGCCAACCGCTCGCCCCGCTCCATGGCCAGGTTCACGTCCTGCAGCACGCTCAGGGACCCGTAGCCATGCTCGACCCCCTCCAGGGCCAGAACCTGCCGGCCACCGGCGGGTGGATCGGGGAAGCGAAAAGCGATGGTCTTGCGCTGCGGCGGCACCTCGATGCGTTCGATTTTTTCCAGCTGCTTGATGCGGCTTTGAACCTGCGGCGCGCGATTGGCCTGATAGCGGAAGCGGCTGATGAAAGCCTCGATACGGGCGATTTCCTCGTCCTGACGCTGGCGGGCCGCCCGCAAGGCAGCCACGCGCGCCTCCCGGGCAACCAGGTACTGGCTGTAGTTGCCCGGATACTCAGTGAGGCTGCCGTTCCACAGTTCGACAATGCGCCCGACCACGCGATCGAGAAAGAACCGATCATGGGACACCAGGACCACGGCGAAGGGATAGTTGATCAGGTATTCTTCCAGCCAGTCGCGGGCCGGCAGGTCGAGATGGTTGGTCGGCTCATCGAGCAGCAGCAGGTTGGGCCGGCGCAGCAACAGTTTGGCCAAGGCGATGCGCATCTGCCAACCACCGGAAAAATGCTCGCAGGGACGCTCCCAGTCGGTCTCGGCAAACCCCAGTCCGGCCAGGACCTTGCCGATTTCGGCGGTCATGGTGTAGCCGCCGCCCTGGCGGAACGCCTCCTGCAGCGTTGCGTAGCGTGCCATCGCCTCCGGGCGGCCGGCGGCGGCAATCTGCTGCTCCAGATCCTGCAACTCGGTTTCCATGGCCATCAATTCGGCCAGGGCTGAACGCACCTCTTCGTAAAGAGGCCGGCCGGCATGGCTCAGGCCCTCCTGAGGCAGGTAGCCGAAGCTGGTGCCCCGGGCGACCTGCAGGTTGCCGGCATCCACCGTGAGTTCGCCGGCCAGCACGCGCAGCATGGTGGTCTTGCCGGAGCCGTTCTCACCGCACAAACCGATGCGGTCAGCGGGCCGAATATGCCAGTCGATGCCGGAAAAAATCCGTCGCTGCCCAAAATCCTTGGTAATATTTCGTAGTTGAAGCATGGCTCTTTTTATAGCACAATATGCAAACTTGGTAAAACCTTGAAACGCGGCCTCTTCCACCGTTGCTTGCCGCTGCTCAGCGGGCCCAACCGCGCGCCCGTTGTCCCCTCTGGCACGTTTTACCGGATTCGTATCTGCGCTACGGTCGGGCTCCGCGCCCTGACGATAGAGAAAAGTTTAACCACCGAATTGCGTGTCTTCCGTCGATGCGGCAGCGGACCACAGCGTCGTTTTTCATCTACGCTGTTCCGCCTTGCTCCGGCAGAAGACAAAACGGTCCGACTCCCAAGGACCGTCACACCTGTTGAGACCGCCGTCACGGCGGTCGGAAGGATTTATATGGCTAAAAAGATGTTGATCAACGCCACCCATCCCGAGGAACACCGGGTGGCCATTATCGAGGACGGCAACCTGACCGAACTCGACATTGAAATCGCCGGCAAGGAACAGACCAAAGGCAACATTTACAAGGCCGTTGTCGCCCGGGTGGAATCGGGTCTGCAGGCGGCCTTTGTCGATTTCGGCAGTGAGCGCCTGGGTTTTCTGCAGATCGGCGAAATTCATCCCACCTTTTTCCGCGACGCCGAAAGCCGGACCGAGGCGGGCAAACGGCCGCGCATCACCGATCTGCTGCGCCGCGGCCAGGAGATCCTGGTGCAGGTGGTCAAGGAAGAGCGTGGCACCAAAGGGGCGGCGCTGACCACCTACCTGTCCCTGCCCGGTCGCTATATGGTGCTGATGCCGGAAACGGATACCAAGGGCATCTCACGCAAAATTGAAAAGGAAGGCGACCGAAAAAAACTCAAGGAGATCATGGAGAGCCTGGAATTGCCGGACCACATGGGCTATATCGTCCGGACCGCCGGCAGCGTGCAGAAGAAAACCGATCTGAAACGGGATGTCGATTACCTGCTGCGCTTGTACGAAAAAATCCGGCAACAGGGCCAGGCCAGCAAGGCACCAGCCCTGATCTACAAGGAATCCAACCTGGTCATCCGGTCCATCCGCGATTATTTCAGTGACGAGATGGACGAGGTGCTGGTGGATGATGCCCGGGTGGCCGCCGAGGCCCGGGAATTTTTCCAGGAGGTCATGCCGGAATACGCCCAATTGGTCAAACTGCACCAGGAGCGGCGGCCCATCTTCTCCCGCTACCAGATTGAAGAGCAAATCGACACCATCACCAAGAATAAGGTCATGCTGCCGTCCGGGGGTTCCATCGTCATCGACTCCACCGAGGCCCTGGTGGCCATCGACGTCAACTCCGGGAAGATGGCCAGCGAGCAGGGAGTGGAAGCCACCGCCTTTAAAACCAATTTGGAGGCGGCCGTGGAGGCGGCCCGGCAGTTGCGCCTGCGCGACCTCGGCGGCCTGGTGGTCATCGACTTCATCGACATGCGGGACCGCAAGCACACTCGCGAAGTGGAAAAAGCCCTCAAGGATGCCCTCAAGTACGACAAGGCCCGGGTCACCATCGGCCGCATCAGCCAGTTCGGCTTGCTGGAAATGAGCCGGCAGCGCATCAAATCGGCCCTGGCGGCCGCCGCCTATCTGCCCTGCCCCCATTGTCACGGCAGCGGCCGCATCAAGACCTCAGAATCCCAGGCCCTGGCCCTGCTGCGGCGCATCCATGCCGGCCTCGCCAAGGGCAACATCGGACGCATCGAAGCGCAGTTGCCCCTGGATGTGGCCGCCTACCTGCTCAATAACAAGCGCGAGGAACTGCTGGCCATCGAACGCAAGAATGATGTCGCCCTGTACATCCACGCCTGCCCGGATTTTATCGCCGGCCAGGCGGAAGTGGATTTCCAGCGCCGGGAAAAGGAAAAAGTCGAAGAGACCCAGTATGTCGAGGCCAATCGGGTGCTGCTGGAAGGGGCCGAGGCGTCCGATATGGAAGAACCGGCGGAAGCAACCGAAGCCACTGCGGCAGCAGAACCGTCAAGTGCCGACAAGCCCGCGAAAAAGAAACGCCGCTCGCGGCGCCGGAAGAAACCGGCAGCCGTTGAGGAACCGGCACTGGCCGTGGAAGTGGTGGAGAACATTGAGAGTGAAGGGACTGCAGAGACGACAGGGACTATCGTGACTGCGGAAACTGTAGAGACTGCGGAGACTTTAGAGCCTTTACAAATTGTGGAGACTATAGAAGGGCCTGCAGTGACGGCAGAAACTGTTGAACCGTTGGACGAGGCCCCCATGGAGGCCGCCGCAGCCTCGAAGCCGGAGTCCCAGGACGGGAAGGCGCCCTCCCGTCCCCGGCGTCGGCGCAAACCGGCTACAAAGCGGGAACAGCCCGCGGCAACCGGAGGGGAAAATCCACCGCCGGCCGGAAATGAAACGGCAGCAGCGATGGGTGAACCGCCTGCGGCCGGGTCTGACCAGGCGGCGGCCAAACCGCCAGCGCGTTCCAACCGGCCCCGGCCTCGCCGGACCACCAAGGCAAAGCAACCGGGTACCGGCAGCGCAGTTGCCGAAACGACAGAAATGCCTGCATCTGCGGGCGAAAGCGCCCCAGCGGAAAGCCCGGTACCGGCGACGGATGCCAAAAAGCCCGCGCGCCGCGGGCGTCCCCGCAAAAATGCCGCCGCAAAAGACCAGCAACCTTCCGGACAGGAAAGCCCTTCCGAATCCGGGGGTGAAGGTGACGACAAGGCCGACAGCCCGTCCTGATCCTGTTTTTAACCAAAGAGGCCGGAGCACTGCTCCGGCCTCCTGCTTTATGGCCGCCCGCGGGCCTTGAGAAAAACCACCAGGGCGCCATCGCCCCCGTAGCGGGCCGGGGCGCGGCCCCATTCGGCCACCCAGGCTCCGCCGGCCTCGGCGAGATAGCGCTCTACGGCCGCCCGCAACACCGGGCCGTCCTCGGAGCGCTTGCCCTGACCGGTAATCACCAGGACCGTACCCCAGCCCTGGTAGGCCGCATCCTGAAGGAAAAACCCGACCCGCTCCAAGGCTGTCTCACGGGACAGGCCATGCAGATCGAGCTGTGCTTGGGGCGTCAGGCGTCCCTGGCGCAACTGCTTCATGCGGGCCGGTTGGGCGCGCAACTGCGGCTCTTCCGGAAATTCGTCCCGAAACACGGCATCCATCTGGCCGAGGGCATGCAGGAACAACTCCCCATCGTCCTTTGGTGGAGGGGTAGGCGCTGACCTTCGCTCCTGCGCCGTCTCCGGCGGCAGTGCCCGTCCCGGCATGGCAGAAGGCTGCTCCTTGACACCGAGACGCTCCATTTCATGGGCAAACAGCTCTTCCTCCGGCAGTTCTTCCACCTTGCCTTGGGGTTTGGTCACCGGTGCAGGAACCTCTTCCTTGGAAACGGCAAACCCCTTCAACTGCTTGAAGGGGTTTGCCGAAAAAACCTGTTTGCCGCTCGCTTTGTCCTTGTTTCGAGCCATGCCGTCTACCGCCTGACGATTTTGCGCCGTCCCTGTACGGCCTTGGTCTGTTGCTTGACCAGCGCACCGGTCTTCTCCAGATGGAATTGGTACCAGGCGTCGCCGTAAACCTGCATCTTCATCTTCTTCCCGGCTTGCAGCGCCGCCAGATTTTCCGCCAACCGCTCATCGCCGCCGACCTTTTTCAGGGCTTTCTGCAGCACCTCCTGCGCCTTGCCGACCTCGCCGACCTTCTCGAGACAGAACGCATACAGGTTCCAGAGCAGAGGCTCCTTGCGGGTAACGGCCAGGGCTTTCTCGAAGGTGGCCGACATCTGCTGGGTCTTGTTCCGCTTCATGTAACAGATGGCCAACATGCCCATGGCCGGCCAATGGCGGCTCATGCCCTTCTGCAAATAGTCGAAGGCTTTGCCGAAATCCCGGCGCAGATAATGAATGCTGCCGATCTGGGCGTTCAACTGCCCGGCAACCGTGAACTGCCACTTGCCCATGGGCAGCAGCGCTTCCAGAGATTTGATGGCCTTTTCGGCACGTCCGGCCTGCAGATCGCGCTGTACGCTTTCCATGGTGGCCGTCAGCATTTTGGTGATGCGTCGACTCAGCAGAAAAAAGCTTCCGGCGAAGGCCAACAGGCCGGCCAGTATCGCCCAGATCCACTCCAGACCGGCTCCGGCCCGCAGCAGCGTCACCGTCAGGACGTAAATGGCCAAGGATATCGCCAGGTTGATCATGATTGCCTTCATCCTTTCAGAATGGGAACAACTGCCGGCGAAGTTTAGCAACGCCCTGAAAAAAAGTCAAAAACTTATCCGCGTCCATCCCTTGGCAGCAACAAAGTCAGCTTCTGGCCGGGTTGCAGGACCTGATTCCTATCCAACTGGTTCCAATCAAGGATCTGGTGGACATCCAGAGCGAATCGTTGGCTGATGGCCCACAGGGTATCGCCGGGACGCACCTGGTAGACAATCCGCTGCCCAGCCTCATCCCGCTGTGCCGCCGCCAACTGGATGGTGGTGCCCGGGTGCAGAACACTTTGCCGAGTCAAGCCGTTCCAGGCTGTCAAATCCTGGACCTTGACCTGAAACCGCCGCGCGATGCTCCACAGGGTGTCGCCCTTGCGTACCTGGTAGGTGGGCGTTGCCTGAGCGGCGCCTGCTACCGGCCTCGCATCGGACGCCACGCGGGCACCGTCGGCGGGCACGATCAGTTCGTCACCCACCTTCAGGGAACGGGGATTGTCGATGCGGTTCACGGCCAGCAAATCCTGGACCTTGATCCCGTACTGACGAGCCAACTTGTACGGGGTGTCCCCGGGACGGATGCGGTGACGCTGCGCTCCGTTCAGCTGACCGGCCGGTACCCGGGCAAGGGCCAGCTTGAAATCCTGCTCCTGGCCGAAGGGGATGCGCAGGGGGTATGGGCCGGCATCCGGCGGGACGGCCAAGCGCTTGAGTTCCGGGTTGAGATAGCGAATGGAATCCTTGTCGTTGTCGCAAAAGTCGGCGACCATGGCCAGATTGGTTCCCCCTGGAAGCTGCACCGTGTCGAAGGTCAGGGGCGGCTGGTATTGCAGATTGTCCAGGCCGTAGCGGGCCGGATCCTGCACAATGTGCAACACCGCATACAATTTCGGCAAATAGTTGCGGGTTTCCCGTGGCAGATGACCGCCCCGACTGAGTACCCAGAAATCATCGCTACCGCCGCTGCGGACGGCGTTTTCCACCCGCCCGGAACCGGCATTGTAAGCGGCGATGGCCAGCGGCCAGTTGCCGTTGAAGCGCTGGTGCAGATCCCGCAGATGGCGCGCCGCGGCGCGCGTCGACTTGACCGGATCGCGGCGTTCGTCCCGCCACCGGTCGTTTTTCAGGTCGTACAGACGGGCCGTGCCTTCCATGAATTGCCAGGGACCGGTGGCCGAAGCACTGCTGACGGCGAAGGGGTTGAAACCGGATTCGATGAGGGCCAGGTAACTGAGTTCCGGAGGCAGCCCCTCACCGGTAAAGATTTCCTGCATCATGGGCAGATAGCGCCCGGAGCGTTCCAGAACGCGGCGCAAGCCGTTTTGACCGCGCCCCGTGTAGTATTCGATATAATGCCGGACTTTGTCGTTTTCGACTACCGGCAGTTGAAACACCAACTGGTCTTCGAGTTCCGTCCGGCCTTCATCTTCCGGCGCAGCCTCGTCGGCGGCGGCCAGGACCTGCATGTCCTCCTGGGCTTCAGGATCCTCGGGATCGCCTTCCTCGTCACTGCAGACTTGGCCAATTTTGGTCCGTGCGGGACCGAGTTCATCGAGGGCCTCGGCGACCGGCAACGGTCCTCGTTTGCGGCCGCCACCGGCAAGGGGTTCCGGGGCGGGTGCGGTTCCAAGGGCACCGGCCTCGCCGGGTGAGGGCGGCGGCGCCAGGCAGCCGGACAACACCAGCATGGCAAACATCATGATCAATCGGGAAACTACCGGGGTTTTCAACCTATTCATCTGCATCATGTGATCCTTCCGTGGCCCCGCTGGCCGCCGCAGGCCAACAACGCTCCTGCAACGCCATGAGCAGCGGGGCAAAGGTTCGGCGATCCCGGGCACTGACACCCAAAGCCGCGTAACGGCGGCACAAAGCCGCAGCTTCATCCTCTGGAACCAGATCGATCTTGTTGAACACCAGCAAGCGGGGAATACGATCCAGGTCCAGCTCCTGCAAAATTCTTTCCACCGCTTGAATCTGTTCTTCAAAGCGCGGATTCGCCAGATCCACCAGGTGCAAAAGCAGATCGGCATCGGCCAGTTCCTCCAGGGTTGCACGAAACGCACCGAGCAGACTTTTTGGCAACTGACGGATAAAACCCACCGTATCGGTGATGATGACCTCCCGCTCTTCAGGAAAACGCAGGCGGCGGCTGGCCGTATCGAGGGTGGCGAACAGCAGGTCTTCGGTCAGCACCTCACTCTGGGTGAGGGCATTGAGCAAGGTCGATTTGCCGGCATTGGTGTAGCCGACGATGGAAATGATGGGAATCCCGGCCCGTACCCGCCGCTGCCGGCGTTGCAGCCGACCCCGGGACAGCTCCTTGAGCTGGTTTTCCAGCCGGGCGATGCGGTCTCGAATGCGCCGACGATCGACCTCCAACTTGGTTTCGCCCGGTCCGCGACCGCCGATGCCGCCCATCAGACGGCTGAAGGCGACCCCGCGGCCAACCAGGCGCGGCAGGATATATTTGAGCTGGGCCAGTTCCACCTGCACCTTGCCGTCCCGGGTCTGAGCCCGGCGGGCGAAGATGTCGAGAATCAGCTGGGAACGATCTATGACCTTGAGGTCGGTGATTTCGCTGATGGCCCGCACCTGGGCGGGGGTCAGATCCTGGTCGAAGATCAGCAGGGTGGCGCCGCGCTGCATGGCCCGAATGATGACCTCCTTGACCTTGCCCTGCCCCATCAGATATTTGGGGTTGATCTGGCGCGGTCGCTGGATGAAGCGATCCAGTACCACGACGTCGGCGGTCCGGGCCAGTTCCGCCAGTTCATCCAGGGAATCTTCCGTGTCGTGACGGCTCTGGGTGCTGACGGAGATCAGAATCGCCCGCTCCCGGGGATCGGACAGATCCACCGTCTCCGCCATGCGGGCTTCCAGTTCCTGTTCCAGGGAACGGATCAAGGCCGAGAAGTCCCGGTCCAGATCGTAGACCGAGGGGGCCTGCAGCACTTCCACCGTCCGACCGGAGGGGTTGGGGGGCAGCAGATGGGCATAATGCACCGCCCCCGGCAGACCCCGATCGCCGACCTCGATGGCCGCCAACAGATCGAGACGCAGCAACGCCAGGTCGGTCAGGTCGTCTTCCGAAAGGGGTTCGCCGCGCAGGTGGGTGTGGACGCAGCGCAGGCCGCGCAGACCGCTGCGGCCGCAGCCGTAGGCGGACAGATCGGGAATGAAAATCTCCCGATCGTCGCCGACGATGACATGTTGGATCTCCCCGGCGCGATCGATGATCAGGCCCAACTGGCGATGGATTTGGAAGGACTGCTCGGTCAGATAACGGGCCAGTTCGCCGCTGATCAGTTGATCAGCCGGCACCCGGCGCCGGTAGATACGCTCCAGTGCCTGGATCTGACTCGGCTTGAGCCCCTTGTCATTGCCAAAAATCACCGTGGTTCCGCTTTCCGACAAAAAAAGGGCCCCGCAGGGCCCTCGTTATGTGCGTGCGAAAAATCGGCCGGTCTCCTGTTCTCAGGCCACAACAAAATTGAAGCCGGCGTCAACATAGTGGACTTCCCCGGTCACCCCGCTGGCCAGATCGGAGAGCAGGTAGAGTGCCGATTTCCCCACTTCATCCTGGGATACGGTGCGCCGCAGGGGCGCGCGTTCGTCCATCATCTTGAGCTTTTCCTTCATGCCGCTGACCGCCGAAGAGGCCAGGGTCTTGATGGGCCCGGCGGACAGGGCATTGACGCGGATGCCGCGTTCGCCCAACTCTGCCGCCAGATAGCGGGTGGAAGCCTCCAGGGCGGCCTTGGCCACGCCCATGACATTGTAGCTGGGCACGGCGCGCTGGGAGCCGAGGTAGGTAAGGGTGACGATACTGCCGCCCTGCTTCATCAGGGGAGCGGCCCCCCGGGTCACGGCCACCAGGGTGTAGGCGCTGATGTCCATGGCCAGCAGGAAGTTTTCACGACGGGTCTGGGAAAAGGGATTTTTCAGGTCGTCCCGGTTGGCGAAGGCCACGGCATGCACCACGAAATCCAGGCTGCCCCATTGCTTTTCCACCTCGGCAAAGACTTGGTCGATATCTTCATCCCGGCTCAGATCGCAGGGCAGAATCAGATCCGCGTCGACGCTTTCGGCCAGCGGCCGGACCCGCTTTTCCAAAGCTTCATTGAGATAGGTAAAGGCCAGGGTGGCCCCGGCGGCATGGAGCTGCTGGGCGATGCCCCAGGCGATGCTCAGTTCATTGGCCACACCGAACACGATGCCGCGTTTTCCAGCCATCAAACCCATGGATGTACCCTCCTCGAACATAAATTGGAACGTATACTACTAGCAAAATGCCGCCGGCAGATCAAGCACCAAATCCCTGTTTCTCAAAACCCCCCGATTCTGCGAGGTTATTTTTTCAGCACAAAAAGCTGTTGCCGGCCCGGCGAAACCGAGGAAAGGAATTTCAACCATTTTGGGGCTTGCCTTCGACCCCGATTCGCCCCTATCTTTTGAACCATTCAGGCCGTTTCACTGCCGTTATGTTACCTGGAGGAGAGTATGAAAATCACCATCCTGATCCTGCTAATTTTATCTCTGGCTGCCTGCAATACCATCTCCGGCATCGGCAGGGATATCGAAAAGGTCGGCGAAGCCATTCACCGCGGAGCCAACTGAGTCTCAGCCGGCGGCGCAGAACTGCTGAGCCCATTGCTTTGCCGTCCCCAAATCGGTCTTGCCGGTGCCGAGTTTCGGGATCGCCGGCACCGGATACAGGGCCGCCGGCATCATGATGGGAGCCAGTTCGCCCTGCAGCGCTCTTTTCAGATCCTCGAGGGGATGGTCGGAGACCACCAGGGCCACGATCCGCTCTCCCTTTCTGGCATCCGGCAGGGCTACGGCCAGTACTTCGCTGCCGGCCGGGGCCACTTTCAGCAGCGCATCCTCCACCATGGCCAGACTGACCATTTCACCGCCGATTTTGGCAAAACGGGAATACCGGCCGAGGATGGTGAGAAAGCCGTCCTCGTCCAGGCACCCCTTGTCGCCGCTCTTGTACCAACGGATGCCATCCTTTTCGACAATTGCTTCCCGGGTCCGCTCGGCATCGTCCAGGTAGCCCTGCATGATCTGGGTCCCGCCGATGAGAATCAGGCCGGCCTGCCCCCGGGGCAGGTCTTCCAGGGTGCCGGGATCGACGATGCGGAAGGTGCTGCCCGGCAGGGGCAGGCCCACGGTGCCCGGTTTGTTGCCCCTCTGCACGGAAAAATCCGCCAGATTCATGGCATCGTTGACATTGACGCTGGCCACCGGGGTGGTCTCCGTGGTGCCGTAGCCTTCGTGAATTTCCAGCCCGAAACGGTCGCGAAACGTTTTGCGGATATCCTCGGACAACCGTTCGGCGCCGGCCACTACCTGGCGCAGGCTCCGGAACATGAGGGGATGCACCTTCTTGTTGCGGGCATACAGACCCAGGAAGGTCGGGGTGCCGCAGAGAATGGTCACGCCGTGAGCCGCAACCAGGCGTCCGACCTTGGCGCCGTCCGTAGGATCGGGCTGGCAGACCAGGGGGATGCCCTCCATGAGGGGCAGCAAAGTGGTGATGGTCAAACCGAATGCATGAAACAGGGGCAGAGTCGAAAGGATGACATCATCCTCACGGGCATTGAGCAGACAGGCCACCTGGCGAATATTGCCGACCATATTGGCATGGCTCAACATGATGCCCTTGGGAACGCCCTCGCTGCCGCTGCTGAACAGAATCGCCGCCGTGTCGGTCCGCTTCACCCGTTTGCAGAACCAGGCCTGCAGCAGAAACACCGGCAGCAGTCGCGCCAGCAGCAGACAGGTCAGCAGCAGCGGTTTGCCCAATTCGCGCTTGACCTGTTCCAGATGAACCACCCGGCGACCGGCAAAAGCCGCTTCCAGATGGAAGCCCTTGGCCTGCAGACGGGTCAGGAACCGTTCGGAGGTGACAATGGTGTCGACCCCGGCCCGGCTCAGGCACGCATCCAACACGCCGGTACTGCTGGTATAGTTCAGGTTGACCACGGTCTTGCCGCGCAGCAGCAGGGCCAGGTTGGCGATGATGCCGCCGGCACTGGGAGGCAGCAATACGCCGACATTCTGCCGCCCGGCCGCCAACCGCCCCAAGCGGCGGGACATGGCCAGACAGGCCGCCAGCAACCGCGTTCCGGAAAAAGCCGCCCCGTCGGCATCGATGACGCAGGTCGCGGCCGGCCGCTGTTTCACGCTCTTGAGCCAGGTTGCGCCCAAGGGCTCAAAAGTTTCGGCATAATGTTGCCAGGCTGCGATGGAAAGTTGAAACACCGCCGACTTGACCTCCTTGGCCTCGGTCGCGGCCGGCAGCGGTGCGCCGAAGCAGATGGTCACTTCCCGCACCATGCCGATGCCGGTGATGCGACGCAGCTTTTTTGAGGCAAAGGAAAACACGCTGCCCCACAGGCCGTGCAGATAAAAGGGCACGATGACACATTCCGCCCGGCGGGCGGCCTCTTCGAACCCGCGCTTGAACTCCCCCATCTGGCCGTTGCGGCTCACTGCTCCCTCGGGGAACAGCACCACCACCTCGCCCCGCTCCAGGGAACGGCTCACTTCCCGCAAGGCCCCGCGATAGCCTCGCGCGGAGATGGGAATGGCGCGAAACAGGTCCAAGGCCCAGCGCCAATACCAGCGTTCGTAAATGGCCCGGTCCATGACAAAACGCATGCGGCGCGGCACCGCCAACTGCAGCACCGCCCAATCCAGAAAGCTGGTATGGTTGCCGAGCAACAGCACCCCGCCCTGGGAAGGAATGTGTTTCAGGCCAAAGACGGTGATGTCATAACGTTGCGCCATGACGGCCCGCAGCAGAAAGCGCAACAGGGATTGGGGCAACTTCCAGAGGGAGTAGGCGGTGCCGAGCAGCACCACCAGGGCCAGGACGCGAAACAGGGGTACGCTGCTCACCCCATGGCGGGCGGCCGCCACCGTGCCGCCGAGAAACAGCAACATGGCCAGGGTCTGGAGAAAATTGTTGCCGGCCAACACCCGACCAAGGTCCCGCTCCCGGGCATTGAACTGGATGAGGGCATTGAGAGGCACCACCAGCATCCCGCCGGCCATGCCGTACACGAACAGCAACGCGCCCAGCACCACCGGATGGGTAAAGCCGGACAGGAGGAAGAGAATCCCGGTCATCACCACCGCCGCCGCCGGGATCAGACCGGTTTCGATGTAATTCTTGCTGAACTTGCCGGCGGACATGGAGCCGAAAATCAATCCCACCCCGCCGAACATGAGCAATCCCTGAGCCACCACCGTATTGGTTTCGCCAGTGGCGGATTTCAGATATTCGCCGAAGGAGGCCAGCAGGACCTGGTTTACCGCCCAGAACAGGCTCAGACCGAATACCGACAGTCGAATGACCTCGTTGCCCGATACCAGGCGCAGGTTGGCACGCAGATAGCGCCCCCGCAGATAATCGGGCCAGGCCAGATGCATGCCGGGGTTGCCCTTGGAGGTCAGGGGCAGCACAAAAGCCAACAGGGTTTCAGCCACCGCCCCCGCCAGCAGCAGGTAGCCGCAGGGTGCCACAGCCTGCAACATGGCTGCCGGCGTCTGCTCGCCGCCGGTCAGAAACGTTTCAAAAAGGATCGAATAGATCAGACCACCGGCAAGAATCGCGACGATGGTCACGGCCTGCACCAGGGCATTGCCTCCGGCCAACCGTTCCTTGCCGACCAACTCCTTGAGATAGGCGTATTTGGCCGGTGAATAGACCGCGCTCTGGGCCGCCAGCAGCAGGGTCAGGGCAAAGGCGGGCCAGAACAGCCCCAGCCGGTAACAGACCACAATCATCGCGGTCAGAGGCACGGTACAGGCGGCGCAGATGCGGATGATGCGATGTTTGGGGAAACGATCCGATAAAAAGCCGCTCGGGGTGAACAGGAGAACAAAGGGCAGCAGGATCAAGGCATTGACCACCGCGGTCAGGGCAATCTGCGGCGGGCCCTCATAGCTTTTGAAGATCGTGTTCTGGATGACGATCTTATGGCCCAGATCCGTCATCGCATTCAGCAGCACGACGAGAATATAGGGCCCGAATCCCCTGATGGCGAACAGTTTTTTCATGAATGTCCTCCTGGCTGGTCGAGCCGGGCCGGTGTCGCACCCTGGCTTCATCTTGGAGCATTAGATACTGCAAAGAACTGGAAATCTACATCCGACTAATTAGACTGTCAACATTATTTCAACGGCCATTTGTCTCAGGTCACAACCTCCGGCCGGCCGCCCCCGCCCGACATGCAGGAAGTTCATAAATAAGTATTCGTTTACTTATTAATGAACCGGAAATTTTCCCCTGGTGCCGGCACCGATTCAGGCCGCACCCGTCAGCCTCAGGCAGGCGGTCACCACCTCTTCGACCATGGTCTCGCTGACCACCAGGCGCCCGTAGCGTTGCATGACCAGCGGCTGCAATACCGCGCCCATTATCAGCGCGCTCTGCAATACCGGATCTCCGGCCGCCACCGCACCTTCCTCCATGGCCCGGCGCATGAAACGAATGGCCATGTCGTTGGGATTGGTAAATTCATCCAACAGCTTCTGGCCGGGAAAGTTATGCTGAGTGAGAAGGATGAAGGCGAACACGTCCGGCTGCCCACGAAAGTAGTCGTAGATGAAGCGGATGGCGGCGGCCAGTCGTACCGGAAAGGGTTGCGAACTCTCGAGCAGAGGCGACAGCAATTCCGCAAAAGCCTTCAACTCCTCGCTGAACAGCTGCCAGGCCATATCGTCCTTGCTCTGGTAATGCCGGTACAGGGCGCCTTCCGTGGCTCCCGCCTCGCGGGCGATATCCTTGAGGGTGGTGGCGGCCAGGCCCTTGCGGGCGAACAACTTGATCGCCGCGGCCTCGATAGCCCTTTTCTTGCTGACAGGTCGCGCCATGCAGGTCTCCTTCCTTCGTGAATAAGCAAGTAAATATTTACTTACTAAAAGGGCCGTGTCAAGCAGCTTTTTTCAGTTCCGGCCGCAGGGGTCGGAATGATTTGCCCTCAGCTGACCAGGGCCTCCGGGCAGAAACCGTCCACCAATTCCACCAGGGCCGGAATCTGCGGCTTGCTGATCCAGGCGTCCGCGCCGACGGAACGGCATTTGTGCGCCATCTGATCGGTAATCAGGGACGAAAACATGACGATTTTCAGTTCGGCCAGCCCCAATTCTTCCCGCACCTTTCGGCACAGGGTCAGGCCGTCCATCTTCGGCATTTCGATATCGGTGATCAGCACTCGGACATGGCTCAGGAACTCCGCCTCCGACGTCACGCTGCCCTGGATGTCCAGCAGGCGGCGGTAACACTCGTCGCCGTCGGCAAAGGTCTGCAGCTGATCGTATCCGGCCCGGCCCAGAACTTTGGCAATCCCCTGCCGAATCAGCACCGAATCTTCCGCCAGCATCAGCTTGACACGGCTCCGACCGGTGGAACGGACGACCGGCGCCGAAGGCGTCGGAGTCCCCTCGAAGGACATGCTCATCTCCGGATCCACTTCAGTCATGATATGCTCCAGGTCGACAATCAGAATCTCCCGTTCCTGAATGTGGACGCTGGCGGTAAAACGGGGCCGGAACCGCTCGATGAGGGGCGCCATGGGACTGACATCCTTCCAACTGACCCGATGAATCTGATTCACGCCATCCACCAGAAAACCGGTCACCTTCCGGTTGAACTGGCACACCAGCACAATGGGCCGCAGCGCAGGATCCGGCTCTCTACAAGGCCGGCCCCGCAGATGCGCGGCCAGATCGATCAGGTTCAGGGAGGCTCCGCGCACCATGTAGACACCCAGAACCGATGGCAGGGATTGCGGCAAAGTGGTGCGCTTATCCGATTCAAATGGAATGATCTCGCGCAGTTTCTGGACATTGATGCCGAAGGACTGGCCTGCCAGGTAAAATTCGAGAATCTCCATCTCGTTGGTGCCGCTTTCCAGCAGAATTTCCTGGGCCGAAGGACTGTTCATGCGCATAGCTCCACAAAGGACTCATCCGAAAGCGACTTCCCGAAACTTTCCAGAAGTCAAAAATTTGGTCAACCGGGTACCGGATTTGGTCAAGAACCGTTGCATGGTCTCTTCCTGCAGGATTCATGACAACTTTCCCGCATCGGCAGCATTCCCGACTTACAAGACCCGGCCCGGCACCGTACCGGGAATAGCGAAACCGCGTTTTTACGTTGAATTTTTCCCGTCCATGCTTTACGTTGCTGCCTGTACCAATCCCGCGACCGGCCAGCCCCGACGAAACGTTTTCGCAGCAGGAACATGACGGATCTCTGGCTCGGAGACGGCGAACCAACATTTTTGGGAGGATATATATGAGCCGCAGATTATGTGATATGCCCCTACCGGATGAAAATGGCTATTTTGGTGAATATGGCGGCAGCTTCATTCCCGAGGAACTGCAACAGGTGATGGATGAAATTACCGCGGCGTACCTCGAGATCAAAAACGACCCGGCTTTTCAGGAGGAGTTGCAGTCCCTTTACCGGCACTATGTGGGTCGTCCCAGTGCCCTGTTTCACGCCCGCAACCTGTCGCGGAAAATCGGCGGCGCGCAACTTTACCTCAAGCGCGAAGATCTCAACCACACCGGAGCGCACAAGATCAACCACTGTCTGGGCGAAGCTCTGCTTGCCAAACGGATGGGCAAGAAGATCCTGATCGCGGAAACCGGCGCCGGACAGCACGGGGTCGCCCTGGCCACGGCCGCGGCCCTGGTCGGCCTGCAATGCCACATTTACATGGGGGTGGTGGATATCGCCAAGGAACGGCCGAATGTGACCCGCATGCAGATCCTCGGCGCTCGGGTGGTGCCGGTAACGCGCGGCACCCAGACCCTCAAGGACGCCGTGGATGCCGCCTTCGAGGCCTACCTGCAGGATCCGGTCAACCAGCTGTATGCCATCGGCTCCGTGGTCGGCCCCCATCCCTTCCCCATGATGGTACGCGACTTCCAGCAGATCGTCGGCCAGGAAGCCCGCGCCCAGTTCCTGGAAATGACCGGCCGTCTGCCGGACAACCTGGTCGCCTGCGTCGGTGGCGGCTCCAATGCCATCGGCCTGTTCACCGCCTTTCTGAATGACGAGCAGGTCGCCATCCACGGCGTCGAGCCCTCCGGCCGCAGCCTGGAAGACGGGCAGCATGCCGCCACCCTGTCCCTGGGCAAACCGGGAGTGATGCACGGTTTCCGGTCCTACATGCTGCAGGACGATCAGGGCCAGCCTATGCCGGTCTATTCCGTGGCGAGCGGTCTGGATTATCCCGGCGTCGGCCCCCAACACAGCCTGCTCAAGGATTTGAAGCGGGTCACCTACGTCACCGCCGGGGACCGGGAAACCATCGATGCGTTTTTTGAGCTGTCGCGGGTGGAGGGCATCATTCCCGCCCTGGAAAGCTGCCATGCCGTGGCCTACGCCCTGCGCCTGGCGGCGCAACTGCCGCCGGAGCAGACCATCCTCATCAATCTTTCGGGCCGCGGCGACAAGGACCTCGACTTCGTCATGGAGAATTACGGCAAGGAATATTGCCAGGACATCTGACACGGGGGCCCCAATTGATCCAGAAAAAACCGCCCTTCGCAGTTGCTGCGAAGGGCGGTTTTTTTTGCATCGTTGATGGGCCGGAGCTGGCCGGTTGTGCGCCCGAATTCGCGCGGTTTACCGCCCCGGACGCCCTTCGGGCCCCGATGGCTGCACTTTGGACCCCAGCAACCTGAGAAGAGCGGCCGCATCCCGATAGCCGGAAACGATACGGCCATCGGGCAGCAACAGGGTCGGCGTCGAGCGAATCCCCAACTGTCGGGCCAGGGCCAGGGTCTGATCGACCTCCTGTCCCTGGCAGAGGGGGGGCGGCACGAAGCGATCGGCAAAACTGTCCTCGAGCAGTGCCAGGGAACGGTTGCAGACGATGCTTTTGGCAATCATGTAGGCATCGGGATGAAGATCCAACGGCATCATTTTGATGTAGAAGGCGATGTCCGGATCGAGCTTCACCACCTTCTTCAGTTCCTCGTGCAATTTCCTACAGTAGCTGCATTTGGGATCGGTAAAAACGACCACTCGCATCGGCGCACGGCCGGTGCCCACCAACAAGGCATCCTGCAGAGGGATGCGGCTGACATCCACCCGGTTCATGGCCTCTTGACGTGTGCGGGTCAGATTTTCGCCGTCCGTCAACCGGATGACATCGCCCTGCAGCAGCAAGGTTTTTCGGAAATCGATGTAAACCAACTGCCGGCGCCGGTTCTTTTCAATCTCAACGGCCCAGAAGGACGGAATTTCCGACGCTTCGATGCGCAGGACCCGGTCGGCGCGCTCCCCAAGCAACTGCTGGGCTTCCTGGCGGCTCAGGGTCGGGACTTCCGCTCCGCTCGGCTCGGCCTGCAGCCCCAAGGGCAGCAGGCCGACCACCGCCAGCAGCCCAACCACCAAAACGATTCTAGCCAATCTCATGCCAACGCGTTTCATGCCACTCTTCCTCCAAATATGAGCCCTGCCCCAAGCCGGACCAAAGGCATTTCAAAACACCCTTATAATCCCCTTGTGCAAAAGAAACAAGTCCTTTGCAGCACCGTCGCCCTCGTTCAGACCGGTTCGAACCCGCCATTGAAAAGGCTGTGGGAGCGGTCAGCGCCGGGTAATCCGCCAGCAGTTGTGAATGCGGGGATTACGCGTGAAATCCGGCGGGATGGTAGCCGCCGTGATATCCTCGATGGACAGCTCCGGCAAACCCTCCCGGTCCATACGGAACTTGCGGAAGTTGTTGGAGAAGATCAGTATCCCGTCCGGGGCCAGCAGGGTTGCGGCCAACCGCAGCAATCGCACGTGGTCGCGCTGGATGTCCAGGGTGCCGCTCATGCTCTTGGAATTGGAAAAGGTCGGCGGATCGAGAAAGATCAGGTCATAGCGGCCGCGCTCCCGCTCCAGAAACTGCAACACATCGGCCTGCAACAGGCGATGCTGCGGGCCGGCCAATCCGTTCAGGGCCAGGTTGTCGCGGGCCCAGTCCAGATAGGTGCGGGACAGATCGACGGTCAGGGTGGAGCCGGCGCCGCCCCGCGCGGCATGCACCGTGGCCGTGCCCGTATAACCGAACAGATTGAGAAACCGCCGCCCGGCCGCCAACTCCTGCAGCAGGAACCGGGTCGGACGGTGATCCAGGAACAGTCCGGTATCGAGATAATCGTGCAGGTTGACCCAGAACCGGCAATTACCCTCCCGCACCACAAAACGTTCCCCGGCGCCCGCCTGGCGGCCATACTGGGAGGTCCCTTTCTGACGTTGCCGCACCTTGACGGCCACCGCCTCCGGCGAGACTTCCAACACCTCCGGCAAGACCCGCAACGCCTCCCGCAAACGGCGCGCGGCCGCCGCTGCGTCCACCGTAGCCGGGGCCTGATATTCCTGAACATGCAACCGATCCTCATAACGGTCGACGGCCAGGGCGTATTCGGGCATATCGGCATCGTACAGGCGATAGCAGGTGACGTTCTCCTGCTGCGCCCAACGCTGCAGCGTACGCATATTTTTCCGCAGCCGGTTGGCGAACATCCGGGCCCCTTCACTCAGGGGCGCCTGCGGCGCGTTGGCACCGAAAAACCATTGTGGTTCGACCTGGAACCGCAGCAACCGGCAAGCCAGGGCGCCATTGAAAAAGGGATGCAGCTTGTACGCCCGCAGGCCGAGGTTTTTGGCCAATTCGGGGTTGCCGGTGAAAACCGCCGCCTGCCAGCCGAGAAAATGCTGCCGCAGACGCTCCCCGAGCAATGCATACAGACCCCGCAATTCAGCCATTTCTCCCAGACGTTCTCCATAAGGGGGATTGGCCACCACCAGCCCCCCGTTTCCCGGGTGCCGGTCCGGTGCCTGCAACTGTTCCAATGGCCGCACTTCGAACGTCAAACGGTTGCCGAGCCCGGCCCGTTGGGCGTGATCCCGGGCCGCCTGCACGGCCCGCGGATCGCTGTCATAGCCCAAAATCGCAGGCAGTCGCTCCAGACCGGCACGACAACGCTGACGGGCTTCCTCCAGCAGCTCCTGCCACAAGTCGGGACGGTGGCCGAGCCAGCCGTTAAAACCCCAGTATTCGCGCAGCAAGCCGGGTGCGCAGTCAGCGGCCAGCAGAGCCCCCTCGATGGGCAGGGTTCCGGAACCGCACATGGGGTCCAGCAAGGTGCCGCCGGCGGCCGCCAATTCCGGCCAGCCGCTGCGCACCAGGATGGCGGCGGCGAGATTTTCCTTGAGGGGTGCCGCCAGGCCTTCGCGGCGGTAGCCGCGGCGATGCAGACTGTCGCCGGAAAGATCGAGACTGAGCTGGGCCCGGTTGCGATCCAGATGCAGGTTGATGCGGACCTGAGGCCGCTCGACATCGATCCCGGGGCGTCGACCGGTCTGGTCGCGGAACCGGTCGACAATGGCATCCTTGACCTTCAGAGCGGCAAAGCGCGAATGGGTCAGGGCCGAATTACGCACTGTCGCGTCCACCGCCAAGGTGCCGTCATCGGCCAAATGCCGCTCCCAAGGCATTTCCCGCACCCCATCGTACAACTCTTCGGCGCCGGCGGCCTCGAACTCGGCCAGGTGCAACAGCACCCGACTGGCCAGGCGCGACCACAGGCAGATGCGATAGGCCTCCCGCAAGGCTCCCTGAAACAGCACACCGGCCCGGGTTTCCCGGACCTCGGCCCCTCCCAGGCTGCGCAATTCCTCGGCCAGCAGGCTTTCCAGGCCACGCGGTGCCGTGGCAAACAGGTTCAGAGGTGCTTCCATCAACGATCTCTTTCCTTCAAAGGCAAAGGGGATATTGCCGTACTGGTAATGCTGAAATGATCGGTATCTGGGACCGGGATGGCTCGCGCCGCCGGCGGGAGCCATCCCGGGCATCAAGGCATGAAACCGGAAGGGGCGCCGAACAGGGGAAGAACCAACAGCCAGGTAATCAGGGGGATCAACACCAACCCGATGAGATTCAGGACAAAGCCACTGCGGGCCATCTGTGGAATGGTCACATAGCCGGACCCGAAAACGATGGCATTGGGCGGCGTTGCCACCGGCAGCATGAAGGCGCTGGAGGCCGCCAGGGCGGCCGGCACCAGCAGCATCATGGCATTATGGCCGATGCCTTCGGCGACCGCCGCCAACAGCGGCATGGCCATGGCCGCCGTAGCCGTATTCGAGGTCAGTTCGGTTAAAAAGATGATCAGGGTCGTCACCATCAGCACCAGCAACAGCAGGGGTGCATCCCCGAACAGTTGCACGCGACCGGCCAGCCAGGCCGAAAGGCCGGTTTTATCAAAACCGGCCGCCAGAGACAGACCACCCCCGAACAGGATCAACACCCCCCAGGGAAGACGCTCCGCCCATTCCCAGTTGAGCACGAAACGCCCCTGCCGCCAATCGATGGGAATCAGAAACAGCAACAAGCCCCCCATCAGCCCGATGCCGGCATCGCTCAGACTGGCCGAAACCGGCAGCAACTTCACCAGCAACGGCCGAAAAATCCAGGCCAGGGCGGTGACGGCGAAAACCAAGCCGGTCCAGCGTTCCCCCTTCGACCAGGAACCCAAGGAACGCAACTCCGCCTCGATAAGGCGGCGGCCGCCGGGCACCTTGAGCAGTTTCATGGGATGGGCGATGCGGGTCAACCACAGCCAGCACAGCACCAGCATGACCGCGGAGAGAGGCACGCCGACCAGCATCCAGCGGGCGAAGGTGATTTCCAGGCCGTAGTGCTGCCGAACATAGCCGGCCAGCACCGTATTGGGCGGGGTACCGATGAGGGTCGCCATGCCGCCGATGGAAGCGGCGTAGGCGATGCCCAGCATCAGGTTGATGCCGAAGGCAAAGCGTTCCGGAGCGAAATCAATGACCTGGTCCAAGCCCTCGCGCCGGCCCTCCTCCACTATCTGACTGATGACCGCCAGCCCGATGGGCATCATCATGAGGGCGGTCACCGTATTGGACACAAAGGCCGAAATGGCGGCGCTGGACAACATGAAACCAAAAATCAGACGACTCGGCGAGGTACCCACGAAAAACACGATGCTCAGCGCGATGCGACGGTGCAGGTTCCAGCGCTGCATGCCCAAAGCGATGAGAAAACCGCCCAAAAACAGAAATATCAGCTCATTGGCGAAAGGTGCGGCCGCGTCTTTGATGGGCATCACCCCGGTCAGGGGCATGAGCACCAGGGGCAGCAGGCTGGTAGCCGGGATGGGGATGGCTTCGGTAATCCACCACACCGCCATCAGCAGGGCGATGGCCGCCATGGGCCAGGCGGCAGCGGGCATATCGGCCGGCACCGGCAGCATCAGCATTCCGAAAAACAACAGCGGTCCCGCCAGCAAGCCGATGCGGCGCCGCAGGCCCAGGTTTTCCACGATCTGAGTGGCGCCGTCCCCCGCTTCCGGGCGTCCCGTTTCCGGGCTCATGCGCCACCTCCCTGGCCGGGCCGAAAAGCGACGATACGCTGTTCGTTGGTGGTCAGGCGCGGTCCGCCGATGAGATCGATGCAAAAGGGAATGGCGGCAAACACCGCATCCAGGCACTCGGCAATGGCCCGCGGCTGCCCGGGCAGGTTGATGATCAGACTGCCGCCGCGGATGCCGGCGGTCTGGCGGGAGAGGATGGCCGTCGGCACCTTCTGCAGGGACACCTGCCGCATCAACTCACCGAACCCCGGCAGCAGTTTCTCACAAACCCCCTCGGTGGCTTCCGGGGTCACGTCGCGGGGCGCCGGACCGGTCCCGCCGGTGGTGATGATCAGGCAACAACCGGTGGCGTCGGCCAGTTCCATGAGGGTTTCCTGCAGACCGATGCGATCGTCCGGGACCAGACGGCTGTGCTCCTCCCAGGGTGAAGTCAATACCTCGTTCAGATAATCGCGAATGGCCGGGCCGCCCCGATCCTCATAGATGCCCTGACTGGCCCGATCCGATACGGTGACCACGCCAATGCGGGCCACGGTTCCATCCACCATTTGAGCCCCTCCTCCCCGGGCGGCCGCGGCCGCCATCCAATCCCCAAACTTGCCCGGAAATCGTAACCGGCACGACTCCTGAAGCCGGAGCCACAACCGCCGACCGCCTGCAAACCGCGCCCTTCCCGGTGGGTTGTTCGGAAGTCTGTCGGACTTGGGGAACCGTCACCGAAAAATGGGCAATCGAACTCCGCTCTGCGCGGCCCCTGATCCACAGCCTGCTCATTCCGAAGGGGCCAGGATACGGATATCCTGGCCCCGGAAAAAATGCAAATCAATTCAGTGTTTGCCGCAGCCCTGGCAGCCCTTGTGACCGGTGCCGCAATGCTCTTCCTGAGCCTTCGCTTTGAGGCCGGTTTCGACCACTTCGATGTCGAAAACCAGGGTTTTGCCGGCCATGGGATGATTGGCATCAAGGCGCACGATGGCCTCTCCGATTTCGACCACGGTAGCCGGCACCGGCTTACCCTGGTCGTCGCGCAGATGCAGACGCTGACCGATGGTCAACTCCATGTCGGCCGGAACCCGTTCGCGCGGAAATTCGACCAGCAGTTCCGGACGCGTTACGCCGTAGGCATTTTCGGGCGGAATGGTTACGGTGGTTTTATCGCCGGCCTGCAGGCCGATCACGGCGTCATCAAAGCCCCTGATGAGCTGGCCGGCACCAACGGTGAACTGCAGCGGTGCGCGACCTTCGGAGGAGTCGAAAACCTCACCGTTTTCGAACCGCCCCGTGTAATGGACCTTGATGGTATCGCCCGACTTGATGGTTTCTGCCATGAAAAACATCTCCTTGTTCTGGTATGAATCGACGGCGCCCGACCCGAATCCGAGTCGGCCCGCCGGGTAAGGTCCGGATACCGCAATCCCAACGCGGAACATATTGGAAATCCGGACGGTTCCAGGTCCGGCCCGGACCATCAAGGGTCATTCAAGGCCAGGAGCGGACCCGGTGCAAATCATGGTCATCGAGTGATCAGGCCGGATCTGGAGCAGCAAACAGATCCGTCGGCTTCAGCCCCGTGGCCAGCACTTCGATGTCATACTCGATGATACGGCCGGACAGAGGATGATTGGCATCCAGGCGCACGGTATTTTCGTCCACTTCCACAACCCGTGCCGTCACCACCTGTCCGCCCTGCAAGGGCAGTTTCAGCTGCAATCCGACGCGCAATTCAAGGGGCGCCGGAAAGCGATTGCGTGGCAGGCTGAACACCAGATCCTCCCGGTGGACCCCGAAGGCCTGCTCCGGCGGCAGGGAAACAGTCTTACGCTCTCCGGCCACCATGCCGATGACGGCTTGGTCAAAACCCTTGAGCAGGGGAGCCGTCCCAACCACAAAGGTGAACGGAGTTCGAGTGGTGGAATCGTCGAAAACCTCGCCCCCCGCAAAGCGCCCCTGGTAATGAACCCGGATGATGTCACCGTCCTTGATCGCAGCTGTCATACGCCCCGTCTCCCAAATAAGAAAAACAATCCGATTCCTGCAACCCCCGCCAACCCTGCCCCAAGGCCGTCAGCGCGCACTTGAACTGGCGCTGCATGCGCCACATTTCCAGCAGCGAAAGGGGACGACGCAACAGAGTTTTGAGAATTCGCAACACCTGCGGCCGGCCCTGCTCGTCAACCAATCCCAACAGCTCCGGCGGGATTCGGCAGTCGGCCGGATCGCACACTGCGCGCAGTGCGAAAAAGGGCAAGGCCGCCTCTCGGGCGACCTCCGCCACGGCGGCACTTTCCATATCCACCGCCAGCGCTCCACATGATTGAAAAGCGCGATTTTTCGCCAGGGGTTCCAGTACCGGACGAGCCACGCTCAGCAAGGGACCAAACCGCACGGGGAGGTTGCGATGGGCCAGATTCCGGCACAGCCTGCCCGCCCAATCCGGGGGCAGGAACTGGTCGACACGGCCCGCCAACGGCAGAACCTGGCTGGCCAGCACCAAATCGCCGCTACCCATGGCCGGATCCAGCCCCCCCGACACACCGAGCACCGCCAACGCCGTCGCGCCCTGTTTGACCAGCCAGCGGCTTGCCGCCGCCGCCCGGCAGGAGCCCATGCCGCCCTGCACCCACAGGGCCTGGCGGCCGCCGCCCAATTCATGGCGGCAGGTCAGGTATCCTTCCAGATTCCGCCAACCAGAGCGGCCGGCCATGGCGCGCCCTTCCGCAGGCAGCGCCACCACCACCCCCAACAGGGGTTCCTTGACTGCCCTTTGCGCTTTCCTCATGGACTACCCTTGCCCATTTCCGGGTCCCCGCAGCCATACCCCGAGAGCTTTCAATGGATGCAGGGCATTGTCCAGGACCGCGGTCGGTTCGAATCCGCAATGCACCATACAGTCGGCGCAGCGCGGGTCGTTCCCGGTTCCGTAACAACTCCAATCGGTCTCGGTCATGAGTTCCGAAAAACTTGCCGCATAGCCGTCGTTGAGCAGATAGCAGGGCCGCTGCCAACCGAAGAGATTGGCCGCCGGGGTACCCCAGGGAGAACAGCGATAGGCCTGACGGCCGGCCAGAAAGTCGAGGTACAGGCTGCTGTGGTTGAAATGCCAGTTGCGTGTCCGGGACATTTTCAGTAACTGCCGAAACAGCGCTTGGCTGCCCTGGCGGCCAAGAAAATTTTCCTTCTCCTCCGCGCTCTCGTAATTGAAGGCCGGCGCCACGGTCATGCCCTCGACCCCCAGGGACATGAGGAAATCGAACAATTCCGAGGCACTTTCGACGGTTTCGTCCCCGAAAAAGGTGGTATTGGTGGTCACCCGAAAGCCGCGTTCAACCAGCAGGCGAATCGCCGCTACGGCCTGATCGAAAACGCCCTGCCGATTGACCAAGGCATCGTGTTTGGCCCCCATGCCGTCGATATGCACGTTGAAGGTCAGATAGGGTGAGGGGTGGAAGTCTCCGATGCGCTTCTCTACCAGCAGCGCATTGGTGCACAGGTAGACAAACCGCTTGCGGGCCATGAGTTCACGGGCGATGAGATGGATCTCCGGATGCAGCAGGGGTTCGCCGCCCGGCAGGGACACCATCGGCGCACCGCATTCTTCGGCCATGGCGACGCATTCCTCGACGGTCAGGCGCCGCCGCATGACATCCGGTGGATGGTCGATCTTGCCGCAGCCCTTGCAGCGCAAATTGCACTGGAACAGCGGTTCCAGCATCAAAACCAGGGGAAAGCGGCGCCGACCGGCCAGCAACTGCCGGGCGATGTAGGCGCCGATGCGAATCTTCTGAATGGCTGGAACGCCCAAAATCTTCTCCTTGAAACGTGGTACGCGCCGAAAGGGTGACTGAAAAGATCGCCCTTCGGTTTTCAACCCAAAGCGAGTGGAAGCAAGGTTCCGGAAACTCTCTGGAAACTAAGCGACGGCGAACTCTTTCATGTCCCGCCGATGGCGGTGCAAAGCCGCTGCTGCAGTTCCAACGTGCGCCGGCCCAACCCCTCGGCATCCGCTGCCGACTGCAACTGCCGCCAAGCCTCTGTCAGCTCTGAACAGGCGGCTGCCGGTTCCTCGATGGCCAGCAGAGCTTCGGCGAGCCCAAGCCGGTTTTCCGTAAAATCGGCGGCCCGCCGCACCGCCTCGCGAAAATAGGTCACAGCCTGATCCGGATCGCCGATGCTGACCGGAAAGGCCGGGGCCCGCAGGTAGAGATCCCCCAGCATGCGGGCGGGACCGGCATGGTCGAGCACCGGATCGAGCTGCAGCGCTTTCAGTGCCGCCGCCTCGATGACCTTGACCAGCGGCAGGGCCTGCAGCGGCGCCCGTTGCGCCTCCAGCCCGGCCAGGTACCCGGCCAGATAGTGCGCCGTGCCGCTGGTGGGAAAGGCCGCCGCGGCCTGCTCGGCCAGAGCGCGGCCGGCGCGGGCGGCGGACAAATCGCCGCCTTGCTTTTCCACGAGGGTGGCATAACAGGCCGCGCCCTGCAGGGCGGCGGTCGGATCCTGCTCTGCCGCGGCCGCCAGGGACCGCGCCTCGGCCAGAGTACAGGGCTGCCAGAGCGCCACTTGCGGAGCCTCCCCTTCCGCCACGGCAACTGGACGCGTCAGGCGGGAGGCGGGCAGGCAGCCGTAAAGCAGGAATAGTAACCCAAGAACCGGCCAGAGCGCAACTTTCATGGCCGCGCCAATTTCAGGGTGGCTAGACGCCCGTCAACCGGGCCGAAACCCTCCGTTTGCAGCAATTGCAGCAGACTGGCGGCGGCCGGATCCTGCTCCATGCCCTGCAATACTTTGGTCAGTTGAGCCGTCCGGGCATCGGGCGCACCGAAAGTCACCACCGGCGAGGTGGGCAGCGGTTTGCTTTGCAACAAAACCCGCAGTTGCGCGAACTGAGGCAGGGCCTGCAGAGCCTCCCACTGCGGCCGATCCAGGACCGCACCGGCAATACGCCCGGCAAGCACCGCCCGCACCGCCGCCAGAGGCTGAAAAGTCCCTTCCAGAGCAAAGGGCAGCTGGCCGGGGTGGCTGGCGAACAGCAACTGACCGGCGGCCGCCTGGTCGAACAGCATGGTTCCCGAGACCTTGCCCTGGAGTTGGCGCCACTGGGCCGGTCCCTTGGGACCGACTACCAGCCGCCAGAGATCCTGGTCGCTGCCGCCGGGACGGGTGGCGGCGGCCGGCCGCAGATCGAACCGCTCGCGATTTTCCAGAAAAAACCCGAGGCCGACAATGCCCCAACGGGGTCGGGCGGTCTGCAGGTAGGCCTGGGCGCTGTCGGCCCGGTTGAAATAGCGTCCCTGTATGGCCACCTGTTTGCCGAGCTTGTTCTGCAGATATGCCGCCAAGGCATCCATCACCGGTTGGGCATCCTCGGGGGTGCCGGGCTGACCGGGTTGAATGATGACAAAATCGAGGCGCTGCTGGGCCAGTGCCGGGCGAACACCGACCAGGACCGGCAGCATCATTAATACGATCAATACGGTTGTCGTGCAACGTTTCATGGTTATTCCTCCATGGCGCCGCCTTGCGGCAGCACCAGTTTGAGAACCGCCGGCAAAACCAGAATGCAACTCAGCATGCAAGTCAACGACCCCAGCACCATGACTCCGCCCAGGCTGGCCAGGCCGCGGTGATGGGCCAGCAGCAGACCGCCGAAACCGATCATGGTGGTGGCAAAGCTGAGGGTCACCGCCATGGGGGTACTGGTGTCGAACAGGCTTCCGGACGACATGGTGTTCCAACGTTCCTGCAGATGGACCCCGCCATCGACGCCGATGGCGATGAGAATGGGAATGGCGAAAAAATTGGCCAGGTTGAAGCTGAGGCCGAGCCAGCCCATCAGTGACAGCAACCAGATCAGCCCTACGCTCAGAGGCAGCAGGGCGAGCAGGACATAGCGGATGGATCGCGACGACAGCCAGAGCAGCAGGCTGACCAGCAGCAGAGTCAGCACCGCGGCGCTGAGAAACGTCCGCCGCATGAGTTGCGCCGATTCATAGACGCTGATGGGCACGCCGGTGACACCGTCATCAACCTGCCGCATTTCAGTAACGAACCGCGTCAACTTCTCAAACTGCCAGATATCTTCGCGCGGCACGATTTTGACCTGGATGCGGCCATCGCGTCCCACAAACAGGTTGCGCAGGCTTTCTGGCATGGTGTCAAAAGTCACCGGCGCCGCCGTCAACCAGGTTCGCAGCTGCCGGAGCGCCACCCGGATATCCTGCTGCACCTGGGCCTGAAACGGCACCAGCCGCCGGGCACGCTGCGGTTCCTCGGACAACTGCGCGCGGGCGCTGTCGATGGCGTTCAGCAGAGCATCGACCCGGGCCGTCTCGGCTCCGGCGCCGGCCGCAAACAATTTTTCGACCAGACTGTCCAGGGCGCCGCCAAGCCGGGCCAGAGCAGCACCCAGAGCGACCCCGTCGACGCTGTCCGACAGCGAATCCGCGGCCGGTTCCGCCCCCAAGGCTGCAGCGGCGGCGGCGAACAGTTCCGCCTTGCGCTGTTGCGCATCGGGCAGGTAATCGCTCAGGCTCTCCACATGGCCCACCGTCGGCAGAGCGGCAAAACGTTTTTGCAACTCCTGCTCCTCGGCCAGATCCTCGGCCACGGCGATAGCGTACCAGGTGGATTCGTCGGAGGCTGCGATGAGTAACTTTTCATATTCTACCGACTCCAAGCCGCTAGCCTGGAGTTCCAGCAGGTTGTAACTGAATCGTACGCGCGGCAGACCGGGCAGCAACAACAGGGTGACGAGGCCCATAATCCCCAGCAGGCGCTTGGGATGTGCAGTCAGTCGGCCCATGAACGGCAGGGACACCATGCGGGGCGGGGCCTTGGGGGCCCTGCTGTGCCCTCCCACCAAAAGCAGCAAGGCCGGCAGGATGGTCAGCATGGCGGCCAGACAAAGCAGAATGCCGGTGCCGCCGATCAGTCCGAGTTGGGCCAGACCGGTAAAATCCGAACCGACTACGGCATAAAACGCGCACACCGAGGTCACGGCACCGAGGATGACGCCCGGTCCGGTATGGATCAGGGCGATGCGCACGGCATCCTCGACGCTGCGCCCGGCATGCCGGCACTCCACGTACCGCATCACCACATGAACACCGAAATCGACGCCGATCCCGATGAGCACCAGCACGAATACGATGGACAACAGGTTCAACACCCCCAGGGTGGCGGTGGTGAAGCCGAAAGTCCAGGCAATGGCCATGGCTTGGGCGCAAACCACCAGCACCGGACGCAGCCAGCCATGCAGCACCACCATGAACAGGACCCCGACCAAGGCCGCGGCAATGAGGGAGGCGCGAGTCATGTCACGATTGGTGGTGGCCATTTCATCGGCCTGTAACACCGGTCGCCCGGTAAGGCCGGATTTGACCTGGGGAAACTCGGCCTGGGTTTCGGCCAAGGCTTCGCGAATCGCCGCCAGGGGAGCGGCGATGACGTCCATGGTGCCGTAATCCTTGGCCGGCAGAATGCGCATGATGAGCAGACGCTGATCGCCGGTAAAAAAGTAGTGCCGGCTCTGGTCGCGAAGGTCGAACACCGGGCCGCTCAGGGTCTGGCCCATCAGGGTCCCATCGATACCGCCCAGCAAAGACTCGAGACCATCCAGGGCCGGCGCCAGCATGCGCGGATCGAAACCGGCCCCCTCCCCGCCGCCGGCGAGCAGACCGGCCATGCGGTCGACGAGTTCGACCAGGCTGCCGTTTTGCAGCCAGGCATTGCCCTGGGGGCCGAGGGCCGACACCATGTTGCCGAGTTCGGCGGCCTCTTCCAAAGAGGCGTAATAGAGCGCACCGGGCCCCAGGTCATCGGCCGTCATCCGGTAATAGAGGGCCTCGACATGCTCGGGATGGGCCCGCAGGCGGGCGGCCAACGCCTCGGAGAAAGATTCGGCCTGACGGCGGCCATCCGGGGTCGGTTCCGCTTCGATCACGACGTATAAATATTCCTGGTCGCCGAAATTCTCCAGGGCTTCCAGATAGCGCTGCTGATAGGGCACCTTCGGCGACACCAGCTTGTCCTGGTCGCTGTCCAGCTTCAAAAACAGTACCGAAGCCAGGGCGGAAAGAGCCGCCAGGATCAGTCCGGTCCCGATGATGGTCCGCGGCGCCCGGGAAACCAGGCGCCACAAACCCGCAACCAAGCCGTCAATCAGCCGGGATACCATGGTTCAGGCACTCTGGAGGGTGCGGACCGCCATTTTCTTGGTGGTCGACCAGGCGGCGCCGGGGAAGCGATGCACATCCTGGAGCACATCCTCCATGGCATTCAGGAACAGGTCGGCCTCCTCCCGGTCGATGACCAGGGGCGGCAGGATCTTGACCGTATCGAGGCCGTGTCCGGCCACCTGGGAAAGGATGTGGTGCTTTTCCATCAGGGGCATGGTGATCATCTGCCCGAACAGATCGGCGTTCATCTTGTGCACCAGCTTCCAGCCGGTTTTCAGGCTCAGAGATTTGGGCTCGCCGAACTGCAGCCCGATCATCAGGCCCCGGCCCCGCACTTCATGCAGCATTTCGTAACGACCGATCTTTTCCCTCAGGCCGGCCAAGAGGTAATCACCCACCTCGGCGGCCCGCTCCACCAGGGCCTCGCTCTGCAGCACGTGCAGGGTGGCCAGCCCGGCGGCCATGGCCAGATCGTTCTGACCGAAGGTATTGGAATGGGCAAAGCAGCGCTCCATGCTGTCGAACACCCGGGCATGAATGGCCCGCTTGGTGATCACCGCGCCGATGGGCACGAAGCCCCCGGACAGGGCCTTGGAAACCGCCATGATATCCGGCACCACGTTCCAGTGGTCGACGGCGAACATCTTCCCGGTGCGGCCGAATCCGGTCTGGACCTCGTCGGCAATCATCAGGGTGCCGAAACGATCGCACAGGGCGCGGGCGCCGGGCAGATAATCGTCATCGGGCACGAACACGCCCTTGCCCTGGATGGGCTCGAAGATAAACGCCGCCACGTCACCGCCGGCCAGGGCCTGTTCCAAGGCATCGAGATCGTTGAAGGGCACCTGGATGCAGCCGGGCAACAGCGGCTCGTTGCGATCCCGGAATTCCCGGTTGCCGTTCACCGAAAGGGCCCCGAGGGTCAAGCCGTGAAAGGCATGAGCACAATGCACCACCTTGTGACGCCGGGTTGCCTGGCGAGCGAACTTGAGGGCGCCCTCCACGCTTTCGGCCCCCGAATTGGTGAAGAACACCGCATCGAGATCGCCGGGTGCCACCGCCGTCAGGGCTTCCGCCAACAGGCCGGAAATGCCGCCGAGATCCATCTGCACCATGTTGGGCGGATCGGCATCCAGCATCTCGTGCAGGACCTTGGCCACCAGGGGGTGATTGCGACCGATGTTGAAGACCCCGAATCCGGCAAGAAAGTCCAGCACTTTCCGCCCGTCGGCATCATACAGATAGGCCCCTTTGCTGCTGGTGTAATTGCGGTTGAAACCGATGACCTCCAGCACCCGCACGAACTGCGGGTTGATATAGCGACGATGCAAATCGTAGGTTTCTTCGAGGCGGTTTTTGACCAGGGAAACGATATCCATGACAACAACTCTCCTTTGTGGAACAGATGCATGTAAACGGAAATGAAAGCGCCCGGCGGTCCTCCCGACCGTTTCCATCGCGCGCCCGACGGCAATCAGCCGGGCAAAAAACCGTGCGGCACATGGAAAGACGGACCGGAAAACTCCCGGGCAAACATTCGGCTTGAATCTTCGCGAAAATCGTATTTTAGGGCAGCAGGGGCAAGCATGTCCACCCGAAAATGACAGACCTTGCCCGACCGCGCGCGTTTCCGGTGCGGCCACCAGCCGGGCCGAAGGGCCCTGACCTGCCTCCCAACGACCCGGCACCTTTCCTGCACATGAAGCAACAGTCCGTTAATAATTTCCGTCTTCATATCCTGTTGGAGGATTGCGCAGTGAAAAGCGTCCTGGTCGTCGATGACAAACCCGAAATTCGCCGCAGCATCGCAGATGCCCTGATCCGTTACGGATTTACCCATATCCTTGAAGCGGAAAACGGCCGGCAGGCCGTCGACCTGGCACTGGCCAACCAGCCTCTGCTCATCGTCATGGACTACGTCATGCCGATTATGGACGGCATTACCGCTGCTGAAATAATCAGCAAAAAGTGCCCGACGCCCATCGTGCTGCTGACGACACGGGCAGATCCGGAAACCGTGGAAAAAGCGCGCCTGGCCGGCATCAGCAACTATGTGGTGGAACCTTTCCGCGAGGACCAACTGTTTCCGGCCGTGGATCTGGCCATCCATCATTTCATAGAAGTCGCCAGCCTGCGCCAGGAGGTGGCCAAGCTGAAAGACACCCTGGAATCCCGTAAGGTCATTGAAAAAGCTAAAGGCGCCCTGATGAAACAGGGGCTGTCCGAGGACGAGGCCTACCGCAAGATCCAGCGCATGGCCATGAACAAGCGCAAGAGCCTGCGCGAGGTGGCCGAGGCCATCCTCCTGACCCTCGACTGAGCCGGCCCCCATGCAGACCAGCGGCGTCAACTTTTGCAACCTGCCCCCCTGGGTGCTCGCCTCGCGGCACTTCAACCGCAACCCGCAACCCATCGAGTTGCAGGGGGTGTGTCACGGTCATCGCAACCTGTTCCAGCGCCTGGCAGAGATGGACGATCCGGAGCAGCGGGCGACGCTGTTTTCCGACTACATGGACGTCACCTTTCAACTGCACCAATGGCGTGAGCAGACCACTCCCGGCGGCCGCAAGAGTCTGAAAAACAGCTACTTGCGCTTCTTGCGCGGCTGGATGTTCGATTCCAACAGCCGCGAGGGCGCGGTATTGAAGGGCTGGGTGGAAAGCCGCTTCGGCCTGCCGCCCACCTTTCACGGCCAGCCCATCGCCTCGCCCCAGGCGGAAGCCTATTTCGCCTACCTGGTGGATCGCATGCGCGGCAGCGCCCGCACCAGCGCCATCCAGGCCCAGTTCGACCTGCTCTTCGAGTTCGCCCAGTACGAGTTGCGACGCCGTTTTCCCGGGCAGACCTTTTTCCCTCTTTACCGGGGCATTTACGACTTTGCCGAACATCCGATCCTGGAACAACCGGCCAAGAACCGCTGCCTGGTGCGCCTCAACAATCTCAATTCCTTCACCGCCGACTTCGAACGGGCCTGGGAGTTCGGCAACCGGGTCCTGGCGGCCCGGATTCCGGCCTGCAAGATCCTGTTTTTCAGCGGTCTGTTTGCCTCGGCCTTGCTGCGTGGGGAAGAGGAATACCTGGTGATCGGCGGTGAATACGACGTCGAAGTGCTGACCGGAGGTTGACCGAACCATGCCCGAATCCGACCTGAACCTCCTCATCGAGAAGACCCGGGCGGCCTTTCTCGGCGTCGCCCTGGGCGATGCCCTGGGCGCCACCACCGAATTCCTGATGCCGGGGGAAATCCGCCAGCGCCACAAGGTTCACCGGCGCATCATCGGCGGTGGTTGGCTCAACCTGAAACCGGGCCAGGTCACCGACGATACCCAGATGAGCCTGTGTATCGCCCGCGCGGTGGATCAAGCCGGAGGCTGGAACCTGCAAGGGGTGGCGGAACAGTTCGCCCTCTGGCTGAAAAGCAAACCCGTCGATGTCGGCGCCACCTGCCGGCGCGGCATCAGCGACTACATCGTCAAGGGCCAACTGGTCAAACCCTACAGCGACTGGGACGCCGGCAACGGCGCGGTCATGCGCATGGCGCCCGTCGCCCTGCTGACCCTCGGGGATGAAACCCTACTGGAGCGTCTGGCGCTGGAACAGGCGCGTCTGACCCATCACAACAACCTGTCCGATGCCGCCTGCCTGACCATCGGACGCATGGCCCAACAGGCCCTGCTCGGCGCCGGCCGTCCGCAACTGCATGCCCTGACGCGGGAACTGTGCGAGCAATTTCCCAAATTCCGCTTCAACCACTATCACGGCGGTGCCTCCGCCTACGTGGTGGAAACCCTGCAGACCGTGTTCCACTATTTCTTCACTACCGCCGAGTTCGAAGAGTGTCTGGTCGGGGTGGTCAATCAGGGCGGCGACGCCGACACCACCGGCGCCATAGCCGGGCTCTTGGCCGGCGCCTATTATGGTCCGGAAGCACTGCCCCCAAGATGGTTGAAAAAACTCGACCCGGCAGTCAAGGAAGAAATCACCACCCTGGCAGAGCGCCTGGTGCGTCTCTCGCCCCTGGGCCGGCGCCTGACCCGGTCCAACAACTCCTGCGCCGGCGTCGTTCGACGCCCGGCAGCGGAGTCATGAATCAGGACAACTGCAACAGTTTGGGCTCATCGGTCCTTTCTACATCACCCCTCGATCGTCGGAACCGAGCGGTGAATATTTAAAGAATTCCTTCAGGGACCCTTGGCATTTTTTATCCGTTGATCGAGTTTGCGTCCGGCGCGCCAGCGCCGAAGTCGCGACTCTCTCGCCAACTGTTTCAAAGCCCGGCGATATTGCCCCAGCAGGGCCGGGTTTTTTTGACCGGTGGCCGCCTCCTCAAGCAACAGCTTTCCCAAGTCGGCACCGTTGAGATAACGATACTGCCCATTGATCTCGGCGGCCCAGGCCAAGAGCCGGGCACAACTCAAGGTACGGCGATATTCCGCATCCGGGTTCCGGACACGGCCAAAAAAATGGTTATGGTCGTGAACCCGGTAAGCCAACGAAGGCTCTTTCAAATAAAATTTGCGGCCATTGAACAGAGAGGCGAGCCAGACCAGGCAATCATCCGCGCGGATACGCCATTCCGGTTCAAAAGGGATGGGGAAAAACTGGTCCGCCAAGGACCGGCGCAGGGAAAGGGTCGAGGTGGGCTCCCCGATCCAGGTCCGCCGAAAGTAGGTCACCAAGCCCGTATATCCCAGATCGGTCAACCGGTCGGGAAATCCCTTGACGACGGGCTCATGAACCGCGCCGAACCGCTCATAGGCACAGAAGAGAAAATCGCAGTCCTGCTGCGTCCGATACACCTCCACCGCTTTGGCTATATAATCCGGATGGTACAGATCGTCGGCGTCCAGAAAAAACAGGAGGTCGCCGCGCGCCAGGGCATAGCCGGCATTGAACGCAGACAACTGGCCGCCATTGGATTTACAGCACGCCACAATCCGGGGATGACCATTGGCCAGGCTCTCAATAATCTGCGGGGAATCGTCCGTGGAGCCGTCATCGACGATGATCAGTTCCAGATTTTCGTGTGTCTGCGCCAGAACCGAAGCAACCGCCTCGCCTAAATAGGCGCCGTAATTGTAGTTATTGATCAATACGGAAACCAGCATTCAAGTTCTCCAATCATATCAATGCACCAGCGTCAGCGGAGGCCTGCTGAAACCTTGCCACGTCTCCGGACGCTGTGAAGCGGCCGGTTTGGGCTTGCAGCAGTTCGCTGAAGTAGGCAATGGTGTACTGCAAGCCCTTCTCCAACTCGACCTGAGGCCGCCAATCCAAGGCACGCCGGGCACGCTGAATGCACGGTCGGCGGCGTCCCGGATCGGCGGCGGCCGGCGGCAGGAAATGGATCGGCGCGGCGCTGCCGGTCAGGCGCAATACCAGCCTGGCCAGATCGATGACCTGCATTTCGCGGGGGTTGCCCAGGTTGAATACCGGCAAATGCTCCCCCGGCAAGTCCATGAAACGCACTAAAGCATCCACCGTGTCACTGACAAAACAGAAGGAACGGGTCTGGGAGCCGTCGCCATAGATGGTCAAAGGGCGACCCGTCAGAGCACTGACGATAAAGTTGGACACCACCCGGCCGTCATCCTGATGCATGAAGGGGCCGTAGGTATTGAACAATCGGGCAATGCGCACGGAACAGCCGCGTTTATGATATTCGTAACACAATGTTTCGGCCAGGCGCTTGCCTTCATCATAGCAAGCACGCTCCGTCAAGGTTCCCACATTGCCATGATACCGCTCCCGCTGCGGATGCACCTCGGGATCGCCATAGACCTCTGAAGTGGACGCATGCACCAACCGGCCCCCATTGCGCAAGGTCGCCCGCAGCAGGTTGCGTACCCCCACGGTACAAGCATCGATGGTTTCCAGAGACAAGCGCTGATAGTGGGGCGGAGACGCCGGACAGGCCAAATTAAAAGCAGCATCGAATGGAATATGGAACGGATCGGTAATATCCGCCTCCATAAACCGGAAATTCGGATTTTCCAGGAGTTCCTCAATATTGCTGACAAACCCCGTAGACAAGTTGTCGACACAAACCACTTCGTGCCCTTGCGCCAAGAGCCTGCGCATCAGATGAGAACCGACAAAACCCGCACCACCCGCAACCAATATCCGTGGCATCATTCTTCCTTTCAGGATTCTTGAAAAAAACTGTTCAGCAAATGGAGAACTCCTTTTTCTTCCAATCGACGATATAAAGGCCCATAATTCGAATTATTCTTCTATTCGAGGTAAGATGAATACGCAAAATCCATCTTTTGCATTTCTTGAATGTTAAATTTTTTAATTGTTTTTTCAAAAATAAAAAACAGGGGAATTGGCGAATGCCAGAGTAGAATTTTGTTTTTTTATAATACCAATAGTAATCAAGCCAAAATTTATGCAAAAATTGACTTGCTCCATCAAACCACAACGTCGATCTGTTTGCATAATGTATTATTTTAGGATTATTATTATAGTATTTAAATTTTTTATTGTTGTAAAATCTATTTTGACAATGTATACCATTTTTACGAAAAACAATTTCCATAACATTCCACCAAGGTTCGACAAATTTAACTTTTCCAACAAATAGAACATTCAATAAATCCTGATCATAATAATCCAAAAATTTTTCATATTTATCCAACAGCGGAAGTATTTGTGAAAACACAGCATCTGTTCTGATTTTTTTTAGGTTCAACAGGAGGACACCCGAATTAAAATAGCGGGACCCAGCAGGAAGATTTAGAACAGCTTTTCTCTCATCCATCAATATATTAAAATCTTCAACGACAGCAGCATAATTTTCTTCAAGATCGATCGCAAAAAATTCTCCAAGACAACAGTTCGCGACTACATCACAATCCAGATATATGGCTTTATCGATTTCAGGTTTCAATTCATGAATAATGCATCGATAATAGCTGGCCACCGTAAATCGTTCTGAACATGGAAAATCATCAAAAATATCATTATCAACAGGAATGAATTCAATCTTTGACATTGGACTATTATTTAATAAATCTAAAATAATGCTTTTTTTATATTCGGAAATTCCACCGTCTAAAATATGAAAATTAATAGGAGACTTGGAATGAGTCAATACCGAAGAAATGGAAACACCAAGGTGTTGAGCATAACGATCGTCGCTGGCATAAAAAACGTCCATACTTCTCACTCCATGAACTTTTCAGAAAATAAGAATGTATCCCTATATTTTTAATTTATCTTTTTACCGCCCTGCGTCTCGATATGAATATCGTCCGAAAATTTTCCAGACCAATTCAACGGCAAGAGCAACCCGGCTACTTCCAGAACCATTCCCATTTCAACCTCTCAACATCTTTTACCAAAATTCAATAATTAATTCCAGAACATAGATCCTAAAAACCAAATAACCATCGGGATTTCAATCAGATAGCGGTTTGAACTTAAGCATCAGACGCTGCAGTGTCCTTGAAAAAAACATCAAGGAGACACCGCGACCCTTGATGGGATAACTATGGAACTGATAACTTATCTCCATCCTGCAAAAATCTTTTCCCCATTTTTCGGATTGACAACACCGGCTTCACATTAGAAGATGACAGCCAATTCGATTCCGGCCCGCCGATTCAGCCGAATCCCAAGACAACACCAGCCATGCCTGCCTCGGAAAGGCCCTCCAGTCCGGCAGGCAGCGCGACCTTATCGGCGCGCGGAGGCCTGCATGGACGTTTTTCAACACACCGATTTGAACATTGTGCAACTGTTGGAACGCATCAAGGACCTCAAGGCAGAAAACCGCTCCTTGGCTGCGACCTGTGACAACCTGGCCGCCTCCGAAGCGGCCCTGGAGCAACTGTTCGCCACGGTCAACCAGAAACTGCTGGCCGCCGAGATGCTGGCCATGGAACTGGAACAGGTCTTTTCCTCCTGTGCCGACGCCAGTTGGGTGGTGCGGCAGGACGGCGTCGTCGTTCGGGCCAATCCGGCCATGCTGCGGTTTCTCGGCCGCTCCCAGGAAGAGGTGGTGGGTCGGCGCTGCAAAGACCTTTTGGAAGGCCGCCTGTGCTGCCAGGGCCCCTGTCCCCTGACCAATGCCCACCTACCCCAGTCCGTTTGCGAATTTGATATCGAACGTCAAAAGGAGGGTGGTGCCTCCGAGTATTTTCTGGTTTCCACCGCTTCCCTCATCACCCTTGACGGGTCTCCCGGCATCGTCGCCCAGTTCAAGGACATCACCCCGCGAAAACAGGCCGAGGCGGCCCTGGCCCGCCTGGCCCGCATCGATGGCTTGACCCAGGTAGCCAATCGCCGCACCTTCGACGAAACCCTGATCCGGGAGTGGCAGCGTCTGGCTCGGGAAAAGTCGCCCCTGTCCCTGGTCATCTGCGATATCGACTGTTTCAAGAAGTTCAATGACTATTATGGTCATCAGGCGGGCGACGAATGTCTGCAGCAGGTGGCCCGGGCGCTGGCTGACTGCGGACGGCGCCCGGCCGACCTGGTGGCCCGGTATGGCGGTGAAGAGTTCGTCATCCTGCTGCCCCAAACGCCTTTGGAAGGGGCATTACAGGTTGCCGAAACGGTCCGGCAACAGGTGGAAGGACTGGGGCTGAAGCATGCGGCTTCCGACGTCAAACCGGTCGTCACCCTCAGCCTTGGGGTGGCCAGCCTGATTCCGGCCTTGGATGGGGATGGAGACCGCCTTATCAAAGCCGCAGACGAGGCTCTGTACCATGCCAAAAAAACAGGCCGCAACCGCGCCCTGGCCGCCCGAGATTGAAACAGGCCCATGAACAGCCCCGGCAACGAACCTCGGTGACGCCCTGCTTAAATGGGCACCCCGAGATACTCTTTTCCCCGGCAAAGGCGCCGGCACAGAGCCTCTGCCTCGGCCAACTCCGCCTCCAGTATCGCCTGCGCCTGGCGCTGCAAAATCATGAAATCGCCTTCCCGGTCGGGCAGCAGGCGGACCGCAGCCAGCAGGGGTCGGTCCACCGATTGGCCGATGCGGCTCACCAGCAGCACCTCTACCTCCCGAACACCACTCAACTGTTCGCCGATGGCCCGCGCCGCCCGGTGTGCCAGAACGTTGTAAATCTTGCCCGTATGACTGACCGGATTCTTTCCGCAGACCGCCTCGGTGCCAATGGGCCGATTGACCGGTATCAGGCCATTGACCCGGTTGCCGCGCCCTACCTGTCCGGAATCGGCATCTTCGGCGGAGGTTCCAAGCAGACTCAGATACACGCCCTGCAATCCCCGACCGGGTTCGTCGAGAGCATTGAACTGCACGGCAACCTCAAAAGCCAGGCGTTCCGCGGCCCAGGCGGCCATATCCCGGCGGATCGTCTCCTTGCGGGCAAAGTATTCGGTTTCCGAAGCAACATGGGTGCTTAACAGCGGCATGGCCACAGTCAGATCAAGGCTGCGACCACGGCGAACTCCCATCACCTTGACATCCTCCGCCGTCTCCGGATAGCGTTGCTTGAAAGCCTGGGAATTGAGCCGGGTCTCCAGTTCCAGGACGGCCGTCTCGGTGGGAGTCAGGGGGAAATAGCCCACGGCCGCCGAAGTATCGTTGGCGGGCAGCAACCGGCCCGGACGTTCGAACAATCCGGCCAGTTCCTCGGACGCGGGAGCCAGAGCGACGCGGATGCGGACATCTCCCTGCGATCGGACCTGGGGCAGATGGCGGTCGATCCAGTCCCGCGCCGCGGCCACGGCAATCTCCTCCACCGGGATGATGCGACCGCCAAAGCGGCTCGTCGCCCGATCGCCGATGATCACTTCCATGGGCTGAACCACGCGACCGCCGCCGAACCACTTTTCCACCTGACCGGCAATCAGCAATCCCTTGTCGATATTGTTGTGCAGCACCCGTCCGAAGGATTCCAGGTAGACGTTATTAAGGGCGATCGAAACGGCTTCCATGATACCGTCGCAGATGGTGTCGGGATGCCCAAGGCCTTTGCGTTCGACGACTTCCACCTGCCGGTCGGTCATGGCCGGCCCCGGCATCCGCTCGACAATGATCATGACTTCACCTCCCTGGGCACTGCCGAAAACCTTTAGCCGCGGACGAAAACCGTCAGTCCAGCCAATCCATCAGGACGACCCGTTCGGTCCCGTTCCCTGGCCGGCGTGCCAGCGCGCCAGATGTTCGGCATGGGTCTTCAGATAGGCACCGGGCTGATAATACTCATCGTAAAACTCCAGGTCGAGATGCTGGGCCTGAAGATACATCAGGACGAACATGGAAGGCACGGTGGCGGGAAACTTGCCGAAGGTGTCGAACAGGTATTGCGCCTGATGCGCCACGCAGTCCCGAAAGCCCTCATCATGCATGGTTGCGGCAGAACGGACCTTGCGGCTGTCCTTCCAGACACCGGGGGTGTCGGGATGGAAGGGGCCGCCGGAGCCGAACTTGCGTTCGCACAAGGCTTCGACGGCAGCCCGCAGATCCGGGTAATGCGGTGGGCAGAAGCCCTCCATGACCCCCGGCAAACCGGTGGGATTCGGATAGGGCCAACGCTCGTCCAGATCATAACGAAAACCGAGACCCGGCACCTCCGGGTTGCCGCTGGTCCCCAGCATGGCAAAGGGATCGGCGCCGTTGAACATCCAGCCGCCAAGGCCCATGGCCTGAAGCATCAAGGTTCCCGCATAGCAGCTGGTTGCCAGCTCCACTGTCAGTTCCGCCAGGGACAACTGCTCCACAAAAGTGACGGGCCAGACATTGGCCGTATCCACCATCCCGCCAAACTGTTCGATTCCGGGAATCGAACAGTTGTGAATGTCGTCATACAGAACCAGACCGTTCTGCAGCATGTAACACAGATTGAGCAGAACATGCTGGGACAGATCACCGACCGGAATCACCACCAGGGTGGAGGGTTGGTTGAAGACCCAAGTGTTATGCGGTTCCGTATAGGGCACCTCGGCCGGAAAGCGGAGGCGCCCATCCTGGATTTTTCGCACGGATTTTCGGACATTGTCGATAAATGCACCCAGATCCAGGTCGCCATCCGCGGCACGGTCGGCAAAGGCCGGGGCATCGCGCATGGGCAGCAGGTAAACCCCTTCGTCATCCGTGAAGAAGGTCTGGCTGGTATGAAAACCCGCAGCGGAAGGAAACACACGCCCGCCGGCAGCGCCGGCGTAATTGGACAGGTGTGGCGCATAACGGGCGGCCCGGTAAATCATGTGGTGCCAGGAGGTGTTGCCTCCACAGGCCGATACCACCAGCATTTTTTCAAGTTCATCCAACGGCATCGGATTTTTTCGGGATTTGAAGGCCAATACGCCATCGGGGATTTCCGCCCCCATGAAGAATCGCCGGGAACGGCGCCCCAGCAACGCCTCAATAAGGGGAAATGTCAACAGATCCTGAAAGCCTGGAGGAGTCGCCATGTTCTTCATGCCCTGCTCCTTTCGTCTTCAAGGGATTTGGTCCTCGCACGGCGCCGAAGCTATGGCCGGCGACGTATGTGAATGATGCAGACAGACGGCCTTGCCACCCTAAAAGGATACTGTTTCAGCATAGCCGCTCGGATGACATCCTCAACCCCATTCCATGCGGTCGACGAAATTATTCTCCGGATGGCAACCGAATCCCGTCGGTTGGAAGAAGCGATTGAAGCGGGGGATGAACCAGAGCTTCGCAGGGTACCGCCTGGCGAACCCAGCAGAGCCGCCACCTGACCGGGGTTCTGCGAGGAGACGGCCACTGTCAGCGGGCCACCAGATGCCGCACCGCCTGCTCCAAGCCGTTGAGGGTGAGGGGAAACATGGGGATGATGTGGCGGATCCGGGAGATGGTCTGGCCGTAATCCCAGAGGGATTCGGAAATCGGGTTGAGCCAGGCGGCGTGGGGGAAGGCGCGCGACAGTTGGTGGAGCCGTTCGATGCTCGGCAGCTTCTGCCGATACTCGATGGCGATGCCGCCATTGATCTCCAGCAATTCCTCGGGGGCCATGCTGGCGTCGCCGACCACGATGAGGCGGGTTTCGGGGTCGCGTTTCAGCAGGTCCTCGACGGGCTCGGGACGCCGGTAACGTTCGGCGTCCTGCCAGACCCGATCCGTCACCGTGTTGTGGAAGTAGCGGATGGAGAGCTCCTTGAACTGGGCCCGGGCATAGTGGAACAGGGCCTGGACCGTTTCCACGTAGGGATTCATGGACCAGCCACCGTTGTCGATAAGCAGCAGAACCTTGAGCCGATCGGCCAGGCGCCGGTCGAATACCAACTCGATTTCACCGGCGTTGCGCATGGTCTGGTAGATGGTTTTGTCGATGCTCAATTGGTCGCGCGGGCCTTCCGGCACCAGGCGGCGCAGCCTTTTCAGAGCTTCGCCGACCCCGGACCGGGTCAGGGGCGCCGTAGCCGCATAATCCTTGTAACGCCGCTCCAGGGCCACCTTGGCGGCGGAGCGATGGCGCGACTCCCCTCCGAGGCGCATGCCGCCGGGCCGTTTTCCCGAATGCCCCACGGGCGACACGCCGCCGGTGCCGATCCACTTCCGGCCGCCATGGTGCTGTCCCTTCTGATCCTTGAGGCGCTCCAGGAAATAGGCGATCAGCTCCTCGCCGCTCAAACGCCGCAACTGTTCTTCGGACAGCCCCAAGGCCTTGGCCAGCTCCTGTGGCTCTTTGAGCCACTCTTCCAGCAGGGAGCGCACCGTATCGTCAACGGTGATACCGGCGAAATCTTCCCCTTCGGCACCGGTGAAAAGCTCGGCGAAGACCCGGTCGTAAGTATCGAAATCCCGCTCGCTTTTCACCAGAACCGCCCGGGCCACGGTGTAGAAATCATCCAGGGACAGGATCAGGCCGAGGCCCAGGGTCTTCTGCAGCCGCAGAAAGGCGGTCGGCGTCACCGGCACCCCGCGTTCGCGCAGTTCGTAGAAAAACGGCAGGAACATGTTCTCCCCCTCGTCTCAGATTTTGTCCTGAGTCGCGGCTCGTTCCAGATCGGAACTCTTTTTAAAGAGGATACCCAAGTAGGGCAGCGGCCCTCCGGACAGTGCCTCGGCGCGAAAATCGGAGTCCGCCTTGAGAGCCCGGATCCAGTTGAGCAGTTCCCGGGTCGCCGGTTTCTTTTCGGTTCCTTCGATGTTGCGCAGGCGATAGAAAGCGTTGATGGCGGCGTGGGCCAGATCGTCGCTGAGATCCGGAAAGTGAACCGCAATGATGCGGCGCATCATCTCCGGTTCGGGAAAGGCGATATGGTGGAAATTGCATCTCCCCAGGAAGGGATCGGAGAGATCCTTCTTGGCATTGGAGGTGATGATGACCACCGGCCGGTGCCGCGCCTTGACGGTGCTGTCGATCTCCAAGATATCGAATTCCATTTGGTCGAGGACATCGAGCATGTCGTCCTGGAAGTCGGTATCGGCCTTGTCGATCTCGTCGATGAGCAGCACCACCCGCTCATCGGCGACAAAGGCCTGGCCGATCTTGCCCATGCGGATGTATTCGGCGATGTTGCTGACATCCCGGCTCGAATCGCCGAAGCGGCTGTCGTTGAGGCGGGTCAGGGTATCGTACTGGTAGAGAGCCTCGACCAGCTTCATGCTCGATTTGACGTTGAGCACCAGTAACGGCATGTCGAGACTCTCGGCAATGGAATGGGCCAGCATGGTCTTGCCGGTACCCGGCTCGCCCTTGAGCAGCAGCGGCATTTCCAGGGCCATGGAAACATTGACGATCTTGGCGAGTTCATCGTCGAGAACATAATGGCTGGCGCCGCTGAAACGGGGCAGATGGGTTTCGATCATGATGATATCGACTCCTCGGTTTCGGGAAAAGTCATGGATCGGAGTTGCTGATTTCGAGCGGTTATCATAGCCCAGCCAGACCCCTCAGGCAAAGCCTTTCCAAACTTGGACAAGCGCCATTCGTCCGCCATGTCTGCACCTTGGCAGACATTCTCGGACCGCATTTTCCACCAGGGCTGTGAGGGATAGGATTGGCAGCACCATTCCCATAAGGAATCCTCAATCCATCCCCGAACCGGACCTTGTCGCCCCTTGCCGACAATTTGCGTCCCCAGGCCTCCCCAAAGGACTCAATTATGCTTCCAGCCCTTTGACATTGTCCTAACATGTCGGAATGAATGGTCATGACTTTGAGAGAACGCCGGGAATCCCGGCATTGAATTGTCTCTATTGCCCGACATCAGAAACTCGCATTTCCCGTTCGCTTCATCTTCCAACACCATGACTACCCTTTTTCATCTTTTAAGACAAAAAAGTCTTAATAAATTAAGCAAAGATTAAATAAAAAAACCAATAATATGTGGATTGCGTGTCTATATGCTTATTGTAAAAATATAACGTAATTTTTACATACCATCTCGCTGAGTCCATAACAAATTGAATTCATAGCACTTTAACCAAACCTCAGAGAGCCATAAGAGAAAAATGGAACCTTATTGGCACAAGCATTGCTAATTCAAGTATCAGTCAGAATCCTTCCTGATTTTTTCCTGATTTTCCTGTGCAATGCAACAATCAATCTGACACAAAGAATAAATCCAATCATCCCAAGAAAGGAGGTAAGCAACAATAATAATTTTGAATAACTATTTCGACAAAGGCAAAATCAGAGCAATCTGATGACGCAAAGCCCAGGGTCCAATCACAGGGATGGCCGGGTTGCCGTAACAATTAATGAAGCAACAAGTAATCAGTGAGAAGAAATGATGAAATTATCCAATTTTAGACAAAACAGGTGGTCCTTTTTAAAGATCGCATTTGGTTTTCTGGTGGCTTTCCAGATGGCAGGTTTCCAGGATGCGGAAGCCTCGCGCTGGGGCCAGTGGAAAAAAACCGATTCGTCCCCAACCGTCAACCATGGCAGCTTTGAGTTGTCCGCCAACAGGTACTCGGTCCGCGAGGATGCGGGCAGAGTCAACATCGTTGTCAAGCGGGTGGGAGGCTCTTCGGGTACGGCCACCGTCGACATCCGCACCCTTGCCGAAACGGCTAAAACTCCGACGGATTATGTCGGAATGAGCTGGACCACCTTGCGCTTCGCCAACGGCGAAACCCAGAAGACCCAAAGCATCACCATTGTGGACAACAAGGTGGTGGACGGCGACAAAACCTTCCGGGTCCTGATCGGCAATCCGACGAGCGGCGCCACCCTGGGCAGCGTCACCAGCGCCACGGTGACCATCGTCGATGATGATAAACCCTCCTCCTCCACCACAACCGGCAATGAATCAACTTCCAGCACCACTTCTGGAAGTTCGACGTCCAGCCCATCCCTCGCACGAACCCAGTTTTCCTTAAGAGGAGATCCCAACTTCTCTTCAAGCAAACTTTCCAGTGAAACCAGGCTCTGGCATGATCGACTCTGGTCAGCGATCAACAATTCCCGCCAAACACCTAATGCCTCCGATTTGGCGGCTTCAAACAACGTTTATGATTATGGAAGAGGTCTGAATACCTATATTACGACATTGCTTCATGGCTTCAGGGCAACAGGCGATCTTCGACTGCTTGACGAAGTAGATCGACTAACCGAAATTATGCGGTCAAAGTTGAAAGATAGCTCAATACTGACAAAAGGTGGCACAAAGTACCAATCTGATGGATATTTGAATTGGCTTTACTTGAGGGAAAAACATTCAGATTGGCACGAGACAGATCTTCATGAAATGGACGAAATACTCACTCATTCCATGATTTCTGCCGCAGCTTATGCCTTTTATGTAAACAGAGACATAAACAAGAAATATGAAGAACGCTCTAAATTTTGGACCAATTATTTAAAGAACCACTTTGAAGCCAAGTGGCGCGCACGGAAAAGAAAGTCGAGTGGATTTCCTTTCCTGGAAAAAAAATTGACTCATGCCTATGCGCAATGGAACCGCTATCATTACTACATGTATAAGTTGACGGGAGAAAAAGGCTATCATGATGAAGCGGCAAAAATGGCCCAGGTCATAAAAAACGGCGTTAAAACAGTCAATTCATCGCTCGGACAGGCAGCAATATGGGACCATGGCATGCCTCATTTTGGTGGAAAATCGCACGGACCGCAACCGGTGAACTACGCAAGGTATACCATTCAAGCAATGGCCGATCTGCATTTTGAAGGTTTTAGCGTCTATGCCGAACCGGGGTTTATGGAAAAGGTTGCAAATACCGTCTCCGCTTTTGTGCTGAAAAAAGCTCCATCGGCCCTTGCTGACAAAATCGACGGGTCTGGATCTTCAAGCATCAGCATTTATGGTATTTCACCCTTCGCCACAATGTCCTTATGGGATCAATCAGGCCTGGTAAAAACCATTACCCAGCAGATTTACCACAATATTGAAAGCAACACGAGCAACCCGCGAAGAGTTTATATGCCGACCGGATTCATAATGTCGACCATGAAAAAATAGGATCTATTAGGACAATCACTCAAAAGCCCTCGCAATTGCGGGGGCTTTTGAGTCGGCATCCCATCGGCAGGTAGATGCCGGGCTTGCCGCCGGTTCATCGTTACTCGTTGGGGCCCGCAATCTCCGTGGTGCGTACCAGGTCCGGCAACACCCTTCCGGCCGCTTCGGAAAAACATACCTCGGCCAAATGATCATAGGCGGTTACCGTACGGTTGATGAACACCAGGTTGCTTCCGGCCTCCGCCGCGACCAAGGGGACCCGGGCGGCGGGTTGCACCTCGAGGGACGAGCCAATCATGAGCATCAGGTCACAACACCGGGCCCAGTCGAAAGCCTCCGTCAGGGCCTGCTCCGGCATGCTCTGACCGAAAGAAACGGTATCCGGCTTGATCAGCCCGCCGCAACCGGAGCAACGCGGCACCGCCTCGCCCGCCTCGAGACGGGCCTGCACCGCGGCGATGGGCCAACTCCGCCCGCAGGTAAGGCAGCTGGCCCGCAGGTTGGTACCGTGCAGTTCGATGACCTCCGTGCTGCCGGCGGCCTGGTGCAGACCGTCGATATTCTGGGTAATCACCGCTTGCAGCTTGCCCAGGCGCTGCAATTCCGCCAACGCCCCATGTGCCGCATTGGGTCGCGCGGCAAGCAGGGCGGGAATCAGCTCGCGGCGCATGCGCCAGTATTCGGCACGCGCCGCCTCGCTGTCCAGGAACTCCTGGAAGGTAACGATACGATAACGCTCCCACAACCCGCCCGGGCTGCGAAAATCGATCAGGCCCGACTCGGTGGAGATGCCGGCTCCGGTGAAAGCCACTACCGTCCGGGCCTGCCGCAGCAAGGCGGCGGTTGTTTCGAGGCGCTCCGGATACGTGCCGGCCATGGCCCTCCTCCCCTTCAGACGCAGGTCACCGCTCCACTTCCGCAGGACGAATCACCAGATGACCTTCCGGCGCCCGGTCGCCATGCCGGCCCCGGGCAGCAAGCAACAATTGGCCGAGGGGAAACCCGCTGACCGCCATCAACGCATTTTCAGGTACCTTTTGGCTTGTTCGATTTCCGCGCGATGGGTATCGGCCTCGGCCGTCAAAGTGACCAACTTCGTGTAGTATTCCCGCGCAGCCTGCCGGTTGCCGGCCACCTGCGCCGCACGGGCGGCCCCGTAAAGACCGCGCAAGCGGTTGGGATCCCGCTGCAGGGACTGTTCGAATTCCGCAAAGGCTTCGCGTGGTCGGTTCATGGCCATAAGCATGTCGCCCAGCAGTTCCCGACTCGGCACGACATTCCCGGGGGTAACCGGATGCTTGTCGCTGGCCACTTCCAGGGCGACAGCCTGGCGCATCCGTTTAAGGGCTTCATCATGATGTTGTTCGGCGAAGGCGATCCAGGCATCGACGGCCTTTATCTGGAAATCCGTCTGACCTGCCCAGTACATGTTCTTCGCCGCAGCCATCGCCTCCTTCAGTGCCCGCAGGCGTTCCCGATCCCGGGTCGCTGCAGGGACATCCCCGCTGCGCGCGGCCCCCAAGCCGCGGGCAAAGACGAGAATGGCCTCCGCTTGCGGGAACTTATCCCAGGCCAGGTCCTTGGGTGAAAGTTCCAGTTTGGCGGCCTGCACCCAGTCGCCCCGCTCCAAGGCATAACGGGCCGGAATCGCGGCAAAGGCGTAGGCGGCAACAAAATTTTCCACGTTGACCTGGCGAATCGCCAGCACCTCATCCACCAATTCCCTGGCCGCCCGGTCCTGGGCCTGCTGCAGGTAACCGAACACCAGATAGTCCATGGCGTGCAGCGCATCGTAGGTGCCGATGCCAAGGGTGGTTTCCTTCAATTCATCCTTGGCGGCCTGGTAGGAGGCTCGGTCGCTGGCCACCATCTCCGACCACAGGCCGAGCCGGCTGAAGATATGCGAAGGCATGTGCAGGGCATGGGGCACCGAGGGTGCGATGCCGCTGTAGACCCGTGCCGCCGGGAGGCCCTTCTCGGCCAATTCAGCGTAGTCATAGGTATGGATCAGGTAATGGGCCACGCCAGGATGATTGGGATATTTCTTGAACAGGGGCTCCAGAATGGCCGCCGCCTTGAGCTGGTTGGCAAAGGTTTTGTCCGTGGGTTGAGCGGTGACGTTCAGCACCAGAGCATAAAGAATCTGTGCTTCGTCGTCTTCGGGATACTTTGCCGCCAGCGCTTCCATGGCCTTTTCCAGGGCCAGAGCCCGCGATCGATGCTCGACAGTTTGCCAATCCTTGAAAAACTCGGCCAGGGATGCGATGTAGTCCGTCTCGCGCGCGCTCCTGGCCCCCACCCTCCGGGCTTCGTCCATGGCAGCGGCGCCGGCCTGCAGCGCCTGAGGATTGGGCGGCCAGGCGAGGGGATTGCCCATGGACATGAAGGAGATGCCCCAATACGCCATGCCGCAATCGGCGTCATGCTCCAACACCCGGGCGAAGGAAGCCTTGGCGGGTTCAAACCAGAAGGAATGAAACAGGGCCATGGCTCGATTGAACTCCTGCTGTGCAGCGGCATTACAGGAGACAGGGAAATTGACTTCTCCGAGCTTTTCCGACGGGCCGTTCACGGCGCCCGCTTCGGGCACCAGAAAGCAGAACATAATGGTCAGCGTCCAGACAATGACGGTGGTTTTTTTCATGGCTGCCTCCGTTGTTGAGGATACCATTCAGTTTAATGCAACTTTTCGACACGTAAAGGAAAGTTATCCCCAAGTTCAGCCATTGGGAAGCGGACCGAAAGGGAGAGAGATAAGAGTCAGGCGGAACAGCCAGGAAAAAGACGTATCAGGCGGGTGCGTCCTGCAACTCCACCCAGAAGGTCGCGCCGCCGCCGGACGTCTCTTCAACCCAGTAGCGACCTTCATACAGGAGAGTGATTTTTTGAACGATGGCCAATCCGATGCCGGTTCCGGCATGGCCTTGGGCATTGACACCACGAAAGAACACTTCGCTCAGCCTTTCCCGCTCTTCAGCCGGGATGCCAGGGCCGTGATCACGAACAAAAAAGCGCACTCGATGGGAATTACGCCAGCCGCCGACAATGATGGGACGTTCCGGTCCCCCCGCATAGCGCACGGCATTACCGATGAGGTTGGCCCATATCTGATAGATGAGGGTGGGATGGGCGTGCACTTCGGGGAGGGATTCGACCCGCACCTGGCTGCCGCTGGCCGTAATCTGTGTCTGCAGATCATGAACGGCCCGGTTCGCAACCTCAGCCGAATCCACCATTTCCGCCGGTTGCTTCAGACGACCGATGCGCGCCAGTTGCAGCAGGTCTTCCAGCATGCGTGCCATCTGCCAGCCCTTTTCCTCCATGCCATGGAGGACCTGCATCACCGCCTCGAAGCCCTGGCCGGGGATTTGGCGGCGGACCAGTTCCGCACCGGAGATAAACACGGTCAGGGGTGAACGCAGATCGTGGGCCACGGTACGCACGAAAATGTCCAATTCAAGATTGGCGGCCCGCAACTGCTCTTCCGTCCGCCGGCGTTGAGCCAATTCCTGGTCGAGGGCCTGATGGGAGAGGCTGAGATCACGAAACAGGCTCTGATAGGGTGCCCGGAGCGTACCCAGTACCAGGGCACGATAGACAAAAACCACAGAGCCCACCTTGAGCAGATGGCCGACGCAATTGGCCAGGCCATAGACATCCTGGTAGATGGTAAAAGCCAGTTCCGAAAGTATGGCCAGGCCGATGGAGGTCAGCAGCAGGTGCAGGAGCGACCGATCCAGCAAGAAACGCCGGCGCCAGTAAAGCCAGCCACTGACTGCCAGCAGGGCGCTGATCAGGTACTCGGCCCCGATCTTGAAGGGGGTCAACCCCGATTCGGTAAGGCAGCTGGGAAAAATTTCAAGGGGCCAGATGGCGAGCCCCAGGAGTCCTGCGGCGACCAGAAAACCGATCGTCCACTTCAGAATCTCGACCTGGTGCCGACCGCCCAATACCAGGCCTGATGCCACATAGGCACAAGCCTGCAGACTGCGCGCGGCAATCCAGAATTGGGTGGGCATGTCCACCCCGACATTCGGAAAAACACCCATGCCTTTATAGGTTAAGGTATGCAACAGATCGAGGCTGCCGACGGAGAGATAAGCCACTGCCAGCAGTGCAAAGGAATCGTTGCGGCTGATATGGCGGGAATGCCAGCCAATGCTGAAGGTCGTGATGGCGACGGCCACACTGGACATTTCCACCAGACCGTGAAAAAACAGATAATTGGCGCGACTCAGGAAATACAGGGCGATGCCGGCGACCAGCAGGACAAGCAGAACCAGCATGGGGCGCCGGCCGACAGAAGACTCGATGGTACTTAAGGAAGAGGCGTTCAAGGCAGAGGTCGGATCCATGAGAGGCGGCCTTCTGAAGAACCAAATGATACATGAGCCAGATCATCAGTGTTTTTCAATTTGCCACTAATGCCAATGATTTCCAAACAAAAAGTCACCAAATGTCAAAATCACCCGCAAAAATTTCGCGTGGCTATTTGGGATTGTTTTGGAAGAAGGGGGCCAAATTCTTGCCGGTGCACCGGCAAAAAACGGCTTTCAATAGCGGAAATGCTTGATCCGCTCGCCTTTTTCCTCAATCTCGGTCATGGCTTCGATGCCGATTTGCAAATGGATGTCGGTCCATTGGCGGGAAACCAACTGGTCCATCTCTTCGGTCTTGACCCCTTCCGGAGTCAGGGGCAGGTCCGAAACCAGCAACAGGGCCCCGCGGGCAATGGAATTGTAGTGACCGACGATGAACAGGGTAGCCGTCTCCATGTCGATGGCGATGCAGGTCATGGCCTGCAGCCGCTGCAGAAAGGCCCGATCGTGTTCCCACAGCCGGCGGTTGGTGGTATAGACCACGCCGGTGCGGTATTCGTGACCATGGTCTACGATCTTTTCCGACACGAATTTGTGCAGTTTGAAGGAAGGCAGCGCGGGAACTTCTGGGGGAAAATATTCGTCACTGGTGCCTTCCCTGCGAATGGCCCCGATGGGCAGAATGAAATGCCCGATCTCCGACGATTGCTTGAGCCCGCCGCACTTGCCCAGCAGCAGCACCCCGCTGGGAGTGCGGGCACTGAGGAGGTCCATGATGGTGGCGGCATTGGCCGAGCCCATGCCGAAGTGAATCATGGTCAGGCCATGGGCATTGGTCGCGGCCGGCATGGGCCGGTCGACACCGCGAATCTCACAGTTGAACCGGGCTGCGAATTTGTTGAGATAGGGGCGAAAGTTGGTCAGCAGGACGTAATCCCCGATTTCATCCAGAGTCAAACCGGTATAGCGCGGCAGCCAGTTTCTCGCGATATCCAGCTTTTCGGTCATGGGCATGGTCACCTCCCCTTCCCGCAAGGAAATATCTTCAAATAACAAAAAACCGAAGCCCTCTGGCCACGAACCGTCAACGGCCAAGATGGCAGCACCACACGCAAAACCGCCTTTCAATGGTACTCTGGCGGATTGCTTCCGCCGTCAAATCATAGCACAGTCGACGGCGTTCCTCGAACAGGTGTATGAGCCGGCCCTCCATGGATAATCCATGGACAATCTGTACGGGCCCTGCCCGTCGGACGAATGCGGGAATCGCTAAGGCTGGATACGGAGCCCCAGCAACGGCCAGATCAGCCAGGCAGAGCCAAGAAACAGCAGCCAGGCAAGGATTTGAATAATCAACCCCGGCACGATCATGTCCCGAACCCTGAGAAACCCGGAAGAGAAGACGATGGCATTGGCCGGGGTCCCCATGGGCAGGCAAAATGCAAGCCCGGAAGGCAGGGCGATGGCCAGGGTCATGACCCGCGGATCGATGCCCATGGTCTGTTCCAGGCTCATGCCGATGGGCATCAATATGGCGATGACCGCCGCATTACTGATGCATTCGGTCAACACCAACGACAGCAGGGAGATGACCGCCAGCACCAGCAAGGGGGACCCGGACAAACGGGCGAGCCCCAGATCGGCCACCCAGCGGGCGGCCCCGCTTTGATCCAGGGCGCTGGCCAGGGTTATGGCGCCACCGTACATCAGGATGACTCCCCAATTGACATATTCCTCGATGCTTTTCCAGTCGACTACCTTGAAAACGAAAAGTGCAACGGCAGAGAGGATGGCGATATTGGCCAAACCGAACCGGCTGCCGTAAAAAATCCATCCGCCCAAGGTCAGCACCATGATCGCCGCAACGATCTTTTCCGGCAAAGTGATACGGCCCGTTTCAAGACGCTGCCGGCTCAAAACCCGGATCCCCTGCTCCACCGAGGCCAGGTCGCATGGAAAAATCCGGCACAAAAACAGGAACCCTGCCAACATCAAGGGCAGCACAATGGGCAGCGCCGCCGCGGTCCATTCCCAGAAAGAGAAATCGAGTCCCCTCGCCTCCCGCAGCATGCCCACCGCCAGCGGAGCGCGGGCGCCGCCAAGAAATGTGGCAATGCCGCCGATGACGCAGCCCCAACCGATGGACATGAACAGGAGCTTGCCGTAGCGACTGCCGCCGACGGGCAACTCCAGGCTGCGCACGATGGTCGCCACTACCGAAAACATCATGGCCGCCACCGCATGTTCGCTCATGGCGAAGGATAGCAATGCCGACAGGAGGAAAACCGTCAGTGCCAGACGAAGGGGGGTCCGGCCGAAGCGGACCAGCAGGCTCCTTCCAATACGGCTGGAAAGGCCGGTTCGGGTCAGGGCGGCAGCCAGAATAAAGGCCCCAAGAATGAAGAAAACCGCCTCGTTGGCAAACAGGGCATAGGTCTGCCGCCGTTCCAGAATCCCCATGAGGGGGATGGCCGCCATGGCCAACAGGGAGGTGACGGCCAAGGGGATAATCCCCGAAACCCACAAAAAGGTGCAGCCGACAAAGAGGATCAATGCGCGATACCCGCTGATGGACAATCCCGCGGGGGGCTCCAGACCCAGCAGGAAAGCCAGGAGAAGAAAAAGGCCCGCCAGCACCTGGTAGCGTCGGGTCCGGTCGGCCAGCACCCGCCAAAGCGGCCGGCGATCGATCTGGAGGGGTTTGTCGTAATAGTTCTCCACCATCACAACCCCGCCGAGGCAAAGGACTCTTCAACTTCCCGCACCCGCAACAGGCGCCGCAAGTCTGAGCTGGTCCGCAGCCGGGCACCGTCGACCTTGTCGAAAAGCCCCTGCATGCCCCGTTTTGCCGGTGGCAGGACCAAGGGCGTGGTAAGACGCAACAGCGGATGGAGAGGCTTGACCGGGACTTTCTTGCGGCGCCAACCAGCGGCAAGATGTTCGAAAAACGCCGCGATGTCGCCGGCCGGGCAGCGGCCGTCCGCCTGGTCGATGGCACCCAACGGCAGGATGTCCTGTCCCAGCAAGGCATCCATATCCTTGCGGGCGACGGTCAAGGACTGTATCCCCGCAAACAGGGTGGAAGTCACCGACCAACGGGGAAAAATGGATTTGGCGCAAAGCAGCGCCGCCCGGCTTTTTTCCTGCTCCCCGAAAAGAGGTATATCGACATAGTCGATTCCTGCCGCATAGGCATGCTCGAGTTGTTGGGGCAATGGTGCGGTCATGAACTGCCCGACCAGGAAGCCCTTGCAGTTTCGCTTTATGGCCCTGATCAGAGCTTCCGCGCCGGCAAACTCCGCCGGTTCGCCAAAGCGGAAGACAAAGAGTTCCACCGGAGACCGGCCATCGCTTTCCAGAATGGATTCCACCGCCTGATAGGGCGCCAACTGTGCGCCGACGAAAAACACCTCGCCATGGCGACGCAATTCATCGCCGGCGGCCGGCAGGACCGGTCGGGCAAGCAGCGTCCGGGTTCTTTCCAAGCTGACAGTCATGCTCTTCACCTCTGCCGAATACAGTCGTTTGACAACCAAAAACACAATTCAAAACGAAGCCTAGTTTTTTATAGCATTTTTGTCAACTTTATTTTACACCATTTAGCTTTATAATTTTTATTATTACACACTATTTTGATGTGTTTATCACGCAAAGGCGTTTGCCTCACCACAGCCCGGTCGACTCAGGTACCGGCGACCTTGAGGACCCGGAGTCGGCCAAAATCCAGTCTGTCTCGAAAGCAAGCAAAGAGGGAAAGGGAGGGAGGCTGCCTACTCGGCGGTTCTGACGACGCCAACCCGGGCCCGCGGGCGGCGCGTCCGGTGGCGATGGCTGTTCGAATCTGGAAAGGAAGCTCTGAGCCTCGGCGCCAAAAGCTCTATGCAGAAGAAAAAATCGGCTATAATAAAACACCGAATCTAATCGAGGACGGACCTGCTGCTGGCGGAATCGGATCGATCCCCCTATGTTGCCGAAACGGAAGGACCCTCTAAAATCATGGGACACCAAAGAGGATATCTATTAGAAGGGCACGAACTCTTACTCCGCCGGGCAAGGGGCGGTTGCTGCATGATGCTGCTGTTGGCCGTCATCCTGCTGCTGCCGCAAGCCGGTTTCGGGGAAATGATTCGCTACCTGGATGAACATGGCACCCCCGTCTATGTCGACGATCGGGACCTCACCCCGGCGGAGCGCCGGGCCCTGCGGCAGAAAACCCAGGCCGCCGAACAGGCCCTGCGGCGTTCCAGGACCACCTCGGTGGAAATCCTCGGCAACCAGGTGCTGGTTCCCGTGGAACTCAGCGACGGCAACCGCCGGATTCAGGTCCGGTTGCTTCTCGACACCGGCGCCTCACAGACCGTTTTCCATCGTCACGCCATAACCTCCCTAAGCACCAGGCAGCTGGGACGAGGCTGGTCGCGCCTTGCCAGCGGTCAACGGATCGCCACCGATCAGGTTCGCCTCGGGTCCCTGCAGGTCGGCCCCCACGCCTGGCAGAACCCGACGGTGTACGTCATCGACATCGAGGATTCGGATGCCCCCTTCGACGGCCTCCTCGGCATGGACTTTCTCAGGAAACATCCCTACCGCATCGATTTCCGGCAGCAGGTCATCCACTGGCAGGCGGCCGACTGAAGGGCTCCCGAACCGGTTTCGGCAAAGCTGAACGCACTGGGGCCGCAGTCAGGATTTTTTCGCTGGGTTCAACCTGGCCTCGAGGGCCGCAAAGGGAGAATGACTCAGGGAAGGCCTGCCTGCAGCGGAAGCGCCTGTCCGGCCGCGGTCCTCCTGCACGCCGCGGGTGTGCTCATGATCATGACAATAGATGCAGAGCAGTTCCCAGTTGCTGCCGTCAGGCGGATTGTTGTCATGGTTGTGATCCTTGTGATGGACCGTCAGTTCCCGCATCTTTTTGCCTTCAAATTCGCGGGTGCAGCGGCCGCATACGTGGGGGAAGAGTTTCAACGCCTGTTCCCGATAGCCGGCCAGACGATCCTGTTGTTCCCGGCGCATTTCGGCAACCAGACGGTTTTGTTGTTCGGAGAGATGATTTTTTTCTGAATCGGGCATACCGCCTCCCAAAATCGTTGCAGGGTCCTATTGGAAATCGTGTTTCATTCAAAATCGCAATGTGCCGGTTGACGGCCCGATTGTCAATTCCGGATTCCGTGTCCGCCCCTTGATGCACGCCTTTTTCCTCCTTCCTGCAGCACGCCCGTCCAGCTGCCACCATGCGGAGCAATGGCCTTGACACGCCCCTCCCAGGTGCATAGACTTCCCAAACTTAAAAAACCGCCCCTTGAAGGAGATACACCATGAACACCTGTCCCTGTGGCAGCGGCAGCGATTACGCTGACTGCTGCGAACCCATCATTACCGGCAAACAACCCGCCGCAACAGCCGAACAACTCATGCGTGCGCGTTACACCGCCCATGTCAAGGTCGAGGTCGACTTCATTTACGAAAGCACCCACCCCGATCACCGGCAGGGCTACGATCACAAAGGCACCAGGACCTGGGCCGAAAATTCCGATTGGCAAGGCCTGGAGATTGTCGCCACAAAAGCGGGCGGGCCTGATGATGAGCGGGGCGAGGTCGAATTCATTGCCCGCTTTCGCGACGGGGATGGGATCCACAGCCACCACGAACGGGGTCAGTTCGAGCGCCGAAACCAGCAATGGCTGTTCACCGAGGGCATCATGGTCAAGCCCAGGCCGTTGAGCGTGACCAAGGTCGGCCGCAACGATCCCTGCGTCTGCGGCAGCGGCAAGAAATACAAGAAATGCTGCGGGCAGTAGAATAGCCAATCAAAATGAATGGGGGGACTTGTTTTGCCGAACCGGTCCCCGTCACTGCTTACCAACCCGGAAATTGTCTTGCTCCGCATATCCGTGCCGCCTATAACAGCATAACCAAACCATCGGTTAATGCTGTTCCCCTTCCCTTCCCTCTTTCAAACAATGAAACAGTTCGCTGCCGGCGGCCTTGACGATCTCCTTCTCGCTTTCCGGGGTCGGATTGGTCACCGCCGGCCAGTGTCCCGCCACCGGTTCGGCACCTTCCCTGGCCAGGGCGACGGGAGCGGTGTCGGCCATCTTCGGTTTTTTGCGCACGTCGATACCGCTCACCGGCCAACTGAACTCGATGGGGATGCCGTTGGGGTCGTGGGCATAGATGGAATGGATGAAGCCGTGATCCTTGACTCCCGTACAGGGGAAGCCGGCCGCCTCCAGTTTGTCCTTCAACGCCCACAGGTCATCGCTGTTCTCCACCCCGAAGGACACATGATCGAAAACGAACGGTCCCTTCACCGGCGCCCCGTGTACCTTGGGCGAAACCGGTTCGATATCCGGCCATTCGAAAAAGGCAATCAGATCTTGGGGAGAGATTTCAAAGAAGTAATGCCGGAATCCCGGTTTTCCCAGGCCGGCGACCAGGCGCATTCCCAATAGATCACGCCAGAAGCGGATGGTCGCATCCATGTCGCCGGTAGCCATGGCCAGATGGTTCACACCTGTGAATTTCATGACGCCTCCATACTGTGTGTGAGTGATCAAGGGCGTTGGAGTGGCCGCTTCATCATACTATCACTTTATGGATAATTTAGACTTTGGCTGCCCTCGCCTAAAACGATTATTCCTTTTCCGCATAGCGCTCTTCTTGCAATACCCTAACCTTTAATCAGTCAAATAATAGCTTTTAATAATTAGTCTTGGCATTTTATATTGTTTATGCTAATTTGTTCAGACTTAAATTTTTCTCCCTTCGATTCCGCACGGTCAATCCCTGAACACCGCACGCCATAAGCGATCCAAAGGAGACGACACCATGCCCAAATTTGCCGCTACCGTCGGCGACCATCACATCTGCCCCAAGGTCGA
>NZ_JAFCIY020000071.1 GCF_020194955.2 Desulfuromonas sp. CSMB_57 | reverse complement strand
AACGACCAAATTATCAATGGCGACAAAGTCGACGCCTTCCGTTTCCAGACCCAGCTGCTTTTCTAAGCTGATAGGCATGTCCGGCAAAGGGGCCCCGAAAAGGGCCCCTTTGTTTGGTTTTTTGCCGTTGCATCTGACTTCAAAAATCCCCGCCAAAATTAGATTTCATCCCCAAACAAATACATAAACCTTCTCAAAATAAAAATGTATTCACTTGCGATTTTTTGACAACCGTTGTATATACCGAAAAATATCGCGACCAAACAACTTTTTGAATCAGGTGCAATGGACTGGATTTTTGGAATGATATCCGGGCTCGCGTCAAGACCAAGTTCATGCAAAGGAGGTGAGGCAAGCGAAGCACGGTTCGTCGATTCACCAATCGATCGGCCGGATATTTGGACGCTTGATGGGCCCTTTTGCTACAGCGTCCCAACCGGGTATCGGGTCAAGCCCCGATAATCCCTCATTTTTATTTAATTTTTGAGATGGAAGGAGCGTAACCGTGAAAAAGATGCGTATTGCCCTGGCGACGCTGGCCGCCGTGGCCGTTGCAGCCCCCGCCATGGCCCTCAATGTGGAGTGGCATGGCGATCTCAACAACCGTTTTTCCTACAGCACCCAGGCGGATCTTTCGAAGCGCGTCGTGAATGACACCCATAATTATCTGAGCGTGGGTGGATTTTCGAACTATTCGGGGATCCTCACCTCGACAACCCGTCCCGTGGATACCAAAAAGAACCGGAAGGACAGTGACTTCTTCGGGGAAATCAAGTACCGCATGAATCTTGATGTCTCCGACGATGACAAAAAAGTCAAGGGCGTGGTCGGTTTCGAATTCGGCAGCGCCAAGTTCGGCAATGCCGACATGCCCTTCGGCGGCGACCAGAACAATTTCGAATTGATGTGGGCCTACACCGATATCCAACTGCCGTTCGACCAAGCCTCCCGCCTCATCGTCGGCCTGCAGCCGGTCGGCTACAATTATACCCTCTGGACGGACAACGCCGGTGGGGTGAAGTGGGTGCGCAAGGACGGCAACTGGGGCTACAGCCTGGGTTGGTTCCGCAACGACTGGGGTGGTGCCAACAAAAACGATGCCGGCGGTGACAAGAAGAGCGAGTACGATGATGCTTTTGTCGGTGACATGACCTATACTTTCAACAATGGCAACAGCCTCAATGCCTTTGTTATTTTCATGGATCAAGGTCGAGAAGCGAAAACCTTTGCTAATGGCGGCTTTGTCGATGGAGGCTTGGCCGGCCAGATTACCGATGCACGGGATTCCCAGATTTGGCTGGGGCTGTCCGGCAAAGGCAAATGGAACAATTTCAGCGGTCTGTTCACCGGCATCTATCTGACCGGTGAAGTCAAGACCAAAGGAACGATTGAAGACAATTTCGATCGTGAAGCCTACCTGTTCCACGGCCAGATCGACTACAAGATGGACAAGACCACCTTCACCCTCGGCGGCCTGTACACTTCCGGCGACAAGAACCCCAACGACGGCAAACTGAAAAACTTCGATGTCATCGATGCCACCACCGGCTTCATCGGTTCCGTGGTCATCTTCGACAACCTGGCCGACGACAACTCCTTCACCCAGGCCCCCTACCTGTTCGACAAGGGCTACGCCCTGCTCTACGCCGGGGCGCGTCACGAACTGACGAAAAAGGCATGGGTGTCGGCCCGCTACCTGTGGCACAACACGGCGGAGGATCTCGTGACGGCGCAGGGCAGCGGCGATGAAGTCGGCCATGAGTTCGTGCTGGGTGCCGGCTACCAGATCATGAAGGGCCTGACCGCCGAAATCGCGGCCGGCTACCTGATTGCCGGCGATGCCTGGGACGCTCTGTCCAGCACCGGCAAGGCTGACGATGTGTTCCGCACCGACGCCAACATCCGTTTCCGTTTCTAGTTCCAGGATTGCCTCACTGCAGGCGATATGATAATAATGTTGGGCCGGGCCTTTGCCCGGCCCTTCTTTTTGGCCTAAGGCGTCCTAACCCAATCCTGACACTGTAAAATCTATCCAAGGGAGGTTGTGCTTTGTCCACCAGAGTGAGCATCGTTATCGCTGTCCTGCTGGTCCTGGTGACCGGCACCGTTCAGGCCGGAACGCTCGAAGAAATTGTTCAGGACCTGCAACCCGTACCCGGCTACGTGGTGCTGCCGGTGCAGGATGAATTTCTCATCGACCTGGCCGCCTCCCATGGCGTGACCAACGGTGATCTGTTCTCCGTCGTGGCACCGGGCGAACCGATTACCCACCCGGTGACCGGCAAGTTGCTGGGCACCCTGGACGGCAGCAAGGGGCTGCTGCAGGTCACCCAGGTCAAGAGCGGCTTCAGCCACGCCCGCCCCCTCGGTCAGCCCGGCGCCATCGTGCGCGGTGACGCCATCCGCCGCTACGACGGCCTGCGTGCTACCTTCTGGGATTATACCGGGCAGGGTGAAGAGTTTTACGGCCGGTTGAAAGCCGCCCTGCCGGCCCTGCGCTGGCAGTCCTATGGTCCCGCCCAGGCGGAAAAACCGGGTCAGGCCGGCGCCGTCGGCAAAACCGCCAGCGATCTGGTGGTAGTGCTCACGGCCCGCAACCTGACCGTTCGCGATGCCTCCGGCAGCGTAATTCGCAGCTATCCCGCCCCTCCGTTGGCAGCCGTACCGAGCGCCATGGCTCCCGTGCCGGTGGCGGCGCCAGTGGTGGCGGCACCGGCCCCCGTAGCCCCCGCAGCCGCACCCTATCGCCTTGAGCAACCGCCGGCACCGGGCAGCGTCCGCTATGAAGCGGCGTTTCCCGGCTTCCAGGTCCTCGGCAACCCCGGCTTCGCCGTGGTCATGGCCGACTTCGTCCGCGAGAATTCCGAACTGTTGATGGCTGCCACCGACGGCGCACGCATCAAAATCCAGAAAATCTACGGCGGCATCAATACCCTGACCGAGGTTGAAGTGGCCGGACTGCCCCAAGTGGTCGGACTGCACTGGTGGCAGCCTCAGGCCGGCCTGGTCTACCTGGCGGTTTCCGCCTGGAAAGACACCCAGATGGCTTCCGCCCTGTATCGGTTCGAGAACAACCGCCTGCTGCCCATCAGTGAAAATCTGTCGCATCTGTTCGGCAGTTTCGACCGCGACGGCGACGGTCGCCGGGAAACCCTGCTGGCTCAGAACATGGATCGGGAACTGTTCTGGGGTACGGTGGTCCGTCAGGTCTCCGTGCAGGGGAACAGAATCAGCCTCAACACCCCATCCTTTGAGCTGCCACGACGATTCACCGTCGGCGGCAGCACCATGGTCGACCTGACGGGCAACGGCAAACCGGAAACCGTGGTGGTCCGCGACGGTCTGCTCTACATCTATGCCGGCAGCAAGGAAATTTACCGATCGGCCAAGCTGATGGGCGGAAGTCTGGCCCGCTTTCCCTACCAGGTACACCCTCAGGCCTACTATACCCCCACCAACTTCGCAGTTGTCGAAGTGCCGCCGGTAGCGGCGGATTTGGATGGCGATGGCCGTCCGGAACTGCTGGTGGTCGCTTCCGACAGCGGCATGTTTTCCGCTCCGGGATTAAGCGCCAATGTGCGTAAAAGCTGGCTGGCGGTATTGAAATACCGCGACAACACCTTCGTTAAGGGCAACCTTGGTGAGGAGATGTCCAACCCCTTGCAGGGCCTGACGGTGCAGGACCAGCGGGTCCTGTTCGTTGCCACCGAACCCGGTTCGGTGTTCGGCAAGGGGGGTGAAAGCCAAATTCTGGTTTTTTCCCTGGCGCACTAACGACTCAGCTGCAGAACGCTCCTCCGGCCCATCCACCGTCGTTATTTAAGCTTCGTAACAAACTCCCCATCCTCCTTCACGAACCAGTCGTGAAGGAGGATTTTTTTTGTTAATTTGACGGTCCTTTTCGGGGATGTTAGACTTTAACGCGTTATATGTCTCACCACCTAACCGCTTCTGGCCGTAAAACTCCCGGTTTCTCATCCACAAATTAACAAAAGGAGCCCCCATGAAAATCACATTGCGTTTGTTGACGGTGGCATTGTTATTGACCTGCATGACCGCCACTGCCTGGGCCCAAGAGCGTTTGCGTCTCTCCACCACTACATCAACGGACAACTCCGGTTTGCTTCAGGTAATGCTGCCGGTGTTTGAAAAGAAACACAACGTGAAGGTGGATGTCATTGCCGTCGGAACGGGAAAGGCTCTCAAGCTTGCAGAGGCAGGGGATGTCGACGTAACTCTGGTGCATGCCCGTGAACTGGAGGATAAATTCGTCGCGGACGGCTTCGGCGTCAACCGTCGAGATGTCATGTATAACGACTTCGTGCTCCTGGGGCCGGCCAAGGATCCGGCTCGTGTCAAGGAAGCCCAAACGGCCGCTGACGCCTTCGGCAGAATTGCCAGGACCAATGCACGGTGGTGGGGGCCCAAGACCCGGTTCATCTCCCGCGGCGACGAATCCGGCACCCATGTCATGGAAAAGGCTCTCTGGAAGGCCTCCGGAGTGGCGCCCAAAGGCAGGTGGTACGTGGAAGCCGGGGCCGGCATGGGCGAAATCATCAACATGGCCACCGAGCAGCAGGCCTATACCCTCAGTGACCGCGGTACCTATATTGCCTACCAAGGGAAAACGGATCTGCAAATCCTGTTTGCCGGCGACAAATCCATGTTCAACCCCTATGGCATCATTGCCGTCAATCCGGCCAAACACCCGCATATAAAATATGATTTGGCCATGGCCCTGGTTGAATTCATGACTTCCGCCGAAGGACAGAAGATCATTGAAAACTTTAAGCTCAACGGACAGCAGTTGTTTTTCATCTACAAATAAGTTAAGGAGCCGCCAGTGGCGGCATTGGCAATAAGATGGGACACCCCGCCGGCAGCACTCGGCGGGGTGTCCCATCTTATTGCCAACCAAAGGATAACGTTCAGCCTTGACTGGCACTGGAAAAAAAAATCCTCCCTCTCTGTTGCTCATCGAGAGGGAGGATTTGATATGAAATTTTTGTTGATGGAGATCGACTATGGGCCGAGTTGGGCCTCCCGGCTACTTGTCGAACTGGCGAGCATATTCAGCGTCGTTGTAAAGACCCTGGCCATGTTCGGCCTTGCCATAGTCACGCATGATCTGCTGGCCGGCGGGCGAAGCCACAAATTTGATGAATGCAGCGGCCGTGGCGGCGCCATCGGTAGCACCTGCGGGTTGGGACAGGGCGTGATAGGTGTTAACGATAAAACTGTCTCCTCGATACAAAACCTTCAGATTCTTCATGGCGGCCTCTTCCGCAACCCAGGTGCTGCTGTCGGTCATGAAGTAACCCCCCTCATCGTTGGCGCGCTTGAGGGTTGCGGTCATAAACTCCCCGGTTACCACATACCATGCCCCTTTAGGCTCGATGCCGGCCCTTTTCCAGATATCCATTTCTTTTTTGTGGGTTCCGGAATTGTCCCCCCGGGAAAAAAAGCGGGCCTGTGCCGCGGCGATGCGCGCGTAAGCATCCGCTGCGCTGGTGGCCTTGGCGAGGCCGGCCGGATCCGTCGCCGGACCGACGATGAAAAATTCATTGGATCCAATCAGCGTGCGATTGGCCGCCCACCCTTCGGCAACCGCTTTTTTTTCAGCCTCGGGGGCATGCACCATGATCATATCGACCTTTTTTTCCTGGAGCAATTTCAAGGATTCGCCCGAGCCGGCCTTGACCCAGTTCAGTGTCGCATTCTGCTGTTGCCCGAAGGCTTCGCCCAGGGCCTGAAGCAGGCCCAGTTCCCCTGGGCTGCCGGTCGCCAGACTGAAGTGGTTCTCGCCTTTTCCATAAACCCCGGCAAAATGGCCCTTGGCCAGGGCGGCATTGGTCAGAAGCAGCAGGAATAGCCAGACAAAACCGACATGAACCAATTTGCGCCCGATCATGGTGTTCTCCTTTAGAAAGACAGGTTGAAGGTCCCTTCGAGACAGAACCGTTTCATTTCGTTATAAGTTAAAAAATATAACGAGGTCAATACTACTTTTCCGCGCCAATGCGCTCAACAGACCCTGTAATAAAATTGGGAGGAACGTCAAGTTGTTCTTTGAGGGCAGGGTAGAAGGTCTTGTGCCAATGTTTAATTTGGTGCATTAAAATGAAACGGCCTTGGGGTTTTCTCCAAGGCCGTTTGGTTAATTACTGAAATTAGTGACCAAATGGTTATTCGTCGTCTTCATCCACATCGTGTTTGGGACCTCGCGGCAAAGCCACCATTTCGGCCCCGATACCCTCGGCAATGGCTTTCAATTCACTCATCCGCATGTGCTTGCCATAGACCTTGAGGTCGGTGCCGGCAATGGCCACGATAATATAGCGCGGCTGCTTGGCACCATCAGCCATTTTCTGCCGTTCACGATAAAAAATTTTCCCGCTCATGATCAACCTCCTCGCTAGGGTGTACCGCACTCTAATAGCGGTAGATACGGGTCAAGCGTACCATGGAATATGGTTTGCGGCAAGTTTCTCAGGCGGTGACCAAGGTTCCGATCCGCTCCCCGCAAATGGCTTTTTCCAGATTCCCCGGTTGATGGCCGTTGATGATGCGCAACTCTTTCACGCAGGCGGCATCGCGCAGCAAATAGAGAAGCTTGCGTTCGAAGACCATGTCCTCCAGGTCCATGGCGATCAATTCGTCCGCGGTCGCCTCCTCGATGAGTTCCGCCTTGGGATTGACAAAAGGATTTTCGGTATAAAGGCCATCCACGTTTTTCAGCAAGATACAGCTTTTGGCGCCAAGGACCTCGGCCATGAGAAAGGCCCCGGTATCCGTGCGGTGCGGAGGGATCAGCCCGCTGCCGGGGGGATGTTCGAACAGTCCGTAGGGCGGGGTGCCGTGGGTGACGGGAAGAATTCCAAGCCTTAACAGGGTTGGCAGTTCCAGCAGGTCGTCACTTTTGATGCGTGAACCACCCCATTGGGACAACAGCAGGGCGACGATTTCCGCATTCTGCTCGCTGATTTTGCCGGCCAGTTCGGCCAGCACCCCCGTCGGCATGCCAAGGTCGATACCGATGTCCAGAATGTGGCGGACCCGCACTCCGCCGCCGGTCACAATGAGCATTTTGTATTTTTGGAATAGGGTCCCTATCTCCTCCATGAGGGGCAACACTACATCCCGTCCGTAATCGATGGTGCCATGTCCGCCAATCTTTACCACGTGCAGATCCGGCACCAGGCGCAGCGTCGAAACCCGCCGGCGGTCTTTCATCAGACTTTTTCGTACCAGGGATTCGCCCTGCAGCTTGCTCTTTATTTCTTTGCGTGGGGTCATTGGCAGCAGTCCTCCTGAAGGATGGTTGCTCGGATAATTGTTCGTAATAGCCTACAGCATATGCCGCCATTTTGCAGCAAGATTGAAGCCTCCCGTCATGCCCACATTCCGGGTTTGTTTTTCCTGTTTCCGCGTTATATACTTGAGAACATTATGAAGACATTGATTCGCTAAACGACAGTCTCCGCCGGCTGCCTTTTTCTGTTAGGTAAAGGAGTGATTCGTGGACTTTCTGCTGGAATCCCTGCTCGCCTCCCTGGACCTGATCCTGGCCATGGACCGCGAA
>NZ_JAFCIY020000076.1 GCF_020194955.2 Desulfuromonas sp. CSMB_57 | reverse complement strand
GCGTCTTCGAACCACCGAGAGGCAACGGCCCCAGCTGAACAAGTTCAGATGGGCAGGGTTGATCCGGCGGGGCTTCGTTAAGGAGGGTGGCGGCGATAGATAAAACCTTTAATTGATTGCGGTTTTCCCTTCAGTCTTCAGCCTTCAGTCTTCAGTCTTTATCTTCAGTCTTCAGCCTCCAGCCTCCAGTCTTCAGCCCATCATTCCAACCGCCCCGTCTGCCGCAACGCCTCATACAGCACAATGCCGGCAGCGGTGGAGAGATTCAGGCTGCGCACCCGCTCGTTGAAAATCGGGATGCGCAGGGTGCGGTCGGGGTGGGCGGCCAGCAACTCCTCCGGCAGACCGGTGGTCTCCCTGCCGAACACGATGAGATCGCCGGGCCGGAAATCGGCCTGCACGTGACTGCGGACCGCCTTCTTCGAGGTGTACCACCAGCGCCCGTCGGGAAAGGCCGTCGCCAATTCCGCCAGGCTGTCCCAGCGATGGACCTCGATGACCTCCCAATAGTCCAGGCCGGCCCGCTTCAGATAGCGGTCATCCAGGGAAAAGCCGAGGCGACCGACCAGGTGCAGCACCGAGTCGGTCGCCCCGCACAGCCGCGCGATGTTGCCGGTATTGGGCGGAATTTCCGGTTCCAGCAGAACAATATGAAAAGGGCAGGACATAGTATAAGTTCAGACTGAAGGCTAAAGGGTAAAGGGAAAAGGCTAAAGGCTGAAGGATAAAAAGCAGACCAACCACCAACCACCAACCACCAATGACCAATGACCAATGACCAATGACGGTTTACAGAATCTTCCTCAGCGCCTGATCGAAATCCGCCTTGATGTCCGCGATATCCTCGATGCCCACGGACACCCGGATGAAGTCGGGGCTCACCCCGGACGCCAACTGATCGGCCGGCGACAGTTGTTGATGGGTGGTGCTGGCCGGGTGGATGACCAGGGTCTTGGCGTCGCCGATGTTGGCCAGATGGCTGGCCAGCTGCACGGCGTCGATGAAGCGGGCGCCGGCGGTCACCCCGCCGCGGATGCCGAAGCCGAGGATGCCGCCCTGGCCGTCGGGCAGATAGCGCATGGCCCGTTCGTGGTCGGGATGGCTCGGCAGGCCGGGATAGTTGACCCAGGCCACGGCCGGATGCTGCTCCAGAAAACGGGCCAGTTCCAGAGCGTTGGCGCAGTGGCGCGGCATGCGCACGTGCAGGGTTTCCAGACCCTGCAGCAGCAGAAAACTGTTGAAGGGACTGATGCACGGACCCAGATCCCGCAGCAGGGTGACGCGCATCTTGTCGATGTAGGCCCGCGCCCCCAAGGCCTCGTGGTAGACCAGGCCGTGATAGCTCGGATCCGGAGTGGTGAACTCGGGGAACCGGCCGTTGCCCCAGTTGAAGCGGCCGCCGTCCACCACCGCGCCGCCGAGGCTGGTGCCGTGGCCGCCGATGAATTTGGTCAGGGAGTAGCAGACGATGTCGGCGCCATGCTCCAGAGGCCGGAACAGCCAGGGGGTGGTCACCGTATTGTCGACGATAAAGGGCAGGCCGGCGGCATGGGCCACGCCCGCCAGGGCCTCGAAGTCATCCACATTGTTCTTGGGATTGCCGATGCTTTCGGTGAACACCGCCCGGGTGTTTTCGTCGATGGCCTCGGCCACCGCCTTGGCATCGGCGGTGTCGACGAATTTGACCTGGATGCCCATCCGTGGCAGGGTGTGCTTGAACAGGTTGAAGGTGCCGCCGTAAAGGAAGCTGCCGGACACGATGTTGTCCCCCGCCCGCGCCAGGTTGAGCACCGCCAGCAGGATGGCGGAGGTGCCCGAGGAGACCACCAGGGCGCCGACGCCGCCGTCGAGGTCGGCCAGGCGTTTCTCCAGCACGTCCGTGGTGGGATTCATCAGGCGGGTATAAATGTTGCCGCCTTCCTCCAGGGCGAACAGGCGTGCGGCGTGTTCCGAGGAATCAAAGGTGTAGGACGAAGTCTGGTAGATGGGCACGGCGCGGGAGCGGGTCACCGGATCCGGTGTCTGGCCGGCATGCAGCATCCGGGTGCCGAGGCTGTGTTCCCTTGAATCGGACATGGCAGGTCTCCTTGAAAAAAACGGCGGTTATTTGGTGGCGAAAAGTGTAGCAGAACCGTTCCCCCCGCAAAAGGGAAAAGGCACATGACAAAAAGCATGGACAGCGTCTTCCTCGCCGCCATCGTGGCCGAATTGCAGGCCCTGCTGCCCGGCAGCCAGGTCAGCAAGGTCTGCCAGCCGGATGCCGACACTCTCATCCTGCACCTCTGGAACGGCCGCGCCACCCACAGCCTGCTCATCGGCGCGACACCGGGACGCGCCCGCATGCACCTGACCCAATCCCGGCCGGCCAATCCGGCGGCGCCGCCGCGCTTCTGCCAGTTGCTGCGGGCGCGGTTGCGGGTGCTGACGGCGGTGCGGCAGAGCCCCGGCCAGCGGTTGGCGGAACTGGCCTTTCACGGGCCGGACGGCGCCGCCTACCGGTTGCTGGCGGAACTCCATGGCCGCCGCCCCAATCTGCTGTTGCTCACCGCCGAGGGCCGGATTATCGACGCCCTGCATCGCCGGCCCGGCGCCCTGCCGGGGGAAACCTGCCAGGCACCGCAAGCTCCCGGCGCCCCGCCTGCCGGAGCGGCGGCGGAGCCCCGGGCGGAATTGCAGCCCGCCATCCTGGAACGGGACGGCGTCCCGCGCCTGGTCATGGCGCCGCGCCCGGTCGGCGACCAGCACCGCGAGCCATTTTTCGACCGCCCCTCGGCCGCCGCCGACGCCTATTACCTGGCGGACGCCACGGTTGGCCGGGGCAGCGAAAGAGCCCGCCTGCAGACCCTGGTGAGCCGGGCCGTCAAGCGCTGCAACCAGCGCCTGCAGCGCATCGAAGCGGAGGCAGCGGCCATGCGGCAGGGGGAGGACTGGCAGCGGATGGGAGAATTGCTGTTGGCCCACCTGCACCAAGTGCGGCGCGGCATGACCGAAGTGGAAGTGGACGATCTGTTCGCCGGGGCCGATGCCCCGCGTCGGCGGATACCCCTGGACGCCCGGCTTTCCCCCCAGGAAAACGCCCAGCGCCTGTTTCAGCGCAGCAAAAAAGCCCGTCGCGGCCTGCCCCATGCCGAGCGGCGGCGGCAGGAAACCCACGAAGAGCTGGCCTGGCTGGCGAGCGTCGAACTGGCTCTTGAAACTGCCGCGAACGGCCCGGAGTTGGCCGCCATTGCCGCCGAACTGGCCGAGGCCGGGCTGTTGCCCAAGGACCGGCAGCCGCCCCGGCACCGGCTGCCGACCCCGGTCCAGGGGATTCGCGAAAGCCGTTCACCCGGCGGTTATACCATATTCTGGGGGACCCGGAATCGCGCCAACGACTATCTTTCACGGCATCTGTGCCGCGCCGGGGATCTCTGGTTTCATGCTCTGGATCGGCCCGGCTGCCATCTGGTGCTGCGTTGCGCCGAGGCGGTCGGGCCGGTGGCCGAAGCGGATATCCTGTACGCCGCGGCCCTCGCCGCCGGCTGCTCCCGTGCCGCCGGGGAGGGCAAGGCCGAGGTCATGGTTGCCGAAGGTCGTCACGTGCGCAAGCCCCAAGGCGCGCTGCCCGGTCGGGTGCGGGTGGATCAATTTCGCACCGTGCGGGTCGCCCCCCTGCAGCCCGGGTGAGATCACCGATTGATGCGTTCGCGCAGTTCCTTGCCCACCTTGAAAAAGGGCAGCTTCTTGGGTTTGACGTCGATTTCCTCACCGGTTTTCGGGTTGCGTCCCCGGTAGGCCTTGTAGTCCTTCACCACCAGACTGCCGAAGCCGCGAATCTCAATCCGGTCGCCGGTTGCCAGGCTTTCCGTCATGGTGTCGAAGACGATGTTGATGATCTCTTCCGCCTTCTTGTAGGTCAATCCCTTGTTTTGGGCCAGCGCCTCGATCAACTCCGATTTGTTCATGAAACCTCCAGCAATTTGGGGGTCTTTCACGACCGATATGGTCGTTTACATAAAACCTTAACGGGGACTGGGGCGAATGTCAAACTGGTAAAATCAGGCTGAAGTCTGAAGTCTGAAGGCTGAAGGCTGAAGGCTGAAGGCTGAAGTCCGAAAGCTGAAGGCGTGAGGCGTGAGGGGTGAGGGGTGAGGGGCCAAAGGTTTTACTTCAGTCTTCAGTCTTCAGCCTTTAGTCTGCCTCACTTCAGCCTTCAGCCTGCATCCTGCTCACCAACTCCTCGTAGCCGGTCACCTGGCGCAGGAGGGGAACGAAGTCGGGCCGCATGAGGAGCTTCGACAGATCGGCGAGGATGCGCAGGTGCTGGGCCGGATCGTGGCCCACGGGATCGAGGAAGACGATGACCACCCGGGGCGGGCCGGAGGGCAGGCGGATATCCAGGGGGCGGTTGGCGACGCCCAGAAAGACCGTGGATTTGCGCACCTGGGGCACGTAGGTGTGCAGCAGGACCACGTCGGGCACCAGTTCCACCGCCGGCTCCCGGCGCAGGGCGCGCACCACCTCGGCCCGCTCCGGCTCGTTGCGGGCCCAGGCGCCGTGATGGCAGGCCAGAATGGCATCCAGCACCTCGTCGATGCTTTCCCCCTCGATGTTCCAGCGGGTCAGGCCCGGTTTGAACAGGGCGCCGAGCAGGGCCTGGCTGGCATCGCTCTGGGGCGTATCCCACCGCTCCACCGGGGCCAGCACCACCGACAGGGGCAGAGCGGGGAAAGCCCGGGCCAGTTGCGCCGGCAGGCGCTCCAGGGACGGCTGCCAGGCCAGTTCGCCGCGGCGCGCGCTCATCATCACCAGCCAGTCGTTGTCCTGCAGCAACTCCCGCACGCTGTACAGGACGTTTTTCCAGGACAGGTAGGCCTCGAAACTCACCGGCGTCGCCGGACGCACGTTGCGGATGAAGTCCTCGCTGGCGGAAATGGTTTCCGGCGCGCACAGCACCAGCAGCGGCGAGGCGGTCTGGTTGGCGAGAATCTTGATGGTTTTGATGAAGTTGTCGAAACCGATGTCGCGGGTGGCGAAGGGCGGCAGCAGCAGCACGATGCGCCGCACCGTATTGATGGGCTGGGTCACCCGGTTGACCATCACCATGTGACTGCTGCGCTCGATGACGGCATCGATGACCCGGCCGAAGGTCCGGACGCGGGAATTGGAGCGCCCTTTCCAGCCGAACACCACCAGGGAGATGCGGTAATCCTTCATGGAGCGCAGGATGCCGGCGGTGGCATTGACGTCCACGGCGGTGACCGGCATCACCGGCACCCCGGCGGCGGTGATGCGCACCACGGTGCCGGCCAGGATGCGTTCCGCGGCGAATACCTGCTGCTCCGAATCGCCGCTTTCGGCCACCACCCGCAGGGGAAACAGGGGCTCGTGGGCGCCCTTTTCCCGCAGCAGCAGGGCGATATCCAGCAGCTGCCGACGCTCCTCGCCGACCTCCAGGGGGATCATGATGCGATGGGCGGCCGCCAGGGGATCGAACTGCGCCTGCTCCTCGCGCAGGGCGACGCTGCGTCCGGCCCGCTCGGTGACCACCGAGCCCGCCAGGCAGGTGACGGCGATCATCATGATGGTGCCGGTGATCACGGCTTCGGAAAACAGCCCCAGGTTGTAGCCGACCAGGGCCGCGGCCAATGTGGCGGCGGCCTGGTTGACGCTCAGGCCGAAGATCAGCCAGCCCTCGTCGCGTTGCAGGCCGAGCAGCTTCTGGGTGGCGGCGGCCGCCAGAAACTTGGCCAGCAGCGCCACGGACGTCATGCCGATGGCGATGATCCAGGTGGCGCTGCCGGCCAGCAGCAGGGACAGGTCCACCAGCATGCCCACGGAGATCAGGAAGAAGGGGATGAACAGAACCTCGCCCGTAAAGTGGATGCGGGTCATGAGCAGGCTGCGTTCCGGGATCAGGGGATTCAGGGTCAGCCCGGCCAGAAAGGCGCCGATGATGGGCTCCAGGCCGGCCAGGTGGGCCAGCCAGGCGCAGGTGAAGGTCAGGGCCAGGACGAACACGAATTCCAGGTTCTCGTCGGCCGTGATGCGGCGGAAAAACCAGCGGCTCAGCAGCGGCACCAGGAAAAACACCCCGACCACATAGACCGCCATCAGCAGCAGTAAGCGGGTCCAGAACAGGGCGTTCAACTCGCCGTGCACCGAGCCGGCGATGACCGCCAGGATCAGCAGCGCCAAAGTGTCGGTAATGATGGTGCCGCCGATGGCGGTGGTGGTCGCCGGCGACTTGGCCAGGCCCAGCCGGCCGGCCATGGGAAAGGTCAGCAGGGTGTGGGAGGAGAACATGCTGGCCAGCAGCACCGCCACCGGCACGCTCATGCCGAACACCTGCCGGCCGAGGAGGATTCCCAGGGCCAGCGGCACGGCAAAGGTCAGCAGGCCGAACACCAGGGTCGGCGCCCGGTTGCGGCGCACCTGGTTGAGGTCGATCTCCAAACCCGCCAGGAACATGATGAACAGCAGGCCCACCGCGCCCAGCAGTTCGATGGTCTGATCCCGGGCCAGGATGTTCAGGCCGTGGGGACCCACCACCATGCCCGCCAGCAGCAGGCCGATAATCTCCGGCAGCCGACACCGCCGCGCCAGCAGCGGCGCCAGCAGAATCAGCACCATGACGCTGGCGAAAATCAGGACCGGATCGGAGAACGGTAAAGACATGGGAAGTCCTTGTAAGAAGCAGGCTGAAGTCCGAAGGCTGGGCAGAAGCAGTCTGAAGTCCGAAGGCTGAAGGCTGAAGTAAAATCTTATGTTGCGTGAGGCGTTAGTGCCATGCCTTCAGTCTTCAGCCTTCAGCCTTCAGTCTTCAGCCTGCCCTTAGATAGTCGTATAAGGCGACAGGGTCCAGAGCACCCGGGTCTCGCCGGCGAAGGTGTTCTGCCAGCGGTGGGGCAGGTGGGACTTGAAGGACAGGCTGTCGCCGGGATTGAGGAGGAAGGTTTCGTTGGCGATGGTGATGCGCAACTGCCCCTCCAGCAGGTAGATCAGTTCGTCGCCGGGGTGATACATGTCCTCGCTGCCGCTGCAGCCGTGGACCTTGATGGTACACAAAAAGGAGGTGAAGTGCGGATCGCGCAGGCCCGTGGTAAAGGATTCGGTCTGCAGGTAACGCTCGTCGTCGAACACCGTCCGGGCCCGTTCCCCGGGTTTGGAAAAGACGATTTCATGCGTTGTTTCAATCTCTTCCACAAAATAGTTGATGCTTTTGTCGAACACTTCGCCGAGCTTCAGCAGAATCTCCACGGACGGCGTGGCCAAACCCCGTTCAATGCGCGAAATCATGTTGGAGGAGACCCTGGACTGCTGCGCCAGATCCATGATGGTCAGATCGTTTTTCAGGCGGATGGCCTTCAGTTTCTTGCCGATCAGCTTGTTCAGTTGCATGGGCCACTCCTGAAAAGTGTTTTTTATTTGTCATTTGTCATTTGTCATTTGTCATTGGTCATTTGTCACTGGTTGTTGGTTGTTGGTTGTTTGTTGTTGGTTACCAGTCACCAGTCACCAGTCACCAGTGACCGGTGACCGGTGACCGGTGACCAGAGACCAGAGACCAGAGACCAATGACCAATGACCAGTGACCAGTGACCAGAGTGACCAGTGACCAGTGACCAGTGACCAGTGACCAGTGACCAGTGACCAGTGACCAGTGACCAGTGACCAGTG
>NZ_JAFCIY020000074.1 GCF_020194955.2 Desulfuromonas sp. CSMB_57 | reverse complement strand
TCTGCGTCTAGCGATTCTGAATTCAAGGTCAAAGGCAATTTAGCCGCAGATGCACGCAGATGAACGCGGATAAGGGCAAGGTCACAGGCAAGGACAAGTTTTACCACCCGAGCCACAGAGGACACAGAGTAAAAACGGGAGAAAACCTTAAAGCCTGGATCTTGGGTTTAAACCCAAAAGTAGGTTCTTGGTTTAAGGTGTTATCTGTGTCCATCTGCGTGCATCTGCGGCAAAAAAGGATTGTAGGTTTTGCCTTTCTCAGATTGTAACTCCGTGCCCTCTGTGCCTCGAGCGCAGCGGGTGGTGAGATCAGATTTTCGGTTTAAGGTGTTATCTGCGACAATCTGCGCAAAAAAAGGTTGTGGATTTGGGCGGTCGAATCGCCTTTTGCAGTGAATTGATGAGGGTTTTTGTTTTGCGAAAGGACACGGCATGGGCTCTCTACTAGACAATTTAGTCCGTAACAAGGAGGACATTTTAGCGATTGCACGTCGGTATCATGCCGCCAATGTGCGCCTTTTCGGGTCGGTCGCACGCGGGGAAGATCAGGAGGAGAGCGACATAGACCTGCTGGTTGATTTTTTGCCTGGTTCTACGCTATTGGACCAGGTGGGGCTGATGCAGGAACTCTCCAGCAAACTGGAACGCAGAGTGGATGTTGTCAGCGCCCGGGCTCTGAATAAGCATCTGCGGCAGCGTGTTCTCAACGAAGCGGTCCCGCTATGAAAGACCCCGGTGTTTTTATTGCCGCAGCCCTTGAAAGTATTGCCTTGATCCGCTCCTACACGGCAGGCTACGAACTCGGAGATTTTCTTGCGGACAGAAAAACCCAGGATGCGGTCATACGCAATCTGGAAATCATCGGTCAAACCATCAAGGATTTTGGTATTGAGCTGTTGACAGCCGAAAATCCGACCATTCCCTGGCCACAAATTGCCGGAATGCGCAATGTCCTTGCTCATGAATACTTGGGGGTCGATGTGGTGCTGATTTGGGAAACCCTGGGCAGTCACCTGCCGCCATTGCAGCAGGCTCTTGAAGAAATTTATGAAAAAATGCAACGCTGAAACAAGCAATGGGTTGCTTGCGGATGGATGCAGCAAGGACAAGTTCAAAGTCAAAGGCTGTTTAGTCGCAGATGAACGCAGACAAGGCAAGGTCAAGGGCAAGGGCAAGTTTACCACCCGCTTCGCTCGAGGCACAGAGGACACAGAGGAAAAACGGGAGAAAACCTTAAGATATTCTTGGTTTTAGGTTTTATCTGTGTTCATCCGCGTGCATCTGCGGCAAAAAATAGATTGTAGGATTTGCCTTTTAGATTTTTGTCGGAAAGTGAATTCTATGAAAAAAGCAAAGAGAGCAGAAATTAATCTGCAGGAAGCTATCGAAATCCTGCGTACAGAACTGCCGCGCCTGCAACGCGAGTATGCTGTCCAATCCTTGGGGCTTTTCGGATCCTATGTGCGCGGAGAGCAACGTCGGGGAAGCGATCTCGATATTTTGGTCGAATTTTTTAAAACGCCAGGGTTGTTGCGCTTTCTCGACCTGGAGAGAGAACTTTCCCGACTTATTGGCGTGTCTGTTGATCTCGTGCAGAGAGAAGCCCTGAAGCCTGCCATTGGCAAAAGGATACTGCAAGAGGTTCGCTCCATATGAAAGGCTCGCGGCTGGTCCAGGATTATTTGCGGGATATTCTTGATGCCATGGAAAAGGCGGAGGAATTCGTCGGCGGCCTGGAGGTTGATTCGTTCAAACAAGATGATAAAACCGCCTACGCAGTAATTCGAAGTCTTGAGATTATCGGGGAAGCTTCAAAAAAGATACCGGGCGTTATGAGGCGGAGGTTCTCTAAGATACCGTGGAAAAGTTTGGCTGGGATGCGCGACAAATTGATACATGATTATATAGGGGTGAGCTTGGAGATTGTCTGGCGCACGGCCAAGGAGGACATCCCGACGGTGCGGCCGTTGCTGATTGAAATGCTTCGCCAAGTAGAAGCGGAAGAAGGAACCGTCGGCAACTTGAATCTGCCAAGCTCTTGATGTTGAATGGGGTATCTGTCGCTATCAGGCGGGATCAATCTAGGTCAAAGGCTGTTTAGTCGCAGATGGCCGCAGATGAACGCAGACAAGGCAAGGTCAAGGGCAAGTTTTACCACCCGCTACGCTAGAGCCACAGAGGATACAGAGAAAAAGCGGGAGAAAACCTTTAGAACCCGGTCTTGGTTTAAACCCAAAAAAAGAGTCTTGGTTTAAGGTGTTATCTGCGTTCATCTGCGTGCATCTGCGGCAAAAAAAGGTTGTTGATTTTGCCTTTCTCAGATTGTAACTCCGTGTCCTCTGTGCCTCGAGCGAAGCGGGTGGTGAGATCGGATTTTCGGTTTAAGGCTTTATCTGCGACAATCTGCATCAAAAACAGGTTGTGGATTTCCAGCGCAGCGGGCGGTGAACCAGACGCGCATCCCCTCAGACCGCAAAATACATCCGCTCCGACAGCTCCCGTCCCAGATTCTGCGCCCGCTGAATGAGGGGCAGGGCGTCCGCCGATTCCATCTCCCCGCACTCCTGCAGGGTGCCCACCAAGGTAAATCCACCCGTATTCAGCATGCTTCGCAGGCCCGGTCGCAGAGGGTCCGCGCCCGCACCCGGGCGCGCCGCCTTGGCGGCGCCCAGGGCGATCACCGCCGCCGGCCGGTGTTTGCGCCAGGGGTGGCTTGCGCCGTTTTCATCCCGATAGGCCAGGGCCGAACGGCAGCGTTCGAGGAGGGCGCTGCCGGGTGTCGTCAGATTGGGGGCGTTCGCGCTCAGACCCAGCACCAGGGCGTCGGCGGCAAACAGCAGGCGGCCGATGTGGTGGGCGTCGTCCTCGGGCAGGACGCATTCACCGAAGGGGTGACATTTTTGGCAATTTTGACAGGGCTGCACCTCGAGTTGGTGGGCGTCGACCCACTGAATCTTATGGGATGCCGCGATACCGTCGCAAAGACCTTTGAGCAGCTTTAATTCCGCCGGATTTTTCACACAGTGGTCGTTCAGGATCAGGACATTCACGGTGTTTCCCCCGCCTCATGGAATAATGAAATAAATACAGTATCTTGCCCTGCGTTCGGAGCCAACTCGGCCACGAAGTTTGGCACCTGGCTGCATCGTATAAAGGGGTCAATGTTCGAGGGTTAATATACCACGGCTTTTGAATTGATCAAGGACTCTAATGTTAAAAATGTGGAGATGGTTCGAAGCTTTCGCTTGCCGTTTTGACGTCCCTTGCAAGTCCTCAAAAAATGTTGCTTTTTTCCTTTATTCAAAATTTCCCCTTCAAAAAATTGACTCCTTCTCTCTTCGGCATAGGGACTTGAGGGTGGAGGGAGGTACAGCCAAGGCATCGGCTAACAGGTATTTGCCCTCGTATTTTCGGGTATATGGGTGACACTATGTCGCAAAAAACAGTCGTATAAATAAAATTATTAAAATGCTTGCATGCCCTGGAAAAGGCCGCTATTCTTGCCCCCATACGTCAGAAGTTTGACTGCGGCCACCTTCAACCAGAGATTTCATGCCATGTTGACCTTTAAAAAACATTGTCCTGCTTGCCGCGGTTCCGCCTGTGAACGCATCCCCCGCAACTGGTGGATGCGCCTTCTGCCCTGGAGTCGGTTCTATCTCTGCCACCATTGCGGCCATCGTTTTGTCCGTTTTTTCAAAGCGCTTTCCTTCACCCTGTAAAACGCCGGTCCCTGTCGTGAAGGGTTCGAACCGGGAGGGAATAACCGCAAACTATGACCTGACAGGTAAAAGATTAGAATTCTTGATTCCCTTCTGAAGTCGTTGTATGTTTTGCCCCATTTCCATGCGTCTTTAGGGTGAGGGTCCTGCCATGCCGCGGCTGCAATTGTTTTATGTATTCATGACATCTCTGTTTTTGGCCCTGGTCATGGTGCCGGGCCTGCGCCGCTGGGCCATCGAGAAGCGCCAACTGGACCAGCCCGACCATCGCAAGACCCATGTGCGGCCCCGGCCGCGTCTCGGTGGCGTCGCCATCTTCATCGCCTTTCTCTTCGCCCTGCTGCTGTTCGACGCCATCGACCGGCAGGTGCGCGGCATCCTGGCCGGCGCCCTGGTGCTGTTTGTCACCGGCTTCGTCGACGATCTCTACGGCCTCTCCCCGCGGCACAAGTTCCTCGGCGAGATCGTCGGCTGTCTGGTCACCATCGTTATCAGCGGCCTGTATATCGGCCAGCTCGGCAACCTGTTCGGCACCGGCGTCATCCAGTTGCCCATGTGGGCGGGAGCGCCCTTCACGGTCTTCGCCGTGGTCGGCGTGGTCAACGCCATCAACCTCCTCGACGGTCTCGACGGCCTGGCCGGCGGTTTCTCCGCCCTGGCCCTGGGGGCCTTCCTGCTGCTGGCCATGGAGGTCGGCAACGCCCCGGTCATGACCCTGTGCGCCGCCCTCATGGGCGGGCTGTTCGGCTTTCTGCGCTACAACGCCTATCCGGCCCGCATCTTCATGGGCGATGCCGGCAGCCTGACCCTCGGCTTCCTGCTCGGGTTCCTGGCCGTGTTCCTCACCCAGCAACCGGCCGCCGGCGTCCAGCCCGTGATCCCCTTCATCCTCCTCGGCCTGCCCATCATCGACACCCTGCGGGTCATGGGCGAGCGCCTGTTGCAGGGCGGCCATCCCTTCCGGCCCGATCGCACCCACGTCCATCACCGCATTCTCGATCTCGGCTTCAGCCACCGCTTCACGGTGCTGGCCCTCCATGGCCTGACCCTGCTGTGGGCCCTGGTGGCCCTGTTTCTGCGCCAGCTGCCCGAGCACGTGCTGCTGGCCGGTTATCTGCTGTTGTCCCTGGTCTTCTACGGCGGCCTGCGGGCCCTGGGGCGGCAGCGGGAGCGCTGGCCCCTGTTCCGCAACGATTCCGAGCACAGCCTGCGCGAGACCGCCCTCTACCGCACCCTCAGCGGCTGGGTGGCCAAGACCAACCTGCTGCTGACCCTGGCCCTGATCCTGTTTCTGGTGCGCGCCGGGGTTCATCCGGTGCGCCTGGACGGCCAGAGCCTGGTCCTGTCCCTGCTGCTGCCGGCCGTCAGTATTCTGACCCTGCTCATGACCCGCAGCTACCGGCATCCCTTCCTGCTCAGCCTGCTGTTCAGCGCCGGCCTGTTCATCGCCTTCCTCACCGGCGAATTTCAGCACGCCGCCGGCGCAGCCTCCCTGCTGCCCGGCTTCCTCAACAGCCATCTGTTCGTGCTCAGCGCCGCGGTCATCGGGCTGCGCATCCTGTTCCGCCAGGACGAACCCTTCCACGGCCACAACTCCCTGGATCTGCTCCTGGCCGCCATGTGCCTGTCCGTCGCCGTGTTCGCACCGGCCCTCAACCTGGATGACCGCCTGCCCGAGGTCATCTTCAAGGGCATGGTGCTGTTCGCCGCCTGCAAAATCCTCGCGTTCAAGGCCCAACCCCTGTTCCGCTGGGTGTTCATCGGCATGCACGGCGTGCTGCTGACCTTCGTGGTGCGGGGCATGGTGGGGTGAGATTAAAGTTCTTGCATTTTGTCAGTGGTAGCGCTATGGTCCTGCAGAACCGAAAAGGGAAAAATTGGCCCCGGAATTGCTAAGTTAACCTCCGTGGCAAGGTTGTGTCATACTGTTGACACGGGGGCGGCAGGGGGACGGGTTTTAAGGTTTGTCTGCGATAATCTGCGCAATCTGGCCTCTAAGAGGTTCGAATTCAAGGTCGAAGGCAATTTTGCCACAGATGCACGCAGATGAACGCGGATATGGGCAAGAGCAAAGGCAAGAGCAGGTTTTACCACCCGCTACGCTCGAGGCACAGAGGACACAGAGGAAAAGCGGGAGAAAACCTTAAACTCCTGTTTTGGGTTAAAACCTAGAAAAAGGTTCTTGGTTCTTGGTTTTAGGTTGTATCTGTGTTCATCAGCTTGCAACTGTGGAAAACAAAGATTTTTGATCCACAGGCAAGGGCTATTTAGCCGCAGATGAACGCAGATACACGCGGATAGAGTAAAAACCAAAGGAAAAAGGCTTTGGTCTTTGGTTTAACCCTAAAAAAGGTTCTTGGTTAAAGATTTCATCTGTGTTTATCAGCGTGCATCTGCGGCAAAAAAGGTTGTGGAGTTCCAGCGAAGCAGGCGGTGAAACAGGTGTTAGTTTTTAGGGTTTTATCTGCGAACATCTGCGCAATCTGCGTCTCGAGGTTTTGAATTCAAGGTCAACGGTCATTTAGCCGCAGATGAACGCAGATACACGCGGATAGGGGTAAAAACAAAGGAAAAAGGCTTTGGTCTAGGGTTTAACCCTAAAAAAGGTTCTTGGTTAAAGAATTCATCTGTGTTCATCTGCGTGCATCTGCGGCAAAAAAGGGGTTATGGATTTTTAAGGTTTTGTCTGCGAACATCTTCGCAATCTGCGTCTAGAGATTTTGATTTCAAGAGCAAAGGTACTTAGCCGCAAATGACTGCAGATACACCCTGATAAGGAAAAAATCAGTTTATTGTAGTTTGCAATAAAATTTTTATGGGTTTGCCATGGTTCGCGATGAAGCCTATTACAACAGTGTGACAGAGCAGATCATTGGCTGTTCGTACAAGGTTGCTAACATACTTGGGGCCGGTTTTTTAGAAAAGGTCTACGAAAATGCACTTGCTTATGAGTTGGAAAAATCAGGCTTAACTGTAGTTATTCAAAAGCCTGTCCAGGTTTACTATGATGGACATTTGGTTGGTGACTATGTTGTTGATTTGCTCGTCAATGATGAAATCATTGTGGAATTGAAGGCAATTAAGAAAATCGACGAAATACATATCGCTCAATGTTTAAATTATTTAAAAGCAACCGGAAAGAAGGTGGCTTTGCTGATAAATTTCGGAAATTCGAAGGTTCAGGTAAAAAGAGTGGTTGTAGGTAATGGTTAGGTTTTTAAATTTAAAAGCAATTTAGCCGCAGATGAACACAGATACACGCGGATAGGGCAAAAACCTAAAGGGACAAAGGCCTTGGTCTTGGGTTTAACCATAAAAAGGTTCTTGGTTTAAGGTTTCATCTGCGTTCATCTGCGTGCATCTGCGGCAAAAAAGAGGTTGTGGGTTTTAAGGGTTCTGTCTGCGAAAATCTGCGCAATCTGCGTCCAAGGGTTTTGCATTCAAGGTCAAAGGCTGTTTAGTCGCAGATGGCCGCAGATGAACGGAGACAAGGCAAGGTCAACGGCAAGGGCAAGTTTTACCACCCGTTCGCTGCGCTCTCTAGAGCCACAGAGGACACAGAGGAAAAACGGGAGAAAACCTTAAAGGCTGGATCTTAGGTTTAAACCCTAAAAAAGGTTCTCAGGTTAAGATTTCATCTGCGTTCATCCGCGCGCATATGCGGCAAAAAAGGTTGTGCCTCGAGCGCAGCGGGTGGTGGGAATGAGGTTTGGATATGGATGACAAAGACTTGGAAAAAATCGAGAACTTGATGAACCGGGCCGTCCATCGGTTCAAGGGCGAAATTATACAGGCCTTTGATCAAAGAATCGGCATACTCGAAGAGAACTTGCAACATAAATTGGAGCTATTGGCCGAAGGCCATCGGATGTTGTTCGAGAAGGTGGAGTCGGCACATCACGAATCCGGTTCGCGTTTTAAAAATATTGAACAACGCATCGATGTCATGGTTGGAAATTTGGCAGATCATCGTCAAGATACCGAAGCACATAAAGGATATAAGGTTTGTGAACCTTGAACTGCAGGTTACCACCCGTTCGCTGAGCTCACTCGATGCACAGAGGACACAGGGGAAAAGCGGGAGGTAAACCTTAAAATCCGGGTGTTGGGTTAAAACATTAAAGCGAATTCTGGTTTTGGGATTCCATCTGTGTTCATCTGCGTGCATCTGCGGCAAAAAAAAGGTTACAAGTTTTATATTTATCGAATTATAAACTCTGCGCCCTCCGCGTTCTCAAGCGCAGCGGGCGGTGACAACGGTTTCAGGAGTTGGGATTATGTATCTTGAAGTTTGTGACGGGTGTTCCCATCATTCCATCAAGGAAGGCAACAGCCACTGCGGCAAGGAGGCCTGCTACAGCTACCTGGCCAAATGCATTCAGCGCAAGGCGCTGGCGGAGTTTTTGGCTCGGCATGGGTCGGATGAGGGGGTAGGGGTGCGGGTGGCTTAAGATCTGGCGCCGCTAGAAAATCAAGGTCAAAGGTCATTTATCCGCAGATAAACGCAGATACATGCGGATAAGGGCAAGGTCAAAAGCAAAGGCAGGTTTTACCACCCGTTCGCTGCGCTCCCTCGAGCCACAGAGGACACAGAGGAAAAGCGGGAGAAAACCTTAAGAACCCGGTCTTGGTTTAAACCCTAAAAACATGTTCTTGGTTAAAGATTTCATCTGTGTTCATCTGCGTGCATCTGCGGCAAAAAAGGGGTATAAGCTTTTGCCTTTCTCAGATTGTAACTCTGTGTCCTCTGTGCCTCGAGCGTAGCGGGTGGTGAGATCAGA
>NZ_JAFCIY020000070.1 GCF_020194955.2 Desulfuromonas sp. CSMB_57 | reverse complement strand
GCGGGCACGGCCGTCGGGGCTGGCCCCCCAGCCACGCTGTCCACGCTGTCCACGCTGTCCACGCTGTTCGCTACCTGCTCCCGCGGCGACGCCGGCGGCGTTGCCGCGACGCCCTCCGCCGGACCGATGGTGGCAACCACGGTCCCAATGGGCACCATCTCCCCCTCCGGCACCAGGATGTGCAGCCTGCCGTCCTGCTCGGCGAACAGTTCCAGGGTAATCTTGTCCGTCGCCAATTCGCAGAGCAGGTCGTCCTTCTCCACCTCGTCGCCATCCTCCCGATGCCATTTGGCCAGTTCTGCCTCGACAATGGATTCGCCGAGTTCCGGTATCTTTACTTCCAGCATATTTTTTTCCCTCCCTTGCGAAGCCATGGTTCACCTCATCCGGACAGTTGCTCAACCGCCAGGGCGGCGGCAACGATGCGCTCCTGCTCATGGCGGAACTGCCGATGGGAACCGCCGGCCGGCGCCGCCGCCGGTTCCCGGCCGACATAAAGGAGCGGCCGGGCACTGTCGCCATGCAGCAGTGCGGCGACATGTTGCCAGGCGCCCATGTTGCGCGGTTCCTCCTGCACCCAGACCCATTTTGCAGCCGCCGGAAAACCTTTCAGGACCTCGCGCAACGCTTCCCCCTGCAACGGGTAGAACTGCTCGATGCGCACCAGGGAGACATCCTGGCGGTCCAGGTTCTCGCGGGCGGCCCGCAGTTCATAATAGATTTTGCCGCTGCAGAGCAGTACCGTCCTAACCGCCTCCGGCTGCGGGGCATCCACCAGCAGCTCCTCGAATCGACCCTGCACCAGTTCCTGGAGGGAGGATACACAGCCGGGGTGGCGCAGCAGACTTTTCGGGGTGAACACCACCAGCGGACGCCGGAACGGCTGTTGCAACTGGCGGCGCAGCACATGGAACAGCTGCGCCGGTGTGGTCGGCTGAACCACCTGCAGGTTGTCCCGGGCGCAGGACTGCAGAAACCGCTCGATGCGGGCGCTGGAATGTTCCGGTCCCTGACCTTCGTAACCGTGGGGCAACAGCAGGGTCAGGCCGCTGGCGCGCTGCCATTTGTGAGCGCCACTGACCACGAACTGGTCTATGATTACCTGGGCACCGTTGGCGAAATCGCCGAACTGGGCTTCCCACAGAATCAAGCCGTTGGGAGACTCCAGGGAGTAGCCGTATTCGAAGCCGAGAATCGCCGCCTCGGACAGGGTGCTGTCGTAAATGGAGCAGCGGGCGCCCCGGGCGGCCGTGGCTGCCAGAGGCACCCAAAGGCGGCCGTCTGTGACATCCACCAGCGCGGCGTGACGCTGGCTGAAAGTCCCGCGCCGGCTGTCCTGACCGGACAGGCGCACGTCATGGCCCTCGGCCAGGAGGCTGGCGAATGCCAGGGCCTCGGCCATGGCCCAGTCAAGATGACCGTCCGGACTTACGGCGGCCCGCCGTTTTTCCAATAAACGCAGCAACCGTTCATCGGTCCGAAAGCCCTCCGGCAGCGTGGTGAGCTGCGCGGCCAAGGCCATGAGGCGGTCGGCCGGCACTCCGGTCGCCTCCCGCCAGGGCCGGTAATCCGGGGCGATATCCCGCCATTTGCCGGCAAACCCGGCGGCGGGGGGCTGCGGAGGCGCCGCCAGGGCCTCCTCCAGTTCCGTCCGGATTGCCGCCGCGTTCCCCGCCACCCGCTCTTCGGCCAAGCCCTGTCGGCAGAGTTCGGCGGCATAGAGCTCGTCCACCGGCGGCCGTTGCCGGATTTTTTCCACCATCAAGGGCTGGGTGAAAGAGGGTTCGTCCTCTTCGCTATGGCCATGCCGGCGGTAGCAGATGATCTCCAACAGCACATCGCCGCCGAAGCGCTGGCGGTACTCCAGTGCCAATTCGGCGGCGTAAACCACCGCTTCCGGGTTTTCGCCATGGACGTGGAAGATGGGCGCCATGAGCATTTTCGCCACATCCGTGGCATAGCAGGTGGAACGCGCATCCGCCGGCCGGGTGGTAAAACCGATCTGGTTGTTGAGGACGATATGCAGGGTCCCGCCGGTACGGTAGCCTTCGAGTTGAGACAGGTTCAGGGTTTCCGCAACAATTCCCTGCCCGGCAAAGGCCGCATCGCCATGAATCAGCACCGGCAGCACTTGGCCGGCGCCGGCCTTCCCCAAGGCATCCTGGCGGGCCCGCGCCTTGCCCTCTACCACCGGATCGACAGCTTCCAGGTGGCTGGGGTTGGATGCCAGGGTCAGGGCCACCCGGCGGCCGGCGGCCAGTTCCCGCACGCTGGAATAGCCTTTGTGATACTTGATGTCGCCCTCGCCGATCTCGCCATATTCCAGATTATCCCGGAATTCGGCAAAAATGTTCGCCAACGGCTTGCCGAAAATCTGAGACAGCACGTTCAAGCGACCGCGATGGGGCATGCCGACGATGATATCGCTCACCCGGCCGGCGGCCGCTCGTTGCACGACGGTCTCCAGCAGGGGGATCAGCACCTCGCCACCCTCCAGGGAAAACCGCTTCTGGCCGGGGAACTGCCGATGCAGGAACCGCTCGAAATGGGCGGCCCGCTGCAGCAGCCCCAGGATGTTTTCCTGTTCCTCGCGACTGAATGCCCGGCGGTTGCGGGTCCCTTCCATGCGCTCCTGCAACCAGGTGCGTTCGTCCGGTTGCTGCATGTGCAGGTATTCAACGCCGATGGATCGGCAGTAGGTTTCACGCAGTACCTGCAGAATCTCCCCGAGGCTGGCGCCGGGCAGGGAGAATTCCCGAGGATGGCAGGGCAGGTCAAGATCCGCCTGCTCCAGGCCGAAGCCGGAGAGGGCCAGCAGGGGATGCTCTACCGGACAAGATGAGAGGGGATCGGTGCAGGCCAATAGATGGCCCAAATCGCGATAGCGGTGAATCAGAGCATCGACAGCCAAATGGCGGTCCATCGACGCCCGCTCCGAACCGCCTGCTCCGGGCGGCCCCTCAGCAGCGCTGCCCAGCAGAAAGCCCTCGAAAAACGCCCGCCAGTCTGCCGCCACGGAATGAGGACACTGCTGCCATTGCCGGAACAGGGCCTCCAGCCACTGCGGGCTGACATTGCCGAAAGATGCCATGGAACCTCGTTCAAAAAAGGCGGAGATACCGGACCGATTCAAGTGCCCAGGCTCTGAAGTATAGCCAAGATGAGCGGCGACAGCAATCCGCCTCAAACATGGCGTCAAGCTCTGTTATACTAGTGGCAAATATCCGCTGTTGCGACAGATCCCGCATACTTCCTCATTCCGCAACCGGCGGGACAGGTACACCATGAACCAGAAACGACCAGAAAACCGTGACAACGGAGCCCCGCCGACAGCAGCAGGTCGGCAGCTTGCCGATGCCGCTGAATTTGCAATGGGAACGGAACCGTGCCCTCCGGCCCAAATACCGGAATCCTGCGGCCACCTGCTGGCCGCTCTCGGCCATGAACTGCGTACCCCTTTGGCCGGCGTCCTGGGCATGCTGGAACTGGCCCTCGACGGCGAACTGCCGCCGGAACAGCGCCGTTGCCTGGAATTGGCCAACAGCTCCGCCCAGGCCTTGTTGCGCCTGGTGCAGGATATGCACGATTACGGCCGCCAGGAAAGCGGCCGACTGATCACCGAAGGTCAGACTTTCGAGGTGCGCGCGTGGGTCGATGCGTTGCACCGCAAACTGCCGCAGCCCATGGGGCGGCCGGCCGTGGCCTTGCACATCGACCTGGATCCGTCCCTGCCGGAGATGTTGCAAGCCGACGCCGAACGCATCGGAAATATTCTGCTCAACCTGATGGAAGCCCAACTAAAAAGCCGCCGCCCCGAGCATTTGATCCTGCGTCTGGAACTGCTGCACTCCCAGCAGAACTACCTGCTCGCCACCCTGAGCGAAAAGCCGGAACAACTCGATGACCGTGCCAAATCCGCCCTGCTGGCCGCCTGTGGCAACGCCATCCTGCCACCCCTGGGCCAAGCTGGAACCCTCGAACTGAAACTGGCCCTGAGCCGCCACCTGGCCGCCGCTCTTGGCGGAGCCATTGGGGAACACCCCAGTCCTTCCGGAGCCGGTTTTTATTCCGTCCTGCTGCCCTGCACCACGGCCGGTCAGAAGCTGCACCCCGAAGCCGGCCCGGCAGCCCGAAAAAAGGTCGCCGGAACTCCGTCGGCCGCCTTCCGCATCCTGCTGGTGGAAGATGACGACGCCATCCGCAAATTGCTGGAACTGCTCATCCAGCATCGAGGCATGCAGGTCACCTCCGTCACCGACGGCGAACAGGCACTGGCCCAACTGCAACATCGGCATTACGACCTGGTGTTGATGGATTTGCGCATGCCGCGCCTGGACGGCCTGACCGCCACGCGCCTGATTCGTGAGCGGGAGCAGGCCAACGGCGCCGGTCGCCTGCCCATCATCGGCATCACCGCCCACGGCGGCCCCGAAGATCTCGATCTCTGTCTGCAGGCCGGCATGGATGAACGCCTCAGCAAGCCCATCCGTTCCGAAGATCTCTACGCCGCCATCGAACGCCTGCTCTCCTGGCCGGAAACCCCGGATTGGGTCTGACGCCCTGTTTACTGCGTTTCAGCAGAGCCTTGTCCGAAGTGGTTTGAGCGTATATTTTCATACTTGACAACCATTGGGGCAACGTGTATAAACACAACTCGTTTCCGCGGTTTTTCCATAACCGCGACAACGAGACTGGAATTTTCCCCGGTAGCTCAGTCGGTAGAGCAGGTGGCTGTTAACCACCCTGTCGCTGGTTCGAGTCCGGCCCGGGGAGCCAGCAATTAAGATGGCCGATTCCCCCGTGGAGTCGGCCATTTTCGTTTTTGAATTGGCTTGGTCCGCCATGCCGGTCGACATATGTCTTCTCCCGCCCCCTGAATCCGTTCTCCGAAAGTTTCAGATATTCCCGGCCAAAACGCTTTTCCCGGTATAACGCTCCATCATTGAGTGCCAGGTAACCAATTTTTTCGCGTTGAGTCTCCATATGGCGCCAAACAGGGTGGTCTTTTGACGTACCTTGCGCAAGCATTGAGATGGATCACAAGCTTTTAACCTCCAAAAATGTTGGCACCTGTTTTGAGTTCGATTGCGTGCATGAGGAATATCAACTAGTTGGGTCGAATGGCGCAACCTTTCAATGGTTGTACCTTGCAGGCGCACGGCCACTCCGGGCATGGCACACCTTCTGCAAATTTGCACGGAACCCTGGGATGAAAATTATTGTTTAATGGGACAATTCCATCTTCGACTTATATTCTGAGCCTGGGAAAATATACCGACGCTCATTCGCGCCGGGCGTACCTTGCCCTCTCATTGCGGACAATTACTATTATTTGACAAGCACTTGACATGCAGTATAACTTTCGCATGGGTTGTTTGGTTGCTTATAACTTTGATGCTTTCGCTGGAAAAACTTTTTGCCATGCTATCAGCTTTGTCTCAATGGCCGGCACTGCATCACCGCCGGGAAAGGACTCTGGCAATACCCATGTTTCGCCCCTTCACTCCGCCACGGATGGCCCCTTGGTTGTTTCCCCTACTCCTCAGTACATTCATTTTCGCGCTGCCGGGATGCACCTCTTTAAGACATTCCCTGTGGAGGCCGCCGCTGGCTCCCGACGGGGAAATTGAAAGAAATCGCTTTACCGTTGCCAAGGGCGAGGATGTCATAGGCCAACTGGCGGAGATCCGGCTTGAAAAGGGGGATACGCTGGCGGGTATCGCGCGACACTTCGGTTTAGGACTCAATGCCGTCAGCGCCGCCAATCCCGAGGTGGACATTTGGGTACCCAAGGCCGGTGAGCGTATCCTGCTGCCTCTGAATTTCATCCTGCCGGACACCCCCCGGAATGGTATTGTGGTCAACCTGGCCACCATGAGGCTGTTTCACTTCCAGAGGGATGGTGCGGTCCTGGCGCTGTCCACCTACCCCGTTGGCATCGGCACCGAAGAAAAGCCCACGCCCATGGGGCGGATGCGGGTGGCGCGTAAGGCTACCCGGCCGACTTGGTATGTGCCGGTCTCCATTGCCCAGGCGCACCGAAAAAAGGGGGACATTCTGCCGGCGGCGGTTCCTCCAGGGCCCGACAATCCCCTGGGAGACTATGCTCTCTACCTGAGTAAACAGGGCTATCTGATCCACGGCACCAACAAGCCGGCCAGCATCGGTCTGAAGGCCACCAATGGCTGCATGCGACTCTATCCGGAAAACATCGCAACGCTGTTCCGGGAAACCCCGATCAACACCCCGGTGTTGATTATCAACCAACCCTACCTGCTGGGCCAGCGCAACGGGATTCTGTACCTGGAGGCCCACACGCCCCTGGAAGACTCGGGCGTGGCCGAACTTGCCAGGATCAATGCCAAACTGCGCGCCATGGAGAAAGAATCGGGACGCACGCTTGATTGGCAGAAAATCAGACAGATACAGGCCGAGGCCCGGGGCATTCCGGTTCCCATCCTGGCCCTGGAGGCGGCGAAGGGGGCGGGGGCCGAAAAACCAGTCGCCATCAGGCACCCGGGCCGACTGCTCGGCAGTCCCGAACTGCCTGGCTTGAAGTTGGACGCCTGGTATGTGCTGGCCGCCGAGGTCCAAGACGAACTCGATGCCCGGCGGCTCGCCGCCATCATCAACCACCAGGGGCCGCCCATCCCGGCCCAGGTGCTGCCGGCCGGCAAAGGACACCGGGTTCTCGCCGGCCCCTTCAAGGATGCCGGCGAGGCCAGAAAAGCGGTCAAACGCCTGAAAATCGATCTGGAACTCGATGGGATCATGATCGAACCTGTCAGGAAGGGATAGACGACACAACCTGTCTTGCCCGGCTGCGACCTGGCGAACTTCATTTCCTGACGCGAGGAACCAAATGGAAAGGAGGTGACAAAGAATGGTAAAACGTCTCGTGCTGTTTTCCATGATGCTTGTTCTTCCTGTTACGATGATCGGGTGTGCGACAACCAGCGAACTCGAGAAAGTGCAGGCGGAGCAGAAACTGATCAACGCCAAAGCCGAGCAGGCAATGCAGGATGCGCAGGCTGCCAAGGCCGCGGCCGATGAGGCCAAACTGCAGGCCGATGCAACCTCGGCCCGCGCCGAAACCGCCATACAGGCGGCTGAGGAACGGGAAAGGATCGCCGACGAAAAGGCGAGAATGGCTGAAGCTGCTTTCCAGAAATCCATGCGGAAGTAATCGAGAAAAGTGAAAGGTCCTGATAATCCGGACAGCGAAATGGCAGGGTCTGCAGACCCTGCCATTTCGCTATATTTCCGTCATTACCGGCCGGGACGTTCAAGGTATCGGCCTGCCAGGCACGGATTCATGCCAAGATGATCATGATGGAACAGTCAAAGGGTGAAGGAATGAGGAAGCAGGGGGATTACACGAAGGGGCTGTCAAGGAGGTTGTGCCGGCAGATGGCAGAAGGATCCGGCGATCAGGGCCGCATGAGAGGGCTCCGGCATGTGCTCGGCATCTGCCTCGCCCTGTTGCCGCTGATGCTGGCCGGCTGCGGCAACTTCCATGGGAGCCAGCAGGCCAAAATTCCCTATGAAGAAGCCGATGGATTGTTTCGGGCCGGCAACTACCTGGCCGCTCTGGAAAAATATGAACTGCTCCTCGGGCAGCATCCGGCGACGAGCGACCGGACCCTGTTCGAAATGGGCATCCTGTATTCATACGCCAGGAACGAACATAAAGATTACCAGAAGGCCTTGGAATGCTTCCAGCAAATCGTGAAAGATTATCCGGCCAGCGCATACCGGCAGAACAGTCAGGCCATGATCGGCTATCTTGAACAGGTAGCGCTCAAGGACTCGACCATTGCCGCGCAGCAAACTCAGCTTGATGTCCTGCGACAGGAGATCCACCGCAAGGAGGAGGAGATAGAGGCAATCGGCCAACGGCTCAAAGCTCTCGAGCGACTGGTTATGGCGCATGCCATCGAAAAGGGCTCGGTGGACAAGATTCTGGTAGAGAAAGGCGCGCGTCGGCTGACTCTCTTCTCCTACGGAGAGGTGCTCAAGAACTACAGGATCGCTCTGGGCGGAGACCCGGTGGGTCACAAGACGCAACAGGGCGACAACAAGACCCCGGAGGGAACTTACGTCATCAACGGACGAAACAAGGGCAGCCGCTACCATCTGTCCCTGCGGATTTCCTATCCCAACGACAGCGACAGACGACGGGCCCGTGAATTGGGCGTCGATCCGGGCGGCGACATCATGATTCACGGCATCAAGAACGGCTTCTCATGGGTCGGCGAGGCCCATGCGGAACTCGACTGGACGCAAGGCTGCATTGCCGTAACCAACGAGGAAATCGAGGAAATCAACAAGTTGGCGCCCAATGGAACGATCGTCGAGATCCGGCCGTAGGCCAAATCCTCCACGCACAACTCCTTTCCCATCCAAACCTGCCCCCTCGACATCAAACCCTACCCAAAGTTAAGCCCTTGGGTGCTTTCCTTTTCGGCCCCTATTTGGTACCATAAAAAAACTGGAGGTGCCCGATGAATATTACCAACGACATCAAGCCAATAACCTACCTCAAATCGCGCGCGGCTGATCTCTTAAAACAAATCAACGAGACCCATCGCCCTGTCATCATTACCCAAAACGGGGAACCCAAGGCGGTGCTCCAAGACCCTAAAAGTTATGAAGACATGCGCAATGCCATCGGTCTTTTAAAACTCCTGTCCCAGGGTGAAACCGATGTTCGCAACGGCCAAGTGAGTGCGCAGGACGAGGTTTTTGCTCAACTAGAAAACCTACTGAGCGACAAATGACCTCATTCTATCAGGTTCTCTGGACCAAAACGGCCGAGTGCGACCTTGTCAAGATCATTGAGCATATCGCCAACGACAGCCCTGCGAATGCGCGTACTGTTTTGCTTAAACTCAAAGAACACGCATCAAACCTCAACCGCTATCCCGAACGAGGCCGCATTGTTCCTGAATTGCAAGGCCAGGGTATATTGCAGTATCGTGAGCTCATTGCCTCACCCTGGCGTATCATCTATCGCGCGTCTGAAAACAAGGTCTATGTGCTTTCTGTTCTTGATGGGCGCCAAAACGTTGAAGACATTTTGCTGAAACGACTCCTTCTTCAAAATAAAAGCTGCTAACCCTTATCAGGCCCCGTTCTCCAAGAGCAGAAGGTTCAAACTTCTCCGGCCCGAACCCCGCACGGTGCCTCAAAGGGCACTTGCTCAGCCTGGCCCGGCGCCGCAACCGCCCTCCTTCTCCGAACACGGCACCGCCGCATCCCCACTCAGCGTTTTAATGCGCAGCAGGTGCAGGGTCACCCCGAGGGCAATCCCCAGCAGCACCAGCCTTAGCCACCAATGTTCCACCGCCCGCCAGGCCGAAGAACCGATGGTCAACCACAGCAGCAGGAGGGTGAACACCTTCTGCTTCAGAGGAATACCTCGTCCGGCCCGGTAATTGCGGATATAGCCGCCGAACCAGCGATTGGTCAGCAGCCAGCGGTAGAAGCGCCGGGAACTGCGTGCATAGCACCAGGCGGCGAGGAGCAGAAAGGGCGTGGTGGGCAGCAGGGGCAGCAGGATGCCGAGGGTGCCCAGCCCTACGCACAGGGTTCCGCAACCGATGAGTAAAGGTCGCATCGCCCGATTTGATTTGGACTGCCGGCAGCAGGCCGAATTTTTCGAGTCCTCCATGGTACCCCGGTATCGCTGAAGAAAAAAATCTTTTCATAGTCGCCGCGTCCTTTATTATAATCATAGCCGGGGTCGGTCCTCAATCGGGGGTTTCAT
>NZ_JAFCIY020000008.1 GCF_020194955.2 Desulfuromonas sp. CSMB_57 | reverse complement strand
GATCTGCGCCATGCTGCAGGCTCAGGGCTATGACCCGGTCTGGAAGGACTGGGACCGGGCGTTTCTGGAACGGGAAGCGGGCTGCTGAATGGAACCGAACCGCTGTGTCGATTTCCGACTCCTCCTCATCAGCGACCGGAACCTGTTGCCCCCCGGACTCAGCCTGCTCAACAGCGTGGAGCAGGCCCTGAATGGCGGACTCCCGGCGATACAGCTACGGGAAAAGGATCTGCCGGCCCGCGACCTGTTTCGCCTGGCCGAGCAACTGCGGGACATGACCCGTCGCTATGGGGCCAGACTGTTGATCAATGATCGCCTCGATGTGGCCCTGGCGGTAGAAGCTGACGGCGTCCAACTCGGCGGCAAATCCCTGCCGACGGCAGCCGCGCGCCGCATCCTGGGACCAAATCGACTGATCGGCTGTTCCTGCCACAGCCTGGCCGATGCGCAACAGGCCGCGGTCGGCGGCGCTGACTTCATCACCTTCAGCCCGGTCTACTTTACCCCCTCCAAAGCCCCTTTTGGCCCGCCCCAGGGATTGGCGCCCCTGCAGGCCGTGTGCGCCGCCAGCCCCTTGCCGGTGTTTGCCTTGGGCGGCATCCACCTGGAACGCGTTCCGGCCGTGCTGGCCTGCGGTGCCGACGGAGTCGCGCTGATTTCAGCCATCCTGGCGGCACCGGACCCGCAACAGGCGACCCGCGCCCTGCTGGCCGCTCTGTAAAGCAGGGCAGAGAGCAACTACCAGGCCCGTTGCGAGCGCCGTGGCCCTCCTTTCCCTCGATCAAACAACCACGCCAGCCCCAGCCCCGCCAGGAAACCGCCGATGTGGGCGCCATGAGCCACACCCGAGCCGCGTCCGCCGTCCAGGAGAAAGGGCAGCAGGTTGTCGATGATCAGATAAAATCCCAGCACCAGGCGGGCCGAGACCAGCACCGTGGTGACCAGAAAGGGAAACAGAAAAACCAAGGCTTTGACCTGGTTGCGGGGAAACCACACAAAATAACAGCCCAGGATGCCGGAAATGGCCCCCGACGCACCAACCAGAGGGATGCCGGAACCGGGTACGAACAGGGCAAAGAACACCGTGGCCAGGATGCCGCAGACCAGGTAGACCAGGAGATAGCGCACCGCCCCGAGGCGATGCTCGACGTTGTTGCCGAAAATCCACAGGAACAGCATGTTGCCGGCGAGGTGAAACCATCCGCCGTGCAGGAACATGCAGCTGAACAGGGTGGACAGGGAAGGTGCCACGGGTCGGAATCCGTAGCGGAACACGAACAGGTCGTAGGCACTGGTCCGCGCCAGCACTTCCTGGGCCGCGGGAATGGTTCGAACCCCAAGGGTGCGCAGATATTCCTCCAGCAGGGGATCGGCCAGATCCGGGCGACCGGCCATCAACGGCACGGAAAGAAACAGAAAAATCGCGACATTCGCGCCGATGAGCAGCCAGTTGACCACCGCGAAGCCGGGCGGATTGGGTGTGTCGCCATAAGGCAGGAACATGCAGGCTCCTCACGAGAAAGGATGGGGATAATGGCTCGCTGCAGCCGCTGATTGCTGGTAACATGTTAACATAATTTTCATTCTTCACCCCCAGCCAAAAGGCCGCAGCCGACCCTCCGTCCCGGCGCAAGGAGGCAACCATGCACACCGTCCGATTGCATCACAGCTCACGACTTTTCCAGGTCGGCAAAATCGTCTGTGTGGCCCGCAACTACGGCGAACATGTGCGAGAACTGCATAACCGGCCGGCCAATGAACCGGTATTCTTCCTGAAACCGGCCAGCAGCATCATCCGCTCAGGGGAAACGGCGGTCATTCCGCCCTACTCCCAAAATTGTCATCATGAAGTCGAACTGGCCATGCTCATCGGCAAGTGGGGCCGAAACATTCGCGAGGAAGAAGCCATGCAGCATATCGCCGGCTATGGGGTGGCCATCGACCTGACCCTGCGCGACGTCCAGGAGCAGCTCAAGGCCGAGGGCCTGCCATGGGACAAGGCCAAGGGCTTCGACACCTCCTGTCCCCTGTCCGACTTCATGCCGGCGGCGGCGGTGGCCGATCCGTCAGCCCTGCACCTGACCCTGATGGTGAATGGGGAACTGCGCCAAAGCGGCAACAGCGCGGACATGATATATCCCCCGGCGACCCTGATCAGCGCCGCCTCGCGTATCTTTGCCCTGGAAAGAGGCGACATTCTGCTGACCGGCACCCCGGCCGGGGTCGGCCCGGTCCGACCGGGAGACCAGGTTACCGCCAGCATCAAGGGCGTCGGCGCGGTGCATATCAGGATCCGCTGATATGCACCTGGCCTGGTACCAGGCCGGCCTGACGGCAGAAGTTGGCCAGCTGATGGGCCTGACGCAGCGGCTCGGGTAATCGATAGCGGGTCAGGCAGCGTTCCACCAGGGCGACCGCCTGTTCGGTGTCCATGAGATGACCGGGAGAGACAAACAGGGGACGGACATGATGCCGGCTGCGCAGCACCGCACCGACGGGTTGTCCGTCCAGCAGCAGGGGCGAACGCGCGCCGCGCCGACCATCCGGCTCGGCGTATTCGCCGCAAAGCCGGCTTTTTGCACAACCCACCGTTGGCAGATTCAGCCATAGACCGAGATGACTGGCCAATCCCAGTCGACGTGGATGGGCAATGCCCTGACCATCGACCAGCACCGCATCCGGCAGGCAGGAGAGGTAACGAAAGGCCGTCAGCAGCACCGGCAGTTCACGAAAGGACAACAGACCCGGCACATAGGGAAAAGTTTCCTGCCGACAGACCCCGATCTCCTCCCGAACCACCATTTCCGGCAATTCCAGCACTACAACCGCACCGAACAACAGGGCGTCCCCGCGTCGGCAGGATACATCCACGGCAGCGACCCGTCGCACGGCACCGGCACCGCCCCCGGCCGATTCGGGGCGGACCCGGCGCGCCAGTCGTTTCTGCAGAGCGATGGCCTCGGTTGGCGTCAAATCCCAACCATGCAGTTCGGCAAAGTCCATTTTGCCTCCATTGCCGTCCCTTCCGCCGGATCCCATTCCCCCCTTGAGGTCCCGGGGCCACCAGCGCCGTGGGCGCAACAGGCCGGCCGGATCTCAAGTCCGAGGTCAGGTCTTGCAGCGCAGCAGCTTTTTTCCGCCGGCAAAAAGAATTTCCACTTTGTTGGGAGGCAGCACCGCGGTGACCATGCCTAGACCGAAGAGGGGATGGTTCACGGCCTGGCGAAAGGCATAGGCACGTTCCATGCTGTAGGGAATCGCTTGATCTGCAACGCCTTCCTGGGACCACCTGAGCCACTGCTCCTGATCGGCGCCGGCCGAGGAGCGGGAGGTTGAACGCGGTTCGCCGACCCGCTTGGCCCGCTCCCCGCCGGTCTTCGCCGTCTTCGCCGGCGCCGCCGGCCGCACCGGATAATATTTATGATCGCTGGCGCAGGTATTGCAGCGCACTCGGGCCGGCGTGTCGCCGACCATGGCAATAATGGTATGGTTGGTTACCGTCCGACAACGGGTGCAGCGGCTTTCGACGTAATCGCCGGCGCTTAATTGCTTGTGAGCCATAATTCCTCGAAGATAACGAAAAAGCCACAGGCAAAACCCTGCTGCGGCGATGAAGTCCATAGGGGAGGGAGTTGTACCATCGACCCGCCGGCACTGTCAAGAATCGGATCCAGGACCGAACAGGAGCCTGTATCCAGACAGGAACGGCAGCGGCCCCCGGAACCATCCGGGGGCCGCTGCCGTTCCAAACCTACTATAATCACTTGTTTTTAAATGCCTTTACGCCATTATCAAAACCAGCTGCGGCCCCGAAGGACGGTTGCTAGGCCTTTTTTTCCAGCAGGGCGGCATGCGCCGCGGCCAGACGGGCAATGGGCACCCGGTAGGGCGAGCAGGACACGTAGTCGAGTCCGAGACGGTGGCAGAAGATGATGCTGGACGGCTCACCGCCGTGCTCGCCGCAAATGCCCAGCTTGATGTTGGGCCGGGTTTGACGGCCCTTTTCGCAGCCGATGCGCACCAACTCGCCGACGCCGCTCTGGTCGAGCATGACGAAGGGATCGCAGGGCAGCAGTTCGCGCTGCACATAGAACGGCAGGAACTTGCCGGCATCGTCCCGCGACAGGCCGAAGGTGGTCTGAGTCAAATCGTTGGTACCGAAAGAGAAGAATTCCGCTTCCTCGGCTATCTCGTGGGCGGTCAGGGCGGCCCGCGGCAGTTCGATCATGGTGCCGATGAGATAGTCGATCTTGGCGCCGCTGCGCAGGACAACCTCGTCCGCCACCCGACTGGCGCGATTGCGCAGCAGCTTCAGTTCATTGACGTGGCCGACCAGAGGGATCATGATCTCCGGAACGATTTCGTAATTTTCCTCCCGGACCAGAGTGCAGGCCGCCTCCATGATGGCCTGCACCTGCATGTCGTAGATCTCCGGGAAGGTGATGCCGAGGCGGCAGCCGCGATGGCCGAGCATGGGATTGACTTCGTGGAGATGATCCACTTTCTGCTGCAGCACCTCGGCCGACACATTCATGACCGCGGCCAGTTCGTCGATTTCCCTCCGAGTATGGGGCAGGAACTCGTGCAGGGGCGGATCCAGCAGCCGGATGGTGACGGGCAGGCCCTTCATCTCCTGGAACAGCCCCAGGAAATCGCCCTTCTGCATGGGCAGAATTTTACTCAGCGCCCGTTTACGGCCCTCCACATCGTCGGCCAGGATCATCTCCCGCACCGCCATGATGCGATCCGCTTCGAAAAACATATGCTCGGTGCGGCACAGGCCGATGCCCTCGGCGCCGAACTGGCGCGCTACCGCCGCATCGTTGGGGGTATCGGCGTTGGCCCGCACCCGCAGCCGCCGGAACTCATCGACCCATTCCATCAATTGACCGAAATCGCCGGTCAATTCCGGTTCGACCGTGGGCACCAACCCCTTCATGACCTCGCCGGTGGAGCCATCCAGGGTAATGACATCCCCCCTTTTGAACACCTGCCCGGATTCGTCGGTGAACTGTTGGGCTTTGTAGTCGACCTTGATGCCGCCACAGCCGGCGACGCAACATTTACCCATACCCCGCGCCACCACCGCGGCATGGGAAGTCATGCCGCCTCGAGCAGTCAGAATACCCTGGGCGGCATGCATGCCGTGGATGTCCTCGGGACTGGTTTCGATGCGCACCAGGACCACCTTCAGACCCAGCTTGGCCGCTTCCTCGGCATCCTCGGCGGAGAAAACGATTTCACCGCTGGCCGCCCCGGGGGAAGCCGGCAGGCCGGTGGCCACTACGTCCTTGTCGGCCTTGGGATCCAGGGAGGGATGCAGCAGCTGGTCGAGTTGCTCGGGGGCCACGCGCAACACGGCTTCCTGCTTGCTGATCAAGCCCTCCAGGACCATGTCGACGGCAATCTTCACGGCCGCCTTGGCGGTCCGCTTGCCGTTGCGGGTCTGCAGCATGTAAAGGTGGTCTTTTTCGATGGTGAATTCAATATCCTGCATGTCCCGGTAGTGTTGCTCCAGAGTACTGCGAATCTGCAGCAGTTGCTCATAGCAGGCGGGCATCACTTCTTCCAGGGACGGCAGATGGCCGTCGTTGCTGGCCTTGTCGATGGGTTGCGGAGTACGGATGCCGGCCACCACGTCCTCGCCCTGGGCATTGAGCAGAAATTCGCCGAAGAAGCGGTTTTCCCCGGTGGAAGGATTGCGGGTAAAGGCGACCCCGGTGGCGCAATCGTTGCCCATGTTGCCGAACACCATGGCCTGCACATTGACCGCCGTGCCCCAATCGGCCGGGATGTTGTTGAGCTTGCGGTAGGTGACGGCACGGGGATTCATCCAGGATCCGAACACCGCATTGATGGCGCCCCACAGCTGCTCTTCCGGATCGCTGGGGAATTGCCGACCGAGGGTCTCCTGGACCTTGTTTTTGAAACGGATCACCAACTGCCGGAGATCTTCGGCGGTCAATTCGGTGTCGAGTTTGACCCCGCGCAGTTCCTTGGTCTGCTCCAGAATATCCTCGAGCAGGTCACTGTCCATGCCCATGACCACGTCCGAGTACATCTGGATGAAGCGACGATAGGAATCCCAGGCGAAACGGGGATTGCCGCTGCCTGCGATGAGCCCCTGAACCGTCACGTCGTTGAGACCCAGGTTGAGCACCGTATCCATCATGCCGGGCATGGAAGCGCGGCTGCCGGAGCGCACCGACAACAGTAGGGGATTGTCCGGGTCACCGAACTTTTTCTCCATGGCCTGTTCAAGCCGGGCCAGATGATCGGCGACCTCTTGTTGCAGGCCCTCGGGATAATGCCGATTGTTGCGGTAGAACTCGGTGCAGAGTTCGGTGGTAAGAGTAAAGCCGGGCGGAACGGGCAGCCCGATAGCCGTCATCTCCGCCAGGTTGGCGCCCTTGCCGCCAAGCAGATTCCGCATCCCGCCGTTGCCCTCGGTCTGGCCGGCACCGAAGAAATAGACATATTTTACAGCCATTAACTCTTCCTCCTGAAGGATTTGCGTCGGCTCCATGCCCGGACGCTTTCTATCGTGTGCCCCACGGAACGATGCCGTGCCGGTTGCGCGGCCACCGGTCCCCTGTTGTCTCCCAATTACCCCGTTGCCCGCCATGCCGGACCGGACCGGGTCCGGATGCCGTTCGGGCAGATTATAACAAGAAAAACCTTCCTCGCAGGCTCGACTCAGGCCGCGATGCGGGCAAAATCGGCGAGGCCCTGAAACAGCCGTGCCACGGAGGTGAGCAGGGCCAGACGGTTGTCGCGCACCCGCTGCTCCGGAGCCATGACCATGACCCCGTCGAACAGGGCGTCCACCGGACCGCGCAGGGTCGCAACGGTTCGCAGCGCCCGCGCATAATCACCGACCGCCACCGCCTGTCGGAAACCCTGCTCCACGTCCTGCAGGGCCGTCAGCAAGGCCTGCTCGCAGGGCGCTTCGAACAGGGTTGCCTCAACGGCCCGGTCCAGGCCGCCCTTGATGATGTTGACCACCCGCTTGAAGGCCACGGCCAGTGGTTCGAAGTCCGCCTGCTGGCGCAGCGCATCCAGTGCCTGGATGCGCCGCAGCGCATCCACCGGATCGTCGGCGGAAACCGCCAGCACCGCATCCACCACGTCCTGGGGGAAGCCCTGGCCGGTCAGCAGATGCAAAAAGCGCAGGCGGATGAATTCCAGCACATCGGCGGCGACTTCCTCCGTCGAGCGGTTCAATTTGCCGGCCAGCAGGGCGACGCTGCGGCCCACCAGGTCCCGCAGGGAAAACCGGTACTCCCGATCCAGCATAATCTGCAAAATGCCGAGGGCGCTGCGCCGCAGGGCGAAGGGATCGGCTGTCCCGGTGGGAATCAGGCCGACCCCGAAGCAGCCGCAAAGGGTATCGATTTTGTCGGCGATGGAGACCAGGGCCCCGACATCGTCGCCGGGCAGACGGCCGCCGGCCTGGGTCGGCAGATAATGCTCGTGGATGGCGCGGGCCACGCGCGGGTTCTCGCCCTCGAGCAGGGCGTATTCGCGCCCCATGATGCCCTGCAATTCAGGAAACTCGAAAACCATGCCCGTTTCCAGGTCGCACTTGGCCAGCAGCGCGGCCCGGTCCACCAGCGGCGCCAGGTCGGAGGCCAACTGCTGCGCCAGGTGCAGGGCCAGTTCCCGAAAGCGCATGACTTTTTCGTAGCTGGTGCCCAGGCGAGCCTGGTACACCACGTTTTTCAGAGCTTCGAGGCGATTTTCCAGCTTGACCTTGCGATCCTCGTTCCAAAAGAACATGGCATCGGCCAGACGGGCCCGCAATACGCGCTCGTTGCCCCGCTGGACCACGGACGGATCCGTAACCGGCGTATTGGAGATGGTGACGAAACGGGGCAGCAACCGCCCCTGCTCGTCGACCACGGTGAAGTAGCGCTGGTGCTCCCGCATGGTGGTGATGAGCAGTTCCGGGGGCAACTGCAGGTAGTTGTCCTCGAAACCGCCGACGATGGCTGTGGGATGCTCGACCAGAAAGGTCACTTCATCCAGCAGGGCCTCGTCGTCGTTGAGCCGACCGCCGGCCCGGACCGCCGCCGCGGCGGCCATTTCGGCGATCATGGCCCGACGCCGAGCGGGATCGGCCACCACATAGCGGGCCTCGGCGGCGGCCAGATACTGGGCCAGATTCTCCACCGCAAAGGGCTCCGGGGCCATGAAGCGATGCCCCCGGGACAGGTTGCCGCTGGTCAGATTGCCAAAGCTGAAAGGCACCACGGTGCCATCGAAGAGGGCTACGATCCAATGCATGGGCCGCGCGAAACGCACGTCGAGATCCTGCCAGCGCATGGACTTGCGAAACGGGATGGCGGCAATGACACGCGGCAGCATTTCCGGCAACAGAGCGGCGGTGTCGCGGCCTTCCTCGACCTTGGAGAAATAGAGATATTCTCCCTTGTCGGTCTGACGCCGCTGCAGATCCGCGACCTCGATACCGTTGCTGCGGGCAAAACCCTGAGCCGCTTTGGTCGGATTGCCGTCGGCATCGAAAGCAACCTTGACCGATGGACCGAGAGCGGAAATTTCTCGGCGCTCCTGATGACGAGCCACGGCGGAGACGGCCAGCACCAGGCGGCGCGGCGTCGCAAAGCTTCGAATCTCGGTGAAGCCGATACGGGCATCGTCCAGTTCCTTGCGCACCAGCCGCTCCAGATCGGCCATGGCGGTGGGCAAAAAGCCGGCCGGGATTTCTTCGGTGCCTATTTCCAGGAACAGTTCTGCAGACATGGCGGCGCTCCGTCCTTCTCCATAAAATGTAAAAGCCACGGAAATCCTTGATTCCGTGGCGCGGTTACCGAAAAGCTCGATTCACCGCCCCTTGAGGAGCGGAAATCCCATCTTTTCCCGTTGTGCGACATAGCCCTCGGCGCACAGGCGCGCCAGATTGCGGACGCGACCGATGTAATTGGCGCGCTCCGTGACCGAAATGGCGCCGCGCGCGTCCAGCAGATTGAAAGCGTGGGAGGCCTTGAGAACAAAATCATAGGCCGGGAACACCAGTTCTTTCCCGGTCAGGCGAGTGCATTCCTTTTCGTACATATCGAACAGCTGGAACAGCATGGTCACATCGGCTTCCTCGAAATTGTAGGTCGAGAATTCCACTTCGGTCTGATGGTGCACGTCGCCGTAACGAATTCCCTTGACCCACTCCAGATCATAGACGTTGTCCACGCCCTGCAGGTACATGGCGATGCGCTCGCAGCCATAGGTGATTTCCGCCGAAACCGGTTTCAGATCGATGCCGCCGACCTGCTGAAAATAGGTAAACTGGGTGATTTCCATGCCGTCCAGCCAGACTTCCCAACCGAGTCCCCAGGCGCCCAGGGTCGGCGATTCCCAGTCGTCCTCGACAAACCGGATATCGTGCCGGGAAGGGCTGATACCGAACTCCTTGAGGGAATCGAGGTACAGTTCCTGGATATTCATGGGGGACGGTTTCATGATCGCCTGAAACTGATAATAGTGCTGCAGGCGATTGGGGTTTTCCCCGTACCGACCGTCCGTGGGCCGACGGGAGGGCTCGACGTAGGCCACATTCCAGGGCTCCGGCCCGAGTACGCGCAGAAAGGTGGCGGGATTGAAGGTTCCGGCGCCTTTTTCCAGGTCATAGGGCTGCTGGATGATGCACCCCTGCCGGGCCCAGTAGTTCTGCAATCCGAGGATCAATTCTTGAAAAGTCACAATGCCTCCAGGCGCCGGGCGCCACTTTGCTTGTCGAGCAACGCCCCAGCCGGAATCAGGGCTCTGCGCTGCGTAGGGCAGCCAAGGGTAGATCTTTTGTCCTACCCTGTCAACCGGTTTCCGCCGGCCGGCAAGCCGCGCCGCCATCGGTGCGGGCGGCCAGCACCTGCTGCAGGAATGCCGCGCTGCGCAACGGCCGTCCGAGCTGCGGCCGCAGAGCCGCGGCCAGCAGGCGGCCGCCCTCCTGCAGGGTCTGAGAAGAGAGCCGCAGGCCGTCGAAGGCGGTCAGAGGCGATCGCTGCAGACGCGCCAGGGTGCCCAGGGTCAGGGGCGACAGGCGCAGCCCCTGCTCCGGCTCGGCGCAACCCAGGCAGAGGGCCCCACCCTGGCGGATATCGAAGGCCACCATGCTGCCACTCAGCCCCCGGCTGCAAAGGGCGCAGTGGGCCAGGTGCGGAGCATAGCCGGCCAGGTTCAGCAGCCGCAATTCAAACAGCAGGCGGGCTTCGGCACTGAATCCCCGGCGCGCCAGGTGGTCCAGAAAAGCTTCCAGCAGCCCGAACACCTCCGCCTGCGGCTGGCGTTCAGCCAACAGAGCCTCCACCAGCTCGCCCCCCGTGGCGGCCAAAGCCAGGGTCGTCACATCCCTGCGCAGGGCCGTGCGCAGGTCCAGCAATTCGGCATCGCACAGACTGACCAGTTCACCGCCGCGCACCGTCGTCCAGTGCAGGCACACCCTGGCAAAGGGCTCCAGGGCCGTTCCGAAACGACGGCGGCTGTTGCGGGCCCGGCGGGCAAAGCCTTTGACCAGGCCCTGCTCGAGGGAGAAGAAAGTGACGATCCGATCCGCCTCGCCGTAATCGCAGCGCCGCAGGATTATGGCCTCCGAAGCGCAGTTGCTCATGTTCGCACCCCGTTCCCTGACATGTCGCAGGCAATGACATCCGTTTAGCGCAGATATTGCAGGAATATGGTTGCGGTGCCAAAGTAGATCAGAATGCCGGTGATATCGTTGGCGGTCTGCACAAAGGGACTGGAGGCGATGGCGGGATCGATGCCGATGTGTTTGAAAAACGCCGGCGCCAGCACCCCCATGGTCGCCGCCACGGTCATGGCGGAAACCATGGCCAGACCCACCACCAGCCCCAGGTAACCGTTATGATGCCAGGCGATGGCCACCAGGCCGACGGTCATGCCGCAGACGGCCCCCATGAACATGCCGACCCGCAGTTCCTTGAAAAACACCTGCCGCATGCTCGAAAAATCGATGTTGCCGGTGGCGAATCCGCGCACCACGATGGTCGCCGACTGGCCGCCGACGTTGCCGCCCATGCCGGTGATGACCGGGATGAAGGAAATCAGGGCGATGACCTCCTTGAGGGTCACCTTGAACAGCCACATCAGGTAGCCGGTGATAATGCCGCCGAACAGATTGGTGATCAGCCAGGGCAGCCGCAAGCGGGCGATGCGGACCGCCCGATAGCCGTACAGAAGCTCTTCCTCGCTGGTACCGACCATCTTGTAAATGTCCTCGGTGGCCTCCTCGTGCAACACGTCGATGACATCGTCGACGGTAATGATGCCGACCAGCTTGTTGGTTTCGTCGACCACCGGCAAGGCCAGAAGATTGTAGCGGGACACCAGATGGGCCACCTCTTCCTGGTCCTTGTCGGTCCGCACGCTGATCACGTCCGTGGCCATGATCTCCTTCAGGCGGGTTTCCGGCGGCACCGTCAGCAGCTGCCGCAGGGACAGGACTCCGACCAGATGGTTGTGGCGGTCGGTCACATAGATATAGAAGACCATTTCCACGTCACAGGCCTGCTGCAGAGCGACAATGGCCTGCTGCACGGTCTGGTCCTCGGTCAGGGAAAAGATCTCCGTGGACATGATGCCGCCGGCAGTATCTTCGGCGTACTGCAGCAACTGCTCGATCTCGTCGGAGTGCTCATCCTTCATGGTGTTGAGAATCTCTTCCGCGAGTTCCTCGGGCATGTTGCGGATCAGCTCGACGGCGTCGTCGTAGGGCATTTCCTGCAACACCTCGGTCATGGCCTCATGGCCGATTTCCTCGAGCAGTTGTGCCCCCGTGGCATGGTCCAGCTCGGACAGGACGCCGGCCGCCACCTCATTATCCTCGATGAGCCGAAACAGGGTGTGCTGTTCTTTGCGGGACAAAAAGGGAAACAGGTGGGCGATATCGGCGGGGTGGGATTTAGTCAGCACCTTGGCCAGGTTGGGCGTGGCGCCCCGGCGCATCAGCCGCTTGACGGTGTCCAACAGAAGCTGCAGTTTCTGATCCATGACAACATCCCGCGGGCAAAGGCGAATTGGAAACAGAGCATGCTACCAACGCCGGGCCGTCACTGTCAACAGGCACACGACCCGCGTCAAACAGCAACGGCCGCGTATGCGGCCGCTGCTGTCAGATTCAAACCGGGATTCAGGTTTCAGGCGCGACCTGGGGTCGCTGAAAAACAAACTCCCATTCGCGATAGCTTTCCGCCTGTTCGAAGCCTTCGTACCCTTCGGGGAAACCGTCACTCTTGAAGGGCCGCAGAGCACTGTCGCTGCGCACCCCAAGGATATTACCGGCATTATCGCGTACCAACTGCCACGGACCGCCGGTCATGGGGTCGGGATACAACCGCCGCAGATGACGGGACGGCAGCGGCGTCCGGGTATCCTTCAGCAGTTCCTCGAGCCGCCGGGGATAGCCGCCGCCGACGGCGAAATAGCCGGCAATGGCGCGGCGATACTGCTCGCCCCGAAACAGCAGTTCCTCCTCCCGTTCCCGCTGCAGGATGGTACGCCAGGTGCTGCCGGCGATGCCGGCCGCCAACCCCATGACGGTCACGGCGACCAGTACCGCCAGCAGGGTGGCCCCGCGCTGGTCGGCCAGCAGAGATCGACCGGAGGCGTCAGCGTCGGCTCCAGGCGCCGGCGGCATCCTCGATATACCAGCCGGAAGCGGCCTGTTCCCGCCAAGAGTCGGCAAAAATCGCCTGCACTTCATGGGCCCGGTCAGGGAACTTGTTGGCATTGGCGATCTCCTTGTAGAGGCGCAGGCGATCCTGGTTCTCGACGGTCACCAGCCGGTTGACCTGGCTGCGGGCGCGCAGGTCCAACCCATCCAGGGTGCGGACCTTGAGCAGGCCGTCGCGGCCGATGCCGACCTGCCCGCCGTCCAAAAACGGCCGCAGTTCGGTAGTCCGCGCCTTCATGGCCTCTTTGATGGCGCGAATTTCCGGGGTAGTGACGTTGATATCCTGAGCGGCATGGACCGTGGACGCTCCCCAGAACTGCCGCAACAGGCTGGTCGGTCCCTGCTTCTCGGCGGGAGCCGCCGGTGCCGCCGGGGCTGCGGGAGGCGCGACCGGCTGCGGCGCCGGTGCTCCATTGCGCTCGCTCCAGACCTCCTGCACGATGCGGTCGGCGGCGCTGCGCACCTCCTCGGCCGGGAAATAGATATTGATGGTGACACAGGCCGCCAACATCATCACGGTGGTCAGCGAAGCAAGCAGAAGATTCTTTCTCATGCCATCCTCCAGGTTGATTTTCCATGCAATTTCGTGGACTTTTCTGTCTGTCAGGGACACTATACCGTTCCCGGCGGCGAAAATCAATCGGCCTTGCCGCCGCTGCCGCCCCCGGTCCGGTCGATGCGCTCCAGGCGTTTGAGCATCTCGCGGAAGGAAATCGGCTGCTGCGGTGCCAGGATGTCGATGCGGGGCGGCAGCCATCCGCCATAAACCAGGTAGCGGTCGCTGCCCTTGCGGGCGCTCCCGCGCAGACGGAAAACGTCGTTTTCCAGGTCGCAGCGAATTCCGATGCGGCGATAGCGATAAAAATCGATAAACCGGTAGAGGCCTCGGGAGAGGATGCCGGAAAAACCCCCCTGGCTGATAATCGCCAGGTTGTTCAAAGCCTTGACGCTGATATTGCGGCGGCCCGAAAGGCGGGTTTCCAGCCAGGCGCTGAAGGCCGACGGGGTGGCGCCGAACAGCCGCAAGTTCTGCACGGCGCCGTCCACCACGCCGTTGATGGCGCCGAATTCGAAGGTCTGGGTCAGCTGAAACAGGTCGATGCCCTGAAAATCGATGTCGGCGAAGGTTTGCGGACGGCCCAGGCCACCGGGGCGAAACCTCAGATTGCGCAGCCGGATGCGGCCGCCGAACACCTCGAACAGCGCCTCGCCATCGGAACTCAAGACCCCGTCGCCAAACCGGATCTGACCGAGGTCGGCGTTCAGGGTGCCGGCCATGGGCGTCAGCTCGAGTTCCCGTGTCAATCTCTCCAGATCGATTTCAGTAATGCCGATACGGGCCCCGAATTCCGGACCGGCGGCATCCCGACCGAGCTGCAGATCGGCAACGGTAATTTGCCCGCCGCCGGCCAACAGCACCAGCGGTTCCTCAAACCGGAAACGATTGCGGGTGACGAGTACCGGCAAGGTCTCGTTGCCCAGTTGTACCGGTCCCATGCGCAGCAGGTCGAAACGCAGCCGGCCCGACCGGGCCGCCGGCTGCCAACCGGCGGCGGCCGTGGTCGGCAGGGTCAGGGCCAAGGGCAGCCGGCCGGTGCCGTTCAGACCCTCCAACTGCAGTTCGGGCCAAACCAGGTCCATATCCTGCGGGGCCAGTTCACCGGTCAGTCGCCAACCGTCCGGTGCGGCCTCCAGTTGCAGGTCCGCCGTCATCCTGCCGGCCAGCTGCAGCCCGGCAAAGCCGGGACGCAGCGCGGCCAGCAGATCCCGCGCCAGCCCCTGCCAGAGCCGGTCCAGATCCGTCAGCTCGAGCCTCCCAATCCATTCCGGGTTTTGGCCCCAACGCCCCCGCCCTGACAGCTGCAGGGCCTCCGGAACCGCCAGGGTCGCGGCATCCACCTGCAGAGCGGCCGGTTCCGGCTGCCAGCGACCGCGCACCGACCATTGCCCCTGCCAATCGGCCAGTTCCGCGTACCAGGCTCCCCACAGCGCCTCCCCGGCACCGAGCCGGCCGTCGAGATCGAAGGTCATGCTGCCGGCTTGGTCCGTGGCCAGGGTGCCTGCCAGCTGCAATCGCCCATCCACCAGACCGCCCTGACCGTCGGGGGACATCCACTCCACTTCCTGGAGCTGCAGGTCGGCAATCCGAGCTTGCCAGCGGCCCTCCTGCCAATGGCCCGTGGTCCGGACCTGCAGCCGCCCCTGCCCGTCATGGGCCGCCACCTTGGCCGCCAGAACGCCCTGATCCAGGGACAGGCGGCCGGCGGCGAGATTCACCCCGCCGGATACCGTGGCCTCGCTAACCTCGCCCTGGAGCCATTGCAGGCGGCCGGCGCGGGCCTGGAAACGACCGCCCCAACCGGCGCCTCGGCGCTGCATGGTCAAGGTTCCGGCCATTCCTTCGCCGCCCTGCAGGGCGGCCGGACGACGGGATGCCGGCAGTAGCCGGCGCAGTCGCTGCCAGCAGATGGGCGGCACCTCGGCCTGAAACTGCCGGGCATCGAAACGGACCCGACCCAAACGCTGTCCGGCCAACTGCAGATTCGCCTGCCCGCCCCAGCCGGAAGCCTGCTGCCGCAGCTCCGCCTGCAAAGCCAGGGCCGAAAGATCCAACCGGGCGGCGGTGGGAGTCCCCCCCGGCCGGCCGCTCAGCGCCACCTGCGCGGTGGTCGTGCCGGCTTGCCGGGTCGCCGACAGGCGCACCCCTGCCGCTCCCGCCACGGGCAGGGGCACCTCGCCCAATACCGACCGCTGCAACAGGTTGGGGTCCGGCACGTCCATGGCCAGCTGTCCGCTGAGGACCTCGGCGGAACTGCGGAACTCCAGGGTGCCCTTCGGCGCCCCGACCAAGGCAAAGCGTCCCTCTCCAGCCCAACCGGCGGCGGTACTCTTAAGGGACATGGCAGTTCGTTCCAAAGGCAGGGTCAGGCCGGGCCCCCGCACCCGGCCCTGGTCAAGAACGACCTGCATGGACAGGCCGTCCGGCGACCAGAGCACATCGAGTCGCAGGTCGCGCAGCACAAAATCCCAATTCTCCGGCAGGGCCACCGGCTCGGGCAACACGACCATCATCCGCTCGACATCACCCCGATCCAGCAGTTCCATCCCCAACCCGACCCGGATTTCGACGCCCTGGCCGGAAGGCAGGCTGACCCTGAGAGGACGGCGCAGCAAGGCGCGCTCCTCCCAGTCGAGGACATCACACACCAGTTCCAGACCCCGCTGCCAGGCACCATGACCGGCGGCGCGGATGGCCAGCGGCTGCCCCTGCCCGACCTCGGCACGAATCTCGAAGATGAATACCTCGCCGCCACGGAGTTCGGCCTGAAAATTCCGCACCACCAGCGGCGTTTCACCCATGGCCAGGCTCAGAGCACCGTTGTTGACGCGGATCCGGCGGGCGGTCACGGGCAGGCGTTCGGGCCACTGCGGAGGCGGGGCTTTTTCGGCAGTGGGCCAGAAGCTGATTTCGGGGGTGTCCAGTTCCAAGGCGGTGAGTTGCCGTGCGAGAAGATCGGCCAGGCCCAGGGTCAGGCGGGTTTGCGGCAAAGCCACGGCATAACGGCCGTTGCGGACCAGGCGCAGTTCCTCCACCACCAGGGTCGACCCCTGCCAGCGCAATCGACCGATGTTCAGCTCCGCCTGCAGGCGCGCTCCGGCCATGCGCTCCAAGCGGGGCACCAGTACCGAGTTGAGTACCCGTTCCGAGCGCAAACCGGCCACCAGCAATGCCGCCATTACCAGCGGCACCAGCACCAGCAGCCAGATCAGCGTGCGGATGGGCAACCTTTTCACGGCTCCTCCGGATCGGCCATGGAATACCACGGGTCCGTCAAGGCTTACAGAGCATCAGTGGGCATCCCGCCAGTTGGCGCCGCTGCCCATCTCCACCAGCAGCGGTACATCAAGAGTCACCGCGCCCTCCATCTCCCGGCGCACCAGTTCGGTCATGGCCGGCAGTTCGGCCGGCGGAACGTCGAACACCAATTCGTCGTGAACCTGCAGCACCATCCGGGACTGGAACGACTTTTCCTGCAGGCGGCGATGGATGTTGACCATGGCCACCTTGATGATGTCCGCGGCCGAGCCCTGGATGGGATAATTGATGGCGTTGCGTTCGGCAAAGCCGCGCACCGCGGCATTCCTGCTGTCGATTTCCGGCACCGCGCAGCGCCGACCGAGGAGGGTGGTGACGTAGCGCTGCCGGCGCGCCTCCTCGACCTTGGCGGCCATGAACTCCCGCACCTGCGGATAACGGGCAAAATAGTGATCGATATATTCCTGGGCCTCGGCCCGGCCGATGCCCAGGGATTTGGCCAGACCGAAAGCGCTCATGCCATACAGCACACCGAAGTTGATGGTCTTGGCCTGGCGACGCAACTCCGGCGGCACCATGCCCAGGGGCACATTGAAAATCTCGCTGGCGGTGCGGGCATGGATGTCCTCCCTGCGGGCGAAACTGTCCTTGAGGGCCGGTTCGTCGGCGAGGTGGGCGAGAATCCGCAGTTCGACCTGGGAATAGTCGGCGGCCAGCAGTATGTTGCCCGGTGCCGGCACGAAGGCGGCCCGGATGCGACGCCCCTCCTCGGTGCGGATGGGGATATTCTGCAGGTTGGGGTCGCTGGACGACAGCCGGCCGGTGGCGGTCACCGCCTGGTTGAAGGAGGTATGGATACGGCCGGTCTCCGGATGCACCAGCTTCGGCAGGGCGTCGCAATAGGTGCTCTTGAGCTTGGCCAGGGTGCGGTAATCGAGAATGCGCTCGGCAATGGGATGCTCCTCGGCCAGGGCGTTGAGCACCTCGACATCCGTCGACCAGCCGGTTTTGGTCTTTTTGCCCCGTGGCAGCTTGAGGTGTTCGAACAGCACTTCGCCGAGCTGCTTGGGCGAACCGACGTTGAACTGGCACCCGGCCAGCTGGTAAATCTCCTCTTCCAGGACCCGCAGGCGGCCGGCCATTTCGGCGGATATTTCGCCGAGCAGCTCGCGGTCGATGCCGACCCCGTGCCATTCCATGTCCGCCAGCACCGTGACCAGGGGCAGCTCCACCTCCCGGAACAGCCGTTCCTGCCCCGTGGCGATCACCTGCGGCAGCAGTTTATCGGCCAGACGCAGGGTGATATCCGCATCCTCGGCGGCATAGCGGGTCGCCGTCTCGACGGCCACGGCGGAAAAGCAGACCTGGTTTTTGCCCTGGCCGGCCACCTCGCCGTAGCTGATGGTGCGGTACCCGAGCAACTCCGCCGCCAAGCTGTCGAGGCCGTGGGATTTGCCGGCGGGATTGGCCAGGTAGGAGGCGATCATGGTATCGCACTCCAGGCCCGCCACGTCGATTCCGGCCCGGCGCAGCACCAGCACATCGTACTTGGCATTCTGGGCGATTTTGGGCCGGGCTGCATCGGCCAGCAGCGGCCGCAGCTGCTCCAGCACCAGGGCTCGATCCAGCTGCTCCGGCGCTCCCAGATAGCGATGTCCGACGGGCAGATACCAGGCCCGGCCGGCCTGCACGGCAAAGGACAGCCCGACCAGATCGGCCCGGGTGGCGTCGAGGCTGGTGGTTTCCGTATCGAAGGCGAAGCGCGGCGCGCGCCCGAGTTCGGCGAGCAGTTCATCGAGCTGGTTCTGGTTCAGAACCGCCAGATAGCCGGCATCGCTGGTGCGCTCGTCGCTGGAGAACTCCTGCAACAGCTTGTGGAATTCGAGGCTCTTGAATAGAGTTGTCAACGCCTCCCGGTCGGGCTCGCCGAGGGCGAACTGTCCGTAATCCACCTCCAGGGCCAGATCGTCGCGCAGCCGCACCAGTTCCCGCGACAGGCGCGCCTGCTCGGCATAGGCACGCAGGTTTTCCTGACGTTTTTTGCCGCTGACCCGGTCGATGTGGGCCAGCAGATTGTCCACCGTGCCGAACTCCCGAATCAGTTCCCGGGCGGTTTTTTCGCCGATGCCCGGCACCCCCGGCACGTTGTCCGAACTGTCTCCCGCCAGGGCCTGCACCTCCACCACCTGCTGCGGAGAACCGAAGCGCTCGGCGACCTCAGCCGGGCCGATGTGCAGCTCCTTCATGGTGTCGAGCAGACCGATGCGCTCATCGACAATCTGCATCAGGTCCTTGTCGCCGGTGACCACGGTGATGGCCAGGCCCCGCTCGGCAAAACGGCGCGCCAGGGTGGCGATGATGTCGTCGGCCTCGTAGCCGGCCAGTTCCAGGGCCGGCAGGTTGAAGGCCCGAACCACCTCCTTGATGATGGGGATCTGCGGCCGCAGATCCTCCGGCATGGCCGCCCGGTTGGCCTTGTATTCCGGATAGAGTTCCTTGCGAAAGGAAGGGCCCGGCGCGTCGAAGACCACGGCCAGATGATCCGGTTGGTAATCGCGCATCACCTTGAGCAGCATGTTGGTGAACCCGTACACGGCGTTGGTGGCCTCGCCCCGGGAATTGGAGAGGTGGCGAATGGCGTAATAAGCCCGGTAGATATAGGATGAACCGTCGATGAGAAACAGACGTTGGGGTTGAGCATCGTTCATGCAGACGTGCCTCATGAAAAAAGTGGGTATGGAACCGGGGTTCCGGGTCATTTTGGAATTGCCGCCGATGGCAAAGTCGGCCTGCTAACATTATCCCACGCCGTCGCAAAAAGCAAACCTGCCGCAGCTTTCGAACCTTGCATTTTCGAGCGGTTGCAAATATTCTCTAACGGATCGCGGGATTCCGGCACGTCCCGCCAAACCCTTTCCGCGCCAGGGAGCACCGGCCATGACATCCCGCCTTGCAGAAACTTCCAGCCGACGCCCATCCGGCCGTCGACGCCGGATCGGTTGGACGATATGGGTGCTATTGGGCCTGGTTGCCGTCCTGTTCCTGGCCATACCTCGAGGTCGCATTGCGGCTGAACTGGAGCAGGCACTGAGCCGGCGGACCGGTTTGCAGGTCAGCCTCGAGGATCCGTCCCTGCGGCTGCCGGCGGCACTGCATTTCAAACGGGCCATCCTGCGCGGAGGCCGGCCGCCCTGGAACGAACTGCAGTTCGAACAGGTGCGTGTGGCGCCCTACTGGCGCTCCCTGTTCAGCCGTGACCCGGGCCTGAGGGTCAGCGCCCGCTATCAGGGCGGTCGCTTGCGTGGGTATCTGCGGCGCAGCGGATTCGGCGAAATCCGGGCCGTCGACCTGCCCCTGAGCAGCCTGCTGCCGGCCTCCACCGGCCTGGGTCTGGACGGGATTCTGTCGGAAGGACGCTACCGGGGCCCCCTGTCCGGCGCCGCCGCAACCGTGCACAGTGCGCGAACCCTGGAACTGGCCGTGACCGGCGCCTCTCTGACCGGACTGCAGGGACTGGGGTTGAGCCGCGGCCTGCCCCTCGGCGAGATCATCCTGGCCGCCGAAGGACTGGGGCCGGAACTGCGTCTCACCCGGCTGACTCTCAACGGCGGCGCCCTGCAGGGGGAGGGTTCCGGCAGCCTGCAGCTGACCCGCCCCTGGCTCGACGGGCGACTCGAACTGCTCCTCAGCCTGCAACCCACGCCCATGCTGCCGCCACCCCTGCGGCAGCTCCTCGCCCGACTGTTCCCTCCGGCACCGGATGGCCGGTTCTACCTCAGCCTCACGGGGTCTCCGGCCAACCCGCGACTGCGCAAGGTGCCATCCGGCCCGGTTGACAACCGGCCGGCCAGTGATTAGGTTGACTGACCAACTACCGCAATCCAAGGAGATACTCCATGAGTGACGATCGGGACATACAGGAACTCCCCGAGGAGAACCTGACGGATCAGGACAACGAAGCAGCCGATGCGGAATCGACCCGCCCGGAAATCCAGGCGGAAGGTCTGGTGTTGGCCGCGGATCTGCTGCCCGTCAATCTGCCCATCATCCCACTGCGGCCCAGGCCGGCCTTTCCCGGCATCCTGACGCCGATGATTTTCACCGGTCGTCCCCACGTGGCCATGGCTCAAAAGGCGGTGGACAGCCCGACCAAAACCCTGGGACTGGTGCTGGTGCGGGACGTCGAAGGCCCCGACGATCCCGGCAACCTGCATCGCATCGGCGTGGCCGGACGCATCATGAAAGTATTCCAGTCGGACGACGACAGCATCCACCTATTGGTCAGCTGCCAGGAGCGGTTCTCCGTGAAGGAGATCAGCAAAACCGCCGAAGGCATGTTCGGGCTGGTCGAATACCATTATGCCGCCGAACTGTCCGTCAATCCGGAACTGCAGGCCTATTCCATGGCCATCATTTCCGCCCTCAAGGAACTGGTGCAGATCAACCCGCTCTACTCCGAGGAAATCAAGATGTTCCTCAACCGGCAGAGCATGAACGATCCGGCCCGCCTGTCGGACTTTGCCGCCAACCTCACCTCCAGCGACGGCCAGCAGTTGCAGGAGATCCTGGAAACCCTCGACGTCCGCAAGCGCATCGACAAGGTGCTGGTGCTGCTGAAAAAGGAGTTGGAGGTCTCGCGCCTGCAGACCCGCATCAGCAAACAGATCGAGGAGAAGGTCAGCGCCCACCAGCGGGAATTCTTCCTGCGCGAGCAACTCAAGGCTATCAAGAAGGAACTGGGTCTGGAAAAAGAAGGCAAGGTCAGCGAAATCGAAAAATTCCAGCAGCGCCTGGCGGACCTGACCCTGACCGAGGAGGCCCGCAAGACCATCGACGAGGAAATCGAAAAGCTCAAGCTCATCGAGCCCTCGTCGCCGGAGTACAATGTATCCCGCAACTACCTGGACTGGCTGACCATTCTGCCCTGGGGCAAATTCAGCCGGGACAACTACAACCTGGAGAAAGCACGGCGGGTGCTGGACCGCGACCACTACGGCCTCAAGGACGTCAAGGAGCGGATCCTCGAATTCATCGCCGTCGGCAAACTCAAGGGCGACATCTCCGGCTCCATCCTCTGCCTGGTCGGTCCACCGGGGGTCGGCAAGACCTCCATCGGCAAAAGCATCGCCAGCGCCCTGAACCGCACCTTCTACCGTTTCTCTCTGGGCGGCATGCGCGACGAGGCGGAAATCAAGGGCCACCGCCGCACCTACATCGGCGCCCTGCCCGGCCGCTTTATTCAGGCCATGAAGAGCGCCGCCACCGCCAATCCGGTGCTGATGCTGGATGAAATCGACAAGATCGGCGCCTCCTTCCAGGGCGACCCGGCTTCGGCCCTGCTGGAGGTGCTGGATCCCGAACAGAACGCCACCTTCCGCGACCATTACCTGGACGTGCCCTTCGATCTGTCCAACGTGCTGTTCGTGGCCACCGCCAACCAGCTCGACACCATCCCGGCACCCCTGCTGGACCGCATGGAGGTCATCAGGTTGGCGGGCTATATCCTTGAGGAGAAGCTGGAGATCGCCCGCCGCTACCTGATTCCGAAGGCCCTCGAAAGCCACGGCCTGGAAAAGGGCCAGGTCACCATCCGCAAGGATGCCCTGGAGGCCATCATCGACGGCTATGCCCGGGAAGCCGGGGTCCGCAACCTGGAAAACCGCATCAAGAAGATCATGCGGCGCGCGGCCATGGAATTCTCCCAGGGGCGCACGGACAAGATCGCCATCACCCGCAAGGATATCGAAGGCTACCTCGGCAAGCCCGTGTTCACCGCCGAGGAGGTGTTCGAGAACGTGGCCGGCGTGGTCACCGGCCTGGCTTGGACCAGCATGGGCGGCGCCACCCTGCAGATCGAAGCCGCGGCCATGCCCAGCAAGAGCAAGGGTTTCAAACAGACCGGCCAACTCGGCGCGGTGATGGTGGAGAGTTCCGACATCGCCTATTCCTATGTCATGGCGCACCTGGCCGAATACGGCGCCGACCCGGAGTTTTTCGACAAGCACTTCGTGCATCTGCACGTGCCGGCGGGAGCCACGCCCAAGGACGGCCCCTCCGCCGGGGTCACCATGGCCACCGCCCTGCTGTCCATGATCACCGGCCGGCCGGTGATCCGCAAGCTGGGCATGACCGGGGAGCTGACCCTGACCGGACGGGTGCTGCCCATCGGCGGCGTCAAGGAGAAGATCATCGCCGTGCGCCGCACCGGCCTGCAGACCGTCATCCTGCCGGAAGCCAACCGCAAGGATTTCGAGGAACTCCCCGACTATCTGCGCGAGGGTCTGGCGGTGCATTTTGCCCGCGACTATCGCGACGTGTACCGGGTAGCTTTCGGTCAACCCTGAAAAAGGTCGTTGCTTGGCTGCTGTTAAGGCATCCGACTCATTAAATCCCAAGGAGGCACAACCCCCGTCATGACCGTACAAGAACTGAAAACCGCCCTGGAGTCCCTCAGCACCGAGGAGAAGCAGGCCTTCATCATCGAAACCCTGCCCGGCCTGGCCCGGGAGGCCATGCAGGACAGCGGCTTTTTGCTGCAACTGTTCCCCGTGTTTCTCGGCATTCTTCAGGACAGCGGCATCCAGCTCTCGCAGCTGCTGCAGATGGCCAGCCTGCTGCAGCCGGCCGGCACCGGGGACTGATTTCACCATTGACGAAAAGCTGTCGAGCTGCTAGGTTTGGCGCTTATGGAAACCTTCATGATCCCCTGCATGCTGCTTGCCCGTCGCTGGTGGCGCTGGTCCGAATCCATCTCCGGTTCGCATGCCAGTGTCTCTCCATGGGCAGCGCGGACCTGACGGTCCGCGGAACCTGAACAACCCAAAGCCGCGGCCCCCTGGACCGCGGCTTTTTTATTTTCCACGACGAGGATTCGACCATGCGCGTTCTGTCCGGCATCCAGCCCTCCGGCGCCCTGCACCTGGGCAACTATTTCGGCATGATGAAAAAGATGATCGACTACCAGGAGCACCAGGAGTTGTTCTGTTTCATCGCCAACTACCATGCCATGACCAGCGTACCCGACGGCAAGTCCCTGGCCAAGGGCACCCTGGAAGCCGCCGCCAATTTCCTGGCCCTGGGCCTCGACCCGGAACGGAGCCTGTTCTGGGTCCAGTCCGATGTGCCGGAAGTGCAGGAATTGGCCTGGGTACTGTCCAATTTCACACCCATGGGCCTGCTGGAGCGCTGCCACAGTTACAAGGACAAGGTCGCCAAGGGCATCGCCCCCAACCACGGACTGTTCGCCTATCCGGTGCTGATGGCGGCGGACATCCTGCTGTTTCAGTCCGAACTGGTGCCCGTCGGCAAGGATCAGAAGCAGCATCTGGAGGTGGCCCGCGACATCGCCATCAAGGTCAACAACGAGTATGGGGAGCTTTTCGCGATACCGGAACCGGACATCGATGACGAAGTGGCGACGGTCCCCGGTCTGGACGGACAGAAGATGAGCAAAAGCTACAAGAATACCATCGACCTGTTCCAGGACGAAAAGTCCCTGCGCAAACAGATCATGCGCATCGTCACCGATCCGACGCCGGTGGAGGATCCGAAGGATCCGGAACGCTGCAACGTCTTCAACATCTTTCGTCTGTTTCTCGACAAGGAGCAGGAAAAGGACCTGCGCACCCGCTATGTGGCAGGGGGGCTGGGATATGGGGAGGTCAAGGAGGAACTGTTCGTGACGGTGCGGGACTATTTCGCGCCCTTCACCGCCCGCCGCACGGAATTGCTGGCCGACCCGGAAGGTGTGCGCCGCATCCTCGCCGACGGCGCCCAGAAGGCCCGTTACGTCGCCGCCAAGACCCTGCGCAAGGTGCGCAAGAAAACCGGCCTGGCCTATTGAAAAGACCTGCAACCGTTCGGCAAAGGGTCTCGGGGCCCCCCCACCGAGGGTGTCTGGCGCCCGGATGGCGCCGGCCAAGCCCCAGGGATGGGTTCATGCGGCCCTCGGTGGGGGGGACGCGAGGCCCTTCTCCACCGCTGCTTGTAAAGACACTCATCACGAAGCCTGACGATATAAAACCAGACGGGCCGCCGCGCCAATGGCGCGGCGGCCCGGGGAAAAGTCTATCTATGCCGATCTACAAAGTCGTGGAAACCAGCTTGGTGACGGACGACAGCCTGGAAGATATCCTCAACACCTGGACCGCCGAGGGCTGGCAGTTCGAAGGCATCCAGTTTGCCATGCGCGACGCCAGCAAGCGGCCGGCCATGGCCTTCATCATCTTTACCCGTCCGCACCAGGACTGAGCATCAGTCTTCCCAGTCGTCCAACTCACGAAAAATGAGGGTCCGCCGCGGATCGGAGGAGGGGGTGGCGCCACACAGTTCGCAGACCAACTCCACCGGTTCATCCTCGAGGAACTCGTTGCAGGTCAACTCCACCGGTTCCCCGGTGCAGGTGCAGTACCATTTGCGATAGATGGTCATGACGCCTCCTGGTCAATGGTTAAAAAACCGATCGGCCCGGCCTGCGACCTGTTTTCATCATAACCGCATCCGTTTCAAAAGGCAAAACCTCATACCGCCTGCAGGCCGCCGACGCGGAGGGCGGGTTGCCGCCACGGGGCCGTGTCAGTTATGCTCCCGGGTCTTGTGAAAGGTGACCTGAGGCCATTGTTCCATGGTGTTGCCGAGGCGCCATTCGCTGGAGGCCAGGTAGGCCAGGTTGCCCTCGGCGTCGTGGGCGAGGGCGCCCTGGTTTTTCTTTTCGAACTCGGCCAACAGCTTGCGGTCCTCGCATTCCACCCAGCGGGCGGTGGCGTATTCCACCCCCTCGTAGAGGGCTTCCACGCCGTATTCGTTCTGCAGCCGGGAGACGATGACGTCGAACTGCAGTACCCCCACCGCACCCAGAATATAGTCGGAACTGATCAGCGGCCGGAACAGCTGCACCGCTCCCTCCTCCGCCAGTTGCAGCAATCCCTTTTCCAGCTGCTTGCTCTTCAGGGGATTTTTCAGCCGCACGCGTCGGAAATGTTCCGGAGCGAAGCTGGGAATGCCGGTGAACTTGAGGGGTTCGCGATCGCTGAAGGTGTCGCCGATCTTGATGGTGCCGTGGTTGTGCAGACCGATAATGTCGCCGGGAAAGGCCTCCTCGACGTTGGTGCGGTCCTGGGCCATGAAGATGGTGGCATTGGAGAGGTTGACCTCCTTGCCGATGCGATGGTGGCGCACCTTCATGCCGCGTTGGAAGGTGCCGGAGCAAACCCGCAAAAAGGCAATGCGGTCGCGATGGGCGGGATCCATGTTCGCCTGGATCTTGAAGACGAAGCCGGAGAAAGCCTCTTCGTAGGGTGACACCTCGCGGGTGGTGGTCGGCGCAGATCGGGGTCCGGGAGCGATTTCGACGAAGGCGTCGAGCATCTCCTGGACGCCGAAGTTGTTGATGGCGCTGCCGAAAAACACCGGCGTCTGGTTGCCCTTGAGGTATTCATCCAGCTCAAAGGGATTGGCCGCCCCCTCCAGCAGTTCGATGTCGGCCCGCAGCTCATCGGCCTGGCTGCCCAGCAGCTCGTCCAGGCGCGGGTCGCTCAGATCCTCGATGAGCAGCTGATCCTGAGCCCGGGTTGCCTGGCCCGCGGTGAACAGACAAAGCTGTTTGCGGTACAGGTTGTAGGTGCCCTTGAAACGCTTGCCCATGCCGATGGGCCAGGACAGGGGCGCACACTCGATTTGCAGGGTTTCCTCGATATCCGCCAACAACTCCAGGGGCTCGCGGCCCTCCCGGTCGAGCTTGTTGATGAAGGTGATGATGGGGGTATTGCGCATCCGGCACACCTCCATCAGCTTGCGGGTCTGGGTTTCCACCCCTTTGGCGCTGTCGATGACCATCAGGGCGCTGTCCACCGCCGTCAGCACCCGGTAGGTGTCCTCGGAAAAATCCTGGTGCCCCGGGGTGTCGAGGAGATTGACTTCGTAATCGCGGTAATTGAACTTCATGACCGAAGAGGTCACCGAAATGCCGCGTTCCTGTTCCATGGCCATCCAGTCGCTGGTGGCGTGGCGCGCCGCTTTGCGGGCCTTGACCGCGCCGGCCATCTGAATGGCGCCGCCGAACAGCAGCAACTTTTCCGTCAGAGTGGTCTTGCCGGCATCGGGATGGCTGATGATGCCGAAGGTGCGGCGCCGGTCGACTTCCTTGCGATGATGCTTGCTCACGATATAAACCTCTGGCTGCAAATGAAAAAACGGGCCGCAAGGGCCCGATGGACAGATTATCTTAGCGTAAACCGCCAACCCAGGTCAACCGACGGGCCAGCCCCGACCAGACCGGCCGTTGACAGGGATCGCCCGGCTTTGCCATGATACGGTTTCAGCGGCACACCGGGACCGGCCGCCAGGAAAGGCCAGACCATGACCACCAGACCCCATCCAACCGCCACCGGACGACTGCGCATCGCTCTGCTCCATCTCGCCCCCCGACCCGGGGCGCTGGACGAAAACCGGCAACAGCTGGAGGCCGCCATCCAGGCTGCGGCTGCAGCCGGCGCCGGGTGGATCATCAGCCCGGAACTCTGCACCACCGGTTACACCTTCGCCGACGGCCTCGGCACGGATTGGATCGATGTTCAGCCCGATGCCTGGCTGCAGTCCCTCTGCCGGGACAGCGCCCTGCATAATCTCACCCTGTTTCTCGGCCTGCCGGAACGGGACCCGCAGACCGGCCTGCTGCATAATGCGGTCCTGGTCGTCGAGCAGGGTGTCGTAGTCGGGCGGCATCGCAAGATCAATGCCCTGCGCCAGGGCTCCGAAGCCTGGTCCAGCCCCGGTGACAGCGCCATTCCCGTCCCGGTGGCCGCCGTCGGCAGCGTCGGCATCCTGATCTGCGGCGATGCCTTTTCACCCGGCATCGCCCGCCACCTGAAGCAACAGGGTGCCCGCCTGCTGGTTTCGGCCGCCGCCTGGGCGCCGGGGTTCCATGGTCCCGACGGCGAATGGGAGCGCTGCAGCCTTGATACCGGCCTGCCGCTGCTGGTCTGCAATCGCACCGGCCCGGATCGCACCCTCGACTTTCGGGCCGCGGAAAGCGTGGTGGTCAAGGACGGTGAGCGGCTGCTGACCTTTCGCTCCCCGGACTCGGCCATGGTGGTCTTTGATTGGGATCTGAAACGGCAGGAACCCATCGCGGCCTCCCTGCGCACCTCGCCGCTGGTGCCGTCAGGGACTGTCACCCACCCCGCTTGCGGCCCCGCCAATCATTGATGCTCCAGGTGAGTTGGCTGCACAGTCCCCGCAGCAGATTCAGATCCTCGCCATCCGGCGCGGCCCGATGCAGCAGACGCCGAAGACGATTGAGGACCGCCTCGGGACAACTGGGATTGATAAAAGCGATGCGGGTAAGAAGAGCCTCGATCTGGGCGAAAAGGGGTTCCAGCTCGGCTTGCGGCAGCCTTTCCGAGGCTGCCTCGGCTGCAACCCCGGCGGCTGCCAATTCGCGCGTAAATTCGTAAAGGAATACCACCACGGCCTGGGCCAGATTGAGGGAGCCAACCTCCGGCGCAGTGGCGATGGTCGCGCTGCAACTGCAGAGCGCCACCTCCTCGCTGGTCAGACCGGCGTCCTCGCGACCGAACACCAGGCCGATGCGATCCTGGCTGCCGCCCTGCCGTACCTGGTGCGCGGCCGCGGCCACGTCGAGCAGTTCGCCGCGCAGCCGACCCGTGCGGCGGGTGGCGGCCACGGAAAAGGTCAAATCGCCCAAGGCGGCGGGCAGGCTGTCATAAATCCGGGCCCGGCCCAGCAGCGGGGCGGCACCGACGGCGAACTTGCGGGCCTCGGGGTGCAGATGCGGGCAGGGATTGACCAGACGCAGCTCGTCGACACCGAAATTGGCCATGGCGCGCACCACCATGCCGATGTTGCCGGGCTGTTGGGGCTCGACGAGAACAATGGTCAGGCGTTGGGAAAGGCCGGAATCCATCAGCGGACAAACCGTACGGGAACCTGGCCGCTCAATAGATCACCCGGTTGCGGCCGTCTTTCTTGGCCTGGTAGAGAAAGGCATCCGCCCGACTGAGCATCTCCAGCAGGTTGCGTCCCGGCTCGGCGCAGATGCCGACACTGGCGGTGATGCGAATGGTGGCGCGGATGAAGGGGACCCAGACCTCCATGGCGGCGATTTCGCTGAGAATGCCTTCGAACAGCCGAACCGCCTCGTCCCGGGAACCGGGAACCAGAACACAGAACTCCTCGCCGCCGATGCGGGTCAGAATGGCGTTGTCCGGCAGGCTGTCCTGCAACAGCTCCGCCAGCCGGCGGATGGTTTCATCACCGGCGATATGCCCGAAGGTATCGTTGACCTGTTTGAAGTGGTCGATGTCCAGGATGGCGCAGCACATCTGGCCGCCGCTGTCGAGAATCTGCTGGTAGAGCTTTTCGCCCTGGTCGAAGAAAAACCGCCGATTGGATACCCCGGTCAGGAAGTCGGTCACCGAGGCCTTGCGGATGGCCTGTATGTTCTCGAGATTCTCGATATGCTGGCTGACGCGGCAGTAAAACTCCTCGGTCAGAAAATGCTGTTTGATAATGAAATCGCTGGCCCCGCACTTCAGAAAACGGGCCGCCATGACATTGTCGCCCAGGGCTGAAATGCCGATGATGGCCATTTCATCCCGGGAATGGGATTTGCGGATGGTCTGGGTCAGCTCAAAGCCGTCCATGTGCGGCATGTGAAAGTCGCTGATCACCAGCCTGACATCGGGGTGCTCGTTCAGCAGAGCCAGGGCTTGAAGACCGTCGGCGGCCTCCAGCACCTGATAGCGATGGACCCGCAGCAGATCAGCGATGGCCTGACGTTGGAATTCGGAATCGTCCACCACCAAAATTTTGATTTTCGGATTGCGTTCCAGGCGTTTCAGCAGACCGACCAGGTAATCCAGGCTTTGGATGCCCTCCTTGTAGACGTAATCCACCACCTTTTCGGCCCAGATGCGATCCCGGACTTCCTTGTTGACGACGCTGGTGAAAACGATGACCGGAATCTGGCGCTCCACCAGCCTGGTGACAATCTCACCGCCCGGCGCATCAGGCAGATGAAAGTTGACGATACCGGCGGCGAACTGATTGCCGGGAGTCGTGACCTGCTCCCACGCCGCCGCCATGCTTTCCGTCCAGCAAACCTCGAGGCCCATTTCGGCTTCGAGTTTTTTGGTCAGCATGCGGCCAAAAAATCCGGAATCCTCTGCCAACAGTATCTTTTTCACTTCCGTCCCCCGATTGTCCGCTCATACCGAATTCGCCCCCCGTCAAGGGGGGCAATCAAAACGGCGTTGGCCGCACGCATCCCTCCGTTTCCGAAGAAACCGCGAATGCCCAGCATCATAACCGAATTGAATGGGGAAAAACAATAAAAGCCGTCAACTTCGGAGGGCTGGAACGAGACTCACTGCCGGGAGGCCGGTGACCAGCAACCTACCGACAGGCATCATGCTTTCAGACAATCGGAGCGCCAACAGCAATCGGGATAAGGGCAATCCGCCGCCTGCTCTGAACCGAAACAGGGGGTGTTGAGTTCCGCCCGCTGGATATGCCGAATAATCTCCGCCTTGGTCTGGCGGCCGAGCCCCTGCAATCCCATGGCCTTGGCCCTGGACCGTACTTCATTAATGTGCATGGAAAACCTCCCTTTCGTTGAGGATGGACGCCCTGAGGCGACCTCTGTTTGCCACCATGATTCCGGCATCGACCTGGCCGGCCGATGCCGGTTATGCCTGTTTTACCTGCAGTTTCATCCCTCGGGCAACGCCTCGGGCAGATAGACCACCACCACCGTGCCCAACCGGGCGGTCAACCCCTGGATGGGAAGCACCAGCCGCTTTTCATTGCCCTCGCCCTCCTGCACCGTGACTTGGGGTTCCTGCAGCAGGGCCGCCGGAAAGACGTCGGCAAAATTCCCCTCCTGCAGTTTGCGGTTGCTGGCCAGCAAGATCTTGCCATTGACGTCCGCCAGCAGCACCAAACGGATCCGTTCGTTGCGCACCAGTTCGGTAAAATATTGATCGATCTGGTCGCGATTGTTGCGAATCATTTCACCGCGGACGGCCCAGGCCAGGGCGTTGCCGAACAGCACGTGATTGGCCTCGCTGTGCCGGGCGAGGGCCTCGCGGGCCTGAGCCATGAAGGCGGCCTGAGCCGCGGCGGACTGTTCCGTCCAGGCCTGTTTTTCGGCCGCCAGACGGCGTTCGGCGGCGCCGACGGCAATGCGCTGCCAGGTGAAAACCACCAGCAGCAGCACCAGCAAGACCAGGCTCACCCACAGGGGCAGGCGAATTTCCCGGAGTTTGTCCACAAAGGTTTGTTTATGACGGGTTCCAGCCGCATTTTCCTCACTCATCTTGCCCTCCTTTGGCAGATCCAAACCGGCATCGCACCCATGCCCCTGCTTCAGAAATTCCAGAATTCATCCAGTTCCTCGTCGGTGAAATCCCAGACCGCGTTATGCGGCGGCACCGGCTCGTAATTGAAAAATTCCGGCAGTCGATCCTGAGCCTTGGAAAATCCGGCACCCTGGTTGAAGGCATGCTCGGTTTTGAGAATGGTCTTCCCCATTTTCAAAAAATCGTCGGCAGTCATCTCAAGACCGTACTGGGCATTGATCATATCGATCAGGGAGGTAAAGGTTTCGGGAATATCGAGCATGGGAAACGCGATAAAAATGCACATGCCGGTGCTGTCGACGGCGGCGGTGGCGATCTGCAGGTTGCGGGACAGTTCCACCTGCCCTTCCTTGCTCAGGGGATCGACATAGCCGCCGACCTTGAGGATGTTGGTGGCCACGGTATAGCCGGCCGTATGGTCGGCACCCATGGTCGAAGTGGCATAAGTGACGCCGATGCCCTTGACGGACCGGGGGTCGTAGGCCGGAATGCCTTCATCCTTGACCACCGGTACCCGGACCAGACCGTAGGCCCTCCCTACGGAGGAGGTGCCGTTACCGAGAATCCGGCCCAAGGGAGTGCCTTTGCCGATTTCATCGCGCAACACCCGCTGGCATTCCTTGCCATCGCCCCAGGGAATGACGCCCGCTTCCATGGCGACGGCGAGCATCACCGCCCCTTCGATGGAATCGATGCCGATATCATCCATGAGCCGATCACATTCGGCGATATCATCCAGATTTTCGATCATGGCATTGGCGCCCAACCCCCAGATGGTTTCGTACTCGAAACCGGAAGTCAGGAAGGCGCCGGACTCGGTGGTATAAATCTGGGAACACTGGATGATGCAGCCGGCATGGCAGCCATGCTTGACCTTGCCGCCGCGTTCGGCAATCACGTCGTGCATGGTTTCGCCGCTGATGGCGTCATGGTGGGGGCAGCGTCCGAAGCGGAAGTTTTTGGTCGGCAGGCCGCCGGCCTCGTTGAGGATATTGATCAGCACATCGGTACCATAAATGGGCAGGCCCTGGCCGCTGACCGGATGATCGAGCAGGGTCTTGGCAAATATCTTGGCGGCGGCGCGAAATTTTTCCGGATCGGCCACCGGCACCTTGGCCGCCCCCGGATCCTCGATGGTGATGCACTTGACGCGTTTCGCGCCCATGACCGCCCCCAGGCCGCCCCGCCCGTGACTGCGGATGTTCTGGTCGGGATCCTTGACGGAGATGTCGGCCGCCGCCATGCGCATCTCCCCGGCGACCCCGATGGTGAGTACACCGACCTTATTGCCGTATTCCTCATTCATGGCGGCAATCACCTCGCGGTTGTTGCGGCCCGCCAGGTCGTCAGCCGTCTCGAAGGAAACCCCGTCGGCTGTCACATGCAGCCGATGCCACTGCTCCGTGGTCGGATGTCCTTCGATGATCAGCGCCTTGATGCCCAATTTGGCCAACTGCTGAGCGGCGGTGCCGCCGGAGTTGCTTTCCTTGATGGTCTTGGTCAGGGGGCTTTTCGCCCCGGCCGAGAGTCGCCCCGACTGCGCTGCCAGGGTGCCCGTGAGCAGTCCGGGCGCGAAAACCAGCTTGTTGTTGGGTCCCAGGGGATGGCAGCGCGGCGGTACCTCGGCGGCGATGATGGTCGAGGTCAGACCGCGCCCCCCAAGCCCGGTCCAGGCGGCCGGAGCCGCTTCCGTGCGGGTGGTCAGATCCGTCATATTCACGCGTACGATTTTGTCCATGCTGGTTCCTCCCATGGTTTGGCTAGACGCTTGGCAGCGCTCGCTGGATTGGAGTTTGGTTGAAATATACCCCAAAATCCGGCAAATGCGAGTTTTCCCCCAAGAGGAAGCCATGCCGCCTGGTAAAAAAAGGGGGCTTGTTTCCCAGCCGCTTCTGGGTGATATTAACCCTTGCCATTCTTTCAACCCGATTTATAAGGATGACATCCATGGTGCAAAAGGGATTCATGCTGGCCGGATTGTTCCTGCTCGCTTCAATGGTCGTGGCGGCCATCCCCGGCAGCAGCGAGTTTGCCCAAGGGCAGCACCATCGCCCGAGCCTTTCCGGTGCCCGGACGGAACCGTTGTTCCTGACCTGCCTTGCAGACGCCAACGCCGGCATGGCGCTGGCGGCGGCCCGCCCGCCCGCATCGACGGAAAACACCGCGCTCTCCAAGGCGGATGTGGCCGCCCTGCTGCAGACCCATAACCGCTATCGGGCCGAAGTGGGCGTCCCCCCCCTGGCCTGGTCGGACGACCTGGCCCGCTACGCCCAGCAATGGGCCGAACGCCTGGCCGACAGAGGTTGCCGCATGGCCCATCGGCCGGCCTCCGGCCCCTGGCAGCAGCAATACGGCGAAAATCTGTACACCGGCACCCTCGGCCACTATGGCATGGCCGACGCCGTCCAGCTCTGGCACAGCGAGAAAAAATATTATGACGGCCAACCCCTGACGCAACGCAACTATCAGGCGGTCGGGCATTTTACCCAACTGGTCTGGCACAGCACCCGGGAACTGGGCTGCGGCGTAGCCCAATGCCAGGGGCGCATGATGCTGGTCTGCAACTACCACCCGGCCGGAAATATCCTCGGCCAGAAACCTTATTGATTTGTAACCGGGCAAGATTCAGCGTGGGGGCTCGGGTAGGACCGACAGGGGGCTGGAAGCCATGACCGCATTCCGCGAAAGCATCGAGACCGCGGCTCACGCCATCGAAGCCGTCGGCGTACTGGTGGTCCTCATCGGGCTGGCCATCGCCACCTGGCGCTTTCTGCTACAGCAGCACCGCCGCCAGCCGGGCAACCATGCCTTCCGCTATTATCGCCGCAACCTGGGCCGCTCCATCATTCTCGGCCTGGAGTTCCTGATTGCCGGCGACATTATCCGTACCGTAGTCGTCGCCCGTGACTTGGCCGGCGTCACCAGCCTGGCCTTCATCATCCTGATCCGCTCTTTCATGAGCTTCACCCTGCATCTGGAAGTCGAAGGCCGCTGGCCCTGGCAACCGGCACCCACCGGCGACAAGGACTGACGGCCCACCCGCGACCTCTGCTGCAAGACAGGCCACGTTCCAAACGGGAAGGTAACCATGCAAACCTATCTGCTTCTGTCCGGCATCACCCTGGTGGCCATGGCCAGCCCGGGTCCGGACATGCTGCTGCTGCTTCGCAACAGCCTCACCGGCGGCCGTCGGGCGGGACTGGCCACGGTCCTGGGCATCGTCGGCGGTTTGCTGATCCATGTCTCCCTGTCCGTGGCCGGCCTGGCCTGGCTGCTCACCGGCAACCACTACGTCTACCATGCCCTGCGCCTGCTCGGCGCCCTGTACCTGATCTATATCGGCATCCGCTCCCTGCGCTGCCGCGGCAGCCTGGAACTGTCCCCACTGTCGGCCGCCGCCGGCCGGACCGGCCGCCAGGGGCTGCGGGACGGGTTTCTCTGCAACCTGCTCAACCCCAAGGTGACCCTCTACATCTTCAGCGTCTTCACCCAGTTCATCGCGCCCAGCGACTCCCTCTGGCGCAAAGGGGGCTTCGGCCTGGTGATTGTCCTGACCTCCCTGCTGGGCTGGTCCCTGTTCGTGCTGCTGGTTCAGAACGGCCTGGTGCGCCGGGCCCTGGCCCGCGGCCACCTGCTGTTGGAACGCCTGTTCGGCAGCCTGATGGTGGCCCTCGGTCTGCGCATCGCCCTGTTGCGCGACTGAACCCGCCGGCTCACAAAAAGGGCGAAAACAGCTTGGCAAAGGAATCCCGCAACCGCTCGGGCAACGGCCGGCCGTCCACCTCCGCCAGGGTGACCGGATGCGCCGCCTGCTGACAGCGGTCGAAATGCAGGCTCAAACTCCGGTTCAGTTCGGCATCATAGATTTCCAGGTTGAATTCGAAATTGAGCCGCAGGCTGCGCGGGTCGAGATTGGCCGAACCGACCATGACGTACTCCTCGTCGACCAGCAGCAGCTTGCTGTGATCGAAGGGCGCCGGCTGCAGGCCGATGCGCACCCCGTACTGGAGCAGTTCCCAGAAGTAGGCCCGGCTCGCCCAGGCCACGTAGGGCAGGTTGTTGCAGCCCGGCAGCAACAGTTCAATATTGACGCCGCGCAAAGCTGCGGTGTTGAGGGCTGCAATCAGACTGCGATCGGGGATGAAATAGGGGGTCATGATGCGTACCTGGTTGCGGGCCGCCGCCAGGGCGCCCAGGATCAGCCAGTGCAGCTTTTCAAAATCCTCATTGGGTCCGGCACTGACGCCCCGGCAGAAAGCGCTGCCGACGGCCTCCGCCCCGAACGGTTCCGGCAATACCTCGCCGGTGGTGAACTGCCAGTCCTCGCAGAAGGAAGCGTGCAATTGGGCCACCGCCGGCCCTGCCAACTCAAAATGCAGATCCCGGGCCCGGCGCGGATTGCTGCCGGAGAGCAGATGCCGGTCGCCGATGTTCATGCCGCCGGTGAAGCCGAGGCGGCCATCGACCACCAGCAGCTTGCGGTGGTTGCGCAGGTTGAAATAGGCGCCCCGGCCGCTCAGGCTGAGGGGCAGGAAGCGCGCCGTCGGCACCCCGGCCCGGCGCAGCAGGCGATGGCTGAGCGGCCAGGAATAGAGGGCGCCGAGGGCATCCACCAGCACCCGCACCGCGACGCCGCGACGCCGGGCGTCGGCCAGGGCCTGCACGAAGCGCCGCCCGGTGACGTTGCTTTCGAAAATATAGGTCGAGAGGTAAACGCTGTGCCGGGCCGCCTCGATGGCCGCCAGCATGGGGGGATAGGCCTCTTCGCCGTTGATCAGGGGCCGCACCCGGTTGCCGCCCACCAGCGGTCGGCGCGTCACGGCATCGGCCAGGGCCAGGTGACTGGCAAAGCCGTGACGGCGAAAGGGCAGATCCGTGGCCGCCAATTCGGCCGACCAGGAGCACACCGGCGCATTGCGCCAGGTCAGACCGAGACCGCGCTCCTGCCAGCCGCGGCCGGTGGAACGGATGCGGTTGACCCCCAGCAGCCAGTACAGCAGGGCTCCGAAACCGGGCAGGGCCAGGATGGTCACGATCCAGCCCAGCCCGGAGCGCGGATCCCGTTTGTTGAGCAGGGCATGCAGGGCCGACAGCAGCCCGACCAGGACCAGCACTACCCGCAGCACTATCTGCAACAGTTCAGACAGCATTCCACCTCCAACTCCGGAAAATCCGGAACATGCCTTGCATTCCTGCCCGGGGACGACGCCGGCAACCGTTCATTCGCAGCCACTGCTCATCGCAGGGTCTCGGGGCGCCTGCTCCACCGATGTTGAATAGTGACTCTCCGCAAAGGAAGGAAAGCACATGCCTCCAACCATTGCAACCATCATGACGACGCGGGTGGCAACCGTCCATATGGACGACTCCCTGCGCATCATCGCCGAAATCTTCGAGAATGCCCGGTTTCATCATCTGCTGGTGGTGGAAGGCAAACAATTGTGCGGGATCATCTCGGACCGGGACCTGCTCAAGGCCAGCAGCCCGTTTCTGAATACGGTCAACGAACAGGCCCGCGACCTGGCCCTCATGAACCGCAAGGCCCACCAGATCATGACCCGCGCCCTGGTCACCGTCACCCCGGAGACCTCCATCGAGGATGCCGCGCGGCTGCTGGTGCAAAACCGCGTATCCTGCCTGCCGGTGGTGACGGTTGACGGCACCGTGGCCGGCATTCTAAGCTGGAAAGACCTGTTCAAAGCCTTCGTATCCGGCCTCGAAGCCCTCTGAAACGGAGAGCGGGGCCAAACCGCCGGAAGCAAGGGGGGACCATGTTGTTCGTGCTGACGTTTTTGATCCTCTACACCGCCATGCACGCCCTGGTTTATTGGGGTATTCAGCCCCTGCTGGCCGGCCACGCCCTGCTGCCGGGCCTGGTCAAGGTCTGCATGGGCGTCATGATCCTCGCCCCAATCCTGATACGGCTGCTGGATCGCAACGGCTATCCGGCCATGGCGCGGGGCCTGGCCTGGCTAGGCTATAGCTGGATGGGTCTGATCTTCCTGGCCTTCAGCCTGCTGAGCGTGGTGGCCGCCTGGCACCTGCTGGCTTTGGGCCTGCGGGCCGTGCGGCCCGGAATGCCCCTGTTGAGCGTGCATGGCCCGGTCTGTGCCGCCGTGGTGCTGCTGCTGGCCCTCGGCGGCGCCCTGTACGGGTTCTTCGAAGCCACCGACCTGCGCCTGGAACGGGTCGTCCTGGTTTCCGACAAACTTGCGCCGGGCCGCCCGCCCCTGCGCATCGTCCAGGTTTCCGACCTGCATCTCGGCCTGCTCCACCGCGACGAGACCCTGGCGCCCGTGGTCAGCCGCATTCGGGAACTGCAGCCCGATGTGCTGGTGGCCACCGGCGACGTGGTGGATGCCCAGCTCGATCATCTGGACGGTCTGCATTCCCTCTGGCACGAGATCCAGCCGCCCCTGGGCAAGTTTGCCGTCACCGGCAACCACGAATACTATGCGGGACTCAAGCCGTCCCTGGCCTACCTGGAAGCCAGCGGCTTTACGGTGCTGCGCGGCCAGTCCGCCGCTGTCGGCGCCGACCTGATCCTGGTCGGAGTGGACGATCCCGCCGGCGGCGCCGGCCAGGCAGAAGCCCCCCTCCTCGCCGGGCTGCCCCGGGAGCGGTTCATCGTCCTGCTCAAGCATCGCCCGCACATCGATGCGGCCGCCGCCGGTCGCTTCGACCTGCAGCTCTCCGGCCACACCCATCGCGGCCAGATCTTCCCCTTCAACCTCGTCACCCGCCTGGTCTACCCCCTGCAGAACGGCCTCTACCCCCTGGCCGGCGGCGGCTGGCTCTATACCAGTCGCGGCACCGGCAGCTGGGGACCGCCCATGCGCCTGGGCGCCCCGCCGGAAATCACCCTGATCGAAATCCGGCCGGCGGCCGGTGAATAGTTCGGCACGGTCCCTGCAAAACCTTGCGGGAAGGTAACTGTTCAGCACAGGGGATCGGGGCACCCTCCCCGAGGGTGTCTGGCGCCCGGATGGCAACCGTCAAGCCCCAGGGATGGGTTCATGCGGTCCTCGGGGTGGGCGGCGCGAGCCCCTGCTCTACGATGCTGAATAGTTTCGCAGGAAGAACATTCGAGCTCCGGAGGCACCGATGAGCATCAAGATCAGCGGCCCGGCCCACACCATCCGGCCGAGCGCCGCCTCGGCCCCGGCCAGGGCGGGGTCCGCCCCCGCCTTTGCCGACCACCTCGACCAGGCGGAACAGCCCGTGGAAGAACAGGCCCGCGCCGCCCGTCTGGCCGGGCTCCAGGTGCAGTTGCGGCAACTCGAGGTGGCCCGCAAACTGTTTGCCATGACCGCCGAGAGCGAGCAGGAAGATGCCGGCTTCGCGCTGCCCGACCTGCCCTCCCTGGCCCCCACCGGTCAGAACTTTGACATTGGCGGCCGCGACGGGGCCGATGCGGAGCGCAACGTTTCCGCGGCTTCAGGACCGACCCGGGCCGACGCCCCCGCCGATCTGGATGCCATCATCAGCCGCGCAGCCCGCGCCCACGGCGTCGAGGAAGGCCTGATCCGCTCCGTGATCCGTACCGAGAGCGCCTTCAATCCGCGCGCCGTGTCCCCCGCCGGCGCCCAGGGCCTGATGCAGCTCATGCCCGGCACCGCGCGGGATCTCGGGGTGAGCAACCCCTTCGACCCGGAGCAGAACGTCATGGCCGGCACCCGCTACCTGCGCCAACTGCTAGACCGCTACCAAGGCGACCTGGATCGTTCCCTGGCGGCCTACAACTGGGGCATGGGCAACGTCGACCGCCACGGCATGGAGCGCCTGCCCCGGGAAACCCGGGATTACCTGGTCCGGGTCAAGAGCGCCTGAAGCAGGTCCATCGCACCTGTTCAGCATCGGTGGCGCAGGGGTCCGGCCCGCTGCGTTGAACCGTTAAGGCACATCGAAAAAGGGCCGCACCCCCTGGGTACGGCCCTTTTTTCGTCAAATCCGTGACAATTCGGAACTCAGGAGGCTATCGGACTATCCATGCGCTGGCTGCAAATTCGGATAGTCCGACAGCCTCCTAGCCCTGTTTCTGCCAGACCGCATCCGCCGGGAACAGGTGGCTGCCGGTGGCGATTTCCAGGGGCTGGGCCAGCCAGTCGGCGGTGGTCTCCAGCCAGCGGGTGAAATGGGGGGTCTGCTTGTGGGTCTCGAAGGCCTGCGCATCCCGGTAGACTTCATACAGGTACAGCCGATTGATGTCGTTCTGATCCTGGACGATGTTGAACTGCAGACAGTCGGGCTCGTTGGCCACCGAGCCGCGGGCATCGTCGAACATGGCTTCCAGAAATTCGGTTCGATTTTCAGGTTTGATCTGTACCTTGACCACCACTGCAAACATACCTCGCTCCTTTCCCCGTCTTCCCCAATACACAGCACCGTCCGGCCACCCATTGGCCGCGCCGGCCTGCCGCCCCGGCCATGATGCACCATCATCCCGGCGGCAGCCTTTGATCCTCCCGTTCAGTCTACAATAATAGTAACCATTCAGCACCGGGGCTCGGGGCGCCCTCCCCGAGGGTGTCTGGCGCCCGGATGGCAACCGTCAAGCCCCAGGGATGGGTTCATGCGGCCCTCGGGGTGGGCGGCGCGAGCCCCTGCTCCACGATGCTGAATAGTTATCATCAATAATCCCTTCCGCGACCGCGGCCTCGAAAAACTCGCCCAGCGGCCCCGTCGGCGCCCCCTGGCAGCGCCCTTCGGCGATGGCTTCCAGCAGTTCCCTTTCCTCGTCGGCGAACACCCCCAGGGACACCTCGCCCCGGCACAGGTACAGCAGGGCCCGGCAGGGCTCCGGCGGCAGCAGGCAGGTCAGAATCTGGAAATCCGTGACGCCGATTTCGAGGTTCTCCAACAACAGCGAAGGGTCATGGTTGAAGTCCACCCAGCGGCTGTCGGGATGGAGGCGCAGGCCGCTCGGCGCCGGCGGCTCCCCATCCAAACCGCAATCGCCGCTGAGCAGGGCGGCGGAGTGGCCGAAATAAGCGATGACATCGGCGGCCACGGCAGCCACGGCGGGGCGTTCCTCGGCCAGGAACCGGTCGCTGACGAACCGCTGCTGCAGGGCCGTCAGGTCCGTGTCCGCCCAGGCGCCGGCGGCATCCAGCCAGTCCGCCAGGCGACGCAGCAGGACGGACGGCGCCACGGCCAGGTTCTCCAGCACCAGCCCGAACCAGGGCACGGCGCGGCCCCGGTTGTAGAACAGGTCGCAGGCCCGGGCCAGCCGGTCGGCCTCGGCCAGGTCGGCGGCGCTGAAGGTCGGCGAGGCGAGCAGCCGATAAGGCTGTTGGGGCTCGTATTCCAGACCGAAGCCGGCTGCCGTTTCCGCCAGCCGGGTCCCCGGCAGAACCGCCAGAGGGAAAATATCCAGATGGTTGGGCAGCAGCGCCAGGGCGAAATCCAGGCTGTCCAGAAACCCGCCCAGGGTGTCGCCGGGCAGGCCGTAAATCAGGTCCAGGCCGTAGCTGACGCCGGCCTCGTGCAGCAGCAGGAGGCGGTTTTCGAAATCCTCCCGGTCGAGGCTGCGGTGGATGTTGGCCAAAACCGCCGGATCGGCGCTCTGCAGGCCAATCTGCAGGGAGCAGTGGACGGCCGCGAACAGCTCCGCCATGTCCCGGTCCACATACTCGGCGCGAATTTCGATGCTGAAGCGGATGCCGGGCGCCAGATCCCGGAACAGGCGCAGCAGCTCCTTGGCCTGTTCCGGCTCAAAGTTGAAGGTCGGATCGAGGACGAAAATCTCCTCGATGCCGGCGGATACGAAGCGGCGCAGTTCCGCCTCCAGGCGTTGGCGGGGAAAGCGCCGCACGCCCCGACTGCCGCGCGATTCATAGCAGAAATCGCACCGGAAGGGGCAGCCGCGGGACAGTTCCCAGACGATGCCGGGCAGCTGCTCCGGCGGCAGGCTGCCGTCCAGGTAGGGCGACGGCAGCCCGCTCAGATCCGGAATCGGACCGGGCGTGATGCGCCCGGCGATGGTCGCCGGCGCGCCGCCCTCCAGCAGGATGCCCAGGGCCTCGGCGATGACCCGCTCCCCTTCCCCCGGCAGGATGAAATCGAGCCCGTCCGGAGCCACCAGGCCGTCCGGCGCCGCCGTCGGCTCCGGGCCGCCGGCAAACAGGATCAGCTCCGGTCGCTGCCGTTTCAGCCGCCGGGCCACGGCCTGCATGCGGTGGCGGTTCCAGACATACATGGAAAACCCCACCCAATCGGGCTCCTCGGCCAGGATGGCCGCCACCAGTTCACCCTCCGACTGCTGCAGAAAACCGTCCACCAGGCGGGTTTCGATGCGGCCCGGATGGGCTTCCCTCAACACGGCGCTCAGCAGGCCGGCGGCCAGGGGCACGGCGCGGGGGGACGGTTCGAGATGGATGGAGACCAGGGTCAGCTTCGCGACGCGCAATCAGGATTCCTCGTAGGCGGCGATGGCCGCCAGAAAGTCGGCGCCATAGCGCCGCAGTTTGTGCTGCCCGACGCCGTTGACGGCCAGCAGCGCCCCTTCGTCGGCGGGCTTGACGGCCGCCATCTCGGCCAGGGTCTGATCGCCGAAGATCACGAAGGGCGGCACCCCTTCCTCCTCGGCCAGCCGTTTGCGCAGGGCGCGCAGGGCCTGGAACAGCCCCTCGTCACAGGGGATATCCCCGGCGCGGCGCGGCCCCCGCCCCTTCACCGGCCGGGCCTTGACCCGGGGCTGGATCAGTTCCAGCCGCTGCTCGCCGCGCAGCAGCGGGCGGGCGGCTTCCGTCAGTTGCAGAACCGAATAGTTGCCCACATCCTGGCGCAGGTAGCCGAGATGCACCAGCTGCCGGATCAGATGCCCCCAGGCCTCGCCGCTCAGGTCGGCGCCGATGCCGTAAGTGGACAGCCGGTCGTGGCCGAGCTTCTGAATCCGCTCGCTGCGCGAACCGCGCAACACCTCGATGACATGGCCCATGCCGAAGCGTTGGCCGACCCGGAACACGCAGGACAAAGCCTTCTGGGCGGCCACCGTGGCATCGTAGCGCTGCGGCGGATTGAGGCAGATATCGCAGTTGCCGCAATCCTGCTCCAGGCTTTCGCCGAAATAGCCGAGCAGCACCCGCCGCCGGCAGGTCAAAGGTTCGGCAAAGCCGACCATGGCGTTGAGCTTGTGCAGCTCGATGCGGTTCTGCTCCTCGTTGCCGCCCTTTTCGATGAGCCCCCGGGAGATGGCGATATCCCCGTAGCCGAACAGCAGCAAAGCCTCGGCCGGCAAACCGTCGCGGCCGGCGCGGCCCGTCTCCTGGTAGTAGCTCTCGATGTTTTTCGGCAGATCGTAGTGCACCACGAAGCGGACATTGGGCTTGTCGATGCCCATGCCGAAGGCCACCGTCGCCACCACCACCTGCACGTCGTCGCGCAGAAATGCCTCCTGCACCCGGCGCCGCTCGCCGTCCGCCAGTCCGGCATGATAGGCCGCCGCCGGCACCCCCTGGGCCGCCAGACGACCGGCGATCTCCTCCACCCGCTTGCGGCTCAGGGCATAGACGATGCCGGCCTCCCCGGCGTGTCCCTCCAGAAAGGCCGTCAGCTGGGCGAAGGGCTTCTGCTTCTCCACCACCAGGTAGCGGATGTTGGGCCGGTCGAAGCCGGCCACGTAGCAGGCCGCCCTCTGCAGACCGAGGCGCAGCCGGATATCGTCCCGGGTCTGGGGATCGGCGGTGGCGGTCAGGGCGATCATGGGCACGTCGGGATACAGTTCCCGCAAGCGGCCGAGCTGGATATATTCGGGCCGGAAGTCATGCCCCCACTGGCTGACGCAATGGGCCTCGTCGATGGCGAACAGGGCGATGTCCAAATCGTCCAGACGCGCCCGGAACTCCTCGCTCATCAGGCGCTCCGGCGCGATATAGAGCAGATCCAGATCGCCGGCATGCAACCGCGCCAGCACCCGCCGCGCCTCCACGGCACCCAAAGAGGAGTTGTAGCAGGCGGCGCGCACGCCGTTGGCCAGCAGGGCATCCACCTGGTCTTTCATCAGGGAGATGAGGGGCGAAACGACGATGCCGGTACCGGGCCGGTGCAGGGCCGGAATCTGGTAGCAGAGGGATTTGCCGCCGCCCGTCGGCATGAGCACAAAGGCATCCTCCCCGGCGATCAGACCCTCGATAATCTCCTGCTGATAGGGGCGGAAAGCGCTATAGCCGAAAACTTTCCGGAGGGTTTCCAGGGGGGTGGCAAACATGGGTAGCTACGGGCTCCTCGGGGCGGGCAAAACGGCTCTGTTTTCTATACGGGAATTCGGCGGGGAAGGCAAGGTTTAGGAGGCGCTGGTGTAAACATTAAAGCCATGAACATTAAAATGATTGACTAATTTTTCTATCGGCGCAAAATTGGATTTTGGTTGGAAAGGAATGCGGCGGCGTTGTTCCTGCTCGCATAGTTCTTCGGAAGGCTGGATGCTGTTTTGCCGGGGATTTGGGGGAAACGCAGAGTAAAAGAAGTCGGTAAAGGCAAACGCCGACCACGAAAAAAAGTGGAGAATGGGGCAGGATTATTTGGCTGAGGTAACCAAAGAAGCAATGGGAGCATCAAAAAACCAATTATCTCAAATTACTGTGAGTAGTGATCGCGACATATCCCTTGGGCCCGGTCTCGCCTCTGTCCCAGAGCGGCTCCTATTGGCGCATGCACGTGGAGAGGTACTCATCGTTGCCGGTGCTGGAATCTCTCAACCTTCAAAATTGCCTAATTTTCGTGAGCTGGTTATTAAAATATATAAAAAACTCGACTCGGCTGTCCACGCTGTCATATCTATAGTTCCCCTTGGAGCCCACAATCAATATGAAGCCAACCACTCCGGATTGACAAATCAACAATCCGCAGAGGTCAATAGGTTTATCAGCGGTGATTATGACGTCGTACTGGGTATGCTCGAAAGGCGAATGGACGGGCAGTCTCATGGTAAGAGCCGTGTTAGGCAGGCGTTAGCAGATGAATTTCGGACACCTTCTCCTAAGCCTGCGTCTATTCATAGAGCATTGATTAGGCTCGCTGACCGTGGTAGCACAGTCACGATTGCAACAACCAACTTTGATCTCCTTTTGGAAGATGCGGCCAGATCATTGAAACAATCAGTTCAGTCTTATGCCCTTGGAGGGATTCCAAGACCAGGACATAGCGAGGATTTTTCTGGTGTACTTCATATTCATGGGGCATTGGGTCGTGATCCTTCCCGGGCGTCCAATCTGATTTTAACTGATCAGGACTTTGGTGAGTTTTATTTACGTAGGCGTGTTGTGCCAGATTTTATCTACGATTCCGCACGTCTGTTCAACATCGTTCTTGTCGGTTATAGCGCAAATGATCCACCTATGAGGTATCTTTTCAACGCTGTTGCAGCAGACGGAACCCGCTTCAAAGACCTGAAGGAGAGATTTACTTTTATCGGAGGAAAAGTCGTCCCGGATTCCGTTTCATTGGAGGATTGGAGGGGGCGGGGCATCACACCCATCCCTTACGATGAAGAAAATGGGCATGAGGCCCTTCTTGGTACCCTGGAGCGCTGGGCAAAATTGTCACCGAACAACGGCAAAAGAAGCCTGGTCGATACTGAGATGAAGGGAATTGTTCGTAAAAGACGAAGCGCAGCAAGCGATGCAGAGCGGGATCTCTTTGACCACTTGATAAGGCGAAGCGACCATAACGAACGGGTTCGTTTTGCGGCCTTGGTTTCCCAACAGGGCGCTGATCTGGGGTGGCTTGATGCAATTACTACAATTGCAACAGAAAAAGAGTTGGAGAGTCTCTAGTGAAGCCGCGCCGGGCAATACTCAACAAGAGGGATTGGGAGGCTTTCCGAGTCACAATAGAGTTTTTGAAAGGCCGGCTTGAAGAGCGCGAAACAGTTGACTGGGCGTTGCGGCTCAAGCCTGAGGAAACGGTTAAGCGTCTAGCTCTGCTCGAAATAATCGATAATCATTCTGGCGTAAAAACCAATGAGCCATGGCGATCTGCTTGGCTACTGATAGCGGAGAGCTGGAATTATTCAGCAGATGAAGAGAACTTATCACATGGCGAAAACGAAGTTAAGATACGGCTAAACACAGGAGAACGTACGGGATCCCTTGTCGAAAAAATAGTTAATCTTGTCAGGCCACGGCTTAAGTTGGAACCGTTTTCTTCAGTGCATCTAGCTTATCGAAAGCCACCTAAACGACCGAAAGACATTGGGGATCTTTTCTCCTCATCGCTTACTAGTGGGAAAATATTAGATCCTGGCGTGCTCAAGTTGGCAACTCTGTCTGATAAGCCTTTTTTATTGTCATTGGCCCATACCCTCGAGGCAACTCTTCATGAAGGGCTAGATATCGCTCGGCGCATAGGATGGGATGGTGAGAAATTATCGTGGAAAATTGGCCGACTCAACCGTGTTTATTATGTACCAGCAAACCAGCGGCAACAGGGTCAAGATGAGCCTGATCAGTATAACCGTGGGCTTGCCCCATCTGTAAAGCTTCTGTACGAGGTTGTCTCTCGGATTCTTGAGATCGACCTTGCGTGCGCGAATGAATTTGCAGGGCAATGGAAATTAATGGATTCTTGTGTTCATTTGCGCCTTTGGGCGGCCCTGTCACATCACCCTCATATAACCCAAGCCGACGAAGTTGCGGATTTTCTTTTGGCCTTGGATGATTGGTTTTTCTGGGATGTGTACGCGTATCCGGAGATCGCTGAGCTGCGAGCAAAACGGTTTGTTGAGTTCGCTTCGCATGACAAAACAGAAATAATAAATAGAATTCGCAAACGCCCTCCCCGCAATCAATGGCCTAAAAAAGCAGAGGCCCATCGTGTAAAAAGCGCACGGCTTTTCTGGGCCCTTCGAGAACTGCGACGCATAGAGGTTGCCGGCGCCAATCTAACGGAAAAGGATAAAAGGTGGCTGGAGGAAAAATTTGATCAATTCCCTGAATTGGTTCAAATGGCTCGAATTGATGAAGGATTTCCGGAATCCCCGAAGGCAAGGTTTATCTCACCCTGTCCAGATGAAAAATACGACATGTTGAGAGGAATTGTACGGTTGAAAGCTTTAGAGATGGCACTTTCAACGGGACGGGACTGGAATAACGATCCTGCTGTGGGTGCTTCGGATTGGATTCGGCAGGCCGGAAATGACCTCAAAGTTCTTGCCGATTTTGAATCGACCGCTGATGGTGGTGGGGCTTATGCAAGAGTCTGGGAGAGGTTCGGTTGGGCGCACTCACCCATTGGGCAAAGGGCTGCTTTATCTGAGAGTGTTTTTCTTCCAGAGGCTTTTCGTGTTCTAAAGCTTATACTTAAACTTCCAATTGAAACAATCCGTTCAGCCATTCAAGGAGTTTCAAGCTGGTTTTTTTCTTGGCGAGAGCAGGTTGTCGAATTCCCTGAATTTTTCGGGGTTTGGTTCAAGCTTTGGCCCATTGCAGTCGAAGTTACCAATGCTCAGGAAAATCTTGAAGAATCGGCTCGACTTAACACTGCTGTGAAGTTAGATGATGATTCCGAAATACCGGAGCTTGACACGCTAAATACACCAGCAGGCAAACTAGTTCGTGTTTTTGTATCCGCCTGTCCAAGCCTTGAGATAGATAATAATCCTTTTGATAGCAATATCGAACTTTATCGAATGCGATCTGAGATTTTTACAACAGCTGAGCGTTCATTGTTGATTGCTCAGCATTGTTTGATTGAAGAATTACCTTATTTTTTGAGTGCTGATAATATTTGGACTCGGAATAATTTGATTATTCCGTTAATGTCAGACAGTTTGGAAGCAATTCTCCTTTGGCGCGCGGTTGCATTTCGTACTTTGTTTTCAGATGTGCTCCATATTGTTGGCGACTCAATCCCAGAAAGGACGACCGATCAACGGCTTGATCGCGAGAGCAGGCGTTCACTTGTTTTTAGCCTTGTGGTTGAGTGTCTCCATGCATTTCGTGAGACCCGCAGCCCTGCAGTGCAATATTCTCAAGTCCAACAGATGCTCAGAGCTCTTGATAATGAAGTCCGGGCATTTGCCGCGGAAGCAGTTCAGCGCTTTGTTCGTGACCTATCAAGAGCCGAGAATGGCGAGCAGCCTATCTCGGCACCCGAGACACTTTTTCGATTTGCGGCTAAACCATTCTTAGAACAAGTTTGGCCCCAGGAGCGGTCCCTTGTGACACCTAGTGTCAGCGAGGCCTTTTCTGGTCTCCCAGCGTTAACTGGGGAGGCCTTTGTGGAGGCTGTATCTTCGGTTGAACGCTTCCTCGTTCCCTTCAATTGCTGGTCAATGAGCGATTATGGGTTTTATGGTTTAATCGATGACAATCCCACACTTAATGGGATCGATAACTTCGAAAAAGCAGAGGCGTTTCTACGCCTACTCGATCTGACGGTTGGGACAGCAGAAGGAGCTGTTATTCCCCATGATTTGCCCGATGCGCTTGCTCACGTTCGCACAGTTGCTCCCAGCCTGGCTGATAGTAGAGTGTTTAGACGGCTGGCAACCGCTGCTCGTCGTTCTTGAATTTCCGTGTTCGGGGGTAGAGGGGAGCAGTAATACGAGGAGCAGTGGGGTCGGTAGGTTCTGAATCAAGTTATCCTGACCCCACTGCCCCCCTTCATGGCCTCGTAGAGCGGGGACAGGGCCGTGCCCAAGGTGACCACCCACTTGGACAAGGTTTGGCGGCTGATGCGGACCTTCGCGCGCCCCAGGATTTCCACCAGACGATACAGGGGCAGATGATCGGCGAACTTGGCATTGAGCACATAGGCCAGCAGGCTTTCATCGGCCGGACAGCGCTCGATGATGGCATCGGGCAAGGCGGCGGTGCGCACACCCAGGTCGGGATTCTTGCGGGAGGCGTATTTGGGCCGGACATACTCGATGACGTAGAACTGTTCGGCCTTGCGGGCCAGCTTGCGGCTGACCTCCTCGCCGATACGCACCAGCGGCTCTCCCGTTTCCGGGCAGAGTTTCTCTTCCGGCGCCACATCGAGTTCCACGCGCTTGACCGGCAGGTCGTCGGGGTAGCTCAGGGTGTCGGCGCCGCGGTTTTTGACCGGCTTGCGCCGCTGGTAGCGGATTTCCTGGGTGGGTTCGGGCGCCGGAACGAAAACCGGCCCGCCAAAATGTCAATGGTAACGGAAAAGTGTACCAGTTTCGGTAATTGAAAGGTGTACCACTGCCCGGCAGAGAACGTACTCAGTCCGGAGAAGCGGAAATCGTAGAGTCACCTCCTTTTTGAGAGAGCTGTTTGGCAAAGGCATGGTCCCGAAGTCGATAGCTGTGGCCCTTGATGTTGATGACCCGGCAATGGTGCAGCAGGCGGTCGAGAATGGCCGAGGCGATGACCGGATCGCCAAAGAGTTCCTGCCAGTCGGCGAAGCTCTTGTTTGAGGTGATAATGGTCGAGCTCTTCTCGTAGCGGTAACTGACGAATTGGAAGAAGAGATAGGCCTCTTGGCTGGTGACCGGCAGATAGCCGACCTCATCGACGATGACGAGACTGGAGTTGAGATAGGCTTTGCCCTTGGCTTGGCTCTCCTTGAGTTTGGCAATCAGGGTATGCATGGTCGTGAAATAGACCCGGGAGCCGTGGTAGCAGGCCTTGATGGCCAGGGCGATAGCCAGGTGGGTCTTGCCGACACCCGGCGGCCCAAGGAAGATCACGTTCTCGTGCTTGGGGAGAATGCTCAGGTCAAAAAGCTCCATGACCGACTTCTTGTCCAGATGGGGATGAAAGGTGAAGTCGTACTCCTCGATGGTCTTGGCCATGGGCAGGCCGGCGATCTTCATGGCGGTATCGACACGGCGCTTGTCCTTGGCCGCCACTTCTTCCTCCAGAAGCTGGTCGAGGAAGGAAAGGTAGGAGCCGCCGTTTTGCTGGGCCAGGGTGGCGACATCGTCGAGGATCTCCACCGCCTTGAAGAGTTTGAGCCGCTTGAGATTGTCCTGGAGGCGATCGAAGGTCAGTTGTTCCATGAGACACCTCCGGCGGCGTAGCGGTCGTACTCGCTTAGCGGGCGACGGTCGACCTCGGGATAGAGGGTGCCGGTAACCAGGCCTCGGGTTGCCTTGCCTTTGCCTCGCCCGTAGCGTGGAGTCTGCTGGGAGGTCCGGGACGGCCGCAACGGCAGGCCGAGGGTTTGCCCCTTGCCCTCCGGAATCCTATAGGTGCCGAGCAGATCGGCATCGTGATACAGGCGCAAAAGGCCGTTCTTGACCTTGAGGAGCACCTTGGTGCCGACGAATTGCGGTGCGACGTAGTAGCGGTTGCCGTCGAAGGCGATCAGGCAATCCTTGTACACCTTGCGGAAGCATTTGAGGGACGTGTCATAATCGGCCGCCGGGAGTCGCCCCAGATGAGGAATCTCCTGTTCCCACCGGAGCTGAACCGGTTGTCGATAGGTGCCATGAATCCGTGGATGCGCGGTTTCGGCAATCCAGGTGGCGACATCCTCATTGACCTGGGAGAGGCAACGGTACGCATATCCGCGCCAGAATCTTTCTCGCAGGTAGTCCATGGGGCGCTCCACCTTCCCCTTGACCCAAGGGCTATACGGCGGACAAAGCCGGGGCGTGAAGCCATAGTGCTTGGAGAAGTGCAGGAATTCGACGTTGAAGGCTGGCTTGCCGTGATCCCGGCCGACAACCACATGCTTCATGTTGTCGTAGAGGATCTCGGCCGGCACACCGCCCAGCCGCCGAAAAGACCGCACGTGGCAGTCCATGAAAGTCTCCAGGGTGCAGCGTTCGACGAACTCGACATGCATGGCTCTGGAAAAGCCGAGTACCATGACAAAGGCGTAGATTGTGGAGAGGGCACCGGAATCCTCCACGATCTTGAAGTCGCCCCAGTCTACCTGAGCCTGCAGGCCCGGTTCCGTTTCGAAGCGGGCATAGGCAATGCGGCACTTCTGCTCCTTGATGGAGCGGACGAAGATTTTGACGGTCTCGTAACTGCCGGCGTATCCCATGCGCTTGAGGCGAGAAAAGATCCAGGTGGCCTGGTAATCGTCCTCGTCGAGGAAATCTCGGATGACCTGGTGGTACGGGTCAAGGACGGACGGCTTGGCCGTCCTGGGGGAGTAGGCTGGAAAGGATTCGCTTTCCAGGTGCTTCTTGACCGTCTTGCGGTGGATGCCGAGCTTTTTGGCGATCCAGCGCAGACTGTGCCCTTGGCGTTTGAGAGCAATAATGTCCATGTACACCTCCGTGGCGATCATCGGCATCCCTCCTTTCCTCAAGGAGGAATACCACGGTTCCGGGGTGGTACACTTTTCATT
>NZ_JAFCIY020000069.1 GCF_020194955.2 Desulfuromonas sp. CSMB_57 | reverse complement strand
AACGACCAAATTATCAATGGCGACAAAGTCGACGCCTTCCGTTTCCAGACCCAGCTGCTTTTCTAAGTCATCTTGCACATCCGACCATGGGGCCCTATACGGGCCCCATAGTTTTCTTCCTCGTTTTCCTGCCCCCTAGCCCCCATTTATAGCTTGCCTCAACCAATTTAAGAAAATTTATACCAAAAGCGAGCATTGCCTGACATGCGATATGTAAACGTTGCAGTTTTCAGTCTTTCGTTGTATATTCCGCAAAACATCGTTATCAGGCCTGTTCTGGTCCCGGTAAAAGATGTTCAGGCTTCGGGATTTATCAAGACTGTGAGTCTCTATCATGCCAGGAAAAGGAGGTGAGCAAGGACCCCCATTCCCGACGATGCAACACAAGATCGGCCGGGTTAACCGACGCATTGCGGATCTCTGCGATCCGGCGTTTATTCTTATTTTCTTTTTGATGGAAGGAGCATTACCGTGAAACTAATTAAAATCGCCCTGGCGGCCTTGACCGCCACGGCCGTGGCCGCCCCTGCCATGGCCCTCAACATCGAATGGCATGGCGACCTCAACAACCGTTTTTCCTACAGCACCCAGGCTGACACCTCGGTCCGTACCTCCAAAGACAGTGAAAAATATGTCAGCCTTGGGGGACAACTCTATTCGCTTGGTGCCATTAATCTCCCTGACACCAAGAAAAATAGCAAGGACAGTGACTTTTTCGGTGAGATCAAGTACCGCATGAGCCTCAACGTTTCCGATGACGACAAGAAGGTCAAGGGCGTGGTCGGCTTCGAATTCGGCAGCGCCAAATTTGGCGAATCCGAAAGAATGCCTTTTGGCGGAGACCAAAATATTTTTGAGCTGATGTGGGCCTACACCGACATCGAATTGCCCTTCGATCCGGCTTCCCGCCTCATCGTCGGCCTGCAGCCCGTCGGCTACAATCCGCTGCTGTGGTCCGACAACGCCGGCGGCGTCAAATGGGTGCGCAAAGACGGCCCTTGGGCATACAGCCTTGGCTGGTTCCGTGACGATGTTGCCAAAGGCAAAGGTACCGGAGGCGATAAAAAAACCGAATATGACAATGCTTATGCCGGTGACCTGACCTACACCTTCAGCAACGGCAACAGCCTGAACACTTTTGTCGTCTACCTCGAATCACGTAACGAGACACTGGTTGATGATATCAAGCAGGGGGGAACAATCCTCTCCAGTGGCCCTTCTATTACCAATGTTCAAGACCAGCAAGTCTGGCTTGGCCTGTCCGGCAAAGGCAAGTGGCAGGGCATCAACGGTCAATTCACCGGCATGTACCTGACCGGTGAACTCAAAGCGCTTGATCAAAAATTTGATCGCGAAGCCTACCTGTTCCACGGCCAACTCGATTACAAACTGAACAACACCACCTTCACCCTCGGCGGCCTCTATGCTTCCGGCGACAAAAATGACAACGATGGCAAACTGAAAAACTTTGACGTCATCGACATCTCCACCAGTATGATCGGCTCGGTCATCATCTTCGACAACTTCGCCGATGACAACTCCCTGAGCCAGGCCCCCTACCTGTTCGACAAGGGCTATGCCCTGCTCTATGCCGGCGCTCGTCACGACCTGACGGAAAAAGCCTGGCTCTGGGGCCGCTACCTGTGGCACAATACGGCCGAAAAACTGGCCGGTGAGGACGAAGTCGGTCATGAATTCGTGGTTGGTGCCGGCTACCAGATCATGAAGGGCCTGACGGCGGAGATCAACGCCGGCTACCTGCTCGCCGGAGATCTGTGGAAGTCCCTCGGGACTGATGGCGATGGCGACGACGTGTTCCGCACCGATGCCCGCATTCGCTTCGTTTTCTAGTTCCAGGATTGCCTCACTGCAGGCGATATGATAATAATGTTGGGCCGGGCTTTTGCCCGGCCCTTCTTTTTGGTCCCGTGCGTCCTAACCAAATCCTGACACTGCAAAATTTATCCAAGGGAGGTTGCGCTTTGTTCACCAGATTGAGCACCATCATGGCAGCCCTGCTGGTCCTGGTGACCGGCACCGTCCAGGCCGGAACGCTGGAAGACATCGTTCAGGACCTGCAACCCGTACCCGGCTACGTGGTACTGCCGGTAAAGGATGAATTTCTCATCGACCTGGCCGCCTCCCATGGCATCACCGGCGGGGATCTGTTCTCCGTCGTAGCGCCGGGCGAGCCGATTACCCACCCGGTGACCGGCAAGCTGCTGGGCACCCTGGACGGCAGCAAGGGCCTGCTGCAGGTTACCCAGGTCAAGAGTGGCTTCAGTCATGCCCGCCCCCTCGGCCAGCCCGGAGCCATCGTCCGCGGCGATGCCATTCGCCGCTACGACGGCCTGCGCGCCACCTTCTGGGATTATACCGGGCAGGGTGAAGAGTTTTACGGCCGGTTGAAAGCCGCCCTGCCGGACCTGCTCTGGCAGGCCTATGGCCCCGCCCAAGCCGAAAAACCGGCCCAACCCGGCGCCGCCGGGAAAACCGCCAGCGACCTGGTGGTGGTGCTCACGGCCCGCAACCTGACCGTTCGTGATGCCGCCGGCAGCGTTATTCGCAGCTATCCCGCCCCGTCGTTGGCAGCCGTACCGAGCGCTGTGGCTCCCGTGCCGGTGGCGGCGCCAGTGGTAGCGGCACCGGCCCTCGTGGCCCCTGCAACCGCAACCGCACCCTACCGCCTAGAGCAACCGGTGGCACCGGCTCCGGGCAGCGTCCGCTATGAAGCGGCGTTTCCCGGCTTCCAGGTCCTCGGCAACCCTGGCTTCACCGTGGTTATGGCCGACTTTGTCCGCGAGAATTCCGAGCTGCTGATGGCCGCCACCGACGGTGCGCGCATCAAAATCCAGAGAATCGACGGCAGCCTCAACACCATAACCGAGCTGGAAGTGGCCGGACTGCCCCAGGTCGTGGGACTGCATTGGTGGCAGCCCCAGGCCGGACAGCTTTACCTGGCCGCATCCGCCTGGAAAAATACTCAGATGGCTTCCGCCCTGTACCGCTTTGAAAACAACCGCCTGACCCCGGTCAGTGAGAACCTGCCCCATCTGTTCGGCAGTTTCGACCGCGACGGCGATGGCCGCCGCGAGACTTTGCTGGCCCAGAACATGGACCGCGAACTTTTCTGGGGCACGGTAATTCGCCAGGTTTCCGTACAGGGGAACAGGTTAAACCTGACCTCGCCCGCCTTTGAACTTCCGCGGCGCTTCACCGTCGGCGGCAGCACCATGGCCGATCTGACGGGCAACGGCAAACCGGAAACCATCGTGGTCCGCGACGGCCTGCTCTACATTTTTAGCGGCAGCAAGCAGATCTACCGCTCGGCCAAAATGATGGGCGGCAGCCTGGCTCGTTTTGCTTACCAGGTCCAGCCCGATGCCCGGGAAACCACCACTAATTTCGCCGCCGTCGAAGTACCGCCGGTAGCGGCGGATTTGGATGGCGATGGCCGTCCGGAACTGCTGGTGGTCGCTTCAGACAGCGGCATGTTTTCCGCTCCGGGATTAAGTGCCAATGTGCGTAAGAGCTGGCTGGCGGTATTGAAATACCGCGACAACACCTTCGTCAAGGGCAGCCTCGGCGAGGAGATGTCCAACCCCTTGCAGGGCCTGACGGTGCAGGACCAGCGGGTTCTATTCATCGCCACCGAACCCGGCTCGGTGTTCGGCAAGGGGGGTGAAAGCCAAGTTCTGGTGTTTCCCCTGGCAAATTAATGCAACGGAAGCAATCTGAAAAAAGCCTCGACATTGTCGAGGCTTTTTTCATTTCGGAAAACTTTTTGATTCAACTTTTGATGGTCCCGCAAAAAGCTAAGTTTTGTGTAACCCCTTAAAATAATTCAGCATTAGCGCCATTTTCTTCTTTGCTTGACAGGGCTTTTGTGGTAAGATAACCGCGCAAAATCAAATGGTTATCTGGAGTTTTCGTGATCCACGTCAAAGACCACAAACAGTACGACATGTTCAACCCGTTCGAGCACCTTGGCCCCAAACGGCTTGCCATGCTGGAATCATCCTGGGCGCATCTGTTTCGGGAAGAGATCCTCCACAGGCTGCCGGCTGAGAAGCTGTTCCCCCTGTACAGCGAGCAGTACGGCCGTCGCACCAAGGAGCTCTATGCCATGCTCGGCACCGTCATCTTGCAGCAGATGCAGGATCTGACCGACGAGGAGACGGTCGAGCAGTTCGCCTTCAACGTCATGTGGCACTATGCGCTCAATATCACCGACGCCTCGGACTTCAGCTCCTATGTATCTGCGCGCACCCTGTGGGGCATGCGGGATATCGTTGCCCGACTCGGCCTGGAGCAGTCGCTCTTTGAAAACGTCACCGAGGCACTCACAAAGCTCTTCGCTCTCGATCCCTCGAAGCAGCGGCTGGATTCGGTCCATATCTTTTCCAACATGGCGCATCTGGGGCGGATCAGGCTTTTTGTCAGGACCATCCGCAAGTTTCTGGTCAACCTGAAGCGTCATCACCCCGAGCTGCATCGAGCTCTGGGAGAGCTCGCCGAGCGCTACGAGGAGAAAAACGACGGCCAGTTTGCCGTGAAACCCAGCGACTCGGCCCGCACGCTCCAACAGGCGGGCGATGACTGCCATGCTCTGGTCGAGCGGTTCAAGGATCAGGAGGCTGTCGTCGCCATGACGAGTTACCAGCTTCTTGTTCGACTATTCAATGAGCAGTGCGTGGTTGAAATTACGGATGCCGCCACCAGCGTGGTCGTCAAGCCGAATAAGGAAGTTCCCTCGGACTCTCTCCAGAACCCATCCGATCCCGATGCCGGCTATTGCGGCCACAAGGGAAAGGGATTCCAGATGCAGGTGATGGAGACCTATTCCGAGGACAAGAGTCAACCGAATCTGCTCACCCACGTCAAGGTGGAGGCCGCCCATGAGAGCGACGCCCAGGCCGTGCTTCCCGCAATCGAGGATGCCGTGAAGCGTGACCTTGTCCCCACGGAAATTCTGGCCGACTCCCTGTACGGCAGTGACGAAAACGTGGAAAAGGCGAAGGAGCTGGGTGTCGAGATCGTATCGCCCGCCATGGGGACCCCTGCCGAGGGGATAACGCTTGCCGACTTCAGATTCACGCAGACCGATGAGATCGCGGCATGCCCCGCAGGCCACAAGCCCCAGCGGATCAAGACCGGCAAACGCGGTGGCACGATCGTCCACTTCGAAAGAGCAGTCTGCGACACCTGCCCCCGGCAATCGCAGTGTCCAGTAAAGCGGGCCAAGCGCAGCGCAACCATAGCCTATGACGCCAAGCTCCTTCGGCTTTCCCGTCGTCGCGCCCATGAAAAGAGCGAGGCATTCCGGCAACGCTACCGCTTTCGAGCCGGGATCGAAGGGACCATGTCCGACCTTGACCGGATCACCGGAATCAAACAGCTGCGGGTCAGGGGGATGGCCCAGGTGAGGGTGGCGGCGGTGCTGAAAGCAACTGGATTGAACATCCTGCGGTCAACCGCGTTCAGAAACCGGCAGAGGAAGCTGGAAAGGGCGCAAAAGAGCCCTGAATCGGCAAAAAATGCACTCCTATTGACTGTCAAAGAACGATTCGGACGGCTGCTAAACCGCCTGATCCAATTTTCGGATGCCATCAACTCCCGTTACTGCCGATACGCCGTCGTCATGACTGCCGCGGCGTAGGGTGATTTTGCGGGACCATCAATATTTCACAAGCAAAAACCTGCCGGTGAAACCCGAATACCCCTTGGCGGAAGGGATTGTCGAGGATTACGTAAAACGGGGCATTCGCTACTTCGTCCTCGACTTCGTCGAAATATCCGAAGATCCGCGTCTCATTGAACCGGTCCTTTACCGGTTTGCCAGCAAAGAGCTTTATTATCCCCTCAGGACCTCGAACACCTTTGGCGGAACAGGTGGAATCGACCTGATGCTGCTTCTTCCCGGGTCCCTCTGCAAACCGTCGCTGGCGGCCTACGACACCTGCCTTGGTTTCCGGGCGGGTCCGGTGCGTGGCCAGATGCACGCCAGCACCTCCGCGGCCCTCTCTGCCGAAGAGATCCTTCCGCTCTACCCCGAAGCCGACGAATTCTTTGGCGGCAAACCGGTTTTTCTCCAGATGGTTTCCTATTGGGGCGACTTCCTCTTTGACCGGGATATCTTCGCCGACGTCGGCGAGGCGGTCCCGCAGGCGCATGGTTATGAGCCGGAACTGAACGATGATTTCGGGATCTTTCCCGAGGAGGTACCATGAACAAGGCAGCGTTCTTTTTTTTCGGGCTATGCCTGATTTCCTTTTTCGCGGGGGATGTTTACGCTGGTCAAAACAAGAGCGCCTCGGAAGATGCCTCTCCCTCTGAGGCCCTTTTCTTCTATACCGCCCGGGGCCATGGCGATCTGAAGGTTGTCACCGGTTTTATCGAGGGCGGTGCAGACGTCCATTACCGGGATGCAAACTCAGGCCGGACTTCCCTGCACAACCTGGCCACTTACAAACATGCGGCTGCCGTTTCGGTCCTTTTAGAGCACGGGGCCGATCCCAATGTCGCCGATCAGGATCAAAGGACACCGCTCCATGATGCCGTCAGCTATATGTCCGTTGAAATATGCCGACTTCTCATAGCAAAAGGTGCCGACGTAAACCGAAAAAATCTGGCGGGAAAGACCCCCTTTTTCAGTGTCGTATACTGGGATGCAAAAAAAGCGGCAATCGAGCTGGTTACCCTCTTTTTCAAGAGTGGATATGACCCGGGCCTAGCAGATGAAAACTTTCTCAATGAAGCCATCCGGAGGGGACGGAAAGAAGTGGCGCTGATGCTGTTGGAGCAGGGCCTTCCATTTGATGATGCTTCGCTTCTTTTTGCGGCAAGGGAAGGCTATCACGACCTTTTTACGATTCTTCTCGATCGGGGAGCAAATCCGAACCAAAACTCCATGTTCGAGAATGTCTGTGCCTCAGGGGATATGAATATTACGCGAATTCTGGTGACAAGAGGCATCAAACCATCCGCAGAGGCCGTCGACTTGTGCCTGTTCAATGGTCATAAAGAAGCTGCCGTTTATCTCAATCAGGTTTTGAAAAAAGAAACCGGTCAGGAAGTGGATATTAAACGCCGATGTCATTTGGAACCCGACGGGGGGATGTGCAAGGCACTCTTCTGGAGCGCCTACTTCGATCCGGGCGCAAAGGTTTGTCGAGAATTCGCTTATGGCGGTTGCGGCGGCCAGAACCCCTTCGAGTCGCTTGAAGCCTGTCAAAGCGTTTGCGAGGAGTAGAAATCTTATGACCGATAAAGTTCACGTCACTCCCGGCGGTTTGACCCTCTTGCAGGCGAAGGCCGGCCTGGTTGTCGCGGTTCTTTTCCTGTTGTTCGGCCTGGTCTTCGCGGTGGTTGTGTTTCTGGACACACCCTCCTCGGAAGGCGGCCTGATCATCGTACAAATGGCGTTTTTGCTGATCTGGATCGCCGGGTGTCTGTCGCTTATCGTCTTTTATGCCAGACTGCTGGCCAAAGGCAAAACATTGGCGCAGAACGCGCTGATCGACGTGCATCTGGCAGAGACAACCGGGTCCCCCACAGCGGGAACCGGTGATTTCGAGGAACGCTTGCGCCAACTGGAACGTTTGAGAAAAGACGGACTGATCACCGAGGCGGAATACCAGGGTAAACGGAAACAAATCCTGCAGGAGAAATGGTGAGAGATCTGGGAGATAAAAAGGATGGCCTCGATGAGCAAAGGTCCGAAGATATTATGGGGTTGGATGGCGGTGCTGATGATGGTGAATATCTGGACCTACCCGGCCCGGGCAGACACCGCTGTCTCGCAGGCCGTTCCCCACGACCTGGTGGAGGAGACCCCATACTGCGCCGAATGGCTACCCCTGACCGCAGAGGGGTATTTTAACTGCGAGATACCGGCGGGTTGGGGACAGGGCGATCATTCCCTCGGCCTTTCGGCCGATGAGAAGGGCGCCTACGGTATTGCCCTGCATGGTCCATGGCGCGGAGAAATCCCGGTCAAGATCTCCATCTCCTATTACTCGGAAGGAAACCTGCTCTACCGGTCGGCGGACCACTATCTGCGATTGTTCTCGCAACCTGCGCTGGGCGTGGCCCTCGAAGGCAGCAATTATGGACCGGTGACAAAGGCGACGGTCTCCGGCCGGCAGGCGCTGATGTTCGAGCGGGTCAAGAATGAATTCGTGCCGATGCAGATCGACCTGGGTCCCGATCAGCCGGGCGACGGGAACGGCATGGTGTACGAACGGCGGGAGTTGATGGCCAGGCCGATAGCGGTGAAGGAACGCTTCGTGGTGCTCCCCGCGGAATCGGGTTTCTACGCTCTGCGCTACTCCGCTGCCGAAGAAAACTTCCAGGAGTTTCTGCCGCTTTTTGAAAAGGTGACGGACACCTTTTACGCAAAACGATGAATTGTAAAAAAACGGGTAATTCTGGACTAACCAAAAGGAGGGTAGAAAAAATGTCAAAAGCCATTCTGATTTCGGTATTTGTCCTGTTCGTTGTTTCGGCAGGCTGGGCCATGTCTGATACGGTTCGCCACAGTTCCCGGGACACAGCCAAAGATAGTCCGGTTATGAACAAATTGTTTGCTTCCGCTTTCGACGATACTGATCTCCCCTGTTATGTAGGTGGGCAACACGTGGCAAACTGCTCGCGGAACAACCCCTATTACAATGCCTTCAACGGGGAATGCTACGGCACCTTGCAGGAATGTAAAAAAGCCGACGGGGATTTGGCGGACACCCCTGGTTCCGGTAGTTGCGTCCGTTGCGGGAATTGATGGGCAAACTGGCAAAACAGATTAGGGCCGAGTTCAGGCAGTTGCCGCTGATGCTGGGCAAAGTGCTGGGCGGGTTCGCAGCCGTCGGCGGATTCATGATGGTTGTTATGACCCTGACCAGAACGTCGACCAGCTCCGCGGGAAGTGTTCTGCCGTCGGTCCTGGTCGGAGTAGCAGGGGTGGTTGTTTTTATCCTCTCCGGCCGGGCTTTGACCAGACGAGCCGCTCTCCCGGATGAGGCGCGGGCTTGTCACCGGATGAGTGTGAGTCTTGTATCATGGGCGCTGCTCCTGCTGTTCGTTCTGTTCTTTCTGGCCGGCACCTGGTTTTTCACTAACGTCTAGCAATCCATCGGGCACCCGCCATCCGTAAATCAACTCCATAGGCAAGGCAACTTCATGTTCCAGATTTCCAAAACAGTTCGGAACCTGATCTTCAGCATGCTGTTCTGGACGCTGGCCGCATCGCCGACTGTTGCCCAGACTCCGCCAGAAGCTGAACGGCACTTCAACCGCGGTATGGCAGCTGTCGAAATGGCCAAGGATGTCGAAGATTACGAGTTGGCCATTGAGGAGTTCCGGAAAGCTCAGGCACTGGCCCCGGACTGGGCGGATGTTTATTACAACCTGGGACTCGTTCAGGAGAAGGCGGGAAAGGCTGAAGCCGCCCTCGCCAGCCTGCGGAGATATCTGCTTCTGGCTCCGGATGCCGAAGATGCGGCCCAGGTGCGCCAGTTTATCGACCGGCTTGAATATCGACTGGAGAGAGCCGCGGTGGAGGTTAAACGCCCTGATGCGCTGCTTGGTGTCTGGAAACGCTACATTCCGGACATAGGCCGATTGATGGAAGAACATGTCTTTTCGGTAAACAGCGGGAGACTTACCGTGTCTCTAACGGGATGGAATGTTATTGTTCCCGTCGACTTCGACGGCAAAAACGTACGGTTCAAATATATGCATATGAACCCGGAAACGGACGTTGAATATGAATTTGTCGGTCAGCTGATTTCGCCGACACTGATACGTGGCAACTATAATAGTCGCGTCGTCAGATCAACCTTGCCGGTGATGCCCGCAGGTCGCCGGGGTGTTGCCTCGATGGAGTACTGGAAACAATAAAGGCCAGGAACGGTGATTCTTCAGGGAGGGGGATTTACGCTGGCGGATATCAGAACTGAACGGTCAGATCCTTCTGCAGCAAAAAACCACTGAAATCTTTTGTGGAGAAACTGTCATGAGATATCTTTCCAGCCGGATCCTTTCCCAGCTCTGCTGCATAGGTTAACAACAGCCGCAACGGAGTAATCATCCGTCTTCTTCTCTATTTTCGCCTTGCTCCAGCGGTTCGATTTTGACTCTTCGGAACGAGGTCCGGCTCACCCTGAAGCAGGTCAGCAGGAAATTCCCCACCTCAGCCGCTAACCGACCACGGGAAAAGGCCCCAATTCAAACAGAATCAATCCGCCAGGGAATCAAAGGGTCGTTCTTCTGGGAATCGTACTTGAAGAAGATCCGAACAAAGAAGTAGGGTCGGGGTTACCGCTAGCCGTCCCGCTCCGTCGAACCTGTAGTCGCAGGTGCCTTCCCCACACACTGCTCCTTCTCCGGATACGGCACCGCCGCTTCCCTCAGCGTCCTAATGCGCATCAGGTGCAGGGTCACACCGCAGGCAATGCCCAGCAGCACCCCCCTTCCCCACCAGAGGTCCACTGACCGCCAGGCCGAATAACCGATGGTCAGCCACAGCAGCAGGAGGGTGAGCACCTTCTGCTTCAGAGGGATACCTCGTCCGGCCCGGTAATTCCGGATATAGCCGCCGAACCAGCTATTGGTCAGCAGCCAGCGGTAGAAGCGCCGGGAACTGCGTGCATAGCACCAGGCGGCGAGAAGCAGAAAGGGCGTGGTAGGCAGCAGGGGCAGCAGGATGCCGAGGGTGCCCAGCCCCACGCACAGGGTTCCGCAACCGATGAGTAAAGGGCGCATCGCCCGATTTGATTTGGACTGCCTGCAGCAGGCCGAATTTTTCGAGTCCTCCATGGTACCCCGGTATCGCTGAAGAAAAAAAACTTTTCATAGTCGCCGCGTCCTTTATTATAATCATAGCCGGGGTCGGTCCTCAATCGGGGGTTTCAT
>NZ_JAFCIY020000019.1 GCF_020194955.2 Desulfuromonas sp. CSMB_57 | reverse complement strand
CGTTCGCAACGCGTAGGTCGACGGTTCGATCCCGTTCAGCTCCACCAATGATGACGCCGGAAATCTCCGTTCGGATAAAAAGGCCCTGAAAATTCAGGGCCTTTGCTTTTTCATGGACCGCCATCCCCTCGATCCGGCCTACTCCACAGTCTGAACATCGCGGCTGCCCGCCAGCGCCAGGATGACGCCCAGCACAACGCCGAGCAGGGCGGCGAACAGCACCTGGTGGTGCGACGGCAGCAAGAAGGTGATGGTATGGGCCGGGATCCAGAACAGGGGGAGGGTCTTCTTGAATACAAATCCCCACATCACCGACCAATCGATACGGCTCAGAACCCCCGAAAAATCGATTCCACCGAGATAGCCGCGCAGGGTGCCGCCGGTGGTCTGGATATGCAGGTCCGATACCTTGTGCAGAATCATGAACAGGGGGGCAAACATCAAATTCATGCTGACGCTGATGGCCAGTGCCGCGATAAACTTCTCGGCGGACAAAGCCCCGGCCAACACATCTGGCGGCAAGGCCAGAATATGGCGATCCACGAAAATAGGCGCGCCGCCGGCAAAAATGGTGAAGGCGATCTTGATCAGTATGCCGGTGCAGCCCCAAAACAGGGCCCGCGGCAGCAGGCCGAACCCGGGGCGGCGGTAAATGCCCCGGGAAAGCCGCAGACCGATCACTTCGCCGAGGGTGGCCAGAAAGGAAAATTTCAGAAAACTCGTCACCAAAGCATGCCGAACGACGGCCTCGGTGTAATATTTCCGGACGCTGTCCGAAACCCCAAAAGGCAGCAAAACACCCAAAAGCAACAGAACAAACATCACATCCGCCTTTTTCACTTACCGCTCCTTGTCTTTTTGTCCGTCCGGCCCCCAAGGCCGGGGCACCTGGAAAAACTTCAACAGATTGCCGAAAATGAACCCCTATGGCAGCTGTTTCGGAGTCATGCATAAGGGCCTCACGCCCTTGCTAAAAAGGTTTCCCGCTAAAAGGCCTTGGTCAGAACCAGGGCCGTCAGGATCCCCTCCGACCGATCCACGGCGCCGAATTCCTTCAGGCTGCGCAGTTCCACCACTGTCTTCCAGGCCGGAATCATGCAGCGGATCTCGGGCCCCGCGGCGAACACCCGATCATGGACGGATTTGTCCCAATCGAAATCCCGGCCCCGATCGTCCGTGACCTGCCACTGGGCGTAGCCCGCCACCCCCACCTCCCAGAACTGCAGCGGTCCCATCTTCCAGTCCTTCGGCAATGCCTTGCCGATGCCCCATTCAAAGTGGAAATCATCTCCGGGCGTCAAATCGACGCCACGGCGTTTGCCGTGAACCTCATAGCGGCCGAGGGCCGACACCGACCAGGTTTTGGCCGCATCCAGGTAAAGCGTGGCACCGGCGCTGAACATGCCGGACCAGTAATCCTTGCCGGGGGAAGACGGTTTATCTTTATCGAAATAGCCGGTGGGGACCCAGACCCCGATGCCGACCGCCGCGTCCCAGCGTTCACCGTGCCAGGCCAGAGCCACCGGTTCCACAAAGATGTCCCCGAGGCTGAAATCATCCTCCTTGATGCCGGCTGCGCCGATTTTCAAATCCGTATAAACCACGGGAATGACTATATTGGAAAAAAAATCGCCACCCAGAACGGTCCAACCCGGAAAATGAATCAGGCGGTGGACATTGGCATAGACGAAAACATCGAAATCGATATCCATTTTGTCGCCGCTGCCATCGCGCATCCGGTCAGCGGTGTAGAAAAAATTGTAGAACCGGTAATAGGTCCCCGGCGGCGGCGCCGTGGCGGTTTTGATGCCATCACCGCCATTGGTGAACTGATTGCCCGCGATGCCGCCGGCTTGCCCCTGGACCGGAGCGGCCAACAACACAGCTGCCACCAGCACCATCACTTTCCTGCCAACAGAAAAAACCATGGCCCTTTTCCCCCTATTCATTGAAAACATTCGAAACCCCTCTAAAAATCGCCCCCGTTCCGGCCTCCGCGCCGAGGTTAACGCGGCTACCTTATCAAAAAACAATCCTGCAGGAAATGGCGCAAAAGCTCCCCATCCAGGGCCATCTTTCCTCACGCAATCCGGCCGGGGATTCCCCCGCTCTGATCCGGGAATCTGAGTCGACATCAGCCACGGCCCCGCCGGCTCGGCTGTGCATTTGCGCAGTTGATAGAGGGGATCTCATCCCGAGGATTTTGCGAAAAGGCACGTGGTGCGCAGCCCGGTTCGAAGGTAGAGTTACACCATAGCAAACACGCTCCACAGAGCATCAAGCATAAACACACGAACACGGTACAAAGCCTCCATCTTTTGGCGTACAGCCTCCCCTCCAGGACTGTACGCCCTTTTTTTTTGGCCCATCGCGAAAAAGCTGCGTGCACCGCCGGCCGTTTTGAGATATTTTTCTCTCTCTGGCAGCAATCTGTTCATTCTGCAGCGGCCGGTCTCGCCCCCCTTCCCCGTCATCCCGAGCCTGAGGAGGAGTTTGTGCCCCATCGCGTTCCCGCATCCGAACTGAACCAACGTCTGGCCCGTTTCCGCGCTCGCATGGACCAATGTGAACCGGACTGGCAGCTGGTGGCGCTGTTCGGTCGCATCAACCAGTTTTACTTTACCGGCACCCTGCAGGACGGCGTGCTGCTGATCCCGCGCCAGGCGGAAGCCACCTTCTGGGTGCGGCGCAGCTATGAGCGGGCCCTGGACGAATCCCGGTTTGCGGATATCCGCCCCATGCACAGCTACCGCGATGCCGCCTCCGCCCTGGGTGCCATGCCGGATCGCATCCACCTGGAAACGGAACTGGTTCCCCTGGCTCTGCTGCAGCGGTTTCAAAAACACTTTCCGTGCCGCGACATCCGGGCGGCGGATCCGCACCTGGCCGTGGTGCGGGCGGTCAAAAGTCCTTATGAGCTGGCCTTGATGGAGCAGTCGGGAGAAATTCACCGCCGCATCCTCGAAGAACGGGTGCCGACCATGCTGCGCGAGGGCATGAACGAGGCGGAACTGGCGGCGGAACTCTATCCGGTGATGATCGAGGAGGGCCATCACGGGGTGGCGCGTTTCGGCATGTTCCAGACCGAAATCGCTCTCGGCCACATCTGCTTTGGTGAAAGCAGCATCTATCCCACCGCCTTCGACGGCCCGGGCGGCAATTACGGCCTGGGTCCGGCGGTGCCCCTGCTGGGCAGTCGCGAACACCTTTTGCGCCGGGGCGACCTGGTGTTCGTCGATATCGGCTGCGGCGTCAACGGCTACCACACGGACAAGACCATGACCTACATGTTCGGCGCAACCCTGAGCGACGAGGTTTTGGCGGTACATGGGCGTTGCGTGGAAATCCAGCACCGGGTGGCGGCGCAACTGCGCCCGGGAGCTGTCCCGGCCCGGATCTATGCATCCATCATGGAGGATTTGACACCGGATTTCCTGCAGCATTTCATGGGCTTCGGTTCGCGCCAGGCGCGCTTCCTCGGTCACGGCATCGGTCTGCTCATCGATGAATGGCCGGTCATTGCCGACGGCTTCGAGGAACCCCTGGAGGAGAACATGGTACTGGCCATCGAGCCCAAAAAAGGCATCCAGGGCATCGGCATGGTCGGCATCGAAAACACCTTTGTGGTTACCAGGGATGGCGGCCGCTGCATCACCGGTGACCATCCCGGCCTGCTGCCGGTTTTCTGAAGCGGGGTGCCAGGGTTGCACAGCATGGACACACGGGGTTGCGGCGGCGACCAGGAAGTGGTGGTGCTGGACTTCGAAACCAGCGGCATGTCGCCCCTGCGGGGCGACCGGGCCATCGAGATCGGCGCCGTGCGCATCGTCGGCGACGCCATTGTCGAGCGCTTTCAAAGCCTGATGAATCCTGGGCGGCGCATCGATGCCTTCATCGAAAACCTCACCGGCATCAGCAACCGCATGATTGCCCAGGCACCGCCGGCGGCCGAAGTGATGACCGCCTTCAGCCGGTTCATCGGCGAGAGCCCCCTGGTCGCCCACAACGCCGCCTTCGATAGCCGTTTCCTGGAAGCCGAACTGACCCGCATCGGCCGGCGACGGCAGTCGGGCATGATCTGCTCCATGCTGGTGGCAAGGAGGCTCTATCCGCAGGCTCCCAACCACAAGCTGGCCACCCTGGTCGACTACAAAGGATTGCCGGCCGCGGATCGTTTCCATCGCGCCCTGGCCGACGCGGAAATGACCGCTCACCTGTGGCTGTGCATGGCCCGGGAACTTCGCTCCACCTTGGGCATCAGCGATCTGCCCCTGGCACTCTGGCGGCGTCTGGCCACTCTGAAAAAGGAGCGCGTGGCCCGCTTTCTCCAAGAGCAGGCCGCCCTCGCCGTCAGCCACACCGAACCCTGAAGCCCGTGGGCAAGCTCAGGATGGCCTGCAACGCGGCACAGATTCCGGGCCGCGCAGCACCGGGCACTGCAGGCGCCGGCCAAGCCCGCGCAACAAGCCGTTGAAAACCAGGTGGTGCAGAGGCGATACGGCATGCCAATAGAGCATGCCGCCCATGCCCCGGGGGATGAAACGGGCCGCCAATTCAATCCGGGTCCTCCCCTGTGCCAGTTCGCTGAGGCGAAATTCGAGGATCGCCTGCCCGGGCATTTTCATTTCGGCGACCAGTTGCAGAAAATACGGCCGTTCCACCCGGCCGGCCCGCCAGCAGTCCAGGGCATCCCCGGGGTACAGTTCGACCGGACAGCGCCGCCCCCGCTGCAGCCCAACCCCGCCCGCCAGGCGATCCAGTCCTCCGCGCAGGGACCAAAGCAGGTCGGCATGGTACCAGCCCGCCGTCCCGCCGATGCGGATGACCGCCTTCCAGACTTCATCCACATTTGCCGCCAGATCGATGCGCCGGCAATCATCGTAGCGGGTCCCGCCGGCCCAGGCCGGATCGTCGGGAGTGGCCCATTCCGCCGGGGGAATGCGCCCGGCATCCCGCCAGGAACTTTCCACATCGTGTTCGCGCATCCTCTGTAAAGCCCGGCGAATGGCCTCGCGACAATCCAGCAGAGGCTGCGGCAACAATTCGTGAAGCCGCATGTCCCGGCAGACCACCCGGTTGCGCAGTCCTTCCGCCAGAGGGCGCGCCAATGCCGCCGGCACCGGGGTGATGAGATGGATCAGATAAGCGCTGACCCGGGTCGACAACCAGGGCAGGGGAATGATCAAACGGCGGCGCAAGCCGGCCGCTTCGGCAAACAGTTCCATCAGTCGCCGGTAGGTCACAACCTCCGGTTGGCCGATATCGAAGGTTTCACCGACCGTGGCTTCGCATTCCAGGCAACCCTTCAGGTAAAAAAGCACATTGCGAATACCGATGGGCTGGCAGGGAGTATCGACCCAGCGAGGGGTGAAAATGACCGGCAAACGCTCGACCAGATAGCGAAGAATTTCAAAGGAAGCACTGCCCGAACCGATGATCATGGCGGCCCGCAGGACGGTAACAGGCACCGGCCCGGCACGCAGGATGGCCGCCACTTCAGCCCGCGAACGCAGATGGGGGCTGAGAGCGTCCCCGGCTTCGCCGAGTCCGCCCAGATAGATGATCCGCTGCAGCCCTGCTTCGGCCGCCGCCGCGGCCATGTTGTGCGCGGCGCAGCGGTCAGCGGCGGCAAAGTCGGCGTTGGCCGGATTCATGGAGTGCACCAGATAGTAGGCCGCCTGGCAACCCCGGCAGGCCCGGGACAAAGAGGGCAGATCCAGAACATCGCCCTGCACCACTTCCAGTCGCTCGTGCTCCGCCCAGGGGCGTCCCATGATCTTTGCGGGAGTCCGGGCCAGGGCCCGCACCCGGTAGCCCGCCGCCAGCAGCCGGCGGGTCAGACGCGAGCCGACATATCCGGTGGCACCGGCAACCAGAATCGTCCGACAGTCAGGGTTGTGCTCCATGCTAACGCTCCCGTGACTGGCACCGACCCGCCCCGATGCCCTGAGGGTGTTTCAAGCGACCGGCAGTTCAATACGGAACTCGGCGCCGCCATCTACGTTGCAGACCGTCAGGCAACCGGCCATACGCTTTTCAATGATGATTTTCGAGATGTACAAACCCAGACCGGTGCCGTCCCCCTTGGTGCTGAAATAGCGGTCAAAAATCCGGTCGATGCAATCGGGCGGAATACCGCCGGAATTATCCCGCACCCTGACGACGGCCCGATTCTCCTCCCGGCCTATTTCCAGGGCGATTCTGGGCGCGGCAACACCGCGTTCGATCAAGGCTTCCTTGGCATTATTGAGCAGGTTCAGCAAAACATGCCAGAACTCGTTGGGATAGCCCATGGCCACCACGGCCTGGGGCGCACTGCAGACTATTTCGATGTTTTCCAGTTTCAGGGCCTCGGCGATAAAGGCGATGATCCTCCCGCATATATCCTTGAGGTCGAACAGCTGCGGATCCTGGTCCGTCCGAAAAAAGTTACGGAAATCATCGATGGTGGCCGACATGTGCTGCACCACTTCCGTGATTTTTTCCACCGCCGTCGTGACATAGGCCCGATCAATGGTCGGCTTGCCGCTGGCGATTTCCAGGGTCTGGGCAAAGAGCCCGATAATATTCAGCGGCTGTCGCCATTGATGGGCAATGTAACTGATCATCTCGCCCATGGCGGCCATACGGCTCTGCTGCAGGAGCAGTAAATCCTTCTCCCGCAGCGACGCTTCGATGGCCTTGCGCTCGCTGATATCATGAAAGAAACCGGCGGTCAAAAGCCTGCCGCCATATTCCAGCGGGCTGGAGGTCACCTCCACGGGCACCAGCTTGCCGGATGCCACCCTGTGTACCGTTTCGATCAGGAGCGGCTGGAGATACGTCTTTTCACGTAACATCTCCGCAATCCGTTCCTCGTCGAACAAGGGGTCCCAATCGGGCAGGCGCATGCGCAAAATGGTCTCCGGATCCATGCCGAAATGTTTGCAGGCCGCGGGATTGACATAGACCATGCGAAAACCGTCGGCCGGGTCCAGCACGAAAATGGGATCCCCGGTTTTTTCCACCAGGGTACGGAAAAAGGACGCTTCCTGCTCCGATGCCCGGCGCCGGCTGATTTCATCCCTCAGACTGAGATTTTTTACCCCGGCTTCCACCAGCGATTGAACCAGGTTGCGTGCAAAGTCGATGTGATCGCGTTCCTGCTCAGGGGTTAAAACAGGCACGCCATCCACCGCCGCCAGGCAAGCGTTCTCATCCAGGCCCAAGTTCCGCGCCTGTTCGCGCCAGCAGGCGGCATCCGGTTTATCATTGGCCTGGTAGTACTTGCCGCTGCAGTAGGTGGCCAAGCGCCGGCCGTCGACCACGATGGGCACCGCAAAGGCCCGCAGGCCGTGGCGGCAGCGAAAAACCTGGCCTTCATCACCGGCATGAGTTGCCGCAAACTCCCTTATAAGGGATTCGATTTCGCAGCAGTCGGTTCCGGCAACGGCCTGCGGGCGATGAAAGCGTTCACAGAGCTCCGGTCCCGGCAGGGCTACCAGAGGGTTGTTGCGTGCATCGAGGATCGCGGCACGCAATCCGGTAATTCGCGACTGGGCCTCCAAAAGCAGCCGCATTCGCTCCAGGTCGACCAGGTGTTCGAAGTCCGGCATGGTCATCAGGCGCCTCGTTGAGTAGGAGACCCATGCTGTGGCCAGTTGCTGTCAAAATTATCTGGCCGTAAGAATATTTAAAATTAAAATCGCCCTATAGTAACCGTTACCGTGGCAAAGGTCAATGGTCGGGCCGGCAATCGGCTTTGAGGGGAAGACTCAGCGACAAGCGGTGGTGCTCATTCAAAAAACAAGGCCCGCCCTGTCGCCAGGCGGGCCTTGCTGTTCCAATATTCACAAGCCGTCGTGCGCGCCCCTATTCCACCGTAACGCTCTTGGCCAGATTGCGGGGCTGGTCGACATCGGTGCCTTTGAGTACGGCGATGTGGTAGGCCAGCAACTGCAGGGGGATGGCGGTCAGCACGGGGGCGATGTCGTCCGGGCAGTCGGGCACCGTAAGGAGCGCGTCGACGGGCCCGATGGCGGCCGAGGGCGGGTCGCTGGTCACGGCGATGATGCGGCCGGAGCGGGCCCGGACTTCCTCCATGTTGGAAACCACCTTCTCGAAGGTTTCATTGCGCGGGCACAGAAATACCACCGGCATGTCCTCGTCGATGAGGGCGATGGGACCGTGCTTCATTTCCCCGGCGGGATAGCCCTCGGCGTGGATATAGGAGATTTCCTTGAGTTTCAAAGCCCCTTCCAGGGCGATGGGATAATGGATGCCGCGGCCCAGGTAGAGAAAATCCCGGGCTGCCATGAACTCGCGGGCCACCTGCTGAATCTGCCCGTCCGCCTCCAGGGCCGTTTCCATCAGACGGGGCAGAGCCATCAGGGCCTCCATGCGGCGGCGACATTGCTCCATATCCAAGGTCTCGCGTACTCGTCCGAGATGCAGCGCCAACAGGTACAGGGCCACCAACTGGGTGGTGAAAGCCTTGGTGGAGGCGACGCCGATTTCCGGTCCGGCATGGGTATAGATGACCCCGTCGCTTTCCCGGGCAATGGAGGACTCGACCACGTTGCAGACTGCCAGGGCCAGGCCGCCCTTGCCCCGGGCCTCGCGCAGGGCGGCCAGGGTATCGGCGGTTTCACCGCTTTGGCTGATGAGCACGGTGAGGGTGCGGTCGTTGACGAGAGGATCGCGGTAGCGGAATTCGCTGGCGATATCCACTTCGACGGGCAACCGGGCAAAGCTTTCAATGAGAAACTTGCCGGTCAGCCCGGCATGCCAGGAGGTGCCGCAGGCGACGATGGTAATGCGCTCCAGGGAGCGCAACTGCTCGTCGCTGAGACCGATGCCGTCCAGATGCACCTCGCCCCGTTCGGGAAAGACGCGCCCGGCCAGGGTGTCGGCCACGGCGCGCGGCTGTTCGAAGATTTCCTTGAGCATGAAGTGCTTGTAGCCGCCCTTTTCCGCCATCAGCGGACTCCAGGTGATGGTCTTGGCGGTCTTTGTCACGGCGGCACCCTGCAGATCGGTGAACCGCATGCCGCCGCCGGAAAAAATCACCATTTCCCCTTCCTCGAGAAAATACATCTCGCGGGTATGGGCCAGCATGGCCGGGATGTCGGAAGCGACGAAAAATTCATCCTTGCCGGCCCCGACCACCAGGGGCGAGCCGAGTTTGGCGGCAATGAGTTTATCCGGTTCGTCTTCGCAGAGGATGGCGACCGCATAGGCACCGCGCACCTCGGCCAGGGCCAGTCGCACCGCTTGTTCGAAATCCCCGCACTGGCCGAAATGGTGATCCACCAGGTGGGCGATGATTTCCGTATCCGTTTCGGAACGGAAGACATGCCCCTGGGCGGTCAGGCGCTGTTTCAGGTCCAGGTAGTTTTCGATGATGCCGTTGTGCACCACGGCGATCTTGCCGTTGCAATGGGGATGGGCATTGTTCTCCGACGGCCGCCCATGGGTCGCCCAACGGGTATGACCGATGCCGCGCCCGCCGCTGAGCGGTTCCTGGCGCAACCGGGCCTCCAGTTCGGAAAGCTTGCCCTTGGCGCGGCGCACATCAATGCAGCGGCCGTTGAACACGGCGATCCCCGCCGAATCGTAGCCGCGATATTCGAGCTTGCGCAAACCTTCAAGGATGATGGGCGTGGCCTCCTGGGGGCCGATATAACCAACAATGCCGCACATAGGTCGATTTCCTTCTCTGTCGGGTGGTTCCCGCGGAATCTCCCGCTTCGGTTCATGAAAGAACAGGCGCGCCGGGCACGCCTACTCGGAACATTTTTGCTCTTTTTTACCCGCACGCAGGCGCCAGCCTTCGATGATCTTCTGCGGCACGCGGGACAGGACCAGAGAGTCGGCCGGCACATCCTTGGTAACCGTGGTGCCGGCGGCCACCAGGCTGTTGCGGCCGATGCGCACCGGTGCCACAAACTGGGTGTCGCTGCCGACAAACACGTCGTCCTCGATGACGGTCTTGTGCTTGTTGACACCGTCATAGTTGCAGGTGATGGTGCCGCAGCCGACATTGACGTTGGCACCCAGCTCGGCATCGCCGATGTAGGTCAGATGGCTGGCCTTGGTGCCCACACCGATGAGAGCTTTTTTGGTCTCGACGAAGTTGCCGATCTTGTTGTGGCCGGCCAGCACGGTTCCGGGGCGCAGATGCGCCATGGGGCCGATATCGGTGGCCTCCCCGACCTGGGATCCTTCCAGCACCGAGGCGGCCTTGATGCGTACCCCGTCGCCGATTTGGCAGTCCCGCACCACAGCGTGAGGCTCGATAGTGCAATCGCGGCCGATGCGGGTGGCGCCGCACAGGTGCACCCCGGCATGGAGCACGGTATCGGGTCCGATCTCCACCTGCGGATCGATGTAGGTGCAGGCCGGATCCATGAGCGTGACGCCGTCCCGCATGTGCGCCTCGTTGATGCGACGCCGCATGATGGCCGACGCCTCGGCCAGTTGCACCCGGTCGTTGATACCCATGGCCTCGGTAGCCTCCGCGAGGGTCACGGCGGCCACCTTGCGACCGGCGGCGCGGGCCGCGGCCAGCACATCCGTCAGGTAGTACTCACCCTGGGCATTGTCGCAGTTCAAGCCTTCGAGCAGGTTAAAGACCAAGGGCGCCTCGAAGGCGTAAATGCCGGTATTGATCTCGCGTATGGCCTGCTGCTCCGGGGTGGCGTCCTTCTGCTCGACAATGCCGAGCACCTCCTCCCCCTGCCGCAGGACCCGGCCGTAGCCGAAGGGATCGGCCAGTTCCGCGGTCAGCACCGTAGCGGCGGCCCCGCAGGCCTGATGGCGCGCCACCAACTGTGCCAGAGTCTCCCGGCGCAGCAACGGCACGTCTCCGCACAGCAGCAGCAGGGTGCCGGCAAATCCCGTCAGTGCCGACTGCGCGCAGAGCAGCGCATGACCGGTTCCAAGCTGCTCGGCCTGCAAGGCAAAACGAACCTCCTGGTCCGCCAGGGTCTCGCGTACGCGATCCGCACCATGGCCGACGACCAGCACCGTCGGTCGGCAGCCCAGTTGACCGGCCAGTCGGGTCGGGTAGGCGACCATCGGCCAACCGGCAACCGGATGCAGCACTTTCGGCTGCTCCGAGCGCATGCGGGTACCCTTTCCGGCCGCCAGAATTACCGCCGCAAGTTGTGTTCCGTCCATCGTCACTCCTAGAAACCGCCCGGAACCGGGCTTGATTGGGGCACAGTATCCTGTAAAGAAACGGGGCAGTCAAGAGCCGTCCCCGGCCCGAAGTCAGGGTTTTTGCTTTTCATTGCAACGACTCTGACGTATGATGATGAGTGTTCTTCAATGGAGTGGCAAAATGCAAGAAAAAAAAATCTTTTTGGCGAAAATGGATGGTTTGGCCAAAGCCCTGCGCGACCTGGAAGTCCTCTACGAACGGTATTTCTCCGGGGAGGAAAAACGGGAACCCCTGCCTCAGCGTGCCGCCCTCGAGCAGTCCCTGCGGCAATTGGCCAACCGGCGCATCATCCAGACCGACCTGCGGTTTCGTTACGAGACCCTGGCCGCCCGCTACCATTCCTACGCCACCTACTGGAACCGCATTACCCGCCTCATTGACGAGGGCCGCTACCAGCGACAGTTGGTCCGCCTCAACACCTCTTCTCCCAAGGCGGCGGAATCGGCCGCTCCGGAGGAAAAACTCTATGCCGACCTGCTCGACGCTCATCGCCATTGCGCCTCGGGGGGCGCTCCTCCCGATCTGGAACGTTTCGCAGCATTTCTGACCAAACAGAAGGAGGCCATTCGCAGCCGTTATGGCGTCACGGAGGTGGAATTCAGGGTGGTTATCGAAGATGGCAGGCCGAAAATCAAGGCGCGGACCAAGGCCTGAACTCTCAAAAAAGCAACGGCAGATCCGCTCCCGGATCTGCCGTCCTCGCTATACCGCCTCTTTATAACGCCGCCGGTACCTGGACTTTTCAAACACCAGGGATTTGATTTCCGACACATCCGGTACCCGGCCCGCCACCCGCAGATCATCGTCCAGCAACAGCGCCGGCGTGACATACACCCGATGGTCGATGAGCTTGCGGCCATCTCGGTACAGATGAACTTCGGCCTTCACCCCCATCTCGTCCAGGGCCTCACGCACGTTGGAGAGGGTCTGGCTGCACCGTCCGCCACAATCCGGCTTGCAAAGAATATCGATACGCATGGCTCGCTCCTTCCGTGAACATCTGCTGCTTGACGGCTAATTATGACCTTAACGGTTATATTATATCCGGTCCCCGGAAAATGCCAAGCCTTTTCGTTTTTTTTGCAAAACTTTTCGGGTCCCGCAAACCAGGCCCCGGTCCCCGGGACAGGCTCAGGAGCGGCCCTCCTGCTCCTCGGCGCTGCGGGGGATGACGACCAACTCTCCCCCCTGGGCATCGACGGTAATGGTCGCGCCATCGCGGATATCGCCCCCGATGAGGGCCCGGCCGAGACGGGTTTCCAGATGGTGCTGGAGATAACGTTTCAGAGGTCGGGCGCCATAGACCGGATCGAAGGCCTCTTGGGCCACGAAATCGCGGGCCGCATCGGTCAATTCGAGAGTGATGCGCCGCCCGGCGAGCCGTTTGCGCAGATCCTGCACCAGCAGATCGACGATGCGCTTGATTTCCTCGCGGGTCAAAGGCTTGAACAACACCACGTCATCGACCCGGTTGAGGAATTCGGGCCGGAAATGGTGGCGCAATTCGCCCATGACCGCCTTGGCGGCCGACTCCCGAATGCTGCCGTCTTCGCCCAAGCCCTCCAGCAGATACTGGGAGCCGATGTTGGAGGTCAGGATGATGACGGTGTTCTTGAAATCCACCGTGCGGCCCTGGGCATCGGTCACCCGGCCGTCGTCGAGAATCTGCAGCAGCACATTGAACACATCGTGATGGGCCTTCTCGATTTCGTCGAACAGGATCACCGCATAGGGCTTGCGGCGCACCGCTTCGGTGAGCTGCCCGCCTTCCTCGTAGCCGACGTAGCCCGGCGGCGCGCCGATGAGCCGACTCACGGTGTGCTTCTCCATGTACTCCGACATGTCGATGCGCACCATGTTGTCCTCACTGTCGAACAAGGATTCAGCCAGGGCGCGGGCCAGTTCGGTCTTGCCGACCCCGGTCGGTCCGAGGAAGATAAAGGAGCCGATGGGCCGACGCGGATCCTTGATGCCGGAACGGGCCCGAATCACGGCGTCCGCCACCAGTTGCACCGCCTCATCCTGGCCGATTACGCGCCGGTGCAGAACCTGATCCAGCTTGAGCAGCTTCTCCCGTTCGCCCTCCACCAGCCGGGTCACGGGGATGCCGGTCCAGCGTGAGATGATCTCGGCGATCTCCTCCTCGGTAACCTCCTCGCGCAGCAGGCGCGCTCCGGCACCTTCGCCGGCGGAGGCTTCCTCCTGGTCGCGCAGGCGCCGCTCCAGTTCGGGCAGTTGGCCGTGCTTGAGTTCGGCGGCACGGTTGAGGTCGTAATTGCGTTCCGCCACCTCGATCTGCTGACGGACCTGCTCGATCTGCTCGCGCAGGGCCTGCACGTCCTTGATGGCGCTCTTTTCCTTGTCCCACTGGGCGCGCAGCACGTCGGCCTGGTGCTTGTGCTCGGCCAACTCCTTGCGCAGGGCCTCCAGACGGGCCTTGCTGGCCGGATCTTTTTCCTTCTTGAGGGCGGCCTCCTCGATTTCCAGTTGCATCACCCGTCGGGTCACCTCGTCCAGTTCCGCCGGCAGGGAATCGATTTCCGTGCGGATGGTGGCACAGGCCTCGTCCACCAGGTCGATGGCCTTGTCCGGCAGAAATCGGTCCGATATGTAGCGGTGGCTGAGGGTCGCCGCCGCCACCAGGGCATTGTCCTGGATGCGCACGCCATGATAGACCTCGAAGCGTTCCTTGAGACCGCGCAGGATGCTGACGGTATCCTCCACCGTCGGCTGATCGACCAGCACCGGCTGGAAGCGCCGCTCCAGGGCGGCATCCTTTTCGATGTATTTGCGATATTCGTCCAGGGTCGTGGCACCGATGCAGTGCAACTCGCCTCGAGCCAGCATGGGTTTGAGCATGTTGCCGGCATCCATGGCCCCTTCGGCCTTGCCGGCGCCAACGATGGTATGCAATTCATCGATGAACAGCAGGATGCGGCCTTCGCTGGCCCGAATCTCGTTGAGCACCGCCTTGAGACGTTCTTCGAACTCGCCGCGATACTTGGCGCCGGCCACCAGCGCCCCCATATCGAGGGCGAAGACGGTCTTGTTCTTCAAGCCTTCGGGCACGTCCCCGCGCACGATGCGGTGCGCCAACCCTTCAACGATGGCGGTTTTGCCGACCCCGGGTTCGCCGATGAGCACCGGATTGTTCTTGGTCTTGCGCGACAGGATGCGAATCACCCGGCGGATCTCGGCGTCGCGGCCGATGACCGGATCCAGCTTGCCCTTGCGTACCTCCTGAACCAGGTCGCGACCGTATTTTTCCAGGGCCTCATAGGTACCTTCCGGGTCCTGGCTGGTGACCCGCTGATGACCCCGAATGGCGGTGAGAGCCTGCAACAGACGATCACGACTGATATGGAACTGACGGAACAGACGCCCGGCCGGACTGCCGTCGCCCTCCTCGACCAGGGCCAGCAACAGGTGCTCGACGCTGACGTAATCATCCCGCAGGTGCCTGGCCTCTTCCTCGGCTTTCAGCAGCAACCGGTTGAGTCGCTGGGTCACATAGATTTTTCCCCCCTCGACTCCCGGGCCGGAAACGCTCGGCCGACGGTCCAGTTCCTGCCGCAGGCCTGCGGTCAGGCCGGAGACGGAAACCTCCATCTTCTCCAGCAAGCGCGGCACCAGGCCGCCTTCCTGTTCCAGCAAGGCGGCCAGCAGGTGTTCCCCGTCGACTTCGATATGGCCCCTCTTCAGCGCCAGGTTCTGAGCGGCCTGCAGGGCTTCCTGGGTTTTCTGGGTCATTTTATTCATATCCATAATGGTTCGATGCTCCTTCCCGGCAGATCCCGGTTAGCCGCGGCCGTTGGTTCTGGCGGGCCTGCACGGCAGGCCCGCCGCGCCCCTCATTCCCCCGGAGTGACCTCGATTCGCCGCGGCTTGGCCGCCTCCATGCGGGGCAGGGTCAAAGTCAGGACGCCGTTGCTGAAAGCGGCGCTGACCTTTTCCACGTCAATCCCCTCGGGAATCCGGAACTGGCGATAGAAATGGGGCCAATTGAACTCCCGGTACACTTCCTCCGCCGGCGGCGCCCCATTGGCAGGCCCTTCGATGGTCAGCACGCCCTGATCCACATCGATGGTCAAGGCCTCCCTGGCGACCCCCGGCAAATCCGCCACCAAGGTCAGACCGTGGGCCCCTTCGAGAATATCGACGGCCGGCACGGCATAGCGTTCCGGAGCCCGGGTTTCTTCGCGGGAGGTGGTTTCCGATTCATTCTTATGGTTGGCAACATAGGTTTTTTCGGCCATGGTCATTCTCCTTTATGGTTCTGGTGCAACGTGACGCGTGAACGGTCCTTACTCGGCCTGAATGCTAATGCGTTTCGGCCGCGCCGCCATGGACTTCGGCAAGGTCACGGTGAGCACGCCGTCCCGATAGTTGGCCTTGACCTGATCCGCATCAACTTCGACGGGCAATTCCAGGGTCCGCATGAAGCGACCTGTTTCACGCTCCCGACGGTGCCACGTCTGGCCCTGCTCTTCCACGGCCTGGCGTTCGCCGGATATGGTCAGCACGTTGCCTTCCACGGTCACGTCCAGTTTTTCCGGAGCCACACCCGGCACCAGCGCTTCAACATAGAGTTTATCCGCGTCGCCATAGAGGTTCAGGCGCACCTGCCGGCGCAGCCCGGCAGCCGGCAGCAGCCTGGCGCCCCGCAGGCCGCGCCCGCCAAAACCACGAAACGCTTCATCGATTTCACGGCGCAGATTATCCATTTCCCTGAACAGATCCCAGTTGGCCATATGCTCCTCCTTGAATGGTGGTGATGACTGAGGTTTTTGTCTTTTCGACTGTTTGTCATAACAACCTTCGTGCCAAATTCGGCTTTGAGAAGTTTTTCTTGTGGTATTAACAGGTTAGCAGAAAAAGGCCGGTGCGCTGAAAAAACTTGCAACGTCGCAAATGCGTCGCAAACAAGTTTGCGACGTTGCAAGTTGACTCACTTGCAACATTCGCGGCGCCAGTCATCCACGTGGGAAATGGGGAAAAATTTCAGAAATCGGCGCGAGACAGACCGAGCTTGGAAAGATAGCGGTACAGGGTGGCGCGATGCACCCCGAGATAGCGGGCCGCTTCCGTCAGATTGCCGTTGGCGCGGTGCATGGCGGCGCGGATGGCAGCGACATCGAGACGCACCGGAGACGTCCGGCCCCGTCGCGAGCGGTCCGGCGGAAAGGGTTCCGACAGCCGCGAAAATTCGGCGGCATCCATGGGTGTCGACCTGCCGGCCAGGGCCGGATCATAGGGCAGCACTACCGTTGCCGGACGGGGTTGGGACTCCTCGGAGGACCAGGAACTGCCGACAAAATCCTGGCGCTCCCGGACCCATTCCAGGAAGGCTCGGCTGCCGATGACCTCGCCCTGGGTTTCAATGAACACCCGCTCCAGAACGTTGCGCAACTCACGAATGTTGCCGGGCCACAGATAAGCCTGCAGCAGACCGACCGCCTCCGGAGTCAGACGCTGAATGCGCCGCTGATATTTGCGACTGAAAAGCCGCAGGAAATGCTCAATTAGGAGGGGAATATCCTCGGGCCGTTCGCGCAGGGGCGGCAGATGAATGCGCAGCACCGACAGACGGTGGTAGAGGTCGGCCCGAAACCGCCCCGTTCCGACGGCCTGCTCCAGGGGAATATTGGTGGCCGCCACGATGCGCACATCGACGCGAACCCCCCGCTCGCTGCCGAGGCGCTCGACCACGCCTTCCTCCAGCACCCGCAGCAACTTGGCCTGGGTGGCTAAAGGCATGTCGCCGATCTCATCCAGGAACAGGGTCCCGCCATCGGCCCTTTCAAAGCGTCCATGATGGCTGCGCACCGCTCCGGTGAAGGCGCCCCGTTCGTGGCCGAACAGTTCCGACTCCAGCAATTCTTCGGAAATGGCCGCGCAATTCACGGCTATGAAGGGTCCGTCACTGCGCAGGCTCTGATCGTGCAGGGCGCGCGCCACCAACTCCTTGCCGGTTCCGGTTTCTCCCGTAACGACCACCGCCGCCGGGGACGGCGCATAGAGGGCAATCTTGCGAAAAACCTCGCGCATGGCCGGGCTGTCCCCGACCAGACCGTGCAAGGTCCGCGGCCTGAGCTGTTCGTCGGCAGGAGGCCGGTTCAGAAAAAAGGCAACCAACCGTTTCCCGTCCTCCTGCCTGCCGGCCGGCCGGACTTCCAGCGACCAGAGCGCCGCGCCATCCGTCAGATAGGTGCGAATATCGGACAGAGCCTGTCCGGTCTGCGCCACTTCCGTCGCCAGTTCGACCAACGACGGCACGCTGCGGGGCAGCAGCCGGGACAAGAAACTGCCGCGAGCGGCAAGCGGATCGAGGCCCAAGGCCTCAGCCAGCCGTGGCGAGACGCTGCGCACCCGCCACGTCCCACCCGGATCCTCAATCGCCAACAAATCCGGAGCGGGAACCGGAAGATGTGAGTCATCTGCGCTGCGCAGCCTTGCCGTCACTGCCTATCCTTTCCCATAATCGGCCCGCCCCAGCAGACCCCAAGGCCTGGCCTTGCCACGAAAAAAGCCGTCCGGCACCCTGGCAGACGGCTTTTCCCAAAACCTTCTCTTCACCGGCGGCCCGGCAACGACAAGCACGGCATGAGACCTAGCACTCGCCGCCGACCGCTCCCTTGACCCAGGCGTGCTCCATCGGAATCGGCTCGGTCCGCCCTTGCGGCGCCAAGCCGAAATGGCTCCGAGCCCGGCCGAGGGCGATGAGCGGAAAGTAGTGCCGGTACATATTGTAGTTGATCATAAATCCGCGGGCCAGTTCGGCGCCCTGATCGAGGGTGGACCCGACCTGTTTCAGATTGGTCCGCTCGCCGACGCCGTAACCGGGAAAGCCGGTGCCGGTATATTCGGGCTCCGCCCAGGAGCCATCGGACTGGCGGGCAAGCAGGAATTCCATGCCACGCCGCAGAGCCGGATCATAGTCGTGGCTGCCCGTGGCCAGCAGGGCCATCATCGCCCAACCGGTCTGGGAAGCGGTGCTGGCACCCCGTCCCCGCATGGCATCATCCATGTAGGAAGCGCAGCTCTCCCCCCAGCCGCCATCGGCGTTCTGGTGTTCGACCAGCCATTGGGCGGCTCGCCGCACATAGGGCGCCGACATATCTTCACCGACAGCGGCCAAGGCCGGCAGCACTGCGGCCGTGCCATAGATATGATTGACCCCCCAGCGCCCGAACCAGCTGCCTTCAGGCTCCTGCTCACGACGCACATAAGCCAGGGCCCGCGCCACGGCCGGATCGTCCATCCCGCGCCCGCGGGCTGCCAGGGCTTCAATGACGTGCGCCGTGACATCGACACTGGGCGGATCCAGAACCTCGCCGAAATCGCAGAAGGGGATCTTGGTGACGATGGCGCTACAGTTGTCACGGTCGAAGGCGGCCCAGCCGCCGTTGCGGCACTGCATGCCCAACAGCCAATCCTCGGCCCGGCCGATGGCCTCATCGATGGGACCCGGATCGGCCACCTGCTCGCGGGCCATGGACAACACAATCAGCGCCAGGGCCGTGTCATCGACATCGGGATAGCGGGTGTTGGCCCGTTCGAAGGCCCAGCCGCCGGAAGGCACGCCGCGGACCTTGACCTGCCAGTCCCCCCAGGTGGTGATCTGCTTGCTCAGCACCCAGTCCAGGGCCGGGCCCAGCATGGGCTGGTCGGTCAGGGTGTGGCCACACTCGAACATGGCCAACAGGGTGAACAGGGTGTCCCAGATGGGGGATTCGCTGCACTGCAGATAGGTGCCCCCGTTCTTTTCATAAGCCCAGGGCGGATTGAACGCGTCCAGGCCCTTGACCATCACCGGGTGATCCAAGGCATAGCCTTCGCCGTGCAGCGCCATCAGGGAGTAGATAAGGGGAGGCTGGATGCCGCCCCAACCGCCATCATAGTCCTGATGCCGCAGGATCCACTCAAGACACAGATGAATGGCTTTTTCCCGCCCAAACTGAACCGGCAAACGGTTGTAGCGCTTCAGGAGCCAGTCCACCACCAGGAAAAACCGCTCCATCAAGCCCTTTTCCACCTCGGGAAGGCTGTAATCGGCATTTTCGCGACCGGCCGGGAACAGTTCGTCCAGCCGCCGCTCGGCGGGCAGCGCCCGCACCGGCTGGCGTACCGAGAGGATGCACAGGGGGACCAGAGTGGCACGGGCCCAACTGGCGAAGTCGTAGATATTCAGGGGACACCAAGCCGGCAGATAGATGATTTCCGGGGCCAGAGCCGGTGTTTCATCCCACGGCCATTCGCCAATCAAAGCCAGCCAATAGCGGGTAAACACCCGCACCTGGCGCAATCCTCCGTGGGCGAAAATCCACTCCCGGGCACGTACCAGCCGCTCATCGTCCCGGCTGAAACCGGCCGCTCGCAAAGCGGCATAGCATTCCACCGTGGCATTGATGTCACCGGCCGGAGCATCGTGGTACACTTCCCAAGATCCGTCGGCCCGCTGCTCATTGAGAATGGCACGCAACACCCCGGAATACTTGGGATCATCCTTGATGCCCAGGATATGCATGAGCAGAATCCATTCTGCTTCAATGCAGGAATTGGATTCCAACTTGCCGACCCAGAAACCCGCCTCTTCCTGATGGCGGGCCAACCAGTCGATGGCGCTCGCAATACCATCATCCAGCCCACTTGCCGTGGAAATTTCCGATTTGAGCTGCCGAATGACGTTCAACTATGCCTCCCGTATCCAATCAATCATCAATATCCGCATCATAAATAGCATTCCACCAACCATCCGCTTGGTCGGCCTACCCCTCCATGCCTGAAACCAGGAGCCAGTCGGCTACGACCCCGGCGTCCGCGCCATGGGCCTGCAGCCGATGGAATTCATCGGCGAACAGATCAACGCGAATTCGCCGGATGGTTGCCGCGTAATCCCACTGACCGCTGAGGGGCTGCCAGCCCAGGCCATCCATGAACGCGTGATAATAATCCTGCAAACGGGCCATGATTCCGCCCATTGCCGCCTCGTCCAGCGCCTGGCCGGAAACCGGCATCCGCACCCCATAGGCCAAGGCACTGAAACCGTGCGTGACCCAGCCGATGGTCCGGTCCCCGGACAACACCAGATCGCCACCCGCCAAGGCTTCGCGCACCGGCGCAGCCGCCAATTCAAGGCACCGAAACAGCAGGCCGTCGTACTCCTGGCGCCGTGCCAGGGAAGTTTTCTCCCGAATGGACGCGGCCCCGATAATCCGCTCCATCTTGCAATGACGCGGAAAAAGAACCCCGAACAGCATATCCGCCACCGCCAGACCGATGATCCGCTCGCGCGCCAGACCCGGCAGCATGAGGGCCCGCCGAAACAACTCGACCCGCTTGCGCACACCCTCGATGGCCAGTGCCAGGACGATCTCTTCCTTGCAAGCGAAATGCCGATAGACCGTCGGCTTCGAGCAGCGCGCGGCCCGGGCAATCAGGTCCATGTTGGTGCCGAGATAGCCCCGCTGGACGAACAACTCCCGGGTCACCTCCAGAATCAGGCTTTCCCGCCGCTGTGTCATACTGATCCGGTCTGGCGCCATAGACTTAAAGACCTGTTCTTGCAAAGCAAAGTAATCTTTTACATTTAGTACAACAAATCAGCAATGTCAACCAAAGAGCCGTAACAGATTGAAAAAACAGCCCGCAAAACCCAAGCACGGCAGACAAAATAAAAACTCGGATCAAAAAAGATCACAACCCTTGGCTGCAACCCCCTGGCCGGGCCTGCACGGGCCGACCCGCAGCCAAGCCGCCCCCACCTCCACGCCGGAATGGGCAATTCCGGCAGGCTATTCACAGAAATACCAAATAGGAAACTATACGCCCCCAAGCCCTCCACCGCAACTCCAAATATTCTCTCCGCTTTACGCAGATCTTTTTTCAACAGCAGTACCAGGCAGGGTCTGTGGCACACCAGGCAGAGCTTTCCTCCCCCGGGCCGATATGCTATGTTGCCGGTAATTACCTGCCGGAAAGCTTGAATGAAGATGACCGACAAAACCGACACCTCGCGCCTTGATGGCATTTTGTTCGACCTGGATGGGACCCTGCTGAACATCCAGATGCAGCCCTATATCGATGGGTACATCGATGGCCTGTCCCGTTGTTTCGAGGATCTGGTCGACCGCATGGTGTTCGCCGAAGTGTTGGTCAGCTCCGCTTACGCCATGCTGTCGGTGGAAGACGAACACCAGACCAACGAGCAATTTTTCCTGGAATTGGTGGCGCGCCAGCTAGGCATAGCCACTCCGGAACTGCGACGGCGCCTGGAGCATTTCTGCCGCAACGGCCTGCATGTCCTGGAGCCCCTCATCGAGCCCTTTCCGGAAACCAACGAGATCCTGCAGCACTGTTTCCAGCAAGGCATGAAGGTCGCCCTGGCCACCAATCCGGTATTTCCCCTGCAGGTGATCGAGGCCCGCCTGCGCTGGGCCGGCATCGACCGCTTTCCCTTCCACCTGGTGGCCAGCTATGAATCCTGCCGCTTCTGCAAACCTCATCCCCGGTTTTTTGCAGACATCCTTGAAGACCTCGGTCTCACCCCCGAAAAAACCCTGATGGTGGGCAACGATACCCACTACGACCTGGCTGCCGGGCAACTCGGGATCTTGACCTACCTGGTGGACACCTGCCTGATCGATCAGGAACAACGCGCCAAGGAGGCGGATTTTCGCGGCGGACACCGTGATCTACTGCATTTTATCCGGCAACTGAAGGGTCCGGGAGGCGATTGACAGCCCTGCCGATTTCCGCTATTCTTCCGCTGGCTTAGCCTGATTTGTGGCGCCCGCGTCCGGCGGCCTGCCCGGATGGCGACCGTCAAGCGCCAAGGGTGGTTTCATGCAAACCTCGGCGTGGAGGGCGCCAGACCCTTCGCTACAGGCCCTGAATAGTTACTTTTTTTGACGGCACCAGGCTTGCTGGATGGCCAGGTTTGAACCGTGCATATCGACGAAGGACGCAGCTCTATGATTCCCCTATCGCATCTTGGCCGCAGCCTGCCGGCCGCGGCGCTCTGCCTGGCCCTGCTGCTGAGCGGCTGCCGCGAGCGGCAGACCGAGACGCGCATCCCCATCTCGGTGCGCGACGCCCGGGTGCGGCCACCGGTGGAAAAGCCGGCCAAGGAGTTGGTGGCCACCCAGGAAGCCTTTATCGAGGTCTCGGAAAAGGTGACGCCGGCCGTGGTCCACATCCAGGCCGCGCGCAGCGGCCAGTTACCCGGCTTCATGCCCATGTCCGGCTCCCCCTTCGGTGAACTGTTTGCCGAAGAAGTCCAACCTCGACGCCGCGCCCAGAGCATGGGGTCCGGATTCCTCATCACCACCGACGGCTACATCCTGACCAACGAACATGTGGTCAAGGGCGCCGAGGAGATCAAGGTCAAACTGTCCGACAATCGCGAATATGTCGGCCGACTGGTAGGCGCCGATCCGCGCACCGACGTGGCGGTGCTGAAAATTGAAAGCGAGGATCCGCTGCCGGTGACCGTGCTCGGCGATTCCGACAATCTCAAGGTCGGGCAATGGGCCCTGGCCATCGGCAACCCCTTCGGTCTCGACCGCACCCTAACCGTCGGTGTTATTTCCGCAACCGGCCGCAATGACATCAACATCAAGGATTTCGAGGACTTCATCCAGACCGATGCCTCCATCAACCCCGGCAACTCGGGCGGCCCGCTGCTCAATATCTTTGGCGAAGTCATCGGCATCAATACGGCCATCGTCGCCGCCGGCCAGGGCATCGGCTTCGCCATTCCCATCAACCTGGCCCGGGTCATTGCCAACCAGCTGATTGAGCGGGGCGAAGTGATTCGCGGCTGGCTGGGCGTCACCCTGCAGAACCTGACCCCGGATCTGGCCCGCTCCTTCGGCCTGGATCGGGCCACCGGCGCCCTGGTCATCCAGGTTGCACCCGAGTCTCCGGCGGCGCGGGCCGGCCTGCAGCGCGGCGATATCCTGCTGTCCTTCAACGGCAAGGCTCTTCGTAACGTGCGCGATTTGCAACTGTTGGTCGCCAGTGCACCGGCCGGCGAGCAGTCACAACTGGAGGTCCTGCGCAACAACCGCCGGCTGACTCTGCCGGTCACCATCGCCGCCCAGGAGAAAAAGGGTCCCCGCGCAGCCATCGCTTCGGGAGAGGAACGGCAGGCCCTGGGCCTGACCATGGCGCCGGTGGAGTCCGGTGCCGGGGTGCTGGTTACGGCGGTGGCGCCCAAATCCATGGCAGCCGCGGCAGGGGTGCGACGCGGCGACCTGTTGCTGGCCATCAATGATGTCGACATCACCGATGCGACCAGCTTTGAAGTGGCGCTGGAAGCCGTCAACCAGGCTCGGTACGTTCGCCTGCTGCTGCGGCGCGGCGACTCCATTCTTTATCTGGCGTTTCCCGCCTCCTGACGGTTTGGCACCGGGGAGGCCCTTACAGGAGCATCCATACGGCCGCCGGCCGAGCTCCAGACAGCAGTAATTCGGGAGGTTCTCATGGCACGAATCGTCGACAACCCGCAGCTCGCCTTTCGCCTGGCGCGCGCCATTGTCTCAGATATCGCCCTATACAATCAGAACAAGGTTCAGGAGGGCATCGAACACGACAACATCTTCGATCTGCTGAACGATGAGCTTCAGGAGGGGCTGGATCACTTTCTGGCGCGGGTTTCCACCGATATCGCCAACCGCGAGACGCTTTTCAACCGGGCCATCGTCGATGTCATGATCAAGCAGGCCGGCCGTATCAAAAGCCCCATCTGGTAAATGGAGCCGGTCCGTCACATCACCTTCGACCGCGGCCGGGCACCGGAGCGGTTGGACCGGTTTCTGGCCGACCAACTGCCCGATTTGAGCCGCTCGCAACTGAAAAAGCTTATCGACGAGGGTGGCGTGCTGCTGCAGGGCATACCGGCCAAAGCCGGGGTCAAACTGCGCGGCGGAGAAAGCCTGCAGGTCACGGTACCGGACCCCATCCCCGTCGCTACGGTTTCCCAGGACATCCCCCTCCGCATTCTTTACGAGGACCGCCATCTCATCGTGGTGGACAAACCGGCCGGGATGGTGGTGCATCCGGCGCCGGGGCATCAGCAGGACACCCTGGTCAATGCCCTGTTGTTTCACTGCCGGGATCTGTCCGGCATCGGCGGCGCACTGCGGCCGGGCATCGTTCATCGTCTGGACAAGGACACATCCGGGGTCATGGTGGCCACCAAAACCGACCTGGCCCATGGCCATCTGGCACAACAATTCAAGGATCACAGCGTTCACCGGCGCTACGTGGCCCTGCTGTACGGCCTGCTGACGACGGAACGCGGCACTATCGACCAGGCCATCGGCCGGCACCCCCGGCACCGCCAAAAAATGAGCACCACCTGCCGCAGCGGGCGTCGCGCCGTCACCCACTGGCAGGTATTGCGCAGTTTCGTTGACGACCGGCTCACTCTGGCCGAACTGGCCTTGGAGACCGGGCGCACCCACCAGATTCGGGTCCATCTGTCGGAACAGCAGCATCCGTTGGTGGGCGATCCGGTCTATGGCGGCGCCGGCCGTTGCAAGAATCTGGTCGATGACCAATTGCGCCGCTTGGTACAGGACCTGGGGCGCCAGGCCCTGCATGCCCGCCTGCTGGGATTTGTCCATCCCGAGACCGGCCGCTACCTGGAATTCAGCTCACCGCCGCCCCGGGACTTGACCGTGCTGCTCGACTATCTGACCACCAAATATCACCAGGCGCCCGTCGTCTGGTCGAAATGACCCTGCAAGCGCCCGCCGCCATCGTCGGCCGTCCGCGCGGAAAGCACAGACTTTATGAAACTCGTTCGTCAGGCAAAAATCAGCTATTTCGCGCCCGACTGGGCCACCGGCGACACCTTGCGGGCCGGATTCACCACCCGCAACGGCGGCGTCAGTCGGCCGCCCTACAATTCCCTCAACCTGGCTTATCATACGGATGATGCGCGGCACAACGTGGAAGGCAACCGCTCCACCCTGGCGCGGGCCTTCGGGTTGCAACCCCACCAGTTACTCACCGTGCGCCAGGTCCATGGCCTTGATATTTTGGTGGTCGATCAGCCCAACTACGACCTGTCCCATTTTCAATCGGTGGAATGCGATGCCATCATCACCAACCAACCCGGCATCATGATCGGCATTCTGGTAGCGGACTGCTACCCGGTTCTGCTGCACGATCCGGTGCAGAACGTCGCGGCGGTGATACACGTGGGCTGGCGCGGTGCGGCGGGAGGATTGTTGGGAAAAACGGTGCAGGCCATGCAGGCGACCTTCGGTTCCCGGCCCGAAGCCCTCCAGGCCGCCCTGGGGCCGGGCATCGGCCCGCAGCATTATGAGGTCGATCGACCGGTTCGGGATGCTTTCCGGCAGGGCAGCGGCTTCTGGGAACAGATCGCCAGCGAACAGAGCCTCGGCCGCTGGCGCCTGGATCTGGGTCGCAGCTGCCAGCTGCAACTGCAACAGGCCGGGGTCGAACCGCGCCGGACGGCCGTGGTCGAGGAGTGCACCTTCGAACACCGCGAACTGTTTTTCTCCTACCGGCGCGATGGCGGCGTCACCGGCCGACAGATGGGCTTCGTGATCCTCGGACCACCGTCCAAGGCGGCCTGAGCAGCGGGGTCGACATGATGGAATGGCCGGAAGTCTCGGAGCAGCAGGAACGACAGGAACGGGAGAAAGCACGGGAGTTGCGCCGCAGCCAATGGTGGAAAAACCGCATCGCCGCCGGAATCTGCCATTACTGCGGCAATCGGGTTCCGCCCCGCGAGCTGACCTTGGACCACATGGTGCCCATCGCTCGCGGCGGCCGCAGTACCCGCGGCAACTGCGTACCGGCCTGCAAGGAATGCAACAACCAGAAAAAGCACCTGCTGCCCGTGGAATGGGAGGCTTACCTGTCCCGCCTGGGCGTCAAGGAAGAAGACTAGCCCAGTCGCAAATCCGATGTTGAGGAAGAAAATATCCGTCAGAGTTCTTCGCAGCACTCCTCTTCTGCGGGGTCGACCTCGCCGTCGGCCCCGTCATCCTCTTCCAGCAATCCGGCCAGGAAACGCTGATTGTCCCGGATCTGACGCGCTATATCCCGGCGCAACTGTTCCAATTCCGGAAACTGCTCCGTCAGCCGGTCGACGGCCGCGGTCTGCTCCTCCCGGCCGGGCGCCGGAGACGACTCATCCATTTCGCACCTGCCGGGCCAGCTGGTAAACCTCCAGGTAGCGCCGGGCCGACTGGCGCCAGGAAAAGTCCTGGCTCATGGCGCGGCGCACCATCTGCCGCCAGGCCGAAGTATCGCCGAAATGGGCCAGGGCCCGATCCAGGGCCGCCAGCAGAGCCTGGCCGGTCGGCTCCCGAAAACAGAAACCATTGGCCTGCTCCCCGTTATCCAGGGGATCGTGGACCGTATCGGCCAATCCGCCGGTGCGACGCACCACCGGGATGGTACCGTAACGCAGGGCGATAAGTTGCCCCAGGCCACAGGGCTCGTAGTGGCTGGGCATCAGAAACAGATCGCTGCCGGCGTAGATATGGCGCGACAGGGCGTCGTCAAAGCCCAGACAGATAGCCACCCGGCCCGGATGGCGGCCGCGCTGGCCGGTGAAAAACTCCTCGTGGATCTTCTCGCCGCTGCCCAGCAGCACGAACTGCAGATGGCGATCCAGCAGCCCGCTCCAGGCCGCTTCCAGCAGATCCAACCCTTTCTGGGTGGCCAACCGGGTAACCATGGCCAGGATCGGCACATCGGGATCGCAGGTCAAACCCAGTCCGCGCTGCAAGGCCCGCTTGTTGCTGCCCTTCCCCGTCGGATCGGTGGCCGTGTAGTGCGCCGGCAGCACGCTGTCGTGCCCGGGGTCCCAGAGTCGGGTATCGATGCCGTTGACGATCCCCAGCAGATGCCCGGCCCGTTGCCGCAGGATCCCATCGAAACCGTGGCCGTGCGCCGGAGTCTGGATTTCCTGGCAGTAGGTTTCCGAAACGGTGCTGACCAGATCGGCAAACACGATACCGCCTTTGAGAAAGGAGATCTTCCCGTAGTACTCCATGGCATGCATGGAAAACAGGGCCGGGTCGAGACCGAGCTCCGCCAGGGCTGCGGGCGGAAACAACCCCTGGTAGCCGAGGTTGTGAATGGTCAGCAGGGTCGCCATCCCCCGATAGAAGGGATCTTCAGCCAATTCGGTGCGCAACAGCACCGGAATCAAGCCGGTCTGCCAATCGTTGAGATGCAGTACTTCGGGCTGGTAGTCTAGGACCTTCAGGGCCGCCAAGGCCGCCCGGCACAGAAATCCGAAACGCAGGGCATTGTCGGCGTAATCGCCATGTTCGTTGCCGTACAGACCATGCCGATCGAAAAATTCCGGCGCGTCGAGAAAATAGACCGGCAGGCCCTCCAATTCGCCCTGCCAAATCCGCCCGGTGTAGACGCGGCCCGCCATGGCTACGGAAACCTCCGCCGCCAGCGGCTGCAGGTGGGTGGCACGCTGTCGAACGATACGATACAACGGCATCAGAACCCGCACTTCGTGCCCCAGTTCGGCCACGGCATGGGGCAGGGAGCCCGCCACGTCGGCAAGGCCGCCGGTTTTGGCGAAGGGCACCACTTCGGATGCGACCAGCAGAATCTTCATGGATGGTTCCTCCCTCGGCTTTTGGTCGCCCGGCAATGGGTGCCAAAGGGGTTTGCAACGGCCTGCCGCTGCAGGCCGACCAGATTACTGGAGGGCCATAAATTTATCCAGCCGGTAACCGGCCTGTTCCGCCTTGGCCAGGATCGATGCCACCCGCTTGCGAATGGCCGGCAGGTCTTCGACATGGGCGGCGGAACGCTGCGTCGACGGTCGCGCAGCGTCAAATATTTCGCACCAGGCCAGCCCGGCTGCCAGCCAGGCCAACCGTTCCAGGTTGAACCATTCATGGTTCTGATAGAGGTGGATCTGCAGATAGGTTCGCAGTTCCTCGTCGGCCGTCAGGTGCAGCGCAGCCTGGCGCCAGCCCTGTCCCTCACCACCGTAGCGCAACAGCAGCTTCAGCCAGACCGCATCCTCTTCAGCCGTAGCCGGCGGCAAGCCGGGCCGAAGCCCTTCCTCCAGCAACATATCCAGAAGTCCGTCGAGGGCCCGGCTGGCCGACGGCACGTTGCCGCGCAAAGCCACCTGCCGTATCAGCAACAGGGGCCAGAGCAAAGAGGCCAGACGCGCCTCCGGCAACAGCGCATCAACCTGCGTCTCGTCCGGCTCTGCGGTTTCGGCCGCGGCCATCCATGGTTCCACCATAGACCACTGCGCCAGGATCTCAGCGGACAGACCGCGCCAGGCATTGGCCGGACCGCGGGCCTGACCCAACAATTGCGCCCAATCGGCGAGACCGGCCTCCAGCGCAACCTGCTCTTCGCCCTCTATTTCGCGCGGGGGCAGGCCGCGGCGCAGCAGGTCCCGAAACAGGACCAACAGGGGCCGCAGGCGCTGTCGCTGCACTTCCCGCTCCAGGTCGGCAACGGGCTGCCCGGCGAGATGCTGCCAGAGTTGCCGCCAGGTGCCGTCCTCATCATGCAATTCCGCGAAGTCGCGCAAGACCAGGTACTGGTAATCGCCGACCGCCAGGGTGATTCCCCCGGTGCACAATTCCTGCCCGCTGCGCAGGTACTCCAGGCCGCTGCCAAGATCACGAAAGCGGTAGAAGACGCCGTCCGCTCCGCTCAGGGCCAAGGCCTCGCCCAGGGTGCGGGCAACGGTCGGTTCCGCCGCGCCCGTCAGGACTCCGGCCTTGGGACAAGCCTGGTGAATGCGGCCGAACCCGCTGCCGGAGCGATTGCGGACGATGACCAGGGCCCGCTCGCTGCCGACCCGGTTGCTGTAGCAGAACACATCTTCATCCACCCCGCCTTCGACCACGAAATCGTACAGGGCGAAATTCTCCACGCCGCTGAACAGATAGCGCTGGTGCAGCAGGGGACATATCAAATGTTCATGGTAGGCCGCAAAACCTTCATCGAGGGCCTCCTCCCGCTGGGCGCGGGAAAATTCCATGCCGTATTTTTCCTCGAAGCCTTCGATCTGGCCGTGGCCGAACATGGGCAGACCCGGCATGGTTGCCAACAGCACCGCAGCGGCAAAATATTTGTCCCCCTTGCCGAACTGCTCGACTGCCGTCGCCTCGTCGGGATTGCTCATGAAATTGACGAAGCGCTTGAGGGTTTCCGGGCTGGCGGCCAGGGTGCTTTTCAACAGCTGGCGGTATTTTTCATTTTCTTCCCGCTTCAGCATGTTCATGAAGGCGCTGTTGTAGACCCGGTGCATGCCCAGGGTGCCGACGAAAAACCCCTCCATGAGCCAAAAGGCCTCCGCCAGCAACAGGGTATCCGGCGCTTCCGCCGCGACCCGGTCCACCACCTCGCGCCAGAACTCCCTGGGCAGCAGACGTTCGAATTCCTCCCGACTCATCCAATGCTCGGCCCGGGAAGGCACGCCGGCGCCGCCACCGGGAAGAGGGAACCAGAGCCTTTGAAAGTGCTTGCGCACCAGGGTCATGGCGGCATCGAAGCGGATGATGGGCATGCTGCGCGCAACCCGGAGAATGGTCTGGATCATGGCTTCGCGCACTTCAGGCAGCAGAAAATTGAGCTGCGCGGTGTCGTTCCAGGGCAGGTGGGTGCCGTCGTTGCCGTGGTAGATGTAGCGCTCCTGGCCGGTACGTCGATCCAGATGCTTGAAAACCACGGCGGCATCGCTGTGATCCCAATAGCCGTCCTCGAGAAACAGGCCGAGATCCGGATTCGGGGAAAGATCCGGTCCGCTGAAGCAATAGCCGGGATAAGGCGGATAGGACAATTGCACGAACCAGTCGGGATGCTCCTGCATCCAACGGGAATCGATGCCCGTATGGTTGGGCACCACGTCGCAGGCCAGGCGGATGCCCCGCTGCCGGCAGCGTTCGCACAACTGTTCCAGTTCCGCCCACCCGCCGAGATCCTCGGCCACCTGGTAATCGAACAGGGCATAGGCCGAGGCCATGGCATCGGGATTGCCGCGCAACTGTTTGACGCGTCGGGAAGCCGGGGAACGTTCCCAGATTCCGATGGGCCAGAGGGCGGTAAAACCCCGCCGGGCCAGCAGGTCGAGCTCCGCTTCGGGAATCGCCGCCAGGCTGCGAACCGGGCGCCGGTAGATGCGGGTCAACTGATCGAGCCAGACGTAAATCGATTTGGCAATGAGGACCACGTTGGGCATCCAGGCCTGATCCGCCGAAAATCGCGGCGCATCCCCGGGGCCGTATCCCAGATGGGGCGCCAGGGACGGCCCCGGTCCGAAACCGCGCGGCCGGTTCTGTTCGGCCAGCACAGCCATGCCGACGGCGATGGCATCCAGCAGTTCGGGCGGCAGCCATTGCCGCCAGTGGCGACGCACGTAGGCCAGCTGTTGCGCCAGGCTGTCGGGTGCGGCCGCCAGGGGCCGTCCGAGCAGTTCCAGCAGCGAGGCCGACGGCCAGTCCGTGCCGGTCGGGGGCAGCAGCACCCGATCCAGCTCGGTCACCAGACTTCGATAACCGACTTTTTCCTGCAGTTCGGCATCGTCGAACAAGGGCCGCAGGCGGCGGGCCGCCGGATTGCCGTTCTGCAGCAACAGCAGGGGCAATTCCAGCAAGGCCAGCCGGCGCCCGCGCGGCATGGCGAGCAGGATTTCGGGCGCCAGTCCCCGCAGGACGGCATCGGCCGGAAAAAGCCGGACGAAGGAAGACAGCACCGCGTCGAAACCGGGCAGGGTCACGGTACCACCGTCGAGAGCCAGACCGGAGGCCTCCACACGGCAGTGCCGGGCAGCCAGAAACCGGTCGGCAACCGCCCGCAGAGCCTCGTTCAGCAGGGCCAGCAGCTCCAGATCCACCGCACAGTCGGGCAGTTCGGGCCGTGCGGCCTGCAACCGCGACGCAACCTGGCGCAAACGAAAGAGCCGCGGGGCGGGTTGCGGCCCGCTGCCGGGTCCGGGCAGTTCCAGGATCTGCCGCGAGCGAGCCGAAAACTGGACCGAGAGGGTGAAATAAGGTTCCATTCCGCTTCTCGAGCTTAAATCAGGAGTCATTACGCCGGCCATGCCTGAGGTTCCGTTTCCCGTTCAGACGCCCGCCGAGATCTCCGCCTCGCGCAAAAAGCGGGCGGCGTCTTCGGGGGGCGTGGGATTGATGAAAAAGTCGCTGCTCCATTCAAATCCGGCCGGCCGGGCCAGACATGGCACCAGTTCCAGGTGCCAGTGAAAGTCCTGGGCCAGGGAGTGCCAAAGATCCGGTCGCCCCGGGCGCGGCACGGCGGTCGGGGAGGTATGCAAAACCAGGTTGAAAGGCGGATCGCGCAGCACCGACCGCTGCCGGCGCAGTACCTCCCGCAGGACCTCGCCGAGGGCCAGCAACACCGCGTCCGTGGCCTGGCAGAAGTCATGGCCGTGGCGACGCGGTGCAATCAGCACTTCGAAGGGATGGCGGCTGGCGAAAGGGGCCAGAGCGACAAAGTCGCGGTCGGCATGAATGATGCGCCGGCCATCGGCGAGTTCCTGCTCCAGCAAATCACAGAGCAGACAGCGCTCTTTGCGATGAAAAAACTCCCGGCAGGCATGCAGGGTCTGGCGCATGCGAGGGGGAATGACGGGCAGGGCCAGCAGTTGGGAATGAGCATGGGGGATGGTCGCGCCGGCTTCCAGCCCGTGATTCTTGAAGGGCATGATGTAGCGAAACCGTCCGTCCCGGCGCAGATCCATGATCCGCGCCCGAAAGGCCCGAAACACATCGGCCAGTTCCATGGCTCGAAAATCCGCCGGGTGGCGCTGATGATCCGGGGTTTCGATGATCACCTCGTGGGCGCCGATGCCGTTGAGCACATCATAAAGACCCACACCGCGCGGCGCCAACTCGCCCTCGATGCGCAGCAACGGATATTTGTTGGGAATGACCCGGACCCGCCAGCCCGGCTGGTTGGGCGGACTGCCATCCGGACGAAGGGCATACACCTCGGCCGGGGTGCGGCCTTCCTGGCCATAGCAGAAAGGACACAACGTTGTCGTAACGGTGCGCCACTCAGTAAAAAAATCACGGGGTTTGCGGCTCTGCTCATCGGCCATTATCACCCAGTGCAGTTTCAAAGGATCCCAGCGCAACTGCGACATTCCCCTTTACTCCTTTTCGCGACGGAGGCAACGCATCGGCGTCAAACCGGCCATTGCAGATCTTCCAGCCCGGCGCCCAGATAATTCAGCAATATTGCTCCATCCACCGGCCAGCTGGCCAGTTGGCGACCTTCATCCAGCAGCCGCCAGGACAGTTCCAACTGCGCGCCTGGCTGCAGCCCGAGCAATTGCAGGGGCACGGCCAATTCGGCTATCGCGGCAACCGCCCCCAACCCGCCATCGGCCCGGAACCCGTCGGAGGGCCGCTGGAGGATCAACGGTTGACCGCCTATCGGCAGGGTTGCCAGCCACTCCTCGCCGGCGTCCAGGCGTACTTCCAACTGACCGGAGGTTCCGGCGAGCTTGACCAGGCAACGGCGAAAATCGAACCGCAGATAAAAATAGTACTCATCGTAGCCGAACCAAAGTCCGGTCATCTCGCAACTGGCATCATGCATGGCGCTGCCGCCGGCCAATTCCACGGATCCGGCCAGCAGCCATTCAAAATAGTCCGTGATACGCCCATCGATCTCCGGGGAAATCAGGGCGGCCGGCTCCACCACGCGGCTGCGGCGCTGCGGTGCCTTGATCGGCACCAGCAGTTCGGCCGGCACCGGCTGCCCGCTGGCCTGGTAAACCGCCTGGAGATGATGCCGGAACAGGCGGTCAAAGGTGTCCGCCTGTTCCGTTCGGTGGTGCTCGCCGAACCACCAGAACCAGTCGCTGCCTTCAGCATGCAGCAAGTGTTCCAGAGCCGCCGACGGATTGCCATCCAGGCCGCCGGCTTCGAGGGCCGCCTGCCGGGCGGCGGCCAGCAGTTCCCAGGCCCGATTTTCTTCGTCGTGGCCGATCCAGATATCGAAATCGCCGTTAATCCAGGAGCCGGGGCTCAATCGCGACAGCGGCTCCAACGGCAGGTCGGCAAGTCCCTCACTGACCGTCACCATGGCCAACTCGGGCGCATCCAACAGACCCTGATACAAGGCTTTCAGAAACGGATAGCCGTTGTCTTCGTAGCGCTCCCAGCAGTTTTCCCCATCCAGGATCAGGGTCACCATCCCGCCCGGAGCCTGGCGAGCAATAGCCTGCAGGCGATCCAGGAGATCGGCGGCGGCTTCGGCGGCCGGCCACCGGGCATAGGCAAAACCGATGCGGTCCGACAGAGCCCGGTCCCGAAACAACAGCGGCAGACCGGCGTATTCATAGGGGCGGTAGAGACGGCGACGATCCTGCAGACCATCGGTCAGGCTGCGGGCCAGGATTTCCTCATCGGAGGCGGCCCACAGGGCACCCTCTTCGGCCATCAGGCGAACCGCGACTTCACTGACGGCGCCTTCCGCCGGCCAGACCCCACGCCGGCCGACGCCGAGATGCTGTTCGGCGCAGCGTGCGGAAAAACGCAGATGGGTGCGGGCATCCTCGGGATGCACAAAGGGGATTTGCGGAAGCTGGACGCCGCTGCGCGCCCGGGCGGCGACGGCCGTGTCGCACAGCAGCGGCAGGATGGGGTGCGCGTAAGGGGTAATGGACAGTTCCACCTTGCCGCTGGCTTCTGCCGCCCGATAGGCAGCCAGGACCTCGGCCACCAGCCGATCGTAAAGCTTCAGCAAGGCGCCCTTGTCCGGTTCGGTGAAGCCCCTGCCCTTGGCCACCAGGCGTTCGATGAGCCGATGCTCCCGGCGGGCGTGATGCCCCGCCCAGGACAGCAGAAACCAAACCTGCAGGTCGCGCAGGTCCTGAATGCCGAAACCTTCGGCCGCCCGACGGCCGCCGGCTTCCTTGAGGGCGGCCAGTTCGCGAAAACGGGCATAGGGCTGAATGTGGCGCTCGCCATGCACCGAAAAAAAAGAGTCGACGAGAAAGGTCCGTTCCTGGACATCCATGTCCTTCGGATCCCGGCGCGCCGTGTCCAGCCAGCGATCGGACAACTCGCCCCGGCCATAGGCAGCGAGCTGGTCCAGCAGAATCGGCACCAGGTTGAAAGTCAGGCGGACGCCGGGAATTTCCCGGGCCGTGGCCAGCATCTCTCCGTAATCCTTGACGGCATGCAGGTAAACCCAGGGCAGCAGGGCTTGCCCGGTCGCGGGATCCCGGTAGTCGGGCTGGTGCATGTGCCAAATTATGGCTACCTTAAGAGGCTGCATCGTTCTGCTCTCGTCGCCCATCAAGCCTGCAACAACTCCTTTTTCCAGCCATCCACCCGCTCGCGATATTCTTCGAGCAGGCGGTCGGCCCGCGCGGCATCCGTACAGTCGGCTACGATATGCACCACGGGGCGGAATTGATCGGGCAGCAGCAGTACCCAGTCTTCATCGAAATGAACCTTCACCCCATCGATGAAGGAGGCTTCGAGGTCGACGGAATGTTCGCTCATCTTACGCATCAGGCCGCCCTTCAGGTCCCAGGGGCAGGGCAACTGCTGCTGGCGATAGGCCCGCGCCGGCAGATTGCGACGCAGGCCGGACAGGGTCTGGCCGCTGCCGGCCAGCATTTCCAGAATTTTCGCCGCCGTAAACAATCCATCGAAATGGGCCTGGAAAGCGGGAAAGGCAAACCGACCGTCCAAGGTGGCCGCCAACAGCACCTGCCGCTCCGCGGCGACTTCGAGCAAGGCTCGCGGATCGTTCTTGGTGACCCTGACGGTAACGCCCCACTCACGGGCCACCCTTTCCACTACCCGCGGCGCCGCCACCGGCAGGACCAGGCTGCCGCCGCCGGCAGTCCGGCAGGCCAGCGCCGCCACCACGGCAAGGGCTTCGACCCGGGACAGCACCACGCCGGTTTCGTCGACGATACGCAGTTCTTCACCCGAGGGGCCCAGCCAGAAGCCCGCCGTCATCTCCAGGGTCGGGACAATCCGGGCCAATTGCTCCATGGCCCGGGCCGCCCGTTCGGGAGACTGACCGATGGTGCCGGTATCGACGTTGGAATTGAGCTCGATGGCCTCGCAGCCCAGGCTGTTGAGCAAACCCGGCAGCAACTCGCCGGCCGGGGAATGATTCAGGTCCACCACCACTTTGGGTGCCTGACGACGCAACCGGTCGACATCCAGGGCCCGCAGGAAACCCTCCCGGTAAAAATCCGCCAGTTGCGGCAATTCACGGATTTCGCCCGGCTCGGCGTAATGGACTCGCCGAAAATTTTCCTTGAAAAACAACCGTTCGATTCCCTTGGCCATGGACGATGACAATTCCAGACCGTCGGCATCGTAGAAAATGATTTCCGTCGCCACCGGGTCGTCCTCGGCCTGGCGGAAATGCACCCCGCCAACCTCGCCGAAGGTACTCAGCTTGTAGCGCATCATGGGCAGTGCGGACTGCTTCAGATCGCGCACGTTGATGCCGGCCGACAGCAGTCCCCCGATAAAGGAGCGCTTCAGCATCCGCGAAGACCGAACGCCGTCGCGCGCCGACAGAATAAAGGAGCCGCGCGGCAGCGTCGAGCCGTAGGCCGCGCCGAGCTTGGCGCAGAATTCCGGAGACAGCTCGACATTGGTCAGGCCTCGCACCGTCGCCCCTTCAAAAAGGGTCTTGCGCCATTTGTCGCCCCAGATGAGATTGGCGGAGACAATAGAGCCGTTTTCGATGGATTTGCCCGGCCAGATCTTGACATGTTGGCGCAGCAGCGCCTCGTCGCCGATGTTCGTTTCATCGCCGATGACGGTGCCTTCTTCCGCCGTGACTCCCCGTCCCAGCCGCACCCGGCTGCCCACCACGGCCCCGGTAAGTCGACAGCCGGGCTTGACATAGACGTTATCCCACAGGACGCAGTCCACCAACTCCGCGTCATCCTCGATAACACAGTTACGGCCGATGATGCAGTTCTTAAGCCGGGCGCCGCCGACCACCTGGGTGTTGTCCCCCACCACCACCATGCCTTCCATGCGCGCCAGCTGCTCCGCCGCAACCAGGGTGTCGGCGCCAAGAAAAACGCGGGCACCGCCGCGCCCGGCAACCGGCTCCCCCAGTTCGACGGCTACCCGACCGGCAAAGATGTCCCGGCAGGTTTCGAGATAGGCCTCCGTGTTGCCGATATCCGCCCAATAGCCGCTTTGCCGGCAACCGTAGAGGGCGGCGCCTTCGGCCAGCAGGCCGGGAAAGATGTCCTTCGACCAGTCACGGTTGGTATCCTCTGGAATTCTATCCAGCACCTCGGGTTCGAGCACATAAATGCCGGTATTGATGGTATCGGAAAACACCTCGCCCCAACCCGGTTTTTCCAGGAACTTGGTGATGCGTCCTTCGCGATCGGTGATGACCACGCCGAATTGCAGGGGATCCGTCACCGTGGTCAGGGTAATGGTCGCCAGAGCGTTTTGCTGTTCATGGAACCGCACCACGGCGGAGAGATCGAAATCGGTCAGCAGGTCGCCGCTGATGACCAGGAAGCGCTCCTGCAGATATTCCGCCGCCGCCTTGACGGCCCCGGCCGTACCGAAATCCTCCAACGGGGTGACATAGGTGATACGCACGCCGAATTCACTGCCGTCACCGAAATAGTTCTTGATAATCTCCGGCTGGTGATACAGCAACAGCACCAGTTCGGAGATGCCGTGGCGCTTCAAAAGACCGGTGATGTGGGCCATGATGGGCCGATTGAGCAGCGGCACCATGGGCTTGGGCAGATTGATGGTCAACGGTTGCATGCGGGTGCCGAACCCGCCGGCCATGATGACAGCCTTCATTGGGCCCCCTCGGCGGTTTTACCCGTCTGCGCTTTCTTGGCCAGCACCCGTGCCACCTCCTGTTTTAATTCCGTCAGATCGGAGCTTTTGACTACATAGCCATCGGCCAGCCAAGAGGAAAAATCCTCCTTGTAGCAACTGAAGGCCGTACATAAAATAACCGGCAGATCCTTCTGCCGGCCGATGATGTTCTGCAGGATTTCGAGGCCGTTCTCGCCGCCGATCTGCACGTCCAGCAAAACCAGATCGAACTGTTCCTCCTGCAGCCGGGCGGCCACCTCGCTGCCGGAGCCGGCGGTACGGACTTCATAACCGGCCTCTTCCAGCTCACAGGAATACAGATAGCGGATATCCTGCTCATCATCGACAATCAGCAATTTCGCCATGGGACATCTCCCTCGAAAAGTGCGCAAAAAAGGACTGCCCGCACCAGCGGCCAGGCCTGCTCCCCATCCAATTCGAATTATATGTAGGCAGATTCCTTTCAGTCCAGCCGACGTGCAGTGTGGAAAACCAGCCCCGGGCGGTGTCGCCGTCACGCCCCAGGAGGGCAAGGTTGTCTGATGCGGAAATGCCTGCAGATTATAGCAGGCCCCAAGGTGATTTCAATGCCGGACCGCGGCGACCAGGACCGGCTGCTTGTCACCGCCGGTGGAACGTGGCATAGTCGGTCCATGAGTGAAAAACCTTACCATTCCTTTTCCGCACATCTCAAACAACGCTTCGGCGGACGGGTACACAAGATTTCCGTGGATGCGGGCTTTTCCTGCCCCAATCGCGGCGGCACCCGCCACGAAGCGGGCTGCCTGTTCTGCGATCCGGACGGCTCCGGAGCGGTCGGCATCGAACGCCACCTGTCGATTGCGGAGCAGCTTGAGGCCGGCAAGGAGATCATGACCCGCAAATATAAGGCCAAGCACTTTCTGGCCTATTTTCAACCCTTTTCCAACACTTGGGGAGCACCGGAACTGCTGCGCGCCCGGTACGACGAAGCCCTCGACGTCACCGGGATGGTCGGCCTGGCGGTCGGCACGCGCCCCGACTGCCTGCCGCCGCCGGTCCTCGACCTGCTGGCCGAGTATCACCGGCGCACCTATTTCTGGCTGGAATTGGGCCTGCAGAGCTGCCACGATCGCACTCTGGCCCGCCTGCGGCGCGGGCACGACTACGCCGCCTTCCTGGCAGCCTACCAGGCGGCCAAGGAGCGCGGCCTGCGGGTCTGCGTGCACCTGATTCTCGGCCTCCCCGGGGAGAGCCATGCCGACATGCTGGACACGGTTGCGGAAATGGCCCGCCTGCAGGTGGACGGTGTCAAACTGCACCTGCTGCACATATTGGAAGGAACGGCTTTAGGCGATCTGTATCGCCGGGGGGAGGTCCCCGTTCTGCAGCGAGACGCATACATCCAACTGGTGGCGGATGTCTTGGAACGCCTGCCGGCGACCACCCTGATCCACCGGCTCACCGGCGACGGGCCACGCCAACGGCTGCTGGCACCCCTCTGGTCCCTGGATAAATGGGAGGTGCTCAACGCCATCGAAAACGAAATGGCGCTCCGCAACAGCCATCAGGGCTGCCGTTTTTAATGAGGATAAAAAATTTTTAAAGATTACAAAGCAGACACGTACCCGGCACTCGCCAAGGCTCTGCCGGCGGGTAAGACTGGGAGAAGGGAACAAGCAGGGCGAAGACGCCCTAGCGGTCCACAAACTCGGCCTTGGGCGCCACGACGGTCTGATCCCCACCACTCCAGGAGACCAGCAACAGTGAAGCCCAAAGAATACTGAAAAGGATAACGGCGGTTTTAAACATCCGCGGAACATAACCGAACCCGTCACAGAAATCAAGAGGGAAAATTGGTCAAAATTCTGGCTGGAAGCCGTCCGGCGCCCCCTTGTCCCGGTCAATGCACTGTGCTATGTTCCCCCCTCGGCCCTATCTCCGTTGCCCATTGACCCAACCAGCCATTATCTCGGCACCATGGACCTTGCCTCGCTCAACCCCCAACAGATCGAAGCGGTGCGACACACGGACGGACCGCTGCTGCTGCTGGCCGGCGCCGGCTCGGGCAAGACCCGCGTCATCACCACCCGCATCGTCTTTCTGCTGGAGACCTGCCAAGTCGCCCCGGAGCAGATTCTAGCGGTGACCTTCACCAACAAGGCCGCCCGCGAAATGCGCCAGCGCGTGGAGGACATGGCCGGCCGACGCCGAACCAAAGGCCTGACCATCGCCACCTTCCACGCCCTGTGCGTCCGCATGCTCAAGGAAGATATCGAACGGCTCGGCTACAAGAAAAACTTCTCCATTTACGGCAGCGCCGATCAACTGCGCCTGATGCGCGATCTGATCCAGGAACTGGGCGGCGAGCAGCGGCTCGATGCGGAGCGCATGTTGTGGCTCATCTCCGACGCCAAAAACCGGCTGCTTGCCGCCGATCAGATCACCCCCGGCCAGGGGGATCCGGCGGTGGCGGCCCTGGCCGGTATTTATGCCCGCTACCAGCGGGCCCTCAAGGCCTTCAACGCCCTTGATTTCGACGATCTCATCCTGCTGGGCGTGCGCCTGCTGCGAGAGCATCCCGCAGTGCTGGAAAAATACCGGCAGCGCTTCCGTTACCTGATGGTGGATGAATACCAGGACACCAACACCGCCCAATACACCCTGCTGCGCCTGCTCGCCGACGGCCACCGCAACCTCTGCGTGGTCGGCGACGACGACCAGTCCATCTACGGCTGGCGCGGCGCCGATCTCGGCAATATCCTTAATTTCGAAAAGGATTTCCCCGGTACCCGGGTGATCCGACTGGAACAAAACTACCGCTCCAGCGGCAACATCCTGACGGCGGCCAACGCCGTCATCCGCCATAACCGCAAGCGCAAGGCCAAGGCCCTGTGGACCGCCGACGGTCCCGGAGTTGCCATCGACTACATCCTCTGCGCCGACGATGAAGACGAGGCCCGTACCGTGGTGGACCGGATCCTGACCGATTGCTTCCGCGACGGCCTCGGCTATCGGGATTTCGCCATCCTGTTTCGCACCAATGCCCAGTCGCGACCCTTCGAGGAACAGCTGCGCTATCAGAACATCCCCTACGTGCTCATCGGCGGTCAGCAGTTTTTCGACCGCAAGGAGGTCAAGGACATCCTTGCCTACCTGCGGGTGCTGCTCAACCCGAGCGACGAGGTCAACCTGTTGCGCATCCTCAACGTGCCCCGCCGGGGCATCGGCGACACCACCGCCGATCGCCTGATCCGTCATTCGGCGGAACTCCGGCTGCCCCTCTGGGAGGTCCTGAAAAATCCCGCCGAGGTGCCGGAACTGGGGGACAAGGCCCAGGCGGCCATCACCGGGTTCGTGCAGTTGCTGGACTCCTTCCGCCACCGCTTCCGGGTCGGCAGCCTGAGCGCCACCGGGCGGGAACTCATCGAAGAGCTGAAATACGAGGATGAATTGCTGCGCACCGCCCAGGATCCGGACCGGGCGCGACGACGCCTGTCCTACGTCGCCGAAGTCGTCAACGCCATGGCTTCCTATGAAGACCGCGAGGCCCAGGCCAGCCTGGAAGGTTTCCTTGACAAGGTTTCCCTGCTCGATCAGGACGAGCCGCCGCGTCAGGACAAGGAAAGCAAGCTGCAGCGGGATGCGGTGGTGCTCATGAGCCTGCACTCCAGCAAGGGCCTGGAATTCAAGCAGGTGTTTCTGGTCGGCATGGAAGAGGATCTGTTGCCCCACAAAAAGACCTTGAGCGAAGGCTTCGATCTCGAGGAGGAGCGGCGCCTGTGCTACGTCGGCATCACCCGGGCGCAACGCAAACTCACCCTGCTGGGAGCGGCCCGCCGCCGCAAATACGGGGTCATGCAGCCTCGCACGGGCAGTCGCTTCCTGGAGGAGATTCCCGCCGAGGTGTTAAAGCGCCATGACAGCGACGCCCTGCCGGCGGCCGACGACCAGGCTCAGGATCGCATGGCGGAAGACTTTTTTGCCAAAATGCGCGCCAAGCTGGCAACCTGACCCTCCTTTTCCGATTCCTGCGATGTGGTATAATAGTTGACAAACAAGGTCATCATTTGCCAACCGCAGGAGATACCCATGAAAGACATTCTGACCACCCTACGCGAGGACGGAAATTTCGAAACCCTGCTGCACTGCCTGAACCAGGCCGGCCTGCTGGAGAAACTGGCGGGGTCGGAATCCCTGACCCTGTTCGCCCCCGACGACCAGGCCTGCACCAAGATTAACGTCGAAGAAATCCTGGCCGACCGGGACAAACTCTCCGGAATCCTTACCTACCATGTGGTGACGGGCAACCTGGCCTGGGCCGATGTGGATAAAACGGAAAATATCGACACCCTCAACGGCAAACACCTGACCGTCCACATGGAAAACGGCGTCAACCGCATTGACAATGCCGGCGTCACCCGCAAGGATATCCAATGCAGCAACGGCATCATTCACGTCATCGACAACGTCTTCCTGCCGCAGTTCTCCGGCTGGTATTGTGCCTGCTGCTGAGGCTAAAACGGCGGACCGCTTAGGCGGTCCGCCGTCCCGGTTTTTGAGCTGATGGTGATCGTCCGACAACAAATCACCCTAAACCCTTTTCTTCACCGCCTCATAATCCAGGCCGACCACCTTCAGGATGGCGGTCAGGATAAAATTGAAGGGCTTGTTGAAGTGCGGCAGGAAGTAGACATCCGTAAAGGCGATGTCCAAAAGGCCCATGCTTTTCAAGTCGAACTGGTTGGGCCGGGCCAAGGGTTCAATAACCCCGCCCTGGACTAAATATTCGCCTTGCAGACCGAAGGGTGATATCATGCCCCGAGAATATACTTGTATTTACCTCCATCATTCCTGATAACGCCATGCGAATTTTGGTCATTGAGGATCAGGAAGAAATCCTCCAAAATATTGCAGATTATCTTCAACTGCAAGGCTTTACGGTGGACTGCGCCCAAAATGGGCTAGGCGGCCTGCATTTAGCGGTCACTCTCGAATTCGACCTGATCATCCTTGACATCATGCTTCCAGGTATGGACGGTTTGACTCTCTGCCGAAAACTGCGCCAGGAAGCAGGAATTCACACCCCGGTAATCTTTCTGACGGCGCGTGACAGTCTTGAAGACAAATTGGCCGGCTTCAAGGCCGGATCGGACGACTATCTGGTCAAGCCATTTTCGTTACCCGAACTTCACGCCCGGGTGGAAGCAGTGCTGCGTCGCAGCCAGCCTTTCCAGGGCAACCGACTGCAGGTCGCCGATTTGCTTTACGACCTCGATACCCTGCAGGTCACCCGGCAGGGAAGGAACCTGAAACTAAGTCCCATCGGACTGAAACTGCTCGAGAGGCTGATGAAAAGCAGCCCTCATGTTGTTCGGCGCGAGGTTCTCCAAGGCATCCTTTGGGGCGACGATGTCCCGGACAGCGACAGCCTGCGCAGTCATATCCACCTGTTGCGCCACACCATCGACAAGCATTTCGACACGCCGCTGCTCCACACGGTTCATGGCATCGGCTACTGCCTCAAAGCCTTCAAAGAAGACGCCGATGAAGTTTAATCTTCGGCTTTCGCAACGCATCATCCTGTCTTTTGTCCTGCTCACCGGCATCGTGAGCGGCCTCTTCGCTGTCGGCCTCATAACCACCATTGACTTTGTCGAAGAAAACCTCGTCACGAACGAATTACAGAAGGATTTCTCACGGCTCCTTGAGGATTACAGGAAGGGTCGGGAACTGCGCCTGGATGAGGGAGAAGCCTTTTTCCCTGCCGGCCCAGACCTGCCGGAATATCTGTGTGCCATCCCGGAGGGTTACACAGAAATTGTTCTGAAGGAAAGCGACAGCGCCTATCACGTCTTTCACCAAGTGGAGGGAACTACATCCTATTTTTTGGTCAAGGACCAGACGGACTTCGAAAAGGCGGAAATTCTTCTGAAAAGAGTAGTTGGCGGGGGGTTCGTTCTATCTGTAGTCGCCTCGCTGGTGATCGGCGTGGTCATGGTCAGGCAGGTTATCGCTCCGATGCGAAAATTGACGGAACAAGTGGCCCTTCGGGAAGATCTGCAGTCCGTGCCGCCTTCTCTGGCTTCGGAGTATGCCGATGACGAGGTGGGCGCCCTGGCCAAAGCTTTCGATGCAACCTTCATCGGACTGCACCAGGCCCTGGTCCGGGAAGCGCTGTTTACCAGCGATGTCAGTCATGAATTGCGCACGCCCCTCATGGTCATTCAAAGCACCTGCGAGGTCCTGGCTGCCGGAAAGGAACTGGACGATCACTCCCGGCAGAAAATCGAAGCTATTCGGCGCGCAGTGAAGGATATAAAGTCGCTCATCGAGGCGTTTTTGGCCCTCGCCCGAGGCAAGGACAATCAAACGGAAACGGCCACCCTGAAGGCCGTCGTTCAAGAAGAATTTCCAAACTGGGAACGGATGGCGATGCGCAAGGGCAATCGCCTGCTGCTTCTTGAGGAGACAGGAAGTCCGGCGCAAAGGGAACCCTTGTATCCTGCCGTATTGCTGCGCACGGTCATGGACAACCTGGTTCGCAACGCCGTCTATCACACGGCCGGAGGTGACATCTTCCTGGCCTTGAAAACCGGGGGCTTTGAGGTCCGGGACACCGGGTCGGGAATTGCGGCAGATGAAATGCAAAAGGTCTTTCAACCCTATTACCGCGGCCCGGATTCCCCACGCGAAGGTCTGGGCCTGGGGTTATCCTTGGTGCAGCGCATCTGCGAACGGGAACATTGGACGGTTGCTCTTGAGCAAAATCAGCCGCGAGGGTGTTGTTTCAGGGTCAATCTCGCATAAACTGCAACTTTTGACGTTTTTTTGATCTTTTCTTCACTTTTCCGCGACGCCGGAATTTCTAAGATGCCTGCATTTCCAGCATAGGGAGTCGCAGGCATGCATCCTTTCCTCGCAGGCAAATTTCAGCGTCCATCGCTCAGCACGAGCACGGTATCGTTCACCGCCGCCCTGTTCATTGCCCTGGCGGACAATCGTCTTTTCTGGAACCTGTTCATCTCCCGGCTCGGCCTGGATTCCTTCGAAAACTGGACTTTCTTGCTCGCCGTGGCCACGGTTTTCATTCTGCTGCTGAACGTTCTCATCTCCTTGTTCGCTTTCCGTCCGGTCTTCAAGCCATTCCTGATCACCCTGTTGGTGCTCACGGCCGCCATCAGCTATTTCGCCGCGACTTACGGCGTGGTCATCGACAAATCGATGATTCACAATGTCCTAGAAACCGACCCCAACGAAGCCTCCGAGCTTCTGACCTGGCCGCTGTTCAGGCACATGCTGTGGTTCGGCGTCCTACCGGCCGCCCTGGTCGGCCTGACGAGAATACGGATCCGCTCCGGAAAAAGGGAATTTCTGATCCGAAGCGGTGTTGTTCTCGGCAGCCTGGTCATTCTATTGGGCGTCGGCATGGCGCAATACAAGAAGTTCGTCCTTTTCGGCCGGGAAAACCTAGACCTCAGGGTGTACCTGAACCCCTCCTATCCCATTTATTCCCTGCAAAAGGTCCTTTGCGAGAAAAATTTTGTCTTAGCCCAAGAACCGCTGCACGCTGTTGCGCCCGATGCGGTCAAAAGCCAAGAGGGCCCCAGAACGGTTGTGGTTCTGGCGCTGGGAGAAACCGCCCGGGCTCGGCAATTCGCCTTCAACGGATATGAGCGCAATACCAACCCGCAACTCGCTAACCGTGGCATCATCAATTTTTCCCAGGTACAGGCGTGCGGCACCTCCACCGCCGAATCTCTTCCCTGCATCTTTTCAGCCCTTGAGCGGAAAAACTTCAGCAGGGAAAAGGCGGCCCGGCAGGAAAACCTCCTCGATATCCTCCAACGGGTTGGAGTCAAGGTCTTATGGCGGGACAACAACTCGGGAAGTAAAGGCATCGCCGACCGCATCGCCTACGAGGATCTGTCCCGGCAGACCGACGCCGAGTTCTGCAGCAGCGACAACTGTTTCGACGAAATCCTGCTGCAGGACCTTGACCGGCGACTGACGGAAACCACGGGGGACATGCTCATCGTATTGCACATGAAAGGAAGTCACGGCCCCTCTTATTACAAGCGGACCCCGGCTGCCTTCAAGATCTTTTCCCCCGAGTGCACCCAAGACAACATTCAGGATTGTCCGCAGCAGACGATCGTCAACGCCTACGACAACACGATCGTCTACACCGACCAGGTTCTGGCGAAACTCATTGACCTGCTGCGATCGCAGAATTTCGCCACCGCGATGCTCTACGTATCCGACCATGGCGAATCACTGGGAGAAAACGGGTTGTACCTGCACGGCCTCCCTTACGCACTGGCCCCCGACGAGCAGAAACAGGTGCCGATGATCTTCTGGGCCTCCGACAGTTTTGTGGCCCAAAAATCCCTCAATATTGCGGAGCTCAATGCCCATCGCGCTGCGTTCTACAGCCATGACACCATATTCCACAGCATTTTCGGGCTGTTCGACATCGATAGCAAAATTTATCGCCAGGATCTGGATATTTTTTCTGCCTGCCGCACCCCTGGCTAAGCTTTTTCCTCTGCGAACCCGTCCTTGACAAACTGGCTTGAATAGGTTCGTCTCTCCTCATTGACCTTATTGATCGACGGACACGGTATTTCCCCTCTGTTGATTCCTCAGGATACCTCAATGCATTCCTGGACGGGGGTTAACCGCGAGGTCATCCATGGCAACCCTTTCCCACCTGGTACAAGGCATTGAGCAGCGCAACGTCTAAAATCACACTTGGCCAAATCCCTGCCGGCGTGTGGGTGCTCGGCTTCGTCAGTGCCCTGATGGACATCTCATCGGAGATGATCCACAGTCTACTCCCCCTCTTTCTGGTTACCACCCTGGGGGCGAGTGCCCTCACCGTCGGCCTAATTGAGGGGATGGCCGAGGCCACGGCCTTGATCGTCAGAGTATTTTCCGGGGCTTTCAGCGATTACATCGGCCGGCGCAAAACGTTGGCAGTGTTCGGCTATGCCCTGGGGGCGCTGACGAAACCGCTTTTCGCCCTGGCTAACTCCACCGGGGTCGTACTGACGGCCCGATTGTTCGATCGGATCGGCAAAGGGATACGCGGGGCACCGCGAGACGCCTTGGTTGCGGATATCGCCCCGCAGCATCTTCGTGGTGCCGCCTTCGGCCTGCGCCAATCCCTCGATACCGTGGGCGCCTTTCTCGGGCCACTGGTGGCGGTCGGCCTGATGCTGTTGTGGTCCGACAATTTTCGGGCCGTCTTCTGGGTGTCCGTGCTCCCCGGGCTGGCCGCCGTCGGCCTGCTGCTGGTCGGCGTACGCGAACCGCAACGGCAAGAGGCTGGCCGGCGCATCAATCCGATCCGCCGGGAAAACCTGAAGCGGCTCGGCGCCTCATATTGGTGGGTGGTCGGCATCGGTGCGGTATTTACCCTGGCCCGATTCAGTGAGGCCTTTCTGGTCCTGCGCGCCCGTCAAGCGGGAATTCCCCTGGCCCTGGTGCCGCTCGTCATGGTGGCGATGAACCTGGTCTACGCTGCGACGGCCTACCCCTTCGGGCGGCTATCCGACCGAATGAGCCATACCTGCCTCCTGCGGCTCGGGCTCGTTATCCTGATCGGCGCGGATCTGGTCCTGGCCGTCAACAATCACTGGGGCGTGATACTGGTCGGCGTCGTCCTCTGGGGCGTTCACATGGGAATCACCCAGGGCCTGCTGGCAAGAATGATTGCCGATAACGCACCAGCGGATTTGCGGGGCACCGCCTACGGGTTTTTCAATCTGCTCAGCGGGATCGCCATGCTGCTTGCCAGCGTCATAGCCGGCCTGCTCTGGGATCGGCTCGGTGCTTCCTTCACCTTTTACGCCGGAGCGGGGTTCTGTCTGCTGGCGCTGCTGGGATTGGCCATGGTCCGTCGTTCGGCCGGTTAACTGTTCCGGATCTGCGAAAGAAAACCTTGGACTATCGCCCTTGACGAGAACCAGCCGCGAGCCTGTAATCCGGGTGGCCTGGAATGAATTGAAAACTTCGACATTTTTCGATCATAATAAGATTGGCAATGGCTGCTTCCATTCATCCCCGATGCTGCTGCCTTGCCGCTGATTCACGACCAACAGGTAGGCACCCGGCATGTGCTGCTCATCGCCAACGGTCAGGAGGCTCTTCGGTTGGCAGCTACGGGAATTTGAGCTATCACCTTTTTCCTGGTCATTGAAAAAAGCCCGCTCGGTTTGCCAAGCGGGCTTTGATTGTTCAAGCAAGGGTATTTTGGGGGAAAATTTTCATGCCGTGCCAACGTTGCCCCGCACCCGCGACTTTAATCCGGGGCGCACTGACGCAGTTCTCCGGCTGGTATTGTGCCTGCTGCTGAGGCTAAAACGGCGGACCGCTTAGGCGGTCCGCCGTCCCGGTTTTTGAGCTGATGGTGATCGTCCGACAACAAATCACCCTAAACCCTTTTCTTCACCGCCTCATAATCCAGGCCGACCACCTTCAGGATGGCGGTCAGGATAAAATTGAAGGGCTTGTTGAAGTGCGGCAGGAAGTAGACATCCGTAAAGGCGATGTCCAAAAGGCCCATGCTTTTCTGAATAGCCAGCGCCAGAAAGTAAATGACCTCCGTGTGATTCACCTCGCCACGGGAGCCGATTTGGGCGCCTACCAGCCGCAGGGTGGATTTTTCATAGACCAGCTTGATCCAGGTTACGCCATAATCCTGCATGAATTCCGGCCGGTCGGCATCTTCGATAAAACTGGAGCCCACATCCATTCCCATGGCTTTCGCCACCGTTTCGCACAAACCCGTACTGGCCAGGTTGTTACCAAAAACACAGAGCGCATTGGTTCCGGCAACGCTTTCAATCTGCACGCCCGCAACGCCGTTGACGGCACAGGCCGCGGCCAGGCCGGATTTTACCGCATTGGTTGCCAGGGCAACCTGCATGGGCTGCCGCAGGGCCGCATGGTACATGGCCGCCGCGTCGCCGATGGCATAGATATCAGGCAGGCTGGTTTCCATGCGGCCATTGACTTTGATGGCCCCGTTGGACACTTTTTCAGCATCGGGGAGCAGTTCCGTATTGGGTTTGAAGCCGATGGCTTTGACCACCAGGTCGGCCGGATACTCCCCTTTGTCGGTGACAACGGCCGCAACCCGGCCCCCTTCGCCCCGAAAATCAACCACCCGTTCACCCAAGGCCAAGGTCACACCCGACGCCCGGATATCTTCCTCCAGGCGGTCCGTAAACTCCGGGTCATAATAGCGGGCGGTGACCCGGTTTTCAAAGTCGATGAGAGTGACCTTTTTGCCTTTCTGGCGGTAAGCTTCAGCCAGTTCGATTCCGATATACCCGGCACCGATAACCGCGACACTGCGAATTTCCGGTTCATCGGCCTTTTTAACCAACTCCGCCGCGTGCTGATAGAGCTTGCACAACATCACATTTTCCAGATGGGCATTTTTTTCCGGGATACCGGGGATATCCATGGGCCACGAACCGGCGGCGTAGATCAGCTTGTCATAGGAGTCCTGCTTGGCCGCTCCGGTCTTCAAATCCACAACCGTGACCGTTTTGTTTCGATAATCGATGGATGTGACATCATGCTCCATATGTACTTCGGCACCCATGTCTTCCAGTCGGATCTGATCGCAGTAAAACAGATCCTGCATATTTTTTACCATTCCTCCGACAGCCAGAGCGATACCGCACCCCAGAAAGGAAATATTGGTATTCCGGTCATAGGCGGTAACCTTCAGTTCCGGATTTTGCGTAAGCAGGGTCCGGATGGCCGACGTCCCGGCATGATTGATGCCAACGACAATAACTTTCATATAATTCCTCCCAGTAATAGCTGAAAAGAGTGAACTGCCCTTAGGTCCGTCTCACGCCTCGGCAGAGACGAATCATTCATGAAAATTGCACCGCCGCAGGGTTTCGCAATCCACGGTCCAGGGAAAATCGCGATGCCGAAACGCAGGTAGCGATGGAAAGACTGCAAACGGAAAAGGAACGCGTTTTTTCGTGGACGTCCGGAACGTATTGCAGAGGGTTCGGCAGATGGGTTCGGGCTGTCCTTGACATGCAGCTCAGTGTAGCAGCAGGTATCAACAATTCAACAAGTCAAGTACCTTATATTGCTTGTCGGGAGGGCCAAGCCAAAAGCGGCGGTTTCGGATGCAAGCACGGCGATGGCAACAACGCTCGCAAGCGGGTGCGGGAACAGGTGGTGGTTCGGGACCGATATCGGGCAAAAGGCGGGGAAAGCAGCTTGCTGTCATTCTGCCCGAAGCGCTGCCGCCGGCCATGTTCGCAGCCTTCCAGCAGATCAAGGGCAGCCATTCATCGCTTACAGGAGCCCTGCCTGCCGGAAAAAACGCTCGACTATCGCGCCGGCGTCCTTGCCCATGACATGGTCGCCCGATGCGGCACAGGCGAAGGCATAGGTCTTGCCTTTGCTCTCGACGTAACCAACGAACCAGCCCAGAACGAAGGTACCGTATTCATCCGTACCCGACCCGGTTTTGCCATAGAGACGCCCGTTATCGGTCGCCTTGATGAACATGAGATTTTTCAGCACGGCAAGCGATTGCCTGGAAAATGCCACGTCACCTTTGATGATCCTCTGAACCATTCTGGCTTGTTCCGTCGGCGAGATCAGGATGGTTCGCCTTCCCTTCGACGGAAGCCAGAAGACATCAATCCCCGCCGAGATGTCTTGATTACCGTAGCCAATCCTGGCAATCCAGTTCCGCATTTGCTCTGCCCCGATCTGGCGCGCCAGGTTCTGGAACGCAGGGACACAGGAAACCTGAAACGCATCCCGAAGGGAAAGATCCCGATTCCATGCGGGGATCGACCTCTCAACGCTGTCCCACTGGTAGAACCGCTCGTCCGGAGCACCGATGATGCCAGTTTCAAGCCCTATGAGCGCGTTGACTATCTTGAAAGTGGAGCACGGCGGAAGAGGTGTGTCGGCAACCTCGGGCCGGTACGTCTTAGTATGGCCGGACGAACAGTCAATCACCACCAAGGCGCCGTCGAGCCCGCCAAAGATTTCTTCATGCAGGGATTCCGAGAACTGAGCGGTGCGACACGAGGCCAACAACGCCGGCACCAGCATCACGCACAGAAAGATTATGCTCAAAGATTGTTTCATCTCTCGCTTGCCGAACTGGGGGGCTTAAGCGGGCGCGTCAACGATCCGCTGGAATGGATATGCGCGACTCATTTCCACTTGTGACCGCACTCTTGGCAGCTATTCCTCTTCAAAAAGAAGAATAGGGGCAATGAAAGCAAAAGGCTAATCGCGGCAAATTTTCGCGTGTAGTTTTTGGTGATGATTTTTGATGAACCACAAACGGGGCAAGTTGCCTCGGAGGTCAATGTCTCCTCGTCCAATTCTTCAGAGCAACCCATCTCGAAAGTTTTAAGAATTTCGTTTGCCCGCGGCACATCATCCTCATGAACCTTCAGTTTAATGCCGCCGACAGCTGTCGAGTACAACCAATTAACACCAACCATATACTGATTTTCAAGGAAACTTTGGACGCCGTTTGCCTCAAGCTTGGACTGAGCTAAACCCGCCTGAGGAAGGTCGCGATATTCAGCTATAACAACCAATTTTCCATCCATGTCCGCACACGCATAAAGATTAAGTGTTAGCCGGTTCATCTGGTGGCTCTTCGGGCATCTGTGCGCCGTGCCATACTGCCACAATCCAGACGGTATTATCTTTGACCCGGTAGAAAAACCGATAGGGTGTAACGATGACCTCGCGAAAGTGAATGTCTGGAAACTCCGGAAGGGTCCGCCCAGATTCGGGATGGTCCTGCAGGCGCAAGAGAACCTTCTCAGCCTTTTGCCGAAAAGAAATCGCCGCGGACGGTTTGTCGCGGCGGATATAGGCTAATGCTCTCAGAAACTGATCGCGGGCTGATGGGGTAAAAAGGATCTTCATTGTTGTTCCGCGAGCAAAGCATCGGCTTCGGCCATTACTTCTTCTAAGCTGAAGCCAACCCCTGCCTCGATGTCCTTCTCGCCGCGAGCAAGCAAGCGCAGAATTTCGAGTTCATGCTGCGTATTCTCATACTCTTTCATGCTGACCATAACGGCAGCGGCTCTTCCGCGCTGCGTGATGAACAGGGGTTCGCGGGAAGCGGATATACGCTTGATGACACCGCTGGCGTCCTGGCGGAGATCTGAGATAGGGATAATTTTCGGTGTTTTTGGCATTGGACGTACCTCCTATTATACGTCTAAGAGTATCACTTGGAGACAGGTGACGCAACGATGCTTTTTTCGCCTAACGACTAAAAACAAGCGGGGACGACGTTCTGTGACGGCCTAGTGGGTTGCTGATCATCGAGGAGAGAGGTGGTCCCCGACTTTCGGACAGTGTTAAGGTGCAGAGAGGTGGACCCCGTCATTATAGGACAGGTTGGCGGCGGGAATAAGCAACCAAGGGGGCCGCACATCAAATTATGCGTTTATCAATTCTTCCATACTCCATCCCTTTTCTCTGGCCAAGGCTGCCGTGCCGTCAGGTCGTGCACCAGGGGCGGTCTTGCATCCAATTGCGCAGCATCGGATCAATCCAACCCTCAAGCCCCCGAGCCAACGTTGCAACCGAGTTAATTTGCATTGCTAGGCATCTTTCCTTTTATAGCCATACAGACCAGTCGCCGTAGTCATATGTTCCGCTGCCATGGTGCAATTTTCCCTCGTCCCGCAACTGCCGAAAAACATCACGCATTTGAACCAGAATCTCAGGCTTAATATTCAAAGTGTGATGCGCTGGAAAAACCTGTTTCACTGGCAGTGCCGACACCCGTTCCAGAGAGTTGAGATACGCCTCTGGATCAGTGGATGGAAAATAGGCAAAAAGCGTGTCTTTATAAACCAAGTCACCGGTAAAAAGATAGCCACGCTCCCTTTCCAAAAAACACATATGCCCCGGCGAATGGCCGGGCGTATGTACTATTTGCACAAAGCGATCTCCAATATCAATAATTTCATTATCATCAAGTACCTTTTTTGGTTTTCCCTGAAAAAATTCATACCTGTTTACATCATAACCTTCCGGCAGATCACAGCGATCAACAACCATGCCCTTGATCTGTTCCAACGTCAGAGGAAATTCTCCACTCAGCCAGTTCAGTTCATTCTTATGAGCATAAAAGTCTGGGAAAAATTTATGACCACCAATATGATCCCAGTGAATGTGGGTCGCTACAGCAACAATTGGCTTATCAGTCATCTTTATGACCTGTTCATTAATATCACAGATTCCAAGGCCTGTATCAATCAACAAACTGCGCTCAGAGCCATTCAAGAGATAACAATGCGTTTCCTCCCAGTGGCGATATTCGCTTATGATAAATGTTTCCTTGTCAATTTGATTTGTTGTAAACCAATCATTCATATAGATTTTTATTCCTGCTAATTATAAATTTAGTCCGAAAATAATAACCATTTCTCTACGGATGGAACATTGTAATCATTGATTTTATTCAATATTCCTTCTGGAGAAATGTCTTCCAAAAGCATATCCCTGTGCTCTTGCTTGATAAACCCTTCCTTGACAGCGAAATCAAAAAACGAAAGTAGCGAATTAAAGTAGCCACTTACATTTATGATACCACATGGTTTGCTACTCAAACCAAGCTGAGACCAGGTCAATAATTCCGTCACTTCTTCTATTGTCCCATATCCCCCAGGAAGGGCGATAAACCCGTCTGACAGCTCAAACATCATTGCTTTTCTGTCATGCATTGAATCAACAACATGCAACTCCGTCAGCCCCCGATGAGAGACCTTGTGGGCAAATGATTTAGGTATGACCCCAACGACGGTTCCTCCTGCCTGTAAAACAGTGTCCGCTACCTTGCCCATCAGGCCAACATCCGCGCCGCCGTATACAAGACCGATATTTCTTTTAGCCAAAACAGAACCCAGTTCTTCCGCAACTTTCATGTAAACAGGAGAGGAACCAGGGTTTGAACCACAATTGACGCATATCCTTTTCATAAACATTCCTTTTTTGCCATAACGACACGGCTCAGCCTTTGCCTATAGCGCGCCAGCGCTGTTGGCAATCCGTCTGTAGGCGTTTGATAAAACTCCGGCGCGAACCATGTTTAAATCGATGTACATCATACAACGGGCCAAATGGCAATCGGCAAAAACGGCCGTCGCATGATAGCGGCCTTCTCCAAAATTCCAAAGCCCCTTTGTTTTATTTTCTCTGATTGAATTCCTGCGCAACTCGCCCAGCCGCCAACTGCATGCTTGTGGCAATCTCGTTGCGCCCTCCATCTCTTACCAACAGATGGACGTGGTAAGAGGTAGCTGTTGATTCAACCTACCCCACTGAGCCGAATCATTGGCAGATTCCAGGGCACCGGAATCGTTAAAATGATTTTTTTCGCGCCACGAACATGTAGTTGCCGCCATGGACCGGTGGATCGGGCAGGGGGAAGTTTTCAGAACAAAAGCCGTGACGTGCGAGTAGTTTCGCGGCGCCATCGTAGGTTACGCCGGCAATGGTATCCGTTCTTTCGGGGCGGGATCTGGCCAGGTATCTGAAAGCGGCATGGATCACCCGGCATTTTTCCTCTTCGGGGAAGCGTTGCTCCATTTCCTCAATCAGTCTGTCGCAACGCTGGACCAGAAGCTGTTGGTCAAAACTTCCATCCACCAGAGTCGCACCAAAAAAAATGGCCACTCGCAGTTCCGATGCCCAAAAAAAAAGCTTCTTCTCGGTTGGTTTCGGAATCTGTCATTGCCGAGGCTTCAAATGCCTCGATCAGGGCCTCTTTGGTGCTTTCGTAGTGCAACCCCAAGTATTCCATAGACAATCGTCCGTACCTCCCTTCCCCGCTATGGGTACATGCCTTCCGATGCCAGATATATGGTTTGCTTCCAGTTGTAAGCGCCGCCGTATTGGCACGCCTCATATATCCCCTCATGATTCATGGCTCGCCTAGCCATGTCGCGCAGTTGGCGACGCAAATAGGATAAGTCCGGCATAAATCCTGCGGGACGCGGCGTAACATCTATTGCTTTAGAACAGGTTTTACTAGCCGCAAGCATTTTCCCGGTCGCACTGAGCGTTCCCATGTTCATCTTCCAGGTGTTGGCTTCCTGACCAAAGATATGAACTAATATAATACGCAAGTCTTTTTGTTCTCTTTCTGTCAGCTCAGCCATTTACTCCACCTCACTTTGTACATTAGTTGTTTTAACCGTACTCAGTATTTGCTTAAAACCATCAAAAGTCATGCCATTAGAAGCAATCCTGATGTACCTATTGTCAATCAAATCGGATATAACGTGGGCGAAATGCATTCCACTTACCGGGAAGTCAGAGCAATAAAATATAACTTGGCCACCCTTTTCTGATTTATAAACTTTTCGATTATTGCCGAACACCTGCTCCTTGATTAGCAAGGCTCGTTTTATTACCCAAGCGTCTTGAGAGTTTGTAGCTTTATCTAAATCGTCATTTGTCTTGTCAAAAATAAATCGGCTGTAGTCGGCGACTGAATATTGGCTATCCGCAGGCCAAGCGCCGTCAGCCAATAAACCCTCAGAGTCCAAACTGAAACTGATAAAGCTACCGTCTTCACTGAAGATGTAGAGATCACCGCCAAGCAGTCTATAGATGCGCTTAGGTGGATACGGCAGGGTAAAACTGAATTGGTCTATATCAACTAAATAGCGTCCATCACGCAGCAAGACAGGCCAAGGTGCTGGCTGCGCGACCTCATAGCAGGCACTACCCTCGCAGCTTGGAAGACCTGAAAGTGCCTGCTTGCCGATGCAGCCAGACAAAAAAGTCCCCAATAGGAGCAGTGCCAGGAAAATACGCGTAACACGATTCATACCCACATCCTCCTCGAATCCACTTCCATTCCGTTCCTGGAATCCGCAACAGGGCCCTTTTCGAATTCTCCTGTTTTCGTTGCGATTCATCGGTTACCTGGGCCAGGAAAGAGGGGGCCGAGTCGACAACCCCAGCACCGCCTCTGATTTTCTCTTTGGCTGAAGTCAGGGGATAAGGCATCATGGAGAGCCCGAGGAGCTTCTCTTCAAAATATCTGGTACAGGCAAGTAGACAGGTAAGTATCACATCTTTTTCTAATTATCAACAACTTAGTTATGGCAAAGACATGGTCCCGATCGAAGTCAGGAGCTGTGACCCTTGATCTTGACGACCCGGCAATGGTGCTGCAAACGGTCGAGAATGGAATATGGTTGGAGGTGGTTCAGGATTTGCGGGGAGAACCGCTTGCGAGCTTCGAGGAGCCAGGCAACGAACCGGGAGCGATCGTGGGCCAACTTCAGCAAAAACTCTTTTTTACGGCAGCAATGGGTGATGTGCCAGATGCAGCCTGGAATGTGATGACGAAGAGCTCTTGCACGCCCCCCCCCTCAAAGAATTACGTGGTATGTTGCGCCCGGCGCGTGTATGCGTGGTTTTCGTGCCATGGCAAGATGATATCCGGGATATTCAAGCTATCAGGTCCCGACCCTATTGTTCCTACGACCCTATTGTTCCTATTGTTCACTCCTACTGCTCACTCATCCCGCCTGAGGAAGGCCGCGATATTCAGCTATGACAACCAATTTTTCATCCATGTCCGTGCACACATAAGCATTAGGGCATCCGGATAACGTAGCAAGAAACATCAACGTAGGCGCTCAAAAAGGTGCCAGGGATACTCGTCTGGCTTAGCGCCTAATTCAGGTCTCGTCTTGTCTGAAAAAAATTCCAAATATCAGATGGAAATTCAAAAACAAAATCGGACTCTGCCGCTTCGAGCTCGCGCGGGCTTCCATAACCGTATTTCACGATTGCGGTCATTATACCGTTTCTTTTTCCTCCAATCACATCATGTATCCGGTCGCCCACCATAAGAGTCAAGCTGGGAACTAAATTCCATACTTGGATAATATGCGCCACCAGATCGCCTTTGTCACATAAGCGACCATCCAGTTCACTGCCGTGAATTCCATGAAAAAACTGCGTCAGACCAAAATGTTCAAGAATTCGGGTGGCAAAAATTGTCGGCTTGGAGGTGGCCAAAAACAACCGGCAATCTGATTCTCGTATTTTTTGAAGAGTCTGATCAATATCTGGATATACCTGGTTGTCGTAAATTCCAGATTCCGTGTATCTTTCCCGATAGTGGCTCAAAGCCAAATCCAACAATGCACCATCATTGCTTTCGAGCAATCGGGCGAAGGAATTTTTCAGAGGCGGACCAATACACCATAAAAGATCATCTTCAGATGGCGGTACCCTGCCAAGCCGCGCAAGAGAGAATTGAATACAACGAGTTATCCCTTCCCTGGGGTCAGTTAAAGTACCATCCAGATCAAAAAGCACGTTATGAATCATGGAAGATTTCCTTTACCGAACGTTTGGCATGAGAGGCGCGCGGCTTTCTGCGCGTCCTGTTCAATGCCGTGTTTAGCGCCGATTGACAACTGTGTATATTTTGATAATATACAACCATGATCGACTGGGCGCAGATAACGGGCTTTGACTGGGACCAAGGAAATTCGCGTAAGAACGCGAAAAAACATGGTGTTATCCAATCCGAAACTGAGCAAATTTTCTTCAATGAACCACTGCTGGTACTAGAAGATAGCAAGCATAGTCAAAGAGAGACTCGCTATCACGCCCTCGGTGAAACCGACGATGCACGCATGCTGCATATTACCTTCACATTGCGAGGTAACGGCACTCTGGTCCGAGTGATTTCCGCTCGTGATATGCACCGTAAAGAGAGAGCAATTTATGAGCAAATTAAAAAAGATGCCCGAGTTTAAATCTGAAGCAGAGGAAAGAGCATTCTGGGAAAGCCATGATTCCACCGACTACGTGGATTGGAGCCAGGCTCGGCCCGCTTCTTTTCCAAACCTGAAGCCCTCAACCAAAACAATATCGCTCCGCTTGCCGGAAGCTCTGCTTGATCGCATCAAAATCGAAGCGAACAAACGTGATATGCCTTATCAGTCGCTTATCAAGGCTTGGCTCGCAGAAGATGTGGAAGAAAGCCGCCATGCGCGATAATGCGCTCACGTTTCAGAGTTTTGGCGGCGGCAGAGCGCCGCCAAAACTCTGAAGCGTTATATTGCGCCGATGAAAAGTTAAGTCAATATTTCTAATAATTCCGATAACAATTTTCCACCCCCATTAGAATTGCTACCCGGAAACGCAAAACAGCCACCCGGCAAGAATGCCAGGTGGCTGACTTCATGACCCCGGCACCGAATCACGGGAAGCAACTCCAGGTGCCGTGCCGTCAGGTCGTGCACCAGGGTCGTTCTTGCATCCAATCGCGCAACATCGGCTCAATCCAACCCTCAAGCCCCCGAGCCAGGTAGAAACGGGGCAGGAGCAGGTCGTCACCGGGGGTTATCACGCCTTCTTTCCGAGCCGTCCGCTCCAGGGCCGTTCCCGGATAGATGCGGATTCCCGTCGTCAGCTTTAGCTGGTCGAGGGCCAGGGAATCGGCGAAAACCAGGCTTTCCTCTATGGACTCCCTGGTCTCGCCGGGTCCGCCCAGCAAAAGAAAGCCGGTCCGGCGGATACCATGGTCCCTGAGCAGGGCCGCGGCCGTCCGTACCTGGTCCAGGTCAAACTGTTTGTGGAAATTTCTCAGCATGGCGGGGCAGCCGCTTTCGAAGCCCAGGCTCGCCTCGACGCAGCCTGCCGCCGCCATCTTTGTCACCAGATCTGCATCCACCGAGCCCGGATAGAGAATGCAACGCCAGCGGATGCCAAGCCCGGCGGCGCCAAGAGCCGCGCAGAGTTCACGGGCGTAGGCTGGGGGCAAATTGAAGGTGCTGTCGACAAAGTAGAAGTGCTGGAAACCGGCGGCCACATGCGCGGCAATCCCCTGCAGGACCCCGGCAATGGGACGCTGCCTGATGACCGCCCCTTCGATGGCCGGGGTGCTGCAGTAGCTGCAGTCCATGGGACAGCCGCGCCGGGTCTGGAACGGCAGCCAGATCTCCGGCCGCAGACCGGCGGGTACGGTCCAGAGCGCCGGATCGGGCAGCGGCTGGGCGGCAAGCTCCGAACGCGCGGCGGCGCCGTTTTGGGGTAGCGCCCCGGGGCGCCAGAGACCGGCGATGCCGCCTGGGGGTTCGCCCCGCTCCAGGGCCCGAAGCAGGGCCGGAAACGCCTCTTCCCCGTCGCCGCAGATTCCAAAGTCGGCCCGCAGATAGCGCAGCGCCGCCTCGGGAAAGATGCTGTAGCCGGCACCGCCGACGACAATGGTCGCCGCGGACAGGGCTCGGCAGGTGGCGATGGTGGTGCGGGCCGTTTCCAGGAGGAAGCGCGGCTGTGCCCGGTTCTGGTCGTCGATGTTGCGAACGGAAATGCCGATCACCTGGGGAGCGCTTGCAGCAACGGCCTCCCTGATAAGGGACGGGCAGTCGTCACCCCCCATCAGATCGAGCATCCGCACGGCATGCCCGGCATTCCGGGTCGCCACGGCCACGCAGTTGAGCCCCAGCGGCAGGGGCGCCATGGCAATCGGTTCCGTATTAATGGAAATCAGCAGTACCCTCATGGAATACAAGAGTACCACAGTTCCTTGGCCAACGCTGTTCGTCGCCGCTGCCGTCCCCCTACCCCCTTCCCTCCCCCATCGTTTTAGGCTATCCTTCAAATTCCCTTGACAGCAGGGCATTATGCCCGGCATGCGACTTTATTTTTTTACAGCAAGGATCGGAGGTAATCCATGCGCGGTCTGCTCATCCGCTGGCTGGTTCTGACCCTGGCCATTCTGGCGGCGGCTTACCTGGTGGAAGGCATATCCGTAGCGGGCTTTTTCTCGGCCTTCTTCGCCGCGGCCATCCTTGGCATCCTCAATGCGCTGCTTAGGCCCTTTCTGCTGCTGGTGACCCTGCCCCTGAACATCCTGACCCTGGGGCTGTTTACCTTCGTCATCAATGCCCTGATGCTGCTCATGGCCTCGGGGGTCATCGGCGGCTTTCATGTCGCCGGTTTCTGGTGGGCGGTGTTCGGCTCCCTGATTATCAGCGCGGTCAGCTGGCTGCTGTCCACCCTGATCAACGACCAGGGTCGCATCGAGGTCATCGTACTGCGCAACCGTCGGGGACGCTGGCAATGATTGGCCCCACGCCGGTCCCCAACTCCAAGCCCACCTGCCGGTAAGCAAGGATTCGTCATGTTTCGTTCCCTCAGCGCTGCCTTTACCGGCGGCATCCTCGGCGCCCTGACGGTTTCCCTGCTGTACTGGGAACTGGTCCGTGACGGGGTCACGGCCTGGCTGGGCATCAGCCTGCGGCTGCCCCTCGATTTTGCCTCCCTCAGCCAACGACTGATCATCGGCGGTCTCTGGGGTCTGCTGCTGGCGCCGCCCTATTGGAAAAACCGCCCGGTCTGGCGCGGCCTGCTGGCCGGCGGAATCCTGGCCGCCTGGCTGCTGCTGTATTATCTGCCGCGCCATGGCCGCGGCCTCGGCGGCACCGGCTACGGCCGCATGACCCCGGTCGTGCTGCTGGCCATCAGCCTGCTGTGGGGTCTGGTGGCCGCCTTCTGGAACCGGCAGGCGGCGCGCTGATGCCCGCGTTGGAGCCAATGCTCCAATCCTTATACCCTTCGACTGGCGCCGAGGCCGACCCGGCGCCACACTTTTTGAGCCAAACACCTGGAGGTAAAAGTGAAACAAAAAGCTCTGTCGATCCTGATCCTGATGGTTATCGGTCTGGGGACCGGCTTTCTGTTCCTGCGCGACAAGCACGCCCCCGCCCTCACCCTGCAGCCCGAGAACGGTCTGGTTTCGGTTCGCCGCCCGCCGGTGCTGACCCTCGAGGACCCGGGTACCGGACTGAAAAGCCTGGCCATCACCCTGTCCCAGAACGGCAAGGTCACCGAATTGGTCAATGAATCCTTTGCCAAGGGCACGGAGCGCCATCAGGTCACCCTGGATCTGGCCAAATCCGGCATCCAGGAAGGACCCTTCAGCCTGCAGGTGGAGGCTCGGGATCATGCTTTCTGGAGGAACAAAACCAGCCAGCGCCTCGATTTGAAGAGCGATTTGCGCCCGCCCAGCATTTCGGTGCTGTCCACCGCCCACAATGTCTATCAGGGCGGCAGCGGGCTGGTCCTGTATCGTGTTTCCAAGGAGGTCGAACGCACCGGGGTGCAGATCGGCAAGCATTTTTTCCCCGCCTTCCAGCAAGAAAACGGGGTCTGGGCCTGCCTGTTCCCCTTTCCCCATGACCTGGAGCGCGGCGATTTCGTCCCCCGCCTGGTGGCAACGGACCTGGCCGGCAACGAACGCACCGGCGGCTTTTTCTACAATACCCTGGGGCGTCCGGCGCGCGCCGACCGGATCAACATCAGCCGCCAGTTCCTGGACAACAAGATGCCGGAATTCCAGCACTATTTCCCGGGAACCACCGATTCTCTGGAACTCTTCCTGCGCGTCAACCGGGAAATGCGCGACAGCAACCGGGCCCGACTCAACAAGTTGGCGGCCCAGACCGCGCCGCGCCCCCTCTGGCAGGGTCCGTTTCTGCGCCTGCCCAACTCCGCCCAAAGGGCCGATTTCGCCGACCGGCGCAGCTACTACCTGGACGGCCAGTTGATCGACGAACAGACCCACATGGGCATCGACCTGGCGTCCCTGGCCAACTCCCCGGTGCCGGCCGCCAACAGCGGCGTGGTGGTCATGACCGAGGATCTGGGCATCTACGGCCAATGCATCGTCATCGATCACGGACTGGGTCTGCAGAGCCTGTATGCCCACCTTAGCAGCATGGCGGTGAAAGTCGGCGACCAGGTGGAAAAGGGCCAGATTATCGGCAACACCGGAGCCACCGGCATGGCCGCCGGCGATCACCTCCATTACGAAATGCTGGTGGGCGGCCTGTCGGTACATCCCCGGGAATGGTGGGATGCCGGCTGGGTGACCAACAACTTCACCGCCAAGTGGGACCAGGCCATGGGACAAGCCGCCGGGCAGCAGTAATGTTCCTGTAAAACGCAGAAGGGCTGCCTTTCGGCAGCCCTTCAAACCACCCGCACCCGGGCGAACCCGCCGCCGGGAGTGCGCAGGTTGGTCACCTGCCCCCGATACAGCCGGGCGCCCAATCCCAGCACCTGGTCGCGATAGGCATAAAGCCGCAGATCGGTTTTCATCGGCTCGCCATGGGAACCGCCGGGGGTCAGGGAAGGCGGCACCAGATCCTGCACCAGGGTCTGATCCGCCGGCAGCGCCTCGAAACGACCCCGGGTCAGCTTGTCCCCCACCAGCACGCCGCGGCTGCCGTAGCGATCGACTGGCTTGAATACCAGCGACTTTCTCTGCGGCCACAGCTCGTTCGCCGCCAGATCGGCCAGCAGGCGACTGCGCGGCACCACCTGAAGCAACAACTCCTGTTCCGTCTGACTCAAGCCCAACTGCGCCAAAATTTCCACGTCGGACCACAGGACCATACGCCGCTTGTCCCCCAACAGCCCGTAGACGAAGGGATTGGGTGACAGACACACCTCGCCCGTCAGGTAGGCGGCCCGAATACCCGCCATGGCGGCGCTTTCCAGATAGAAATCACAATGCCGATTGTAAATCAGGTCGATGCGCTCGCCGTCCAGCCAGACACCGCCGCCATCGGCATGCAGTCGAACCGGATCGACCACCTGGGCCGCCGTGCCCCATTCCTGAAACAGCTCGGCGAAGGCCTGCATTTCGGCATACAGGAATTGCGTCTCCGGCTCTTCGTCCAGGATGACGACGCGGCGCGGACGCGCCAGCGCCCCGCCACTGAAACGGGCCATCTCGGCAGCGAAGGGTTCCAGAAAGGCTCGCCGCAACCGACCGGTGGCCCGTCGCGCGTCCTGCAGCGAGGGGAAATGGGCGAGGGCGGCCAGCAGGCCGCCGCCGGCATTGGTATTGACCTCGATGAGCCGCGGTCCGTCGGCGGTCAGGTGAAAATCGTAGCCCATCATGACTGCGTCGTGACCGGGGTCGAAACGGGCCGATTCCGGCACCAGGGGGAGCACCGTCGCCCGGTAGGCCGGCAGCCCGCTAAGGCGGAACAGGGTTCGCACGGTGCGCAGCATGGTGCGCAAATCCCGACGCGGCAGGTCCACGGTCAGATCGCTGATAACGTCACGGTATAGGGGCATGGGTCAGACTGAAGTCCGAAGGCTGAAGGGCATAATCAGACTGAAGGCTGAAGTCCGAAGGCTGAAGTAAAGGCAGGATACGTGCCCTACCTGCTGCCTGATTGCAACGAATGGATAGCCTTTATTCATCTTTGCACCTCTTGAAACTGTCATAACCAACGCGCCCTTCCGCCTTCCGCCTTCCGCCTTCCGCCTTCCGCCTTCCGCCTTCAGGCTTCAGGCTTCAGGCTTCAGACTTCAGCCTGCCTTATCATCCTTCAGCCTGCCCTTAACCTTCTTGCCATCCGCTCCAAAGCTTCCTGCAGAACCGGACGGGGACAGCCGAAATTGAGGCGTACGAAACCGGGAGCGCCGAACTCGCGGCCATCGGAAAGCCCCACGCCGCCTTCTTCAAAAACCTGTGCCGGGTTTTCCCAGCCCGTATCCCGGGCGTCGATCCAGGTCAGGTAGGTGGCCTCTACGGGCGTGGTGCGCAAGCCAGGCATGGTTGCCACGGCCGCTTCCACCAGATCGCGGTTGCCGCGCAGGTAGTCGAGCAGGGCGGCGAGCCAGTCGGCGCTGTCGCGGTAGGCGGCCAGGGCGGCGGCGTACCCGAACAGGTTGACGTGGGGGACGATGCCGGCCATGGCCCGCCGGAACCGGGCCCGCAAGGCGGGGTCGGGAATTAGGGCGAAGGCGCAGTTGAGGCCCGGCAGATTGAAAGACTTGCTGGGTGCCATGAGGGTGATGGTACGCCGCGCCACGGCCGCATCAAGGGTGGCCGTCGGCAAGTGCCTGCAGCCCGGCTCCAGGACCAGATCGGCGTGAATTTCGTCGGAGCACAGCACCAGGTCGTGGCGCAGGCATAAATCGGCCAGGCGTTCCAATTCGTCCCGAGACCAGACCCGGCCGGTGGGATTGTGGGGACTGCACCAGAGCAACAGCCGACTGGCCGGCGTCAGGGCCCTTTCCAGGGCGACGAAATCGATGCCCCAGCGTTCTGCCTCACGTACCATGGGCACCGTAACCAAGCGGCGCCCGGACAATTCCGGAGCGGAGAGAAAGGGCGGGTAGATGGGGGTCAGGGTCAGTACCTCGGCGCCCTCGCCGCCCACCGCCCGGCAGGCCACGTTCAGCCCCACCACCAAACCGGGCAACCAGACCAGTTCCTCGGCCGCAACCCGCCAGCCGTAGCGCTCCAGGAGCCAGGCCTGAACCGCTTCCACCAAGGCGGCGGGAGCATGGCTGTAGCCGAAAACGCCATGGGCGGCCCGCTCCTGCAAGGCCTCGATAACCGCCGGCGGCGAGGCGAAATCCATGTCCGCCACCCACAGGGGCAGCACGTCGCGGCCGGCATAGCGATCCCACTTGAGGGAACCGGTGCCCCGACGGTCGACGAGGCGGTTGAAATCAAATCTGGTTGTCACCGAAACCTCGCTGCGGCTGGCCGTAGCTGGCGAACTTGGCCAGCACCCGCTCCATCTCCGCTTCGGGCAGAATCACCGGCTCGCCCACGGACCGCGCCTGATAATAGATGCGCGCCACCAGTTCGATCTCCTCGGCGACGTTGAAGGCCCGCGCCAGGTCCGTCCCCACCGACACCAAGCCATGGTTGGCCAGCAGCACGGCATTGAAGCTGCCGATGCCGCGCACCACATGCTCCGCAAGTTGCGGGGTACCGAAGGTGGCATAGGGCGCCAGGGGCACCTTGTGCCCGGAAAATCCCACCAGGTAATGCACCGCCGGGATCTCCCAGCCCAGACAGGCCATGGTGGTGGCATAGACGGAATGGGTATGCACCACGGCCGCGATCTCGGGCCGGCTGCGGTACAGGGCCAGGTGAAAATCCAGTTCGCTGGACGGCTTGCAACGTCCCTCCACCACATAGCCGTCGCCGTCGACTACCACCACGTCCTTGGCCTGCAGATCGAAATAGTCGATGCCGCTCGGGCTGATGGCGATAAGGCCGGCGGCCCGGTCGCAAACGCTCAAATTGCCGCCGGCGCCGGTGGTCAGCTGCGAGGTGATGAGTTTGCGTCCAAAACGGACGATGGCTTCCCGCTGGGGTTGCAGGCGCATGCGTTCTCCTCAAACCTGGATGTCGATATTTTTTTTAACCGTTCAGCAGCGGTGGAGAAGGGTCTCGCGCCCCCCACACCGAGACCCTTTGTAAACCATTGCCGTTCTTAATAGGCAGCGACAAAGCCGCATCAAGCCAGAAAATTTTTCAGGCCGGTAAAGAAGATCTGCGCGGCGATGGCCGACACGAACAGGCCGGTGAGCTTGGTCAGGATGTTCAACCCCTGCTGCCCGATGAGACGCTCCAGACGTCCGGCCATAACCAGCAGCAGGCCGACGGTCAGCACCGCCGCCAGCATGGCGCCGGCCGAAACCAGGCGCTCGGCCAGTGTCAGGGGCTCGGCCGCCATGACCAGCAGGGCGCCGATGGTGCCGGGACCGACGGCGATGGGGATGGCCAGGGGCACCACGGCCACATCCTCGCCCGGACCGGGCGGCGTCACCGAGGCCGGTCCGCGCACCATGCCCACTGCGGACAGAAACAGCACCGCCCCGGCGCCGATGCGAAAGGCATCAAGGGTGATGCCGAACAGGGCGAAAATCCGCTGCCCGAACAGGTAAAGAACGAACAGGGCGGCAATGATGGCCACCGTCACCTTGCCGGCGATGCGCTGCCGCTCCCCCGGCGACATGCCCCGGGTCAGGGACAGAAAGGCCGAGCTGACGAAAAACGGCGTCAGGATGACGAACAGTTTGAGATAGACCTGTAAAAACATGGCAGCCATCGGAGGTTAACCTTCAGTCATCAGTCTTCAGCCTGCCTTTGATCAGCCTTCCACACCGCATAACGACCGCGAAAATTCACCTTGACCTCATCCCCCTGCAGCACCTCCACGGTCAGGGCCACCCGGCCCCGTCCGCGCGCTCTCAAGGTTGTGGATAACCTTTCGCACGCCACCTCGTCCGGCACCGTGCAGCGCGCCGTGAAGTCCCCGGTGACGGGACGCAGATAGCGCAGTTCGCTTTCGAAGATCGCCACTTGGCAAGGACCGGCCAATTTTTCGGCCAGCAGGGTGGCCAGGGCCCAGCCGGCCAAAGTCGCCAGGGTTGCCAGGGAACCGGCGAAACCGGTCCCCTTGTCGTTGTGGTTGGGCGCCAGGGGCGCGCCCAGGAGCAGGGCCCGCCCATCCCAGGCGACGACTTCAACCCCCATGACCCGCGCCATGGGGATGGCGGCGAACAGGCGCTCGGTCAAACTCTGGAGTAAGAGGCTCGACATGGGGTATTTCCTGCAGTCCCCTTCCCCCTGGCGCGACGGAAATCGCCCGTGTCAGATAATGTCACCATGATAGTCCTGCAGGCTGCGCACCTCGCCCTTGCCGGCCAGTTTGGCGGCAATGCCCTTGGCCGCCGCAATGGCCGCCGCCGTAGTGGTCATGTAGGCCACCTTGTAGCGAATCGCCGTTTTGCGGATATAGCTGTCGTCATGCGCACTGAGCTTGCCGCTGGGCGTGTTGACCACCAGCTGGATTTCGCCGTTCTTGATGGCATCGCTGATATTGGGCCGACCTTCGTGTTCCTTGAGAATCACCTCAGCGGCGATACCGTGCTCCTGCAGATACTGGCAGGTGCCGCGCGTGGCGCGCAGGCTGAAGCCCAGTTCGGCGAAGCGCCGCGCCGCTTCCAGTCCGCCGGCCCGCTCCCGCTCCGAAACGCTGATGAGCACCGCTCCAGCCAGCGGCAAAGGCGAATTTGCCGCCTCCTGGGCTTTGAAGAAGGCCAGGCCGGGGTTGTCCGCCAGCCCCAGCACCTCGCCCGTGGAACGCATTTCCGGGCCCAACACCGGATCCACCTCGGGGAACATGTTGAAGGGGAAAACCGCTTCCTTGACCCCGAAATGGGGCACCGGCCGGCGCTGCAGATGGAGATCGGCCAACCGGGCGCCCAACATCACCTGGGTGGCCAGGCGCGCCATGGGAATGTTGCAGACCTTGCTGACCAAGGGTACGGTGCGGCTGGCGCGGGGGTTGGCCTCAAGAATGTAGACCGTATCGCCGGCGATGGCATACTGGATGTTCATCAGCCCGACCACGCCCATGGCCACGGCGATCTTGCGGGTATATTCCTCGATGGTTTCCAGGTGCTTCTGGGGGATGCTGACCGGCGGAATGACGCAGGCCGAGTCCCCGGAATGGATGCCGGCCAGCTCGATGTGCTCCATGACCGCCGGCACGAAGGCGTCCTGGCCGTCGGCGATGGCGTCGGCCTCGGCCTCGATGGCGTCTTCGAGAAACTGGTCGATGAGAATCGGCCGCTCGGGCGACACGTCCACCGCCTTGTCCATGTATTCCCGCAGCATGGCCTCGTCATGCACCACTTCCATGGCCCGACCGCCGAGCACGTAGGAGGGCCGGACGATGAGGGGATAGCCGATATCGGCGGCGATGGTCAGGGCTTGATCGACGGTGCTGGCCATGCCGGAGCGCGGCTGGGGGATGCCGAGTTGCTGCATGACCCGGTTGAACTGGTCCCGATCCTCGGCCAGGTCGATGGTCTGCGGCGAGGTGCCGATGATGCGCACGCCGTTGGCCGCCAGTTCGGCCGCCACGTTCAGGGGCGTCTGGCCGCCGAACTGGACGATGACCCCTTCCGGCTGCTCCTTTTCGTAGATGGCCAGTACATCCTCGACGGTCAGGGGCTCGAAGTAGAGCTTGTTGGAGGTGTCGTAGTCGGTGGACACCGTCTCCGGGTTGCAGTTGACCATGATGGATTCGTAGCCCAGATCGCGCAGAGCGAAGGCGGCATGCACGCAGCAGTAGTCGAACTCGATGCCCTGACCGATGCGGTTGGGACCGCCGCCGAGCACCATGATCTTGCGGCCCGGCCCGGCGGAGGTCCGGTCCTCGGCATTGTAGGTGGAATAGTAATAGGCGGCATCCTCCACGCCGCTGACCGGCACCGGTTCCCAAGCCTCGGCAACGCCCAGTTCCAGGCGACGGCGACGCAGGTCGGCTTCCGCCAGGCCGAGGATTTTCGCCAGGTAGCGATCGGCGAAACCATCGCGCTTGGCGGCGATGAGCAGCTCATCCGCCGGCATTGTGCCCTTGGCGGCCAGCAGCCGCTCCTCGAGTTCGACCAGTTCCCGCATCTGCTCGATGAACCAGGCCTTGATATGGGTCAGCCGCTGCAGCGTTTCCGTATCGGCCCCTTTGCGCAGGGCCTCGTAGAGGATGAACTGCCGCTCGCTGGTCGGTTCGACCAGCAGATCGAGCAACTCCGGCAGGCCGCGGGCGTTGTAATCCTTGGCAAAGCCCAGACCGTAGCGGCCCGATTCCAGGGAACGGATGGCTTTCTGCAGGGCTTCCTTGTAGTTCTTGCCGATGCTCATGACCTCGCCCACGGCACGCATCTGGGTCCCCAGCTTGTCCTGCACGCCGCGGAATTTCTCGAAGGCCCAGCGGGCGAACTTGACCACCACGTAGTCGCCGCTCGGCGTGTATTTTTCCAGGGTCCCGTCCCGCCAGTAGGGGATTTCATCCAGAGTCAGGCCGGCCGCCAGCAGGGCGGATACCAGGGCGATGGGAAAGCCCGTCGCCTTGGAGGCCAGAGCCGAGGAGCGCGAAGTGCGGGGATTGATTTCGATGACCACCACCCGGCCGGTCTGCGGATCGTGGGCGAACTGGACATTGGTGCCGCCGATGACCTCGATGGCCTCGACAATGTCGTAGGCGTATTTCTGCAGGCGCTGCTGCAACGCCTCGCCGATGGTCAGCATGGGCGCGGTGCAGAAGGAATCGCCGGTATGTACCCCCATGGCATCGACGTTTTCGATAAAGCAGACCGTGATCTTCTGGTTCTTGGCGTCGCGCACCACCTCCAGTTCCAATTCTTCCCAGCCGATAACCGATTCCTCGACCAGCACCTGGCCGACCAGGCTGGCCGACAGACCGCGGGCCATGACGGTGCGCAGTTCCTCCATGTTGTAGACGATGCCGCCGCCGGTACCGCCCATGGTGTAGGCCGGCCGCAGCACCACCGGCAGGCCGAGGCGGTCGGCAATCTGTTCGGCTTCCTCGATACTGGTGGCGATTTCGCTGCGCGCCACCTCGATGCCGAGACGGGCCATGGTGTCCTTGAAGGCCTGACGGTCCTCGCCACGCTCGATGGCATCGATATTGACGCCGATGACCTTGACGCCGTACTGCTCCAACACCCCCTGCTTGGCCAGTGCCGAGGCCAGGTTCAGGGCCGACTGGCCGCCCAGGTTGGGCAGCAGGGCATCCGGCCGTTCCTTGGCGATGATTTCCGTAATGGTCGGTACGTTTAGGGCTTCGATGTAGGTGACATCGGCCATGACCGGATCGGTCATGATGGTGGCCGGATTGGAATTGACCAGTACGATTTCATAACCGAGCTTTTTCAGGGCTTTGCAGGCCTGAGTGCCGGAATAATCGAACTCGCAGGCCTGGCCGATGATGATCGGCCCGGACCCGATGATGAGAATTTTCCTGATGTCTTCACGCTTGGGCATGCACGCCTCCCTGAAAAAAACCCTGCCAACAATCAGCTACCCCGGTAACACAACCATACACAACAAGGGAACCTCGCCGGTTCCGGAAATCAATGCAAAACGCCGCCTCGAAAGAATCTTCCGGGGCGGCGTTCAGTCTAGCCGAAAAGGGACCGTAACCTCAAACAAAAATCGGCGGTCGCGGCTCCGGACGTCAGGGGGCTATCCGTCCGGAAAACTCCTGCCAGACCTCCCGGGCGGCAATGGCAAAGCCGATCCCCTGGGCGTCCTGCAACAGCAGGGTATTGACACCGACCACCCGGCCCTCTTCATCGATGAGGGGGCCGCCGCTGTTGCCGGGATTGATGGGCGCGTCGGTCTGCACCAGCAGACCCCGTTCGGTGCGCCGATAGCCGGAGACGATGCCGGATGTCACCGTGTGCCGCAGGCCGGAGGGGTTGCCGATGGTATAGACCCGGGCCCCCTGAGGCAGGGGGTGCGGATTGGGGCGCAGGGGCGCTATACCGCCGCTGCCGCCCTGCAGGGACAGCAGTGCCAGATCGAGATTGCGGCTGAGGTGCACCGCGTTGATGCGGTGTTCGCGACCGTCCACCAGGATCACGCGCAGATCCGACAAAGGGGTGTAATATTCCACCGTGCGCCGGGTGCTTTCCATTTGATCGTGAAGTTCCTGGTACTTGCGAATCTGTTCCCGACCATGGGCGATGCGGCTCTCGACCTGGCGGCGCCAGTCCTGATTGGTGATGCCTGCCAGGTCGCGCTGCAGTTGCTCCATCCTTCGTTTTTCTTCGGCCAGGGCCTTTTCCAGCCGGCTCAAATGCTCGCGCAAGGCGTTCAGTTTGCTCCCATCGAATTCCACCACATGGCGGTTGGTGATGATATGGCCTTGACCGTCCACGAAAAAACCGGCGCCGCTGCCCCAGGGGGTGCGAATGACCACCGTCGCATCCCGGGCCCGCTCGATGGGGTTATCGAGCACCGCCGACGCGGCCGAAGCCGCCGGTTCGGCGCCCGGCTTTTCAACGGGCGATCCTACGCTCCGCGGGCCCTCGCCAGGCGCAACGGCATCGGCGACGGAAGCCGGTTCCGCGCTATCGGCCACCATGACCGGCGGCGGCCCCGCCGGCCGCCACAGCCAGCGTCCGGCACCCAGGCCCAACAAGACGGCCAAGCCCACCAGCCACCAGATCCGCAACCCGCGTCCGTCAGGCCGGATTTCCGCCGGCGGGGGAGCGGCATGGTGCAACATTTCCTGCCGGCGTTCGAATTTGGCAAACACCAGGCCGCAGGCTTCGCAACTGGCCGTCGACTCCTGTTCATGGCCGCATTTGGGGCACTGCATGACGCTTCTCCGCAGCAGGATTTGAAAATAAATTCGGACCGGCTGTTACAAACGGACTTTTCATGCTATACCACAGACACAGCTTCCGGACCAGTCGCAATATTAACAATTGAAAATAATCGACACTTTTTCCTGCACGGCCAGGGCCTTTCTGCCCCGGTCGAAGTTGAAAGGAACTTCCCATGTCCCGACCCGCCATCCCGTCGGTTCTGGCCGCCCTGGCCGCCGCCCTGCCCCTGCTTTTGACCGCTGTCCCGACGCGGGCGCAAGGCGCGCCGGCCAACGACCGGGAACGAGCCGGCTACAGCCTGGGCCATAAAATCGGCAGCGATTTTCGTGCTCAGGGCATCGAGGTCGAAACGGAAATGCTGATGCGCGGACTGCGGGATGCTCTGCAGGATGCGCCTCCCGCCATGAGCGAGGAGGAAATGCGTGAAGCCCGGGAAACCCTGCGGCAAAGCCTCTCCGCCCGGTCGCAAAACAAGGCCATGTCGGCCGCCGAGCGCAATCTTTACGAAGGACGGGCGTTCCTCAGCAAAAACCGTCAGCAGCCCGGCGTCAGCACCAGCATCAGCGGCCTGCAATACCGCATCATCGCCCCGGGCAACGGCAAAAAACCCGGTCCCCAGGACCGGGTGACGGTCCATTATCGCGGCCAATTGCTGGACGGCACGGAATTCGACAGCTCCTATCGCCGCGGCCAGCCGGCGACCTTTCCCTTGCAGGGCGTGATTCCGGGCTGGACCGAAGCCTTGCAGATGATGCGGCCGGGTGCCAAATGGCAGCTGTTCATCCCCTCGGATCTCGCCTACCGCGACAAGGACATGCCCGGCATCGGCCCCAACGCCACCCTGATCTTCGAACTGGAACTGCTTTCCATTCAGTAGCAAGGCTCAGGCTTGATCTGTCAGGCACTCCTCGGCGGGAGAACTCCCAAACGGCCTGGCCCTCACAGGGTCAGGCCGTCCTGCATAAGAACCCGGGAGCTGCGGGCCGCGGCAAGATAGCGGGCATCTTCGGCGTAGGTATTGGGGTAAACCCGCGGCACCGGTCGATGCACCATCTGGTGGTCCACGTTGACGAAGGTGAAAAAACAGGAATTGGACAGGGCCTTGGTGGTCCGGTCGCGGCTGATGCGCTCGATGCCGGCCTCCACGCAGACGAAACTGTCATCGGTGTATACCACCCGCGCGGTGTAATGCAGCGTGTCGCCCATGCGCACCGGGTGAAAAAAGTTGATACGGTTGACGGCGGCGGCCATGGGCCGGTTCGGCGCCACCAGTTCCGAACAGATGGAGGACAGTTCAAAGGCGCGCCGGATCAGGTAGCCGCCGAAGATTTTCTGTGGCACGTTCTCCTGCTCCGGATACATGCGCTCCCAGGCGTCGGTGATCAGATTACTCACCAGCAACCCGTCGAAACCGGGCTGTTCCTGGGCCTGGTGCAGGTCGGCCAGCATCAGGTATTCCTCCCGGCTCGGCGGTTCCAGCAGCGCGGCCTGCTGACGCTTGTACTCCTGCCGTCGCTCCAGGGCCTTGTCGGCCCGTTGCCGCTCGATGTCCTCCGCATACTCCAGGGGCGGCAGGGTGACGCTGACCGCGTCCTCGCCGGTTCCGGAGCGGGCGACCATGGTGAAATAGCAGGAAGCGATATGATTTTGGGGTTCGCCCGGCTGCTCGACCCGGATGCCGATTTCCAGGGACGAGCGGCCGACATGGTTGATGCGCGCGGCAAACCGCACGTCACGGGTTACATCCGCCACATGGCGCACCACGATATTGTCGATGGCCGCCGTCACCACCCGCGCCTCGGGAAAGAAGCGGTTGACGTACTTCAGGGCCGTCTCTTCGGCAATCTTGTCGAGCACTTCCAGCAGCAGACCGAAGCGCAGGTTGCCGGCAATGGGCTCGTCGAGGACCATGAAACGCCGTCGCAGGGCCGAATCGGAAGCCAGGGGCAGAGTTTGGGAAAAGGATGTTTCAAGGGGTCGCATGGCAAGTTTCTCCTCAACAGGTGTCGTCGACATGTTTCAGCGAGATACCAGGGTGCCGCGCAGGTTGTCGGCCATATGTCGCATCAGCTGAAACCATGCCTCCTCGCCTGGAGGCAGGTCCGCTCCAAGGGGATCGAGCAGGCCAACCCGAGCCTTGCTGCCCTCCACCACCGTTGCCACCAGGCGGGGTTCGAATTGGGGTTCCGCAAAAACGGCCGCCACCCCCAATTCCCGCACCTTGGTGCGGATTTCCCGCAACCGGCGGGCGCCCGGCCGGCGTTCCGGATCGACCGTGATGGAGCCGACGGCGTTGAGCCCGAAGGTTTCTTCAAAATATTGGTAGGCATCGTGAAAGACCAGGTAGGGCACGCCCTGCACCGGTTTCAGCTGCAGTGCCAGCTCCTTTTCCAACTGCTGAATCCGGCGCAACAGGCGCTGTTCGTTGGCCCGGTAGGCGGCCGCACTCTGGGGATGCAGTTCTGCCAACTCCGCAGCCACTCGGCGCACGATGGTCGCCGCGTTGGCCGGGCTCAGCCACAGATGAGCGTCCATCGCCTCACCTGCATCGGCTTTGGCGTGGTGATGATGGCCGTCGCCGTGACCATGATGGTGATGAGCTTCGCTTTCCCACCCACCCCCGGTTCGCGCCGGCAGCAGTTTCATGCCCGGCGTATCCAGTAAAGTCAGAACGCGGGCCCGGCGGCCATGCGCCGCCAGGGGTTTGAGCATGAAAGTTTCGAGGTCCCGCCCCACCCAGACGATGAGATCCGCCCGGGAAAGACTGCGGACGTCGGAAGGCCGCAGACTGTAGCCATGAGGCGAGGCGGCACCCTGCAGCAGTAATTCCGGTATACCCACCCCCTGCATGACCCCGGCCACCAGGGAATGGATCGGCTTGATGGTCACCACCACCTTGGGCGCCGCCAGCGCATCCGTCATCATCAAAAGCAACCCCACCGCCACCAGCACAAACAATTTCCGCATCAGCACCTCCCATGGGCATCGGTTTATATGTTATATATGTGTTTTTGGCCAGAGCACACCCATTATACCAATTAATTCCGACAACCCTTGGATCTCGAGCAACCGATGCCAAAAATTTCCGTACCCTCCGCACGGCAGCCGCGTCAACTTTTGGTCCAGGCGCAGAATTTAAGCCTCGAAGTCAACGGTCGACGATTGCTGGACGACATTACTTTCGACCTTGCTGCCGGCCAGATCCTAACCGTAATCGGCCCCAACGGTGCCGGCAAAACCACCCTGCTGAGAGTCCTGCTCGGGTTGCAACCCGGGTTCAGCGGCCGCCTCTGGCTGCGCCCGGAGCTGCGTATCGGCTACATGCCGCAGCGTCTGGCCATCGATCCTTCCTTCCCCCTCAGCGTACACCGCTTCATCACCCTGATCACCCCTTTCCCCCGTCACCAAGTGGAGCAAGCTCTGGCCGAGGTCGGTGCGTCACAGGTCATCGATCACCCGGTGCAGCGCATCTCCGGGGGAGAGTTGCAGCGGGTCCTGCTGGCACGGGCCCTGCTGCGCGAACCCGATCTGCTGGTCCTGGACGAGCCCATCCAAGGCGTGGATGTCCATGGTCAGGCTGAGTTGTACCTGCTGCTGGGACGCCTGCGCGACGAGCGGGGCTGCACCATCCTGTTGGTTTCACATGACCTGCACCTGGTCATGGCCGCCACCGACCGGGTACTGTGCCTGAACCGCCACCTGTGCTGCACCGGCACCCCGGAAGCGGTCGTGCGATGCCCCGAGTTCATTGCGATGTTCGGTCCGCAGGTGGGCGAATCCCTGGCGGTATATCGGCACCGCGAGGAACACAATCACAACCACCCGCAGGCCGTCCGGCCGCCGGAATAGGACTGAAAGGACAGTTCATGGATGATTTTCTGTTCCGAGCCCTGCTCGGCGGCCTCGGTGTCGCCGCCGTCGCCGGCCCCTTCGGGTGCTTCGTCGTCTGGCGACGGCTGGCCTATTTCGGCGACACCCTGGCCCATTCAGCGCTGCTGGGCGTAGCCCTGGGTTTTCTCCTGGAGTTGGATCTGACCCTGGCGGTGGTCGCCATCTGCATGCTCCTGGCGCTGCTCCTGTTTCTGCTGCAGCAGCGTGAGGGCCTGGCCGGCGACACCCTGCTGGGCATCCTGGCCCACAGCTCCCTGGCCGTCGGCCTGGTCGTGGTCGGCTTTCAGCAGACCCTGCGCATCGACCTGATGGCGTACCTGTTCGGAGATATCCTGGCCGTGACCCGTCTTGACCTGGCCTGGATCTGGGGGGGCGGACTGCTGATGCTGACACTGTTGTGGCGCCTGTGGCGGCCGCTGCTGGCCGTGACCGTCAGCCCTGAACTGGCCGAGGTGGAGGGGGTGCCGGTGCGGAGAGTGCAGCTGGCCTTTGTCCTGCTCATGGCCTTGCTGGTGGCCATCATGATGAAGATTGTCGGCCTGGTGCTGGTCACTTCGCTGCTCATCATCCCGGCGGCGGCGGCGCGCTCACTGGCCCGCTCGCCGGAACAGATGGCGCTGCTGGCGGTCGGTGTCGGCGCCCTGGCGGTCGGCGGTGGTCTCTGGGTTTCATTGCGTTGGGACGCTCCGGCCGGGCCGGCCATCGTCGTCAGTGCCGCCCTGCTGTTCGTTTTGAGCCTCGGCCTGGAGCGCCTGCTCAGCGCCGATTCTCGTTGACCCGATGCCACCCCGAACGGCTGTCACCCTAACTTTTGACAGGGAAATCCCCATGGCAAAATTCCTCCTGCTGTGCCTTCTGGCTCTCATCGGCGCGACCGGGCTTTGCCACCAAGCCACGGCTGAAAGCGACCCGGGGTGGAACATCCACCTCGACGATTCGCAGCTGCAGCCCGGCGGCCTGCTGCGGATCGATGTCGATCCCTCCCAGGCTGCCGCGCACATCGACTGGGGTGAAATTCGGGTGCCGCTGGTACCGCTGACGGCAGAAAACCGGCTGGCCGCTTTTCTGGGTATTCCCCGCGACACCAAGCCTGGCCCCGTCATTCTCCAACTCACGGTTACCGACCGCCAGGGTCGGGAGCATCGACATACCCTGCCCCTGGTCATCAAACCCCGGGAATTTCCAGTCCAGCGCCTTAAGGTACCGGAAAGCTATGTCTCCCCGGATCCGGAAATCCTCGCCCGCCACCAACGGGAACAGGCCGAGGTGCGTGCCGCCCTGGCCGGTTCCCGGCCGGAGCAATTATGGCGACAGCCCTTCAGAAAACCCCTGCAGGGCGCGGTCAGTTCGCCCTTCGGCGTGCAGAGAATGTTCAACGACCAGCCGCGCAGCACTCATTCCGGCGTCGACCTGCGGGCACCTTCGGGACATCCCGTTGCCGCCGCCGGCGACGGGGTGGTGATCCTTACCGGCGATCACTACTTTTCCGGTCGGTCGGTGTATATCGACCACGGCATGGGACTCATTACCATGTATTTTCACCTCTCGGAGATCCTGGTGGAAAACGGCCAAAGCGTCACCGCCGGCCAAATCATCGGCCGAGTGGGGTCCACCGGGCGTTCCACGGGGCCGCACCTGCACTGGGGCCTGCGGGTGCATGATTGTCGGGTCGACCCCCTGGCCCTGCCGGCCCTGTTCACACAATAAGAGCAGACTCCGGGCCGGTCGGCGTCACTCGTCAACCGGCTGACGGACCTCGACCATGATCGCTTCGGCTCGGCCTTCGCCACCCAGATAATGGCTGATGCGCCAGGCATGGTAGCCGACCCGGTCGAGCCAGCGCATGGCATCCAGCATGGACAGGGCCATGGCGGCATCACGCCCGCCGGCCGCTGCCCGACTCAACACCACGGGCCGGCCTTCACGATGCAACTGCGTTACCTCAGCGGATTTTCCCTCGATCCCCGACAGCCAGTCGGCCTCTGCCCGCCCGTGCAGACCCGCTTCTCCCAAATGCAGAATTTCCCGGACCAGGTCGACCGTGTCCGACAAAGGCTCAGGGATGATGGCTTGCCTCAGAACCACCGGTGGCTGCAGATAGGACCAGAGCCGCGCCAGATGCGCCACGGCGTGCATCTGCGCGATGCGGGTCTGGGATAAGGGGGCTTCGTTCGCCACCGGTGGAATGCCGGCCAGAAACTGCTGGGTCCGGTCCAGGGCCTGCTGGAGTTCCAGGGTCCAGGCCGGCTCCGAAACCTGGCGATAATTGACCAGGCCATCCCGTATCCCATTGAACAGCTCACAGGCCGTTTCGCTCAGGGCCCGTCGGCTCGCCTCCAAGGCTACCGCCGGAACGCTCATCAGGGTCGGGTCGAGATGATGGGTCAATTTCGGGCCCTTGTCGGGCAAAACCCTCTCGATCCAGGCGGAAAAGCGCTCCACTACCGGCAGAAAAACCGCCACCCCAAGGGTGATGAAGGCGGTATGGAAGGCCGCCAGGCTGGCCGCTCCCGGATCCAGCCCCAAGTGCAGTTGGGCCCATTGAAGGCCGCGCAGAAACAGGGGCAACAGGAACAGGGCGATGAGTCCCGTGCCCAGATTGAAAATGACATGGGCCAGTACCGTCCGTTTGGTCGGCACGCTGGCGCCGATGGCGGCCAGCGCTCCGGTGACCGTGGCACCGATGGCCGCGCCGATGACCAGCAGCGCCGCTTGTTCGAAAAAAATCGAGCCGGCATGCAGGGCCGTCATGGTAGTGGCCACCGCGGCACTGGACGACTGCATGATCACCGTCAGCACCAGCCCGATCAGAACCATGAGCGCACGCCCCATCAAACCGTCAGCGGGCAGGGCCTGCAATTGAAATGAACCCGCCAAGCCCTGCATGCCGGCCTGCAGGGTCTCGATACCGACAAAAATCAGCCCGAAGCCGGCCAGGGCCAGACCCAGAGAGCGCCAGCGACCGCGCGCCAGCAATTTCATGAAGGCACCGATGCCCACCAAGGGCAGGGCATAGAAACCGAAACTGACCCTCAAGCCGAGAATCGACACGATCCAGCCGGTGCTGGTGGTGCCGAGGCTGGCGCCCATGACCAGACCGACGGACTGAGCAAAAGTCAGCAAACCGGCACTGACAAAACCGATGACCGCCACAGTGGTCGCACCGGACGATTGCACCAGGGCCGTCGCAAGGGCTCCGGACACAAAGGCCTTGGCCGGTCGCCCCGTGAAACGCACCAGGGCCTGGCGCAAGGCATCACCGGCAAAAGCTTTCAAACCGTCGGAAAGCAGCGACATGCCGAGCAGAAACAGCCCGATCCCGCCTGCCAGGCGAAACACGATGCCGATCATGGCCAATTCTCCATCGGCCAGGTTGCAACTGCGGAGCAAGTCTTCGAACCGCAATCGGCTCCGTCATCCAAGTGTGAACCGCTAAAAAGCCCCATTAAAATACCCCCCGAAAAGACCATGGTTGCGGCGGCGCGGACCGAAAATGCCGGGTTGGCTAAAACCCCTTCATAAAACCCGATAATCCACAACAAAAATGCTTGTATTTCAGATCCACCTCATGATATGGTCGCCAGCATCACGACAAGTTTGTGCAAGTTTTTTGTCGCCCGATATTGACACGACGTCAATCGAAAAAGCACACATAATTTTCCTTTTGTGTGTTTTCCAATGCAGACGCGGCCCGGATTTGCACAACCAAACGTTCCCGCAGGGAATCACGGAGTTAAAAATGGCAGAAGGTACGGTTAAGTGGTTTAACGACGCGAAGGGTTTTGGATTCATCGAGCAGGACAACGGTCCGGACGTGTTTGTGCACTTCTCGGCGATTCAGGGCGATGGCTTCAAGTCTCTCGCCGAAGGGGACCGCGTCTCCTTTGACGTCATCCAGGGTCAAAAAGGGCCGCAATCGGCCAACGTCCGGAAGATCTAATCCTCCCGACAATCGGATCCCAAAAAGCCCCGCGGCCTGCCGCGGGGCTTTTTTGACATGTACCGGCATCACCCCACCCCCTCCGCCATCTTTCGCCCTGCTTTTACCGCGAACAGCTTCCATTTTATCAGGAGAACAGATCCATGAGCGATGAAGGCCGCAAGGTCATCTATTCGATGATCCGGGTCAGCAAGTTTCACAATAAGAAACCGGTCCTGAAAGACATTTCCCTGTCCTATTTCTACGGCGCCAAGATCGGCGTACTGGGACTGAACGGTTCAGGCAAGAGTTCCCTGCTCCGCATCCTGGCCGGAGTCGATCAGGAGTTCCAGGGGCAGACCATTCTTTCACCAGGCCACACTGTCGGTTTCCTGGAGCAGGAACCGCAACTGGCCACCGGTCGTACGGTGCGTCAGATTGTCGAGGAGGGCGTTCAGGAAACCGTCGACCTGCTGGAAGAATTCAACCGTATCAACCTGCAATTCGCCGAACCCATGTCCGACGACGAAATGAACGACCTCATCGCCCGCCAGGGCGAGGTGCAGGAAAAACTCGACCATCTCGAGGCCTGGGACCTGGACAGCCGCCTGGAACAGGCCATGGACGCCCTGCGCTGCCCGCCCGGCGACACTCCGGTGGATGTGCTGTCCGGCGGCGAACGCCGCCGGGTCGCCCTGTGCCGCCTGCTGCTGCAGAAACCCGACATCCTGCTGCTGGACGAACCGACCAACCACCTCGATGCCGAAACCGTGGCCTGGCTGGAACAGCACCTGCAACGTTACGCCGGCACCGTCATCGCCGTCACCCATGACCGCTACTTCCTGGACAACGTCGCCGGGTGGATCCTGGAATTGGATCGCGGCCAGGGGATCCCCTGGAAGGGCAACTATTCCTCCTGGCTGGATCAGAAACAGGAACGCCTGCGCCAAGAGGAAAAACAGGAAAGCGCCCGGCAGAAGACCCTGCAGCGGGAACTGGAGTGGATTCGCATGTCGCCCAAGGGCCGCCACGCCAAGGGCCAGGCCCGCATCACCGCCTATGAGCAACTGCTCGGCCGACAGAGCCAGGACCAGGAGCGGGAACTGGAACTGTTCATCCCGCCCGGACCGCGGCTGGGGGACGTCGTCATCGAGGCCCAAGGCGTCAGTAAGGCCTTTGGCGACCGCCTGCTGTTCGAGAGCTTGAATTTCCGCCTGCCGCCGGGCGCCATCGTCGGCATCATCGGTCCCAACGGTGCCGGTAAAACCACCCTGTTCCGCCTCATCACCGGCCAGGAGCAGCCTGACGGGGGCACCATCCGGGTCGGCGAGACAGTCAAACTGGCCTATGTCGATCAGAGCCGTGAAGCCCTCGATGCGGAGAAGACCATCTGGGAGGAAATCAGCGGCGGCCAGGAAGTCATCGAGTTGGGCAACCGCACCATGAACAGCCGCGCCTACGTCTCGCGCTTCAATTTCGGCGGCGACCAACAGCAGAAAAAGGTCGGCGTGCTGTCCGGTGGCGAACGCAACCGGGTGCATCTGGCCAAAATGCTGCGCAGCGAATCCAACGTCCTGCTGCTGGACGAACCGACCAACGACCTGGACGTCAACACCATGCGCGCCCTGGAAGAAGCCCTGGAAAACTACGCCGGCTGCGCCGTGGTCATCAGCCACGACCGTTGGTTCCTGGACCGCATCGCCACCCACATCCTGGCTTTCGAGGGCGACAGCCAGGCGGTCTGGTTCGAAGGCAACTGGTCCGAGTACGAAGAGGATCGCCGCAGGCGCCTCGGCGCCGCCGCCGACCAGCCGCATCGCATCAAGTACCGCCCCCTGACCCGGGCATGAAAAAAAGGGTGAAGGCTGAAGTCCGAAGGCAAATCCGACCCGCGCCTGAGAGGGCGGATGCAGCATGCCCATGCTGAACTGTGTGGCAAAGGGTCTCCGGGCGCGAAACCCTTCTTGACAGATGCCAAAAAGTGATGTTGTTGCAAACCTTTGGGGCTCGCCGATACCGGCGAGCCCCTTTGTTTTACCTATAAATTCTCCTGTTGCCGGATTTTTTCCACCGCCGCCGCCGCGCCGATGACAATCAGCCGATCGCCGGGCAACAGCCTTTCGTCGGGACCTGGCGCCGCGACTTCATTGCCGTCCCGGCGGATAAAGGCCACCGTCACCCCGTAGCGCTGTCGAAATTGCAGTTCCGCCAAGGTGCGCCCGGTACACTGGCAGAATCCGCCCACCGCCAGTTCCGTGACGGCAAAACGCTCCTGCCCGACCTCCTCCTCCGCCATGGCCAGTTCTTCGAGAATCTTTTCGGCCTGACGCAGTTCCTCCACCGGCCCCATGAGCAGCAACCGATCCCCCGGATAGACACGATAGTCGGGCCCCGGATCATACTTCACCTGGCCGGCACGACTGACGGCCAGGATCGACACCCCCGCCGCCGTGCGCAGGGGAATCGCCCGCACCTTCTGCCCGGCGAAGGCGGACCCGGAACGCAGCCGCACCTCCTTGAAGGCCACCGGCCAGTCGATATGCGACGGCAGGGCGCCCATGGCATGACTGAGGGCATCCGCGGCCTGCTCGGCGGCATCGCTGAAGGGCCGGAACACCACTTGCGCGCCGGCCTTCTCGTACAGAGCCGCCTCCTCCTGATTGACAGCCGTCAGGGCTACCTTGCCCTCATAGCCGCGCGCCTTGAGAACGCTTAGCGTCGCCAGGTTGAGATTCTTTTCCCGCACCGTACTGGCCACCCAGCGGGCCTTGTCGAGGGGCAGATGGTCGAGGAGTTCCGGGTCCGACATGTCGCCGTACAGCACGGAAATGCCCCGTGCCCGCCATTTGTCCAGGGCGACGGGATCGAAGTCGACGCCGATGATGGTCTTGCGACGGCGCAACAGATCCTCGGCCAGGCCGCTGCCGTAATTGCCCAAACCCACCAGGATGACATCCACGGAAGGCAGCTCCCGCACCGAGTCGGCCGCCGCCTCGCGGAACGGTTGCTGCCGCTCGAAGATTTTCAGAGGACCAGACAGCAGCCGGTAAAGGGGACCGGAATAGAGGATCATGTAGGTGGAGGCAAAAATGGTCAGCACGCCGACCAGGGTGATCAGCCCCATGACTTCCGGTGAAATATGTCCGAGGCTCAGGCCTAGAGCGGCCACGATGAGGGAGAATTCCGATATCTGGGCCACGGTCAGGCCGGCCAGAAACCCGGTGCGGCGGCGATAGCCCATGAAGCCCATGATGATCAGCACGATGATGGGGTTGCCGACCAGCACGAATCCGGAGAAGAGGACCGCCGGACCAACCTGGGCGCCGACCGTCGACCAGTCCAGGCGGGCACCCAGGTCGATGAAGAAAAACAGCAGCAGAAAATCCCGCAGGGTGGTGAGGCGAGCGCCGATGGCATCCCGAAAAGACGTGGAAGCCAGGGAAATCCCGGCCAGAAAAGCCCCGACCTCCTTGCTGAACCCGAGCACTTCGCCGCCGGCGCCGAGCAGCACCGCCCAGGCGATGGCAAACAGGATGAGCAACTCCTGGGACTGAGCCAGGCGCTGCAGCAGCGCCGGCAACACATAACGCATGAGCAGGGCCACCAGCACCAGCATCCCCACGCCTTTGACGAAGATCAGCAGGGACGACTCCAGCACCGACACATCCCCCGCCATGCGGCTGCCGAAGGTGGTCAGTATGACCAGAGCCAATATGGCGGCAATATCCTGCACTATGAGAAAACCGACGGCGATCTGGCCGTGCAGGGAATCGATCTCCTTCTTGTCGGAGAGCAGTTTGACGATGATGATGGTACTGGAAAAGGTCAGGGCCACGGCCACATAGGCGGCATGCAACCACGGCAGACCCAGCCACAAGGCCAGCACCAGGCCGATGGCGGAGGTAAAGAGAATCTGCCCCACACCCGTGGCCATGGCGACGGGGCCGGTGGTACGAATCAGGTGCAGATCCAGTTTCAGGCCGACGATGAACAGCAGCAGGGCAATGCCCATGTTGGCCAGCAGGGCGATCTGTTCATGGCTGGCGATGATGCCCAGCACCGCCGGCCCCGCCAGAATGCCGGTAGCCAGAAACATGATGATCAGGGGCTGGCGCAGCTTCTGGCCGACCATGCTCAACAGGGTGGCCAGGCTCAGAATGGCGGCGATTTCAAAAAAGGAATTGGCGGAAGTCAGGCTCATGATCTCGTCGTGGGCAAGGGTTGATTGGGAACCGGAACAGGAGCAGTATCCCTGCAACGGCACCGATCAGGCAATTACTTTTCGCGTCGCAACAGTCGGCGCAGCAACTTTTCCAGTTCCACGATCATCACCACCGTGACGCTGACGGCCAACACCCGCAGCCACTCGCCGGCGGTCAGGGGCGTGGATCTGAAGACCCATTGCATGGCCGGAATGTAAAGAAAAGCCAGATGGGCCAGAAAAGAGGCCAGGGTGCTGAAAAACAAAAATGGATTGCTGAACAGGGGAACCTGGAGGATGGAACGGGTTTCCGAGCGACTGTTCCAGGCCTGGAAGAACTGGAAACAAACCATGGTGGTCACCGCCACGGTTCTGGCGTTGGCCAGGTCGAATCCGGCCCTGAGGGTACTGTAATAGTTGAAAATTACTCCACCGCCGATGATCAGGCCAACCAGTACCGTGCGTTGCAGCAGCACGGCGGACATGATCCCGGTGCCCGGGGGACGCGGCGGACGATGCAGGATCCCTGCTTCGCCGGGTTCGAAGGCCAGAGCCACGTCCTGCAAGCCGTTGGTAACCAGGTTGACCCACAGCAACTGGGCCGGAACAAAGGGAATGGGCAATCCCAACAGCATGGTCCCAATGAGGGTCAAAATCGCCGCGATGCCGATGGGGATGAGGAAAAACACCACCTTGCGGATATTGTCGAAAACGATGCGGCCTTCCCGCACCGCATCAAAAATACTGGCGAAATTGTCGTCCGTCAGCACCATGTCCGAGGCTTCCCGGGCCACATCGGTGCCGGTGATGCCCATGGCGATGCCGATGTGGGCGGCCTTGAGGGCCGGGGCGTCGTTGACGCCGTCTCCGGTCATGGCAACAATTTCACCGTGTTTTCGAAGCTGTTCCGTCACCCGCAGCTTGTGCTCCGGCGACACCCGGGCATACACGGCCACGCAGGGGACCTCGTGGAACAGTTCCTCGTCGCTGAGGGCTTCCAGTTGACTGCCCGTCAGCAGCCTGGCGTCCTCGCCGCCGATGCCGATGCGGTTGGCGATGGCCTCCGCCGTGGCCGCATGGTCGCCGGTGATCATCACCACCCGGATACCGGCCCTTCGGCAATCGGCCACCGCCTCCACCGCATCGGGACGCGGCGGGTCCATCATGCCCTGCAATCCGGCGAATTTCAGACCTGTTTCCACATCGCGATGACACAGGGAGCGACAGTCGGCCGGCATCTCCTTCCAGGCCATGGCCAACACCCGCAACCCCTCCGCGGCCAGACGGCGTACCGCAGCCAAAACCTCTTCACGCTCCGCATCCGGGACCTCGCACCTGGTCAGGACCACCTCCGGCGCGCCCTTGACCAGGACCAGGGCCTGCTCGCCGGATCGGTTCAAGGTCGCCATGAAACCCCGCTCCGATTCAAAGGGCAACAGCCCCAATTGCGGCCAACGTTCCCGCTCCTCCTCGGGGTCCAGGCCGGCCTTGAGGGCCGCGACAATCAAGGCACCCTCCGTCGGATCGCCATCCACCCGAAATTCGCCGTCCTTCTGGTATATTTCCGACTCATTGCACAACAGACCGATGCGCAGCAATCGGGCCAGGTCGTCATCCTCGCCGAGGCTTACCGGTTGCCCCTCATGCAGCAACTCTCCCTCGGGCCGATAACCGGTACCGGTCAGTTCGAAGAGGCGTCCGCCGTGATCGATGCGGGTCACGGTCATCTCATTGCGGGTCAGGGTGCCGGTCTTGTCCGAACAGATCACGGTGGTGCTGCCCAGGGTCTCCACCGCCGGCAGGTTGCGGACGATGGCATGATGCTGGGCCATGCGCGCCACGCCGATGGCCAGGGTGATGGTGACCACGATGGGCAAGCCTTCGGGAATGGTGGCCACGGTCGCCGCCACGGCAATCATGAACATGTCGCGGGCACTTTCTCCGAGCCACAGGCCGACACCGAACAGAACGGTCGCTGCGGCCAACACCAGGACACCGATACCGTGGGCGAACCGCCTGATTTTATCCTGCAGCGGAGCATTCACCATCTGCACGTCCCGGACCTGCCGGGCAATGCCGCCCAGTTGGGTGCCGGCACCCGTCGCCACCACGACCCCTTTGGCGCGGCCGCCGACCACCACCGTGCCCATGAAGGCCATATTGCGCTGATCGCCGGGAGTCAGATGCTCGGCGTCAAGACACTCATGGGTTTTCTCCGCCGGCAACGACTCCCCGGTGAGCATGGCTTCCTCGATGCGCAATTCGATGCTGTTCAGCAAACGCACATCGGCCGGCACCCGCATCCCCGAGGCCAGCAGCACCACGTCGCCGGGCACCAGTTCCTCGCTGTGAATTTCCTGTTCGCTGCCATCCCGCAGCACCCGGGCCATGGGCACGGCCAGGCGCTGTAATGCGCGGACACTTTTTTCCGCCTTGAACTCCTGGATGTAGCCGATCAGGGCGTTGATCAGCACCACGGCGACAATAACGCCGCCATCGATGGTCTCGCCGAGGAGAAACGCCACCAGTGCCGTCGCCAGCAGGATATAGATCAACGGGCTGGTAAACTGGTGCAGCAGAATCCGCAGCCAGCCAATGCCTTCCCCGCCGACCAGGCGGTTGCGGCCATATTCCGCCAACCGGGCCCGGGCCTCGCCGGCGGACAGTCCATGACCATCGGTTTTCAGCTGTGTGAGCACTTCTTCCGAGGGGATACGATACCAGTCCATGTCCACTCCTGCTGCTTGGCTCCATGGAAACTATTCAGCAACCGTGGAGAAGGGTCTCGGGGCGCCAGGCCCTCAAGTGAATTGCCATGCTCCATACAGAACCGGCCCCCATCCTTTGGAACGGGAGCCGGCAGGGGTCTGAATCAGTTCAGGACATCCCTGGAGCGCTGTGGCGAGGCCCGCTCCGTATGCAATTGGGCGACCTGGGGCACCTCCCTCCCCTCCAGCCTGGCGACCTGCTCCGCCACCACGGCCCGGAAGGCGGCCAGGTTGGCCTTGGACACCGGTTCCGCCGGCGGCATCTTGACGGTCAGGGGATTGACCGCCGACCCGTTCTTGTACATGCGGAAATCCAGGTGCGGACCGGTGGAGAGCCCGGTGCTGCCGACATAGCCGATGACCTGCCCCTGCCGCACCCGGGAACCGGTGCGAATGCCGCTGCCAAAGCGACTCATATGATTGTACAGGGTTTCCCAACCTCCGGGGTGACGGACCCGAACGTAATTGCCATTGAATCGATTGTAGGTGGCGGCAATCACCGTCCCTTCGCCGATGGTCATGATGGGCGTCCCGGTGGGTGCCGCATAGTCGATGGCCGGATGGGGCCGCACGGTATTGAGAATCGGATGGCGACGGCGCAGATTGAAACCGGAAGAAATGCGGGAAAAAGACAAGGGTGCTTTCAGGAAGGCCTTGCGGAGGCTGCGGCCGTTCTGATCGTAATAGGCGCCCGGCTTGTCGCCATCTTCAAAGTAAAAGGCATTATACACCTGGCCGTTGTTGTTGAAGCGCGCCGCCAGCAATCGACCCAGCCCCGCAGGCCGGTCTTCCCGAAAACGCTTTTCCACCACGATCTCGAAAGAGTCGCCGGGTTGGATGTCGCGAATGAAGTCGATGTCGTAGGCGAAGATATTGCCGAGACGCACGGCCAGGGCATCGCTGCCTCCAGCTTTGACCACCGACTCGAAGAGGCTGCTTTCGATGCTGCCGCGCATGGTGGACACATGCACCGTGTAGGGGATGGGTTCGCGGCTGACGGAAAATCCGTTTTGATCCTGGATAATCAGCAGTTGATCATCCTGATTGATTTCATACACGAAACTTTCGAAGGAATCATCCAGCAGGGAAAGTTTGTAGGGCCGCCCGGTGCAGATGCGGGTGACCGGAAACACTTCCCGGCACTGCAGGGTCAGATCATGCACCTGGCTGGGCGACAATGTCTGCCCCAGCAGGGAGCCGAGGGTATCGCCGGACTGGATCGTTCCCTGCACCACCTTGCGCTGCGGTCCCGCCGGCTCGGCCGCCCCTTCTTTCGTGACCGCCTTGCGGCCGGCGCTTGAGTTCCACCAGTTCTGGGCTGCCCAAAGACCGGCGCCGAGCAACAGGGCACACAGCAAAATACGGCGTCCATAATGCCTGGATCGATATTTACGGGGACAGAAATGACGCAGGGAAGGGGTCTCCTTGAACATAGCACATCCTCAATAAAGATAAATCTGTCTGAATTGATGACGAAGGCCCCGGACCGGCCGCGAACGGTCCGTGATAAGTTGAACAGAGCGAGTGACGGTCGAGGATCCGGCAAAAGCGATCCTCGAAGTGATTGTGGGCGGCGTCGGGCCGGATCAGGCAAGCGACTGCGCCGCGCGGTGAGCAACGTTGAGCAGGTTTTCGTTCAGCATATTTGAAGCGGCGTACACTCAGGCCTCCAGAAATCCTGTGGTGGCCAAGGCCACCGTAACACATGGTCGCTTACCGGGTTTCGTGGAGTATCGGAGACAGTACCGGATCGAGCTCAATCTGTGAATGTGAGTCTGGGTGCAGAAGGATGTGCGGAAATACAGCCTGATGCTGTGCATATGCACAGTAGTATCGCTAATACTCTCAGTCCCGACGCTTAGGCTCCTTCGGTTTTGTTTTTGAGCCGAGCAGAAACAAAGCGGCGCCCTCCCCTTCTGAAGTAACCAGCAAATCGTTGCCGTCGGCCGTGAAACAGAGGGCTTCGCGTTGGGGCAGATAATCGAGACCGGGCAGAACGATGCGCTGCGGTTGCCGCTGCATGGCCATTGCCCAGCTTTCCCGGGGCCGGCGACGAAAAAGGTAGGCATCCTGATAGGTAAGTACCACCGCCGTCAGGCCGTCCGCGCTGATATCCATGGCGGTGGGCTGGGTTTGAAAGGACCCGAACAGTTCCAGCAGCTGGCTGTCCCTGGCAACCGGGAGCAATTCAACCGCCGTCACCTTGCGGGCCGTGACCGGCCCTGCCGACGGCGTCGGGGCCTGCAGAGGCAGGCTGTAGAGCACCGCGGGCCGATTCCGCTTGCTCAGCAGAAGGATTTCTCCGCGGGAAACATCCACCGCCACCGCTTCGCAATCGCGCGGACCCTCCGGATACCGGAACCGCAGGCTCCAATGCGGCCGCACGGAGCCCGCATAACGGCCGTTGTGCGCCTCGGGTTCCGGCACCAGGTGCACTACCACCTCATCGCGCCGAGCCAGATTGTCACCGGTATCGGCCACCAGCAGCCAGGACCGCCCCTGCCAGACGAAGGAAGCGAGATCCTCCCAGTCGACATTCTCGACTCCCGCCACCCGTACCGATCCGAGATCGGCGCCCTGCAGGTTGATGGCATGCAGGACCGGGTCGGCCCCGCTGTCATTGACCAGCCAGAAGACCTTTTCCCGCAAGCGTGACGGGGCCAGGCCTGAAGCTTCGGCCAGTTCCGGCGAAGTCAGACGGCCCACGCCGACGGCGGGCAGAAACGGCGCTGCCGCCCCGGGCTCCCCGGCAACCAGCGGGGTCGGCAAGAGCAGCAAGAAAGCCAGCAACAGACCAGGCCCGAAGCGGATCATGACATTCCTCGAAGTTCCCGGCAGCAGGAGATGGAAGTTACTGCAATGATTTGAAATGACCTGGCACAAATGGGCGACTTTCGTCAACCGGGCTCAGTATAACAGAACCGGACAGCGAACCCGGTGCAGGGCGTGATTGGTAACGGTGCCGAACAGGACATCCCGGATTTCTCCCGTGGACCGCCGGCCGAGAACAATCAGGTTAAAGTTCTCCTCGTTGGCCAGGCGCGGGATGACGGCGCGCGGCGCGCCCGATTCCAGACGGGTTTCGACCTCCAGTCCGGCCTGGCGCAAAAGATTGGCCTGCTCGCTCAGCAACTGCCGGCCGACCTCTTTCGCCTTCTGCGCCACCATTTCTACCTGAAAATCGGGAATCATCCGGTAGGCCAGGCGGTCCACATCCACCACATGCAGCAGCACCAGGGTGCCTTCGGGCAGCCAGACGGAGCGCCGGGCCACCATGTCCAGAACCCGGCGCGAGGTATCGGAGCGATCGATGGGCAGCAGAATTTTCATGGCGGGCCTCCTCTCCGGAAAGCGAAACGGCCGGCAACCGGTCTCATCCCCCGTACACCAATCGCGGCAGCCAAAGCACCAGGCCGGGCCAGAAGGTAAGCAGCAGTAGCAGTCCGATCTGGATCAGCAGAAAAGGTATGACAGCGCGGGCGACATACAGCAGATCCCGATCCACCACCGCGCCGGAAATATACAGGCTGACCCCCAGGGGCGGCGTGCAGTAGCCGATACCCAGATTAAGGGTCATGAGCAATCCAAAATGCAGGGAATCGACGCCAAACCGCGACAGCAGGGGCAAAAAGATGGGCGTCAGGATCAGGGTCGCGGAGATGATGTCCATGAACATCCCGACCACCAGCAGCACCAGATTGACCGCCAGCAGAAACATCCAGGGGCTGTTGATGCTGGCCATCACCGTCCGGGCAATCTGATCGGGCACCTGCTCGAAGGTCAGGTATTCGCCGAACACCGAGGCCCCGGCTACAATGACCAGCAGGGTCGCGGAAGTGATGGCCGAGGAGACGATCACCTTCTTCACGTCGCGCAGGGGCATGTCGCGATGTATCACGATTTCCACGAAAAAGGCATAGAAGCAGGCCACCACCGCCGCTTCGTTGGCGGTAAAGGTGCCCGAATAGATGCCGCCGAAAATCAGCACCGGCAACAGCAGGGCCCAGATGCTCTCGCGCAGCACCGCCAGCAGTTCCCGCAAGCTGGGCCGGGCGCGGCGCACCTGACCGCGGCGGCGGCAGAACAATCCGGCATACACGGACATGGCCGCCATGATCAGCAATCCCGGAACGAAGCCGGTCAAAAACAGGGCTTCCAGGGAATCGTTGGAGATCATGGCATAGAGGATCATGGAAATGGACGGCGGGATCACCACACCCAGCACCGGTGCGGTGGTCATGAGGCCGACGCTGAACCGCTCTTCGTAGCCATGCTCGATAAGGGCCGGGATCATGAATCCGCCGATGGCCACCACCGTCGCCACCGTCGATCCGGAAATGGCCCCGAAAAAGCCGCAGGCCAGCACGCCGGCCATGGCCAGGCCGCCGGGCAGGAAACCCACCAGGGCATCGGCGACCTTGATCAGCTTCTGCACGATGCTGCCGCTGGTCATGATATTGCCGCACAGCACGAAGAACAGCACCACCACCAGGGCAAATTTGTCCATGCTGCGGTACAGCACTTCGATGACGATGCGGGCATCGATGCCGGCCAGAGTCAGGCCGACCAATCCGGTGAAGAACAGGCTGATGAATACGGGTACCGTGGCCGCCAGACAGCCGACCAGCAACGCCATGGCTGCAATCAGATGAATATCCATGCTCAGCACCCCTGTTCCGGCGGTTGGCCGCGCCAGTCATCGACCATGACCAGCAGGGTGCGCACCACCAGCAGACCGCCCATGACCGGCAGCACGGCGTAAAACAGCCATTCCGGTATCTGCAGGGTGGTGGTGCGGGCAAAGGGATCGCGGAAGGCGGTCAGCATCATGCGGCCGCCGAAACGCAGCATGATGCCGGCAAAGACCAACACCGCCAGATGGCTGATGAGGGTCAGGGGCTTTTTCAAGACCGGCAGCAACTGCGGCAGGGCGTCGATGCGAATCAGTGCGCGACGCCGCACAGCGGCGCTGCAGCCGATATAGGTCGAGACGAAGATGACCTTCATGACCACTTCGTCCGACCAGTACAGGCTGCTATGGGTCAGCTTGCGCAGGGCGATGTTGGCCATGGCCGACAGCAGGGCCAGAAGCACCCCGAGAAACAGGGTCCAGTCCTCCAGCCAGCCCAACCCGCGATCGACCCATTTGACGGTTCGCTTGATCATTCTCATCCCCCGGCGGCCGAGCGGTTACTCGGCGGCCAACCGCCGGCGCACCTTGTCCAGGTAAGCCTTGCCGACCTTGCGACCCCAGATGTCATAGACCGGTGCCGTCAGCTCCTCGAGGCGCCGGCGGTCTTCGGCGGACAGGGTGATGAATTCGACGCCGGCCGCTTCGGCGGCGGCAATCTGCTCCATTTCCTGCCGGCGGGTCAGCTCCCGGGCGTGGCGGCTCTCCTCCTCGATGACCTCCAGCAGCACCTGCTTCAGGTCGCCGGGCAGGCCTTCAAACCAGCGCTTGTTCATCATGTGCACGAACAACCCCTGGGCGTAATCGACCCGGGTGAAATAACGCGCCGTATCGAACTTGCGGGTGATGTTGCAGACGATGGGGGTATGATCGAGACCGTCGATGACCCCGGTCTGCAGCGCCTGGGGCACATCGCCCCAGGACAGCACGGTAAACTTGAGGCCCCAGTTCTTGTAGATATCGGCATTGACCGGCGCTTCGGCGATGCGGAAATTGACCCGGCGGGCATCCTGCAGGGTGCGCACCGGCGCCTTGGTGGCCCAGCCGTAGGAGCCGTGTCCGGTAATATCGACCACCATCACTCCCTGGCCGAGGGCACTGTCCCGGTATTCGTTGAACAGTTCCGGGTCGTTACGAAACTTTTCCAGTTTGTCGAAACTATCGATGACGAAGGGCAGATTGACCAGGCCCAGCTTGTCCGCCATGTTGGCCGCCGCCACGGAGGAGCAGAGCATGCCCTGAATGGCGCCCAGGCGCAATTTGCTGAGCACCGCCCGTTCTTCGCCGAGTTGGGACAGGGGCCGGAAGTCCACGTAAAGGCGACCCTTGGAGCGCTCCCAGACCTTGTCGCGAATCCGGTAGCCGACGGCCACCCCTTCCATGGCGGGATGGGAAACATTGGACAGCAGGTAGGTGAATTCGGCACCGCTGGGATCGAAAGCCGGCTTCCAGGCGGCCAGGGGATCCTGGGCGGCGGGAGCGGCCGTTTCCACGGCAGGCTTCAGTTCCTTTTCCTCGTTGCGGCATCCGAGCAGAGCCATGGACACCAATCCCAGGGTTGCCAACAGTACCAGCTTTCTCATCGTGCCTCTCCCGGACAGGGTTTTACGGCAAGCGTTTACTGCCGTCAAAACAGGGTTAAAATTCAAGAAACTTCAATACTTGACAAGCCCGGTGAGAATAGCGGGCACCGGCCGGGAGGTCAAGGGCAAACCCCTCGATGCAGCTCAGTCCGCTAGAGCGGCCCGCACCTTTTCCAGGTACTCGCGGCCGATTTTGTCGCCCCACTGCTGGTAGACGGGCGCGGTGCGGTCCATCAATTGCTGCCGGTCCGCCGGCGCCAGCTCGAAGAATTCGATGCCCTGCTGTTTGGCCGCGGCGATCTCCCGCTCCTGCTGCTCGCGGGTCAGGGAGCGGGCCCTGGCGCTTTCCTCCTCGATGGTGGTCAGCAGAATGGTTTGCAGATCCGCCGGCAGGCGATCCAGCCAGCGCTTGTTCATGAGGTGGATATACAGCCCCTGGGCATAGTCGAGACGCGTGAAATACTTGGCATAATCGAATTTTCGGGTGATGCTGCAGACAATCGGCGTATGGTCCAGACCGTCGATGACCCCGGTCTGCAGGGCCTGGGGCACATCCGGCCAGGGCAGGACGGTAAACTTCAGGCCCCAGGCTCGGTAGATATCCACATTGACCGGTGCCTGGGCGACGCGGAAGTTCACCCGACGGGCATCGGCCAGGGAGCGCACCGGGGTCTTGGTGGCCCAGCCGTAGGGTCCGTAACCGGTAAAATCCACCACCATGATGCCCTGGTCCAGGGCGGCTTCGCTGAAGGGCTTGAACAACTCCGGTGTGCGACGGAATTTTTCCAGCTTGTCGAAACTGTCGATGACAAAGGGCAGGTTCACGATCCCCAAGCGGTCGGTGACGTTGACCGCGGCCACCGAGGAACAGAGCATGCCGTGCACGGCGCCCAGCTTCAGCTTGTTGAGCACGTCCCGTTCGCCCCCCAACTGGGCCATGGGCCGGAAGTCCACGTAAAGGCGACCGTTGGAACGTTCCCAGACCTTGTCGCGAATGTGGTAGCCGACGGCGATGCCTTCGATGGCGGGATGGTCGACGTTGGAAAGGATATAGGTGAACTCGGCTCCGGCCGGGTCGAAACGCGGCTGCCAGCCCGCCAGCGGGTCCGCCGCGGGCGCCTCCTGTTGGGTTCCTTCAGTGGGCGCGCTTTCCGCTGGCGCCTGCTCCTTGCGGCAACCTACGCCTCCGAAAAGCAACAACATGGACGACAGCAACAAGAGACTAAATCGGATCTTCATCATGGCTCCCTCCCTGGCCCGGGGAAACAGGAAATATGCGACATCAAACGGTGTTGAATCTTAGGTCAACCATGCGCCCGGGTCAAGGCATCGTTGCTTTTTCCTTCAGCCTTCAGCCCTCAGTCTTCAGACTCTCTTTCCCAGCCTTCAGCCTGTCTTTCCCATCCTTCAGCCGGCCTTTTATGCTATGCTTCCAACCATGACCATCGAGTCCCTGTTCGATACCCATGGCCACCTGGATCTGCTCCCGGACGACTGGTCCCTGGAAGAAGAGGTCGGCCTGGCCCGCCAGGCCGGAGTGTACCGGTTCCTCCTGCCGGGAGTACATCCGTCCGGCTGGCCGCGGCTGCTGGCCACGGCGCGGGAAATTAATGAAGCATGGGCGGCGCCGGGGGTGCATCCCCTGGCGGCGGATTGCTGGGACAGGGATCTCTCGCTCCAATTGGAACGCCTGCTGGCCGATGAGAAGGTCGCGGCCATCGGCGAGATTGGCCTGGACGCCATGCCCGGCATGCCCGCCGCACCACGACAGGAAAAGGCCCTGCGGGCGCAGTTGCAAATGGCCCGCGCCACCGGGAAACCGGTGGTGCTGCACTGCCGCAAAGCCACCGGGCGCTTGCTGACCCTGCTCAAAGAGGAAGGCGCCCACCGCTGCGGCGGCATCTGGCACGGCTTTTCCGGCAGCCTCGAAACCGCACGGGCCGCCATGGACCTCGGCTTCGCCCTGGCCTTCGGCGGGCCCCTCACCTGGCCCGGCGCACGGCGCGGCCCCGAGACCCTGCAGGCCCTGCCCGCAGAATGGATCGTCCTGGAAAGCGACGCCCCCGATCTCGCCCCCCATCCCCATCGCGGCCAGCCCAACCATCCCGCCTGGCTGCCCCTGATCGCCGCCCGCGTCGCCGACCTGCGCGGCTGGAGCCTGGCGGAAACCGCCCGCATCACCACCGCCAATGCGATGAGAGTGTTACGAAGGCAGGCTGAAGGCTGATAAGGCAGGCTGAAGGCTGAAGGAAATCCATTTAAAGGCAGGCTGAAGGCTGAAGGAAATCCATTTAAAGGCAGGCTGAAGTCCGAAGTCCGAAGACTGAAGGAAATCCTTTCTATTTTGTCCTCGAATGGGTTAGGATTGGCCTGTCTTTTTTAGCGGTGAGTCGTCAAACCTGAGAGGTTAGATGCCTTACTTCAGTCTTCAGCCTTCGGACTTTAGCCTGGTTTTATGACTTCAGCCTGCCCCTATGCATGAACATCGCTTTGATCGCCTGAAATTGCTGGTGGGAGATTCCGGACTGGAACGGCTGGCCGGGGCGTCCGTGGCCGTGGTTGGAATTGGCGGGGTTGGCAGCCATGCCACCGAAGCCTTGGTGCGGGGTGGTGTCGGGAGCCTGACCCTCATCGACTTCGATCGTATCGTACCCTCCAACATCAACCGCCAGATTCATGCCCTCGAAACCACCATCGGCCGGCCCAAGGTCGAAGCCATGGCCGAACGCTGCCTGGCCATCAACCCCGAGGCCCGGGTGACGGCCCACCCGGTATTCTACAGCGCCGAAACCGCAGACCAACTGCTGGCCGGGGGCTTCGATTACCTGCTGGACTGCATCGACAGCATCACCGCCAAGCTGCATCTCATCGAATACTGCAAAACCCACGATATTCCGGTCATCTCCGCCATGGGCGCAGCCAACAAGCTCGATCCCACCCTGATCCGCATCGCCGATTTGTCCCATACCCAGAAATGCCGCATGGCCCGGGTGATGCGCAAGGAACTGGGGAGACGCGGCATCCGCGGCGGGGTGCGGGTGGTCTATTCCCTGGAGGAATTCCGTCCCCTGACCGGGGAGCCCTGCGAAACCTCTCCATCAGGACCCGGTCGCCAGCGCGTCACCCTCGGCAGTTCGTCATGGATTCCTCCTCTATTTGGGCTGACCATGGCCGGCGAGGTTTTACGCAGCCTGCTGGCAACTTCAAACTGATGCTTTTGGCCCTTAAAAATTGAGCTGCCATAGCATGACTTCAGGCATTCCTTCGAAAAACGGTTAATTTTCCCGCCCCCCTTGCCCTTTTCGGACTTAGCTAAAAGGGTTGGCTCCTTTCCTAATCAAATCCCATGGCAAGGTTGCCACTACTCTTTGCCTATTTTTGGCCAATCAGTTTTCTACCTCCTGCATCTCATTCCCTCCAAGGCCCGCTGTGCACATGCACATTCGATAAACCGTATCTTATGTACAACTTTCTACTCATGTGCTATACCTTAAATCAACTATCGTTTTTTTCTGCCGCTTCGGCCCATGGGCCCTATATTTTTCACCTATGAAATCAGGAGGCAATGGCATGAACTCTCGCAGATTTTCATTTATGGCTGCACTGGCGGCCCTGGTCCTGCTGGCCGGCACCGCTAATGCGGCCGTCGTCGTCGGCGGTTCCGACGGCTGGTCCTTCAGCACCGACGGTATGGTCAACCTGTTCGCGGTTTATCAGACCAGCGACAACATTCCCGACGGTGTCAATAGCGCCTATGCCATCGACCAGGAAGGCTTCCGCATCAAGAACGGCTTCCTTCCCAACATTCTCGCATTCAACATCAAGGCCCCGACCATGAAGGGCCTGGACATGGGCGCCCGCATCGGCTTCTACCCCTCCTCGGCCCATGAAAACCGCAAGAACGCCCGCTTCGACAGCCAGATCGACCTGCGTGAAGTGTTCTTCACCGTCGACGGCTGCTTCGGCCAGTTCATGATCGGCAAGGGCCTGAGCCTGTTCCTGGGCGACAACCTGCTCACCGAGCAGACCCTGATGGGCGCCGGCCGCCTGGCCGGAGCTCTCAATGCCGGTCTCGGCGTGACCCTGGGCCGCATCGGATACGGCTACCTGTATCCCAACTTCAACTCCCAGATCCGTTACACCACTCCGGAATTCATGAACGGCACCAAGATTCAGGTTGGCATTTTTGACCCGAGTGTCATTGCCACAGTTCCGGCGCTTGACGCCTTTGGCGAAAGCATTTCGGCTGCGACCACCAATATGCCGCGCGTCGAAGGCCAGATCTCCAATGCCGGCACCTGGGGCAACAACAATTCCTACAAAGTCTACCTGAACGGCATGTGGCAGGAGGCCAAGGACGGCCAGTATCTGGACAGCGATGGCATCCTGATCGACACCTTTGGGCGGGTTACCGCCTGGGGGACCGGCGGCGGTTTCGTCCTCGGCATGGGAGCCTTTGAACTGACCGGCTCCGGCTTCTACGGCAAGGCCCTCGGCACCAACACCATGCTGGACGCCGACTCCCTGGACTTTACCGGCAAAGAGCGCAAATCCTGGGGCTACATCGGCCAAGTTACCTACACCATGCCCAATGAAGGCAAGACAAAGCTCGGCCTGAGCTACGGCGCCAACCATTTCGGTGAAACCGACGCCGACCGCGAAGACCGTCAACTTGGCGGCGTCGCTTTCATCAAATCCCAAAGCATGCTGACCGGCATGGTGACTCACGACATAACCCCCAACCTGAAACTGGTGGGGGAAGTCAGCTACATCAATCACGAGTGGCACAACGGCGCCCATTGGGAAGTGGAAATGTTCAGCATCGGCACCTTCTTCCTCTGGTAAACATCCAGGTCCAAGAACCAGGACCCTAAGAAAACCAGGATACAGCGAATGCCGGAAGGCGGGCCGGCTCTCAGCCGGCCCGCCTTTCTGATACCGAACTTGCCGCCGAGCCATCCGTAAGCTTCTCCCGCCCGACAGGTCATGACGCCATTCCGGATCTCCCGGTGTCCTCGGAGAGCGGGCCAACTGTCAGACTGTCACCAAGCGTAACACATTCAGTCAAAATTGTTACATTATGTCCTTTTTTGGATCACCCACCATCCCGCATATTTTCCCCTACTGTGCATTCGCACAGAAAAAATCCGTCATTCGCGTACAAAACGCTGTTGATCTGCTATACTCCCTCACATGGCACTGAAATTGCCTAGAGTAAAACGCCAGTTTATTTCTTCAGACCCCGGAGGGGCGGGAAAGGAGGTGTAAAAACTGGCAAGTCGCCCCGAAACATACATCCAGGGAGTTCGGCACACCGACCCCCGCCGCTGAATGAAAACCCTGGAGCGGAAACCGACAGGTTACCACTCCGGCCCTCTTACCCGGAAAGGTCCGGCGGCCACACCGACGAGCCTTTGGGGCCCCAAGCAAAAGGGTTTCCGCCGGCGGCAAGCAAGGATGGGTTTTGGTACCGGGCGCATTGGCGCCCACGCGCTTCCGGCCGTGCCGGAGGCGGTTCGACCGATGGTCTTCAACATTGAAATCAGGAGGCAACACCATGAAATCTCGCAGATTCTCTTTTGTGGCCGCACTGGCGGCCCTGGTCCTGCTGGCCGGCACCGCTAATGCGGCCGTCGTCGTCGGCGGTTCCGACGGCTGGTCCTTCAGCACCGACGGTATGGTCAACCTGTTCGCGGTTTATCAGACCAGCGACAACATTCCCGACGGTGTCAATAGCGCCTATGCCATCGACCAGGAAGGCTTCCGCATCAAGAACGGCTTCCTTCCCAACATTCTCGCATTCAACATCAAGGCCCCGACCATGAAGGGCCTGGACATGGGCGCCCGCATCGGCTTCTACCCCTCCTCGGCCCATGAAAACCGCAAGAACGCCCGCTTCGACAGCCAGATCGACCTGCGTGAAGTGTTCTTCACCGTCGACGGCTGCTTCGGCCAGTTCATGATCGGCAAGGGCCTGAGCCTGTTCCTGGGCGACAACCTGCTCACCGAGCAGACCCTGATGGGCGCCGGCCGTCTGGCAGGAGCTCTCAATGCCGGTCTCGGCGTAACCCTGGGCCGCATCGGTTACGGCTACCTGTACCCGAACTTCAACTCCCAGATCCGTTACACCACCCCGGAATTCATGAACGGCACCAAGATTCAGTTCGGCATCTATGACCCGAGCGTGATCGATGGCGACACCACGGCAGACGTCACCAACATGCCTCGCCTTGAAGGGCAGATCTCCAATGCCGGCAAGATTGGCGACAACCCCTACAAAGTCTATTTCAACGCTCTCTGGCAGGATGCCAAGGGCGGCACGGCCGGCGATGTAACTGCCTGGGGTACCGCTGGCGGTTTCGTGCTCGGCATGGGCGCATTCGAATTGAGCGGCTCCGGTTTCTATGGCAAGGCTCTCGGCACCAACACCATGCTTGACGCCGATTCCCTTGATGCCAACGGCAAAGAGCGCAAGTCCTTCGGTTACATCGGTCAGATCACCTACACCATGCCCAACGAAGGCAAGACCAAACTCGGCCTGAGCTATGGCGAAAACCGCTTCGGTGAAACCGACGCCGATGAAGCTGCTCGCGCTGGCGGCAATGCTTTCATCAAGAAGCAGGGCATGGTTACCGGCATGATCACCCACGACATCACCCCCAACCTGAAACTGGTGGGCGAAGTCAGCTACATCAACCACGAGTGGCACAACGGCGCAAACTGGGAAGTGGAAATGTTCAGCGTCGGTACCTTCTTCCTCTGGTAAGCATCGGGAAGAATGTTGACCCACCGTGGGCACCCTGTTCCGCTGCCCTGACGGGAGCGCCGGCCGTTCGAAAGGATTTTCACCATGCCTAGAGCGATGGTTCTGGTTACCCTGCTGCTGGTTTTCGCGGTCTCCGGCTGCGCCAAGCCGGCACCTCGGGTGCCCGGCGACAGGACCCTGATGCGATGCCCCCACTGCGGGATGGAATACCCTGTAGAGGAGGGGCTGAAAGCCTACGAACAGCACCATGCTCCCTAGGAGACCTGTTCGGGCATGAAATGAAGCGGGTCGGCAAGGTGCCGACCCGCTTTTTTCATGTTCCCGGAGCCGGCGATGCAATCAAAAATCGTTTGACCTCTGTCCGGTTCGATTTTATTATCCTGCAATAATTCCTGTTCAAACCCTTTCCATTCCATCAAAGGAGAGCGCAATGGGTCAGCAGCACCTGTTTGACCTGGGCAGAAAACCTGCCTGGCGGATGTTTTTGACAATTCTGGCCGCCGTGAGCCTGACCGGGTGCGGCACCGCCCTTTTTGGAGGCGGTAACGACAAGACCCAGACCGACATCTGGAAGCACCGCGACCAGTTTGTGCGCATCGAAGCCCAGGATCGGACCGCCGGCACCGTGCCGCCCAATGAACATCCCGCCCGAATCGATGCGGCCGAACTGCGCACCATGCTCGGTTCCATAGAGGTTCGGTTCCAGCCCAAAGGGAGATCCATCCTTGGCAATCTGGCAGACCGCATCCAGGGCGATGAGAAACCGGCCCCCATGTTCACCAATCAGGAACTCGAGACTCTTGGCGACGCCATCAGCGCGGGCCTGGCCCAGGCCGGACCCCGCCAGGATGTCACCTTCGCCATCGTCGGCGTTCATCGCGGGCTTATCGGATTTTCCCACGATCGCGCCTTCATCACGGGGCGGGTTTTCGTTCAGGGCGGCAAGCTCAACCTGATCATCGGCTCCCTGCATGAAGGTTATGAAGAAAACCTGGATCGACGCATGTTCCCCTTCGAAGTGGGCAGCCGTCAATACAAGGCGCCCTCCTCCCGAGAAAAAGCCCCCCGTGCCTGGCAGCCGGTGCCCGTGGCCGGTCTGCAGACGCCGACCGTCGACGGTCGTGTCCGCCATGATTGGCTGATCCTGGATCTGAACCCGGAAACCTGGAAAGCAGCCATCGCCGTGCGGAAAGAAGCCGGCGAAGCGGCCAAGGCGGCCTTCCAGGAAGCCAGCCAGGTGCGCGAAGAGAGTGCCCAGCTCAGCGCCGAGCAGGAACGCCTGCGCAGCGAACTGGAAGCCGTCAAGCAGGATCTGGAGCGCATGCGCCAGGCCCCGGCCGCCGCACCGGTTGTGGCTCCGGCTCCCGCCCCGACCGCACCGCGCGCTCCGGCCGTCGTCCCCGGCGCCGAGGACCTCGAGGTCCGGCTGCGGCGCCTGCAGTACCTGCGCGATCGCAACCTGCTGACGGAAGAGGAATTCCGCGCCAAGCGCAAGGAGATCCTCGAGGCGCTGTAAATCCGCAGCGTTGATGCAAACCATGGAAGGGGGGCCAGGCCCCCCTTCCGCGTTTCGGCCCCCCAACAACAGCTTGGGGGCATCTGAGTCATCATGGGCTATCGCAACCTGGGTGAATGCCTGAAGGATTTGGAATCCACCGGGCAATTGCTGCGCATCGACCAGGAGGTGGACGCCGACCTGGAGGTGGCCGCCATCCAGCGCCGGGTCTGCCGGGCCGGCGGCCCGGCCCTGCTCTTCACCCGGGTGCGGGGTTGCACCTTTCCCATGCTCGGCAACCTGTTCGGAACCCTGGAACGCAGCCGTTTCCTGTTCCGGGATACCCTCGACACGCTCCAGCGCCTGCTGCAATGCGGTGCCGATCCGGCCGCTTTGCTGCGCCGGCCCGGAATTTGGCCGAAAGCCCTGGGCGCGGCCTGGCATCTGCACCCGCGCCGGGTGCGCCGGGCACCGGTGCTGCAGCACGCCACCCATATCTCCCAATTGCCCCTGCTCAAATCCTGGCCCGGGGACGGCGGCGCCTTCATCACCCTGCCCCTGGTCTATTCCGAAAGCCCCGGCCGCCCCGGCTGGCGCCACTCCAACCTCGGCATGTACCGGGTACAGCTGACCGGCAACGACTATCAGCCCGGCCGCGAAATCGGCCTGCATTACCAACTGCACCGCGGCATCGGCATCCATCACGCCGAAGCCCTGGAGTTGGACCGACCCCTGCCGGTGCATGTCTTCGTCGGCGGCCCCCCTGCTTTGATGCTGGCCGCCGTCATGCCGCTGCCCGAGGCCCTGCCGGAAATCGCCTTCGCCGGCCTGCTCGGCGGTCGAAGGATGGAACTCTGTCCCACGGCGACGGGACTGCCGGTAGCGGCCCAGGCCGACTTCTGCATCAGCGGCAGCATCATCCCCAACCGTCTGCTGCCGGAAGGTCCCTTCGGCGACCACCTTGGCTATTACAGCCTGCGGCACGATTTTCCGGTGCTCAAGGTGGAGCGCGTCACCCACCGGCCCGGCGCCGTCTGGCCCTTCACCAGCGTCGGCCGGCCGCCCCAGGAGGACAGCAACTTCGGCGCCCTGATCCACGAACTGACCGGCCCCCTGCTGCCGAAACTGGTGCCCGGCATCCGCGCCGTGCATGCCGTGGATGCGGCCGGGGTCCATCCCCTGCTGCTGGCCGTGGGCAGCGAACGCTACCTGCCCTATGAGCCGCGCCGCCAGCCACGGGAGTTGTTGACTCAGGCCCATGCCCTGCTCGGCACCGGGCAGCTGTCCCTGGCCAAATTCCTGCTGCTGGTCGCCGGCGAGGATGCCCCGGGCCTCCGTATCCACCATGTCGCGGCCTTCTTCCGGCATCTGCTGGAACGGGTCGATTGGCGCCGCGATCTGCATTTTCAGACCCGCACCACCGTCGACACCCTGGATTACAACGGGCCGGCCCTGCACGAGGGCTCCAAGCTGATCATCGCCGCCGCCGGTCCGCCTCTGCGAACTCTGCCGACGGAGGTGCCCGGCGACCTGTCCCTGCCGGACGGCTTCAGTCGGCCGCGCCTGGCCCTGCCCGGGGTGCTCGCCATCCAGGGTCCGTCGGCCGGCCAACCCCGGGGCCAAACCGACCCGGCTCTGGAAGCTTTCTGCCGCCAGGTCCCTGAGGGCCACGGACTGCGCGCGTTTCCCTGGATCGTCATGGTGGACGACAGCGATTTCTGCTCCCGCACCCTCGACAACTTCCTTTGGGTCTCCTTCACCCGCTCCGACCCGGCCGTCGACCTCTACGGCGTGGATGCCTTCGTGCTGCACAAGCACTGGGGCTGCCACGGGCCCCTGGTGCTGGACGCCCGCCTCAAGCCCCATCACCCCGCCCCCCTGGAGGAAGATCCGGCCGTCGTCGCCCGCGTCGAAGCCCTGGCCGCCAAGGGCGGACCCTTGCAGGGAGTGTTTTAAGCAGGCTGATTTGAAGCAGGCTGAAGGCTGAAGTCCGAAGACTGAAGGGAAATGCGCCAAGCCTTCCTGCCAAAATGGACTTTTTCTCCAGGTCCCGAGCCGTTCCCGGACAAACCGGGTTGGCTTTTGCCCTTACTTCAGCCTTCAGTCTTCAGCCTTCGGACTGCCACATCAGTCTTCGGACTTCAGCCTTCGGACTGCCTTTATGAGCCTTCAGACTTTCTATTGCCATCCCCGGGTACCTTCCGCTAAGATGGCGACGCTTTATTCCGGCAACATCCATTCTTGTCAATTCAGGCGGGTTGCTTCCATGAAAACAGTCTTTTCCCACAGTCTCCTGGATGCCATCGGCAATACGCCGCTGGTAGAACTGAATCATCTCAGCCCCAACCCCCGGGTGCGCATCCTGGCCAAACTCGAAGGCAACAATCCCGGCGGCTCGGTGAAGGATCGACCCGCGAGCTTCATGCTCAAAAAAGCCGAGGAATCCGGCGCCCTCGCCGGCGACCGCATCATCCTCGAGCCGACTTCCGGCAATACCGGCATCGCCCTGGCCATGATCGGCGCCGCGCGCGGCCATCGCGTGACCCTGGTCATGCCCGGCTGTGTCAGTATGGAGCGCCGGGCGGTGCTGGAAGCCTATGGCGCCGACGTCATCCTGTCGCCGCCGGGAGAAGCCACGGATGGGGCTATCCGCATGGCCCACCGCATTCTGGCCGAGCAACCGGATCGCTACTACATGCCCAACCAGTATGCCAACGAGAACAATCCTCTGGCCCACTACTGTACCACCGGCCCGGAGATCTACGCCCAGTCCAGCGGCGACGTGGATGTTTTCGTGGCCGGCATGGGCACCGGCGGCACCCTGATGGGGGTCAGCCGCTATCTCAAGGAACAGAATCCCGCCATCCGCATTGTCGGGGTGGAGCCGGTCCTCGGCCACAAGGTTCAGGGCCTCAAGAACATGCAGGAAGCCATCGTGCCCGACATCTACTGTCCGGCGCGCCTCGACGAGAAACTCACCGTCGATGACGATGCGGCTTTCGAGGCCGCCCGCCGGTTGGCGATCCGGGAGGGCATCTTTGCCGGCATGTCGAGCGGCGCGGCGGTGGCCGGGGCCATGGAAATCGCCCGCAGCATGGAGGCGGGCACCATCGTCACCCTTTTGCCGGATCGTGGCGATCGTTATCTGAGCACCACCCTGTTCCGCTCCACCTGCGCCTGCTGTCCGCCCTGACGGGGCGGTCGGCAAGGCACGCCGGTGACGATAAATCGGCCTTCATTCTTGCCTGACAAATGGGAACGTGCTAAATTTCCGTCCGGTCAAAATTTCTTGCCTTGGTTCGGGAGGGACGATGCGTTCATTGCTCGCATGTACGATGGCCGGCCTGGTTCTGCTGCTCTACTGGCCGGCGAATGCCCTGGCCGCCCGTCCCGTCATCCAGGTCGGGGTTCTGTTCGACGGGCCTTGGGAAGGCAATGCCGATCTTCTCAAGCTGTTTCGGGCCGAAATCGACGAGCTTCTGTCCCGGGAGTTCGACGTTCGCTTCCCCGCCGACCGCATCCTCGGCGGCAACTGGCAAAAGTCCCGTATCGACGCCAACATCGATGCCCTGATGGCCGACCCCCGGATCCGGGTGGTCCTGGCCCTCGGCCTCCTGTCGGGCCAGGAACTGGCCCGCCGCGCCCCTCTGCCGAAGCCCGCCATCGCCGCCTTGGTGGCCGATCACCGCATACAGGGTTTGCCGTCCCGCAACGGCAGCAGCGGCGTGCGCAACTTCACCTATGTCACCCCCCATCGTCCCATGAGCCGGGATCTGAGCCGCTTTCGCGAACTGGTTCCCTATCGCCACCTGGCGGTGCTCTGTCACCGCGCCTACCACGACCACATCCCGGAACTGGCTCAAGCCCTGGGCCGCGAGCTGCGGTCATCCGGCGTGGAGGTCAGCTTCGTGCCCGTACAGGATCGGGCCGCACCGGCCCTGGACGCCCTGCCGGGAACCGTGGATGCCGTCTACCTGACCCCCCTGCTGCTGCCCAAGGAAGAATTCCAGGCCCTGCTGGACGGCCTGGCCGCCCGGCGCCTGCCATCCTTTTCCTATCTGGGGCGCGACGAAGTGGAGCAGGGGGTGCTGGCCACGGTAACGCCGGCCACCGAAATGGCGCGCCTGGCCCGCCGCACGGCTTTGAACCTGCAACGCCTGCTCCTCGGCGAAGCCGCCGCGCAGCTGCCGGTCGTCATCGATCAGCAGGAACGCCTGACCCTCAACATGGCCACCGCCCGGGCCATCGGCTATTCGCCGACCTGGGACATTCTTACCGAAGCGGAACTCCTCGAGGATGAGCCTCCCGCCGGCGCCCAGCGCTGGACCCTGGCCGGGGTCGTGCAGGAGGCCCTCCGCATCAACCTGGATCTGGCGGCTGCCGACCAGAAACTGGCCGCCGGGCAGGCCGAAGTCGGCAAGGCCCGCGCCGGGCTGCTGCCACAACTGCAACTGGGCGCCTCCGGTACCCTCATCGATGCCGACCGGGCCCGGGCCAGCTTCGGCACCCAGGCCGAAGAGACGGTCAGTGCCGGATTGGCCCTGCGACAATCCCTCTACTCGGAGCCGGCCTGGGCCAATTTCGACATCCAGAAGCAACAGCAACGCGGTCGGGAAGAACAGCGCCGGCAGCTGCGTCTGGACGTGGTTCAGGAAGCCACCACCGCCTATCTCAACGTGCTGCGCGCCAAAACCCTGCAAACCGTGCAGCGCAACAACCTGCGCCTGACCCGCTCCAACCTTGAGCTGGCCCGCATGCGGCGGGAAGTGGGCTTTTCCGGGCCGGCCGAGGTCTATCGTTGGGAAAGCCAGCTGGCCCAGGACCGGCGGGCGGTCATCGCTGCCGATGTGGCCCGTTCCCAAGCGGAACTGGCCCTCAACCGGGTGCTGTATCGCCCGTTGGAGGAGCCCCTGGTCGCCGCCGAGACCGGCCTCGACGACCCCCAGTTGATCACCAGCGATCCGCGCCTTCTCGGCAACCTGGCCACCCCCCGGGAATTCGCCCGTTTCCGCGAGTTCATGGTGCGCGAGGGCCTGGCCGCGGCGCCGGAGCTGCAACAGCTGGATGCCGCCCTGGCGGCGACGGAACGGGCCAAAACCGCCGCCGCCCGCGCCTTCTGGGTGCCGGACCTGTCCCTGCATGCCGGTGTCAGCCAGCTGCTGCACGAGGGCGGAGCCGGCGCCGAGTCGCCCTTCCGCCAGCTCTCGGGCCTGTTGCCGGTGGATATCCCCGAAGCCGACGACACCAATTGGAACGTCGGCCTGCAACTCAGCCTGCCCCTGTTCACCGGCGGCGCGCGACGTTCGGAACTGGCCCGCACCCGGCACGAGCTGGGGCGGCTGCACCTCGAACGCCGTGCCCTGGCCGACCGCCTGGAACAGCGGATTCGCACCGCCCTGCAATCCAGCAGGGCCTCTCACGCCGGTATCCGGTTGTCGCGACAGGCGGCGGTCGCCGCCACCCAGAACCTGGAATTGGTGACGGATGCCTATTCGCGCGGGGTGGTCTCAATCCTGGAACTGCTCGATGCCCAGAATGCCGCCCTGGCGGCGGAACAGGCGGCGGCCAACGCGGTTTTCGACTTTCTTCTCGACTTGATGGCAGTGCAACGCGCCACCGGCCAGTTCGATTTCTTCATCGGGCCCGAGGAGCGTGAAGCCTGGTTTGTCCGCCTGGCCGAGTTTCTCGGCACCGCGCCGACTGCCACCACGGAACCCTGAACCCTTGCCCGGGGGCTTTTTATGCTGTTGAGATTGATTGGGATAACGTTGTTGCTGGCCGGTCTTCTTTCCGGTTGTCGAAGCCGTCAGGATGATTCTACGGAAATACTTCGCCCGGTGCGTTTTCAGCGCGTCGAAGCGGCCGGTGAATGGATGGAGCGAACCTTCGCCGGCACCGCTCAGGCGGGACTGGAGTCGCGCCTGAGTTTTCGCGTACCCGGTGCCATCCTGGAACTGCCGGTCAAGGTCGGAGACCGGGTTGCTGCCGGGCAGCTCATCGCCCGACTGGATCCGACGGACTATCAACTGCAGGTCCAGGAAGCCGCCGCGGCCCTGGCCCGCACCCAGGCCCAGGCACGCAACGCCGATGCCGCCTATGAACGGGTCCGCGCCCTGTATGAAAACCGCAACGCTTCGCGCAGCGACCTGGACGCCGCCCGTGCCGCCAGCGAATCGGCCGCCGCTGCGGTGCGCGCCGGCGCCACCGGCCTGGCCCTGAGCCGCTCGCAACTCGGCTACACCCGACTGACGGCGCCAACGGACGGCGCCATCGCCAGCGTTACGGTGGAGGTCAACGAAAACGTCGCCGCCGGCCAGGTGGTGGTCATCCTGACCTCAGGGGAGTTGCCTGAGGTCACTGTCGCCATTCCCGAAACCCAGATCCACCAGATCCGACGCGGCGATACGGTGCAGGTCCGTTTTGACGCCATCGACCGTCAGCTGTTCCCCGCCACCGTCACCGAGGTCGGCGTGGCCACCCTCGGCCAAGCCACCACCTTTCCAGTCCGGGTACGCCTCAAAGAAGCCAATCCTCGCATACACCCCGGCATGGCCGGCGAAGTCCGGTTCCGGTTTCCCCGCAATGGCGAGAGCAGCGCCCGCTTCCTGGTGCCGCCGGAAGCGGTGGGCGAAGATCGGGAGGGACGATTCGTGTTCCTGCTCTCCCCGGCCGAGACGGAAACGGGGGTCATCCACCGGCAGACCGTCACCGTGGGCGAACTGACCCCGGCCGGCCTGGAGATCATGAGTGGCCTCAAAGATGGCAACCTGGTGGTGACCGCCGGCGTCAGCCTGCTCGGTGACGGCCAGAAGGTCAAACTCCTCGGCAGCGAAGGGAAGGCACCATGAACCTGACCCAGGCGGCCCTGGAGAAAACCCGTGTCACCTACGTAGCCCTGCTGGTCATCGCTCTGGCGGGCCTGTTCGCCTTCCGCACCCTGCCGCGCGACGAGGATCCCGGCTTCGTGGTGCGCACCGCCCAGGTGCTCACCTATTTCCCCGGCGCCAGCCCGGAACGGGTCGAACAGCTGGTGACGGACAAACTGGAGAAGATCATCCAGGAAATTCCCGAAATCGAATACATCGACAGCGAGTCGAAGCCCGGCGTGTCGGTCATCTTCGTCAACATCCTGGAACGTTACAAGGACATGCGGCCCATCTGGGACAACCTGCGCCGCAAGGTCGACCGCGCCCGGCAGGAACTGCCCGACGAAATTGTCGGTCCCTTCGTCAACGACGAATTCGGGGATATCTTCGGCACCATCATCGCCATCACGGGTCCGGATTTCAGCTATGCCGAGTTGAAAAAGATCGCCGACGAATGCCGCAACGAACTGCTGCTCAACGAGAACATCGCCAAAGTCGAAATTCGCGGCGTCCAGGAAGAACGCATCTTCGTCGAATACAGCAATGCCCGCCTGGCGGAATTGGGGTTGTCTCCCCTGCAGTTGAAAAGCATTCTCGAAGCCCGCAATATCATCATCCCCGGCGGCCAGATTTTTACCGACCGCGAACAGATCGTTCTTGAACCGACGGGCAACTTCGACTCCGTCGAGGATCTGCGCCGCACCGTCATCACCCTGCCGACCAGCGGCGACCTGGTTTTTCTGGAAGACATCGTCCAGATTGAGCGTGACTATATCGATCCGCCCAAAACCAAGACCCGCTACCGCGGTCAACCGACCCTGGCGCTGGCTCTCCACCTGCGGGAGGGCGGGGATATTCTGCAACTGGGCGCGGAGGTGCAAAGCTCCCTGACGCGTTTTCGGCAGGCCTATCCGGTAGGTGTCGAGTTTGACGTAGTGGCCTTTCAGCCGGAGCACGTCAAACGCAAGGTGGATGAGTTCGTCAGCAATCTGTTGCAGGCCATGGTCATTGTCCTGGCGGTAATGCTGGTGTTTCTCGGCCTGCGCACCGGCCTGGTGGTGGCCAGCCTGATTCCCATGGCCATGATCATGTCCTTGATGATCATGAGGCTGCTGGATATCGGCATCGACCAGATGTCCCTGGCCTCCCTGATCATCGCCCTGGGCATGCTGGTGGATAATGCCATCGTCATGAGCGAATCCATCATGGTCGCCATGGCGGCCGGCCGCCCGGCACGACAGGCCGCCATCGAATCGGCGCAGGAGCTGAAAATCCCCCTGTTGACCTCCAGCCTGACCACGGCCGCGGCCTTTCTGCCCATCTTTCTGGCCCAATCCTCCACCGGAGAGTATACCCAGCCCCTGTTCAAAGTGGTGACCATCACCCTGCTATGTTCCTGGCTGTTGGCCCTGACCATGACGCCCCTGCTGTGCGTGCACTTTCTGCGGGTCAAGCAGAGCCCGGAAGCGGTCAGTTACGATTCTCCTTTTTACCGCTGGTACCGAAAGGGACTGCTGGCCCTGCTGCGGCACCGCGGCGCCACCGTCACCGCCATCGCCCTGCTGTTTGTCGCTGCCGTGATCGGCATGCGGATGGTGCCGAAAATGTTTTTTCCGCCCAGCGACAAAGCGGTCTTCTATGCCGAGCTGAAGTTGCCCATGGGCACGCCTCTGCTGCGCACCGAACAAGTGGTCAAGGAAATCGAAGCGTTCATGACCAAGGAACTGCTGCGCCAGGGTGAGGGCGAAGGATTGGTCGACTGGGTGGCCTTTATCGGCGAAGGCGCGCCCCGCTACATGCTGCCCTATAAACCTGAACCGCCCAGTCCGGAGTATGCCTACCTGATTCTCAACGGCACCTCACGCACCCATAATCTGGCCGAAGTGATTCCCCGCCTGGATGCCTTCTGCCGCAGCCGGTTTCCGGACCTGACACCGCGCATCCAGCCCCTGAGCCTCGGCCCGCCCATCGACAGTCCGGTGGAGGTCCGTCTATCCGGCAAGGACAATGACCGCCTGTTCGCTCTGGTGGATCAGGTCAAGGAAAAGCTGGCGTCCATCCCGGGGGTCAACAACATCACCGATGACTGGGGCGCACGCACCAAAAAGCTGGTGGTCAAGGTGAACCAACCCCGGGCTCTGCGCGCCGGCCTGACCAGTCGGGATGTGGCGGTATCCCTGCAGACCATTCTCAGCGGCATCACCACCACGGAATACCGCGAAGGGGATGAAGTGATTCCCGTCACCCTGCGCTCCACCGCCGCCGATCGGCAGGACATCGGCAAACTGGAAACCCACAACATCTACGTGCAGCGAACCGGTCAATCCGTGCCCTTGAAACAGGTGGCGGACATCGAAATCGCCTGGCAACCGGCCAAGATCCTGCGCCGGGACCGGAGTCGCACGGTCACGGTGCAGGCCGGCCTGGAGCAGGCCAGCAACGCCATCGCCGTCGGCCAGCAGATGGACGCCTGGCTGAAAAACGGCAGCAAACACTGGCCGCTGGGTTACAAGTATGCAATGGGCGGCGAGTTGGAAACCTCCGGCAAGGCCAACCGTTCCATCAACGCCAAGCTGCCCATCGCCGGGTTGATCATTGTGCTGCTGCTGGTGGGCCAGTTCAATTCCCTGAGGCGGCCCCTGATCATCCTCCTGACCATCCCCCTGGGCATTATCGGGGTAACCGTCGGCCTGCTGCTGACAGGCAGTTATTTCGGCTTCATGACCCTGCTCGGCGTTGTCGCCCTGGCCGGCATCGTGGTCAACAACGCCATCGTGCTCCTCGACCGGATCAACATCGAGATCAAGGAAAACGGCCTGGACCCGGCGCGCGCCATCATCGAATCGGCCCAGCGCCGCATGCGGCCCATTCTGCTCACCACCGGCACCACCATCGGCGGCCTGCTGCCTCTCTGGTTCGGCGGCGGTCCCCTCTGGGAACCCATGGCCATCGCCATCATCTTCGGGCTGGCCTTCGCCACCCTCCTGACCCTGGGCGTGGTGCCGGTGCTCTACGCGTTGCTGTTCAAGGTTGGTTTTCGGGAGTTCAGGTATTGAAAGGCAGGAAAGACAGGCTGAAGGCTGAAGGCTGAAGGCTGAAGGCTGAAGGCTGAAGGCTGAAGGCTGAAGGCTGAAGGGATTGTGTTCGAAGCATGCGGAAGCAAGGAAATTTTTTCGCAAGCCGTGCGAAGCGTTTGTCAGGCTTTTACTTCAGTCTTCGGACTTCAGCCTTCGGACTGCTTTTTATCAGTCTTCAGCCTGATTTAAAGCTTCAAACCCGCCCAGAATATCGAACAGTTCCTCGGTGATGACGCTCTGGCGCAGGGCGTGATAGCGGGCGCCGAGCTGCTCCTGCAGCTCTTCGATATTCTTTTCGGCGCGCTGCATGGCGGCCAGGCGGGCGGCGTTTTCCGCTGCGAGAGAGGCGGCGAAGGCGCGAAACAGGGCGACGAACAGGTATTCTCCCACCAGCGCGGCGAACAGCGGCCCCCAGGCGGCCCGGCACAGGGGCAGGCTGCGCCCCGGCCAAGGGCGACCGGCCATTTGCCGCAACCACTCCGGATCGGGCGGCAACACCGGCAGTCGCTGCTGACCATAGCTGGCGGCGCTTTCCGGGGCATTATAATACAGTTCCAGACGGCAGGGACCGTACTCCCGACGGCGGGCGTCGAACCGCAACAGCACCTCCTGCACCACCCCGGTTATCGCCTGGGCGGAGGACGGCAGGGGAAAGAACTCGGCAACGGCGCCGAAACGCTCCTCCATGCCGCCGGCGGCCTTTTCTCCGGCCACCCAGTAATGCCTGTCGCCCTGCCTGGAATCCTCCTGCGCCAAAGCGTCGGCGGCATACTCGATGATGGCTTCATTGAAACGCCCGGCCATGCCCTGATCGGAACCCAGCACCAGGGCGACGGTACCCTGGGGCCGTTCCGCCGTCCCGGTCAGGGCGCTGTGCCGCAATACGGCGTGCAGACCGAGTTCCACCGTCGCAAAGTAGCCCTCCAGGGCGCGCACCGCCTCTTCGTACTGGCGGATGCTGACCGCCGCCAGGCTTTTCATGGTGCGCACCACCGTGTAGAGATCAGCGGCGCTCTTGATCTGGCGTTGCAGATCCTGCAGAGCCGGCATCGGTTTTCTCCCGCTGGTTGTGCAGATGCTTTACGGCATGCTGCGCGGCCTGCCGCAGAGCCCGCAGATCCTCATCGGTGAGCTTTTCTCCGGCCTGGATAAGTGCCGCCGTCTCCGGCACTTCGGCCACGGCGCCGCAGACCGCGGCCTCGGCCTCGACCAGATCGGCTTCCTCGACTTCATCGAACACCCCGCTGTTGACGGCATGCAGCACCAGCACCTGTTCGGCGGCGCTGCGCGGTGAAAATTGCGGCTGCCGCAGAATGCCCCGCACGCGGCGACCGCGCGCCAGAATACGCCGGGTCTCCTCGTCCAGGCGGGTGCCGAAGCGGGAGAAGGCTTCCAGTTCCTCGAACTGGCTGTAGGTCAGACGCAGATCCCCGGCCACGGCGCGGTAGGCCGGCAACTGGGTCTTGCCGCCGACCCGTGATACGGATTTGCCCACATCCACCGGCGGCAGCAGGCCCTTCTGGAACAGCTCGGGTGACAGGTAAATCTGGCCGTCGGTAATGGATATAAGATTGGTGGGAATGTAGGCGGCCAGGTTCTGGGCCTCGGTTTCAATGATGGGCAGAGCCGTCAGACTGCCGCCGCCAAGATTCTGGTTGAGGCGGGTGGCGCGCTCCAGCAGCCGTGAATGCACATAGAAGATATCACCGGGAAAGGCTTCGCGCCCCGGCGGCCGCCGCAGCAGCAGGGACACCTCCCGGTAGGCGCGGGCATGGCGGGTCAGATCGTCATAAACGATGAGCACATCGCGGCCCCGCCGCATGAAATATTCGGCGATGGTGGTGGCGGCATAGGGGGCGATGTACTGCAATCCCGGCGGCGCGTCGCCCTCGGCAACCACCACGATGCTGTACTCCATGGCCCCGTGTTCCCGCAGTTGCGCCACCACGCCGGCCACGCTGGCGGCCCGCTGGCCGATGGCACAATAGACGCACAGCATCTCCTGCCGGCGCTGATTGATGATGGTGTCCACGGCGATGGCGGTCTTGCCGGTCTGCCGGTCGCCGAGAATCAGTTCGCGCTGGCCGCGGCCGATGGGGATAAGAGCATCAATGGCCTTGATACCCGTCATCAAGGGTTGATTGACAGGCCGCCGGTCCATGATGGCCGGTGCCGCCCGTTCCACCGGCCAGCGCTGCGGCACGCTCAGGGGGCGCCCGCCGTCCAGGGGCCGACCGGTCGGATCCACAACCCGGCCGATGAGACCTTCCCCGACGGGCACATCCAGCACCCGGCCGCTGCGCCGCACCTCGTCCCCCGCCTCCAGGTGTGCATAATCACCCAACAACACCACGCCGACGCGTTCCGGCTCGATGTTGAAAACCAGTCCCGGCAGCCCGCCGGGGAACATGAGAAGTTCTTCGGACTGCACTCCCGGCAGGCCGCTGACCCGCGCGATGCCTTTGCCGACGGATTCCACCCAACCGATGCGTTGCAGCTCCAGGTCGGGCTTGAAACCGTCGACGGATTCCCGCAGGCACTCGAAGGTCGTTGTCAGAACATGGTCCAAACCGGGGTCCGTGGTCTTCATGCCGGTTCCTCTGGCGCCGCCTCGGGCGGGGTGCCGATCTGGCTCTCGAACAACTCGTCCACGGCTTCCTGCAAGGTTTCGAAGTAGCTGTCCACCCCCCAGGAAAGCTTCAGGCCGCCCACCGCCAGTTCGATGCCCAGGGGCAACTCCGAATCGGTGTGGAAATGTACCCTGACCTCATGCTCCAGCAGCGCCTCCAAACCGTTCCTTAACCGGCTGCGCAGGGACTCCGGCAGTTCAAAGGAACTGCGCACCGTCAGGCCGTCGCTGCGACCGGTAGCGGCCAACTGCTCGCGCTCCTTGCTTGCCAGGGCGGCGAGTCCGGTGGTGAAACGTTCCACGAGTCGCTGTTCCAGTTCGACATCGCTCAGATCCGCCAGGGACTTGCGGGCGATATGCAGGACTTCCCGCCCCACCCGCCTTTTCAGTTCTCGTCCGAACAGCTCCTGCTCGCTGTGCAGGGCGCCCAGCCAGGCCGCCCGCAAGGACGAAGTTTCGGCACGGGCCGCGGCCACCAGTTCCTTGCGGCGCTGTTCCGCCTCCTCTTCAATGACCCTGAGACGTTCGCCCCGCGCCTCCTCCAGGGACTGCTGCTGACGACGGAACTCGGCCTCGGCCTGCCGAGCCCGCTCCAAGGCCTGTTCGGCTTCGGCGAAGCGCTCCGCCAGCCGGGCCTCGCGGCTCTCCATGGCACGCAGGATCGGGCCGTACAGAAACCGCTTCAGCAGCACCACCAGGATCAGGAAATTGACCGCTTGGGCGCCGACGGTGAACCAGTCGATAAGCACGATTTACCCCCCCGTTGCAGCCCGTTCCACGAAGAACTGCCAGAAAGGGTTGGCGAAGATCAGGATCATGGTCACCACAAAGCAGTATATGGCTGTGGATTCGACCATGGCCATGCCGACGAACAGGGTCCGGGTGATAGAGTTGGCCTCGTCCGGCTGCTGAGCCAGGGCCGCCAGGGCCTGGGCCAGAGCCCGCCCTTCGCCGAGGGCCGGACCGATGGCGCCGATGCCGATGCAGAGCCCGGCTGACATGATGGAGGCAACCGCCACCCAAGCAAGGTTATCCATGCGCATCTCCTTTTTTCGTTGTGTCGCCGGTTTCCCGCTGCTGTTCCACCTGGACCGCGGCGGCGATGTACACGGCGGCCAGCACGGCAAAGATGTAGGCCTGTATGGTTCCCGTAAGCAGTCCGAACAGCTGCATGATGACCGGAAAGAACAACGGCGCCACGGCCAGCAGGATGCCGCCAATCATGGCCCCGCTCATGATGTTGCCGAACAGGCGCACGGCCAGGGCCAGGGTCCGGGACAGTTCGCCCATGAGATTGAAGGGCAGCATCAGGGGCGACGGCTGCAGGTAAAGCTTGAGGAAGCCGCGCAGCCCGCGCCGCTGTATGCCCCACAGGGGAACCGCAACGAACACGCACAGGGCCAGGGCGGTGGTGGTGGAAAGGGAACCGGTCGGTGCTTCGTAACCGGGAATGATGGCCAGCAGATTGGCGCACAGCACAAACAGGAACAGGGTGCCGATAAAGGGCAGGAACTCCCGGGGCGGCGACAATCCCATGGCCCGAACCTGCCGTTCCATGCCGACCACCAGGGCTTCCAGAAAATGCTGGCGCCGCTCCAGGCTGTGATCGCTGCGCGCCCGGCGCGTCACCAGCCAGGCGCCACCGGTGAGCAGCAGCATGTTGAGCCAGGTCAGCAGCATGGTCGCATTCAGCTTGAGACCTTGCCATTGCCAGAGAACGACGCTGTCAGGGCTGATGTCCATGATTGGCCTGTGAATTTTCATGGCTATCGTCGGGCAGGTCCTCGCGCAGGGAGTTGCGCAGGCTCAGTCCCAGCCAGACCATGCGCGCCAGGAGGAAACCACCCATGGCCGCGCCCATGGCCAGAATTCCCCAGCGCAACAGAAAATAAAAAACCACCAGAGCGAGAGCCATCCTCAGCAGAAAACTGCCCACCAACCAGCTTCGCGGTCGGCGAATTTTGGGCAGTTCCCGCACCGTCCACCACAGGGCGCCAAAATAGGTGGCTCCGAGCCCCAGCCCGGCCAGCAGGGAGACCAGCAGCTTGACTCCGTCAATGTTTCTCAAGGGTTTCACCCTCCTCGCGGTTTCGTTCCTGTTCGATGATGCGTCGTTCCCTGACCAGCCAGAACCAACCGTTCAAGCATCCCAAGGCCATGCCGACCACCAGCAGCATCAGGGTCCAGGAATAGCGTCCCGGCTTGACCCGATCGATCCAGACGCCGAGGGCGATGCAGGCCACCGCCGGGATCGCCACGGACCAGCCCACCACCCCGAACATGCCGAGCCCGAACCAGGCCTGGTGTTCACCCAGGCGCTGGGCCCGCAGCTTGCGGGCCCGCTTGGCGGCGAGCCGGCGCCGGAACTCTTCGCGCGCCTCCTGGCCCGGGCGTTGGGGGCGATGGTTCTCCGCGGTCATTTCAACTCCATAAAGCGGCGCAAAAAGTCCGTTTCGAGACGGGCCATGGCACTGCGCACCACCCGCTGCTGCTCATCCACGGCCTGAAACCGATTCTCCACCACTTCCATCAATTCCTCAAGGTTCACGCCGGTAATGGCGTTGCGCACCGATACCGCCACCTGGTCCCCTTTTTTCACCAGCACCCCGCGGTCCACCGCCAGGCAGTGGTCCGAACCTTCCGCTGCGGTATAGAACAGCAGGCCGGGCAACAGCGCGGCGACACAGTCGATATGCCGCGGGCGCAGACAGAAAGTGCCTTCCAGCCCCTCCGCCAGCACCGATTGCACCGGCGTGTCGAGCAGCGTTTCCACCGGGGTCTGGACCGTCAGCCTCATGTGCCCTCCTCCCGGTTCGCATCGCCGGCAGCTCCCTGCTTGAGTCGGCGGCGGGCTTCGTCGATGTTGCCGATCATATACAGAACCTTTTCCGGGGCTTCGGTAAATTCGTCATTGAGGATGGCCTCGCAGCCGTCGAGGGCCTCGGCCAGGGATACGGTCCGGCCCTGCATGCCGGTGAACTGCTCGGTGGTGAAAAAGGGCTGAGTGAAAAAACGCTCCAGACGTCGGGCCCGGAAGACGGTGTGCCGATCGTCCCGGGACAATTCCTCCAGACCGAGCATGGCAATGATGTCCTTCAACTCCTCATAGGTGGCCAGGGTGCGACGAATTTCCTGGGCCAGGCGGTAATGACGCTCGCCGACGATGATGGGCGTCAGCATCTTGGACGCGGAGGCCAGGGGATCGATGGCCGGATAGAGGCCTTCGCTGGCCCGCTTGCGCGACAGGACAATGGTCGCCGACAGGTGGGAGAAGGTGTGCACCGCCGCCGGATCGGTAAAATCGTCGGCCGGCACGTAAACCGCCTGGATGGAGGTGATGGCCCCGCGCCGGGTGTTGGCGATGCGCTCCTGTAGTTCGGCCAGTTCCGTGGCCATGGTCGGCTGGTAACCGAGACGGGAGGGCATCAGGCCCAGCATGCCGGAGATTTCCATGCCGGCCTGAATGAAGCGGAAAATGTTGTCGATGAGCAGCAGCACGTCGCGACCCTGATCGTCGCGGAAGTATTCGGCCATGGTCAGGGCGGTGAGGCCGACCCGGAAACGGGCGCCGGGCGGTTCGTTCATCTGCCCGAACACCATCACCGTATTGTCCAGCACACCGGCCTCGCCCATCTCCCGGTAGAGTTCCTCCCCTTCCCGGCAACGTTCGCCGATGCCGCAGAAAATGGACACCCCTTCATGCTGACCGACCATGTTGTGAATCAGTTCGGTGATGAGCACCGTCTTGCCGACTCCGGCGCCCCCGAACAGGCCGGCCTTGCCGCCGCGCTCCAGGGGGGCCAGCACATCGATGGCCTTGATGCCGGTGGTGAAGATTTCGGACTGGGTGGAGCGCTCCATGAGGGCCGCCGGACGGGCCTGGATGGGCCGCCACCGGCAATCGACGATCTCCCCCTTTTCATCGATGGGGCGGCCGAATACATTGAAAACCCGTCCCAGGATGGCGTCGCCGACGGGTGCCTGCAGGGTGCCGCCCGTATCCCGGATGGGTGCGCCGCTGGCCAGTCCCTGGGTGGCGGTCAGAGCCGTGCCCCGGACATGAGCCGCGTCCAGGTGCATGACCACCTCGATGACCACTTCATCCTCCGGGCCCGCCACCAGCAGGGCATTGAGGCGCGGCAGTCGGCCGCTGAAACGGGCATCCACCACGCCGCCGCGCACCGCCACCACGGTTCCTGTCAGGATCTCGGCATCTGCCATGGCCACCCTTCCTGCGACGAGGTCTGTTGCCTCGAACGATTTTAACAGAATCCCGGCCTTTTTGCGCGTCTCGCGAAGGCTTTGGCAATCCCCGGCAAAGGGGGTACAATGGCCCCGTTGCCGGAACCGGCCAACACATCAAAGATTTTCACCATCACGAGGAAGTCCCATGAAGCGTATCCTGTTCAGCCTGCTGTTGTCATTGATTTTAATTGTTCCGAACGGCCACGCCGAGGAAACCGTCCCTGTCGCCTCCGAGCCGAAAGTCGCCCTGCCGGGCATGGCGGAAGTCATGCCGCGCCTGGCCCGGCTGGCGGAAGAAAAAACCCTGCTCGATACTCGCCTCGGCGTTCTTACCAACCTGGCAGCCTTCCAGGCGCCCTTGGGAGAGTTACGCAACCGCAATGCCGAGTTGCAACGGCTCAGCGATCGCCTCGGGACCCCCCAGGAGTGGAGCGTCGACCAGTTGGTACAGGTACGGGCCCTGCTGGACAACCAGAAGGCGGCCGCCTCACGACTGCTGGGTGACGTTTCGGGACGCCTCGAGGAATTGGATACCCTGCACCGTGACTGGTTGGAGCGGCAGGCCTTCTGGGAAGCCTGGCAAAACTCCGTCACTCCCGGCCAACGCCAAATCACCCGTCAGGGCTTCTCCGACGCCCGCCGCCTGCTGCAGCAGATCGAACAGCAATTTGTCGAGGTCAGCCGCCCCCTGGTGGCTCTGCAAAGCGAGGTCACCGAGCTACAGACCGCTCTCAACGCCCAGACGGGTCTTATCGAAGAAGCCCTTGCGGCGCGCCGCGGACAGGTTTTTCAAAAAACGGGGCCGTCCTTCCTCAACTCCGACTTCTATCGGCAGTTCAACCCGCAGCTTTGGACCTCTTTTCTCGGCAGCCTGAAACGGTTGGGGGAAATGGACGCTTTTTTCTGGCACACCCAGGGCTGGCTGGCGGTTCTGCAGCTGCTGGGGGCCGCCCTGGTGGCAGGGACCCTGATAGTGCAAAGGAGACGGGCGGCCGAGGTGGCGGCTTGGAATTTCCTGCTGCGCCATCCCGTGGCCGCCGGAATTTTCGTATCCATCGTTGCCCTGGGGTCTGTCTATCGCACCCCACCGCCTCTGTGGCGCCTGGTTCTCGGTGCCCTGGCGGCCTTTTCCGCAGCGGTATTGGCAGCGGAACTACTGCGGCATCGTCGCAAGAACCTGCTGGTGTTTCTGCTGGCCTCGGTCTACGTCGTCTCGCTGGCTTTACAAGCCATCGTTCTTCCGGAACCCCTCTATCGCCTTTATCTGAGTCTGCTGTGCATTCTAGGCATCCCGGGCCTCCTGTGGCTGGCGGCACGCGAGCGGCAGGCAACGGACGCACCAAGTGGCTTTACCCTGCTGCTGAAACTGGGCGCCCTGCTCCTCGGAGTGGCCCTGCTGGCCCAATTCGGCGGCTTCGTCAGCTTGGCGGCGCGACTGCTGGAAAGCTCTCTGGCGAGCATCTTCATCGGCCTGTTCACCGCCATGACCTTGCGCCTCGGGGTCGGCGGCATGGCCCTGGTGTTGCGCTACGGTCTGTTCCGTCAACGGCGGTTCTTTCGGGTCCACGGTGCCGAACTGACGGCTCGCCTGGAGTGGCTGGTCAAGGTTTTCATCCTGACCTACGCCGGCCTGCACCTGTTGGTGGCCTGGCGCCTGTTCCCCACCGTCGGTGAGGCCTGGCACCGCCTGCTCGACTTCAGCTTTGCGTGGGGCAGTGGCCAGTTGTCCCTGAAAATGCTGTTGTGGTTTGCCATCGTCATCTACGCTGCGGTGGTCTGCTCCTGGTTCCTGCGCACCATGCTGGATGAGGAATTCTTCCCGCGTCGTCGAATGGATCGCGGCGTCCGCGATTCGGTCAAGAAATTACTGCACTACTCGGTGGTGTTGCTGGGCTTTTTTCTGGCCCTGAGCATGGCCGGCATCGACCTGAAAAACTTCGCCGTCCTGGCCGGGGCACTGGGTATCGGTATCGGCTTCGGCCTGCAGAACATCGTCAACAATTTCATCAGCGGACTGATCCTGCTCTTTGAACGGCCCATCAAGGTCGGCGACATGGTGGTGGTGGACAACGAATGGGGCACCGTGCGCAAGATCGGCCTGCGCTCCACCACCGTCGAAACCTTCGACCTGGCGGAGCTCATCGTCCCCAATTCCCTCCTGGTTTCGGAGAAGGTGACCAACTGGACCCTGAGCAATTCCCGCAGTCGATTGGTCATTCCCGTCGGCGTAGCTTACGGCAGCGATGTACCCAAGGTACTGACCATCCTCGCCGAAGCGGCCCGGCAGCATCCGGATGTTCTTAAAGAACCGGAACCCTCTCCCATCTTCGTCGCCTTCGGCGACAGTTCCCTGGATTTCGAATTGCGTGTCTGGATGGCGGACGCCCAAAAACGGCTCCTGGTGCGCAATGACCTGCTGCAGTACATCGACCGCCGGTTCCGCGAGGAAGGCGTGGAAATTCCTTTTCCGCAGCGCGATTTGCACCTTCGGTCCGTCGATTCGGCCATTATCGGCGGCATGCAGGAAAAACCGGCCCCGCCGCGGTCAGAATAAGCCCCCGGCAAGACCGCAGGAGTCAGATCCCCCCAATGCCAGAGAAGTTATTGTTGCCCGGCCTAGGCCCGTTCGAGGGCGGCAATGTCGAATTTTTTCTCCTTGAGGAAAGCCCGGGTCACGCGGGCGCGCTGTTCAGATGTGCCGGCCAGCAGGGTGTAGAGCACCCAGGGAGCCTGGCGCTCCGCCGCGGCGCCATGATGCCGACGGCGCGCAGGTTGGCGGAATCGCCTTGCCGATGTTCGGCAGCTCTTTGAGTGTTCCAGCCCGAATTAGGGCTGGTAAAGGATTATGTGTAAATGGCTCTCGCGGGTTAAAGGGCCGGCATTCTGCCCTCGAAGAGGATCGTGATTTGGTTCACCAGAGGTTGTCTTTTGAGGCCATGTGCGCTTCATTTGCCGTTAAGAGGAAAATGGCAGTTTTTTATTCACGGACTTCCCATACTTGACTACACTTGAACTGGTTTTTTGTCGAGCTGTCTATAACTAATATTTCTTCTTTTAATGTGATCGGATAAAAAGACAATACTTCTCCAGAAACTATAGAGTCCGATGGACAGTATGGTGAAATATTCAAGGTTCTTGATACTTCTTTTGTGCAGTTATAATGTGTTGCCTTATATTCATATTTCTTTTTTTCAAAATTAACCTCGAAATAATCACTCGCATAATCACGCATGTCTTTGAAATTATACATTTGTTTAACCTTGTTGATAATCAATATCTTCTTTCCCGATAAAACCATGTTCTTTGTCCATTGCAAACATGAACCTTCCTCCTGAACAAGGGTCTTCGAGTGGTTCGGTCGGGCCAGAATATCAAAAAATTGCTTCATCTCGTCGCGCTTGTCCCGTTTGTACTCGATTTTGTTGAGCTGGCTCCGGACCGCGGCAGCGTCGGCAACACCGGGTGCCAGTTCCAAGTAGCGGTTGAGGCTGGAGACGGCACCTTCAAGATCGTCGAGCTTCTCGCGAACCAGGCCGAGATTGTAGTGGGCTTCCGGCCAGTCTGGCGCCAAGCGGACAGCTTCCTCGAATTCCCTGGCAGCAGCTGCAAAATCGCTTTGTGTTTCCGCCATTTCCACGGCGGCCGTGCCGCGATCGAAGTAGCGCCGGGCCTGCTCGCCCACAGGCACCTGCGCGAGGGCCTGAACAGCAAAACCAAGCATGCACAACGTCACGGTCATCAGCAAATTCGGAAACCGCATGTTTACCTCCCCCTCAGGACAATCGGCCGGGTCGAGACCAGGAAGAACCTGCCGACATGCTTGTCGTCGAAAAAGTCGGCCGGCGTGATATCAACGGCCCCCAGGCCGAAAAGATGCCGCTCCTTGTCCATGGCAACACCGGTCGCCTTGGCCACCGCGATCGCCGCCCGCTCCGAGCACACCACGCTGCTGCCCAGCAGGCCGTAATCCGACGCCCTCTGCAGGGCGGCTTCGCGGGCGACTTCCCAGAGTTTCCTGCCATCGACCTGCGCCTGGGGCTTGGCGATGTAAACCGGGCGATTGCCGTACCGGCGTATCAACTCCACCTCGTTGATGATCCGGCTCCCTTCCAGGGTATGGTCCAGGAACAGCAGCTCTTCCTTGACCTTCCGGACAAAGGTCAGAACATGTGAGGCCTTCCCATACCTCAACTCCTCACTGGAAACATTGGCGGGGGAAACCAGGGAATCGAGCGCCCGGTAAAGCGGGTCGGCCCTCTTGATCGCACCGGCGACGGATGAATCATCCGGCCCGATCAGGAGCACATCACCGGGGCGCAGATCCTCCAATTCCTTGGGACGAGCCGCGGGATTCGGCACCCGGATCGCCTTGATGGAGGCCAGTACTTCGTTGCGCCACTTGTTGTCATAGGCAACGGATTGCCGGATCAATTCCTGCTGTCTGCGCAGCCACTCAGCCTGCGTGTTATCAAACGCATGCTGTTCCTGGCGAACGGCGGTGCTGGTCTGAGCGGTCGAAGTAACAACCGGCGGGGTGCCGGACTTGAGGGCCAGCCCCTGACCGGCCGATCCGGCGGTTTTCAGCCCCAGGCCGGGGGTCCCCGAACTGCCCCCCTTGATGGAGTGCAGCAACTGCTGCTTTGCCTTGTCGAAGGCCTGCTGCCGCTCTGTTTCGAGCCGCTCTCTTGCTAGTCTTTCCCTCTCCTGGCGCGCTCTCTCCTCGTCGTCCCGGGATGACCCATAACTCTGATGGCTGCCGTTTGGGCTTGAAGACGTTGCCTTCTTGAACACAGGCATGACTCGGGCGTAAGGGTCCGGGCATTCCATCTGCATGGCCTTTTCGGCAAGGCCGGGTGTGATGCGGTCGTTTCGCCACATCTCCAGTTGCGACCGGCACTCGACAAGCATCGGTTCGTCCAGGGCCCGAACGTCCTGCGCGACGGCAGACAGGATGAGCAGGCCAATGATGATTGCATATTTCATGATCACTCTCCGTATTACCGACCGACCCGCTTCAGAACAATCCGGCCCGAACATTGATGGTATCCATCCTGCTTTCTCGTGGTTCTTAAATCCATATTCCGACCGAAGCCGCCGGCAGATAATTCCCCCTCCAAAATGTTTTCGGCGATTTGACGCAGGGTGAACGTAGCTTCCCAGGGGCACAGGGAAGGCTGGACATTCGCCGCGCAGGTATACATGAACGCCTTGTCGATCATGACGGCTTCCCCTTCCCGTCTGACCGGAGCAAAGGGCGCATCCTTAAGAAGGTGTCCATACCGGAATTTGCTGCTCAGAATACGTCCCCGGTTGCCATCAGGGCCGTTAGTTATCTCGAGTTGCAGGTCATCGAAAAGAAACCCGCTGAACAGTATCGTGTCGCCAGTGACCAGGTAGGTGGTCGGTGAGCAGGATACCTGAGAAGCCGATACATCGGCCTTCCAGATTCCGCCGACGTCATTTCGTTGGTGCAGATATTGCCAGCGATAGATCGCCTCGCGAACCTGATCGGCATCGGCAGCCCCGGGCACGATCTTCAGGTAGGTATGCATATTGTCGATTGCCGCCTGGTAATTGCCGGCCTTCTCATAGATCAAGCCCAGATTGTAGTAGACATCCGGCCACTGCGGCGCTGCCCGTTTGGCATTTTCCATCTCCCGGGCGGCGGCTTCGAAATCAGAGATGGAGCGTGCCATCTCCACCGCCGCCAGGCCACGGGTGAAATACCTGAAAGCCTCTTCGGAGACCGCCTGTTCCGCGACCGCAATACCCCTCTGGGAGAGAAAGAGGCAGGCCGCAATGACGAGAATGAAGCCGACCCTCAAGCCGAACTTCAGCCCGGCTGTCTTGTTTGAAGAACAAGTCTGTCTCATAAGGACTTCCTATTCTCGATGTGTATTTCCAATTTTTTGCCCCCTGCCGACCAGATAATAGGCGAATGGAAGGAGTATGGCGACAGTAGTTGCCAGGACATACAGAGGCTGTTTGCCGTTCGCCGTGGGTGTCGTCATCATGACGCTGCCAAGGGCAACGGTTGCAAAGGCCAGCCCTGCAAGACAGACTATCAGCCAGACCAGCTTGTTGTTCCCCTTAAACTCCCCCGTGACCACATCCAGCAGAGCCAGCGAGGAAAGGATCACCCCGAAACCTGCCGGACCGGCATCAATTGAGGCCAGAATTCCCCACACGATGGCAATAATGACGATGACCAGGATGATTTTTAATGTCTTTGGCATGATCCATTCGCTTTCTTAAATAGTTGTCGACTTGGGCGCCAAGAATTGTCGAGTCGGTTCACTGCAGGAATAACTGGATGCAAAGCAATAAGACTATGACAAACAGCAAAAGCAACAACCAGGCCAGAAAACTCGATCTCTTCATCTCGACGGGCGACAACGGAGGCGCTCCGGTCGAGGGCGCTCGTTTGGCCAGCCGCCTCTCCGAAACCATGAAGACCGCAAGTCCTGCAACCGCTGCCAAAAGCGGCGGCCAGACATCCCCGCCTTTCCCGTGGGTCGCAACCCAGGACGCCATTCCGAACCCGATGACCGCTGCCATGCCTCCCAGCAATTTGCCGAGCATCAGCGGCAACCGCCTCAATTCCCTACCGGGCTGTCGCGAGAAATCACCCATGTCGTCCCAAAAGCCAGCGCCATGTGCCATTACCACGGTTGCTTCATTATCTGCTCGCGCTTGGCCCGGTATTCCATTTCCGAGAGCAGGCCATCGTTTTTCAGGGCCTCCAGGGCGCGCAGGCGCTCATCAAAGCCACTGGTTTTTTCCAAGTGAATATCGATGAGGGAGCTGTCGGTTGGGGATGCCCGCTTTGACAACATCCTGACGTAAAAGACGATGATCGCCAAGCAGGCCACGACCCAGATAAGGAAGAACAGGCCGATGAGGAGTTTCAAGCCGATTTCGGAGTCGGGAGTCTCCTGCAGAACGACAAAGCCGAACCCCAGGCCGAACAGCAGAAACAGTGCCACCACGACGATGCCGATTTTTGCCTGCAGAACCGTCAGGCCTCCCGGCGTCACTTGCCCCTTGTGTGTCATCTTGACATCTCCCCGTCGCGGTGATCTGAATGTTCCTGCCCGCCAAGGCAGACGGCCGTGCACGCTTCCCTGGTATCGAAGGGCACGGTCCCCTGGCAGCCCCCGAAAAAAAACTTCTTGCAGTTTCCCTGAGCCATGTCGAAGTAATACTTCTCGAAAAGACCCTTGCACGGGCCCGGATCGGGTTGAAGTGCACAGCGGGGGTCTTGCCGAGCGGGCGTGTCGTGGCTCCTCTCCTCGAGAGCCACCTCAATCTGCTCCCCAGGCAGCAGCCACGGGTTGGCGGGCTGCCCTTCGGCGTGGCCGTAAGCCTTGGGGATTGCTTTTCCCGGATCGTCCATAATATCCCGGTCAAAGGAATAATCGCCCCAGTAGCTGACCATCTGCATGAAGACCTGACGGCCGCCGAAAAACGCTTCCGCTTCAGGATAAATTCGTGCGAGATCGTCGACAGGCACGGCGGCCGAAGTGCTGACCTGCACGTGCTGGTTGAAGGCAGGGAGGCCGAGACAGCTTTCATAGGCTCCAATCGAAGGCTTGCAAAGCGTGCCGGGAAGAAGCAAAACCAATTCAATGGCCCCCTTGCCGCCGAAGGTATTCGAGGTCTTGAGCGGGTAGTAAAGACTCTTGCCGGCGAACCGGTAGGCAATCGGTTCGATGAAACGCGTTTCCTCGGCAACCTCCACATAATCGAGGACGAAATATGGAATGCCGCGTTTCACGTAATCGTCCACAATCGCTTCGGCCGTGACGTATTCCGCCTTGGTGGGAAGCCCCTTCCTCTCGAAATAGGTGTTCACCCACGCCCTGAACTGGGCGGCATCATTCACCTTGATGAGGGTCATGTCGTGGAAGCCAAGTTTTTCGTGGAGGAGCAACTCCACGGATGCGCCTTCTGTTCCGCCTCCCTTGCTGGCCATCAGGAACTGCAGGCGGTGTTTCTTCATCACCTCGGCCAGGATGTCAAAGGTCGCTTCCGGTGCCTTCGTGATCCGGGGTTCGGAAGGAAAGGGAATGAAGCGAAGGATGCCGGTTTTCCGGTCCCCCTTGAGGTCGGTGCCGAGGATCAGGACCTCCTCCGTTCCATTGTGAAGGATGATCGCCTTCTGCGAGTCCTCGCGGATGGCAGCATCACTCGCATGGATCTGCCCCATGTCGGCACAAGCATTCTGGACAACCGCCAGAAAGGCGGCCACCACAAGGGATGACCAGAGTATCCGGCTTGTTACGCTCCGTCTCACAGGCAATCCTCGCCATGCTTGAGCATTAAGGGAATACCCGAAATTTGATGGTGTCGCAAAAACTGACCAACTGCTGCATTGATGCAATTGCTCTCGTCACCGCAGCGTACCTAAGTGCAAAAAACACCCCAATTTGTCGAAGGTGAGGTTATGCCTATTCATAATGACCCTCCAGCAATTCGATCCTCCAAAATACCGTACCTGTCGAGGGTCATGGTAATTGAGCACCTTGACCCGGGTCAGGGTCAGCGGAATTGAGCACCCCGGGGTCAACTTAATTGAGCAGTTTTGCCGGAGGCGGGGTCAGCGTTTTTGAGCACCCCGCCCTGATCTTCGGTGGGCTCCCCAGCCGCCTTGGCTTTATTCTGCCGGGATTTGAATCCCGACAGGAGGCGCCATGGCAAGGAGGCCCATTCCCATGATTGAGCTCGACGAGTTGATGTACCGCTGGCAGCAGGGGCACACCATCTCCCAACTTTCCCGCAGCCTCGGCCAGTCCCGACAGACGGTACGCAAGTACCTGCGACTGGCCGAAAAACACGGGGCGACTCGCGATGGCGATCAAGCCCAGCGCACCCGGGTGCTGGCGGCCATGCGTGCTGCCGGAGTGAAACCGGCAGTGCAAACATCGCCTTCTCATCGACGGCTGGCACCGTACCAGGAGCAGATCCGGGCCTGGCTGGGGGAACCGGACATGACCATGAAACAAATCTGGCGCCTGCTGCGCGAGCGCGGCGTCAAGCTCAGCTACCCCAGCGTCAAACGCTTTGTCCACAGTACCTTGGCGCCGATCACGCCAAGGGTGACGGTGCGAATCGAGACACCGCCGGGGCAGCAGGCCCAAGTGGATTTCGGCAGCGCCCGGGTACGCTTCGGCGAGAAGGTGCGACAACTGTGGGTGTTCGTGCTGACGCTCTCCTTCAGTCGCCATCGCTTCGTGCGCTTCGTCGAACGGCAGGACCTGCCGAACTGGCTCGACTGCCACGTGCGCGCCTTCGAGTTCTTCGGCGGCGTGCCCAAGACGGTCCTGCTCGACAACCTCAAAGCCGGCGTGGTCCGCCCCGACCTCTACGATCCCACCATCAACCGGGCTTATGCCGAACTGGAGCGTCATTATGGCTTCGTGGTCGACCCCGCCAAGGTGGCAACTCCGGAGCACAAGGGCAAGGTGGAACGCCAAGTGCCGGTAGTGCGCCAGCAACTGGTTGCCGGTCGCAGCTATGTCGATCTGGCCGACCTCAACCAAAAGGCGCTTGTGTGGTGCCGCGAGCAGGTCGGACGCGAACTCCACGGCACCACCTGCGAGGCGCCAATGGCGCGCTTCGAGCAGTTGGAGCAGGCAACCCTGCGGCCCCTGCCGGCGCAACCCTTCGACCCGCCGACTTGGGCCGAGGCAAAGGTCCATCCCGACCATCACCTGGTCTTCGAACGCAGCTACTACTCGCTGCCGACCCGCTTTGTCGGCAAAACGGTGTGGGTGCGGGCAACCCGGCGGCTGGTCGAAATCTACTGCGACGATGCCCTGGTGAAGACCCATCCCCGGGCGAATCGGCGCGGCAGTTGGGTGACCGACCAAACCGACTACCCAGAGGCCGCCAAGGCGTTTCTCTTCGCCCATCCGGCGTATTGCCGCCAACAGGCTGCGGAACTCGGCCCCCATGTGGCCCGCATGGTTGAGGAAATCCTCGCCGACCACGCCATCCGCAACCTGCGCAAGGCGCAAGGCGTGCTGCGCCTGGCTGACAAGTACGGACCCCGGCGGCTGGACGAGGCCTGTGATTATCTGTTCCACTTCGGCGCCACCGAACTGCGTCGCCTGACCCATGTGCTGGAAAACGGGATCCCCCTCTACTGGCGTTCCGCTCAGGAACTGCGCCCGGCGTCGTTGACCGAACAGGCTTTGGGCTTTCTCCATCCGCCGGAGAGCTTTGCCGCCAAGGAGGTGGCCCGATGAGCGCGACCGCCGCCCTGACCAGCCAGCTCAAGGCCCTCAAGCTCGGCCGCATGCTCGACACGCTCGATGTGCGGCTGCTGCAGGCTCGCCAGGACCAACTCGGCTACCTGGAGTTTCTCCAACTGCTGCTGCAGGACGAGATCGAACGCCGCAAGACCCAGAGCCTGCGGCTGCGCCTGCAGCGCGCCAGCTTCGAGGAGCCCAAGACTCTCGAGGAGTTCGACTTCGCAGGCAGCCCCACCCTGAATCCCGCCGCCATCCGTGACCTGGCCACCGGTCTGTTCATCGAACGCCGGGAGCATGTCTTGCTCTACGGTCCCGCCGGCACCGGCAAGACCCACCTCGCCCAAGCTCTGGGTCACCATGCCTGCCGCTGTGGACGCTCGGTGCTGTTTCTCAAGGCGGTCAAGCTCTTCCGTACCCTGCAGGCCTCCCGCGCCGACAACTCCTGGGATGCCGAACTGAGACGGTTGCTCGCCCCGGATCTGCTCATCATCGACGACTTCGGCCTTAAACCGATGACCATGACCCAGGCCGAGGATTTCTACGAAATCGTCGCCGAGCGTCACCTGCGCGGCTCGATCATCGTCACCTCCAACCGGCCACCGGCCGACTGGCTCACCCTGTTTCCCGACCCGGTGATGGCCAATTCGGCTCTCGACCGACTGGCCCACAACGCCCATCATTTCGTCATGAAAGGAGAGTCGTACCGGAAGAAGATGCGCCCGAATTCCCCGGCACCGACAACCAACCAAACCGAGCACACCGAAGGTCAAACTGCTCAATAACCGTGACCCCGGCCCTGCTCAATAACGCTGACCCTTGACAGTTACATGAAAGCGAAAGGCATTCTATCGGGAGACAGCACGTGCTTAAAAAGAGATGAGGTAAGTGCCATCAGCAGTGGCATTTTTTGAAAATTATAAATCTGGGGGGTGCCGTGATTAAAAACATGGAGATTCGCAATAAAATTCTTCTTCCAATTTCCTTTCTTTTTATTGTCGTCTTTTCATTGACTGCCGGATTTATATTTTTCAATGCCCGCCGCAGTAGCATCGAATCAGCTAACAAGCTTGCAATAGAAACGGCGTCCCACTATGGGGCAAAGATCCAGTCTGAATTAACTGGGGCCATGACGGCTGCACGCACTCTATCGTCGTTGCTAGAAGCTGCTGCTGCTGCTCCAGAAAGCGTTAACCGCCTTGAGTTGGATCGGGCCTTGCAGAAAGTTTTGCTTTCCAAAGAGACATTTCTAGGAGTTTATGTTGTTTTTGAGCCAAATGCTCTAGACGGACGAGACAGGCTATTTCAAAACCGCAACTGGCATGACGCAAGTGGTCGTTATTACCCTTATTTTTTTCGTCAGGATGGCAAAATTGGCATTGAGCCCTGCGATGACTATGAGACTGAAGACTACTACAGGTTAGCCAAGGACAGTGGGCGCGAGGTTATTCTCGAACCTTACCCTGAGGAATCTGCGGGTGGAATTTTAATTACTAGTGTCGGCGTTCCGATTCTCAAGGACGGGGCCGTGATCGGTGTTGTTGGGATCGATATAGCCCTGCGTGATTGCCAGCCCTTGGTCAGGGCAGCTACGCCGATGGGAACCGGCCATGGAATATTGGTCAGCCACGGTGGTCTCATCGTTGCTCATCCTGAAGAATCGTACAGTGGGAAACAATTGTCGGAAATATTGGAACAGGCTCTCGCGGTCAGAGTTGTTGCCGCCATGCGTGCTGGCCAGATTCACGAGGAGGTAAGTCGCCGCAAGGGCCAGGCTTTGGAGGACCTGATCATCAGTGTGCCCTTTGAAGTGGGTGAGGCCGCCACGCCTTGGAGTTTCGTGGCCGTCGTTCCGATGAAAACCATCCTCGCGGAATCCCGGGCCCTTTTCGGCTTAGGGAGTGGTATGGTCGTAGGTGCCATCATGGTGCTGATAGCGATTGTCTACTTTATTGCCCGTTCTGTTTCCAATCCCATTCATCGCATTCTGGAGATGGTCCAGGGCCTTGAAAAGGGTCAGTTGAATTGCCGATTGAAGATGAATCGGAAGGATGAAGTAGGGCGGTTGGCCTTGACGATGGACGCCTTTGCCGACAACCTTCGGGACGAAGTTCTGGAGGCCTTCAACTGCCTTGCCGCCGGCGATTTCACCTTCAAGGCCAAGGGCTTGATTCGCGAGCCTTTAGCCAAGGCGAATGCCGCAATCTGCGATTTGATCCAGCAAATCCAGTTGACCGGCAAGCAGATTGCCGCCGGCAGCAGCCAGATTGCCGACGGCAGCCAAAGCCTGTCCCAGGGAGCGACCGAGTCCGCCGCTTCCCTGGAAGAAATATCGGCCTCCATGACCGAGGTGGGTTCTCAGACCAAGCAGTCGGCAGAGCATGCCAACATGGCCAGGCAGATGGCCAGCCAGGCCAAGGCTGCTGCAGAAAAGGGGGATCAGCAGATGCGGGAGATGGTGTCGGCCATGGACGAGATCAGCGAAGCCGGCAAGAACATCTCCAAAATCATCAAGGTCATTGATGAAATAGCGTTCCAGACCAATCTGCTGGCCCTCAATGCGGCCGTCGAAGCCGCGCGGGCCGGACAGCATGGCAAAGGGTTTGCGGTCGTTGCCGAGGAAGTGCGCAACCTGGCGGCCCGCAGCGCCCAGGCGGCCAAGGAAACGGCAGTGCTCATCGAAGGGTCCGTGGACAAGACCCAGTATGGCGCGCAAATTGCCGCACAAACGGCATCGGCCCTGGACGAGATCGTGCAGGGCATTGTCAAGGTCACGGACCTGGTCAACGAAATCGCGGCTGCTTCCAGTGAGCAGGCCCAGGCGATTGGGGAAATCAATACCGGATTGGGGCAAATCGATCTGGTGACGCAGTCGAATACGGCCAATGCCGAAGAAAGTGCCGCAGCGGCCGAGGAATTGTCCGGTCAAGCCGAACAGTTGCGCCAGATGCTGCTGCGGTTCAAACTCGATCAGCAAGTGGGTCGGGATGCGGCTTTCGAGGACAAAGGTGGGCTTCAGGCCCTTTCCTCGCGAATCGGCAAGGCATACGATTCAAAGCTGCTTCTCGCTGATAATAGAACTGGTATTGCAAAAGAACGTACTCCGAGCGATATCATCGCCTCGGAAGATCGCGAATTCGGAAAATATTAGCAGGCTGTCGAAAAACGGCTGTGGAGCCAAGTGCTGGGATTTTTATTAATGTGGCGACGGTTTTGAATGGGCGCCCTTGGTGGTTTGTTTAACCGCCAAGGGCGTTTCTGCGCGGATTCTTTGCCGGCCAGAGGGCTTTTGTAAATATTTGAGTTCAAACCAAAGCAGCCAACTGGTCATGGGCTTTTGGAAACATTATGGGATAGACTTCTTGCTCTGCTATCGCAGTTCGGTCATTTACAAATCGTCTGCTTGATAGAAAGTGCTTTTGAGAAGAAGGCTAAGCGCCCGCCGTGATGGCCGCCCTGGCCAGCTCGTCGCAGCGCTCGTTCTCCGGGTGGCCATTGTGGCCGCGTACCCAGTGCCACTCCACCTGGTGTTTTGAGGTCAGCTCCAACAGTCGCTCCCACAGGTCGCGGTTGGCAACCTCCTCCTTTTTGGAGTTCTTCCAGCCCTTTTTGCGCCAGCCGTGGATCCACTCGGTGATGCCCTTGTAGAGGTACTGGGAGTCGGTGGTGACCCGCGCCCGGCAGGGGCGCTTGAGGGCCTCCAGCCCGGCGATGGCGGCCATCATCTCCATGCGGTTGTTGGTGGTCTGGGCCTCGAAGCCGGAGAGTTCCTTGGTGTGGCCATCCCAGCGCAGCAGGGTGCCCCAGCCGCCGGGTCCGGGGTTACCGGAGCAGGCGCCGTCGCTGAAGATTTCCACCACGGCGGTCGAATCGGACATGGGTTCCTCGCTGCAGAAGTTGGGACGAAGCGGCTGAAATGAAACGAAAACAGCCCATCACCGGTGAGATGATGGGCTGTTGACATGTGGCGTCCCCAGGG
>NZ_JAFCIY020000065.1 GCF_020194955.2 Desulfuromonas sp. CSMB_57 | reverse complement strand
CAGCATGGGATTACAGCGCAGACCGGAAACAACGCACATGTATAAGGCTGTGCGCACGATAGGGCGGTGTTGCTTCTCAGGCTAGCCTGCACAAAATTTTCTGATTATCTTGATACCCCTTCCTGATTATTTTGAAACACCCCGGAAGAGGTTTCGTTCCGGGGCGGTGGCTCAGGTCTTTCCGACTGTGTTATTCAGGGTGGTTCGTCGTTGCTCTTTGATTCCAGCCAGTGGCCGTCATCCTGGGCGGTCAGCAGGCGGCAGTAGTCCTTGAGGGTTTGTTCCATTCTCTGCACCAGATCGAGCAGGTCGGCGGCCATCTGCCTGGGGTCTTGCGGTCTCATCGTGGCCTCCCTGTTCAGAACAGTTCCGTCGACGCCAGGCGGACATGCTCGGCGGTCACGACCTGGGATTTTTCACTGGTGGCCGCGACCAGGGCACCGCGGGCCAGGTGGTTGGCCTTTCTGAACAGGCCGCCGGAGCCTTGGTGGATGGCGGTGACCGCCTGTTCGTCGAAGGGGGAATGCTTCAGGCCGGCGATCTTCAGGTGGTGACCGAGGTAGCGTTCCATCCCTTGCCGGTTGACCTCCGGCAGGTGGCTGCGGGCGACGATGCGCGAGGCCAGCGGCACGGCGGTGCGGTAGAGCAGGTTGTCGGCCAGGTTGTTCTGGCCGGCCAGGATCATCGGCAGATAGGGCTTGGAATCCCCCTCGAATTGGGTCAGGGTGTGCAGTTCGCCAAATACGTCCAGCCGCAGCAGCGAGGCTTCGTCGATGATCAGCACCGGCTGCTGCTTTTTGCTCTGCACCACATTGAGGATCTGGCTGCGGATCATGCCGGTTAGAATGGCCCGGGAGGAGGAGGCGGTGCGGATATCCAGTTCGGCCAGCAGTTGCCGGTAGACTTCCAGAATCGAGCCGGAGGTGGCGGTTACCCAGAGGGGTTTGTATTTGGACGGATGCAACTGGCCGGCGATCCAGCGCAGGGCGGTGGATTTGCCGGCGCCGACCTCGCCGGTGACCAGGGCGATGGCGCCCAGATCGACGGTGTAGGCGATGCGCTGTTGCACCGCGAGCAGGTCCTCGGTCTTGAGGATGGCATCCAGCGGCAGGTCGGCGGCGAAAGGCTTTCGGGTCAGGCCGAAGAAGGCACGGTACATCGCGTTAGCCCTCCTCGGTGATGAAGGTCAACTGCCCCCGACGCTGGGTCGGCTCGGACGTTTCCGCAGGCGCCTTGGCTTCTCGGCCGACCTTGGCATTGACGTGGGGATCGAGGGGCACGAGAAAGCCATGCGGCGCACCCCGCAGCAGGATCTCCACCCGTTCGGGACACTCTTCGTGAAACAGCAGGCTGACCTGTTCGCCGATCAGGCGGGTCGGCGCTTCGAAGTGCCGCCCGTTGATGGAGACGCTGCGGTCCTTGTTGACGCGGCGGCGCACCTCCTTGCGGAAGTGATCCTCCAGATCCTGCGGCGGCTTGCGGATCAACTCCAGATGATGGGAGAAGCGCTCCAGAGGCGACTGCCCGGTCGAGGAATGGGGACGGCGATGGTAGTCCTTCCGGAGCCAGTCCTCAAGCGCCTGGTTGAGCTCCTCCAGGCTCTCCGGGGTCGCGTTGCCCAGCAACTGGCTGCGGACGGTGCGAAAGAAGCGTTCGATCTTGCCGCGCCCCTGGGGCGTGTAGGGAGGCGTGTGCGTCAGGGCCATCCCCAGGCAGGCGCAGACTTTTTCCAGGTGTCGCGAGCGGAAGGCGGACCCGTTGTCGACGTAGAGCTTGCGCGGCAAGCCCCGGGCGGCCAACGCAGCCCGCAGCGCCTGAAGAAAGCTGGCCAGGTTCTCCGAGAGGTAAAACCGGGCCTGCGTGATCAGCCGGGAATGATCATCGAGAAAGGCGATCAGATAGCTTTTGCGCCGCTTGCCGTCAACCAGAACCTGCGGACCGTGCATGACATCCGACTGCCAGATATCGTTGGGGAACTCGGCTTCAAACCGGCGCCGGTCGACCGGAGCGTTTCCCGGCCGGCTGGAGAGCCCGGCTTTTTTCAGCACCCGGTAGGCGGTGGACAGCCGCAGGGTGTAGCCCGGCGAGATCAGGCCCTTCTGGTCCATCTCGGCGATCAGTTGCACGACGGGCAGCGCCGGCTTGGCCTTGCGCAGCCGCACCAGGGCCAGCACGGTGTCTTCATCCACTTGGCGGCAGCACCCGATGTCGCTGCGCGGCACCGGCTTGAGGCAGTCCAACTGCCGCCCGCTTTTCTCATACAGGTTAACCCAGCGGCGGAGGGTGTTCGCACTGATTCGGGTTCTTGGCGAATGCGGGATGTTCCAGCGCTGTGCGGCCTTCTGTTTGATCAGCCGGCTCCGTTCGCCATGATCCAGCCGGGTCGCTCCGACCAGATCACTGATGACCCCGAAACGAAACAGGGCCACTTCCTCACGTTCTTGGTCTGTCATGGCACATCTCCTTGGATTGAGGGGGGAAGAAGCAATGCCTTCCCTTATCATTCCCAGGAGCAGTTCGACAGAGGGACACTTCGGTAGGGTGGCGGTCCGGTGCCGGGATTGTCACATTGAAAAGACGTGCTGACCGGGACCCAGCCCCCGGACACCAGGGCCTTAAACGCGTCGGCGGCCTCCCCGGCAAAGCCGATCCCCAGAACCGCTGCCGTCATCCGCTTCAGGCGACGCCACCACTGCCGTTGACGCTCACGTGGCTGGTCGCGCCGCCAGCGTCCGGTGGTCGTGCGCTGATGGATGCTGGCAGAGATGTCCGACTCAGACGAACGGAACCGCGGCCAGTAGCCTTGAGGTTTCAACCGGTGAACCGCCCGGCAGCAGGAGCAGCGCAGGCGCCGGAGAAAGACCGCTTCGGTGAGGCAGGAAAAATAGGCGGGAACAAAACCATGCCACCACAACGGCTGTCGACAGCGCGGACAGCCGGACGGCTTGGCCCAGGGAAAATCTTTCCCCAGACGAGCCACCTCATTGACGTCGGCAGCAACAAGCAGTATCAATAAAGCAACTCCTTGCCGGGAGGTCTGTCCCTGCAGGGAGGGGGCGGCGGGACTCTGCTAAAGTCCCGTCGCCCTGCCTCTATACCCATGACGATGTCAGATACAATTCAATCTGAGATTCTCAGCACCCTGTTTAACACATTCTGAAAATAACCTGCCAGTTTTTACCAACCCAGTGTGGGAACTAACACCGGACGGACACTAGTTGGTTGTTCGGTAGCTGCATCCGTTGCCGTGGACCGTTATGTTAACGATCTTTCGAGAGATAAATAGTCGTCCTTGAAAAAATATAAGTTATTGAATTAATTGCTTTATCTTCAACTTCATGATTGTTAAAATCACCGGAAATACTACTTCATCCCTCAATTCCTGGTGATTTTATGAAGCCCAAAAAGCCCAAGCAGCGTGACCACGAGGATCTCTTCCGGTCGCGCCTTGACCAGATTCTTGATCGGCGGCATCCGCTGTATCTGCTGGCCAATCAGATAGAATGGTCGGTCTTTGACAAAAAGTTCGGCTCCCTCTACGCCGAGAAGGGGCGCCCGGCCAAGTCGACGCGACTGCTGGTCGGGCTGCATTACCTGAAGCATGCTTTTGACGAAAGCGATGAATCGGTTGTCGCCCGGCTGCTGGAGAATCCCTATTGGCAATATTTCTGCGGATTCGAGTATTTCATTCATCGTCTTCCGCTCGATCCGAGTTCCATGACCCGCTGGAGAAAGCGCATCGGACCCAAGGAAATGGAGCTGTTGCTCAGCGAAACCCTGGAGACCGCCAAGCGCGGGGGAAACCTGACCGAGCAGCACATGGAGCGGGTCAACGTCGATACCACGGTGCAGGAGAAGGCCATTGCCTATCCCACCGATGGCCGGCTGTATCACAAAGCCCGGGTTCTGCTGGTGCGGGCGGCCAAGAAACGGGGTATTGCCCTGCGCCAGAGCTACCTGCGGTTGGGGAAACAGGCTCTGATCATGTCCGGCCGTTATGCCCACGCCCGACAGATGAGGCGGGCCAGGCGCGAGCAGAAGAAGCTGAAGAATTATCTGGGCCGGGCCTATCGCAACATCCTGCGCAACTGCCCCGAGCCCGATTTGGAGCTCAAAGAGCTGCTGCACCTGGCCAATCGGCTCTTAACCCAGCAGCGCCACGACAAGAACAAGCTCTACAGCCTGCATGCCCCGGAGGTGGAATGCATCGCCAAGGGCAAGGCCCACAAGAAGTACGAGTTCGGCTGCAAGGTTTCGGTGGTCACCACCTCCCAGGACAACTGGGTGATCGGCATCGAGGCGCTGCACAACAACCCCTTTGACGGGCATACGCTGAAGGACGCGCTCAAACAGGTGACACGGCTGGTCGGCTGGAAGCCCCAAAACGCCTACTGCGACAGGGGCTACCAGGGAAATCCCAAAAAGATTGGTGATACCGCGATCCACCTGGCGAACCGTCGCAAGAGCAGCATGAAACCGAGTGAGTGGCGCTGGTTCCAACGGCGTAACGCCATTGAACCGGTGATCGGCCACATGAAGGAAGATCACCGGATGGACCGCAACTATCTCAAAGGCACCGAGGGCGACAAGATGAACGCCATTCTGGCCGCGTGCGGTTTCAATCTGCGAAAGCTCCTGCGGGCTTTCTTTTGGCTTCTTTTCAAAGAGCTGGAGCGGCTCAAGTCGCCCCTGATTGGCGTAGAGTTCGTCTTGGCCCTCCTGAAACACCAATTTTGGATCTCAGGGCTAAGGATAAAACCGGAATCAAGCGCCCTCTGAAGACGAGAAATCGAATTTTTCAGGGACGACTAAATATGACCCCATTCTTGAATGGATAGATGGCTTATGGATCTAGAGCTCATAATTTTTATAATTATCATGTGTTGGGCTATATTTTACTGGATTGTCTATATTATTTTTGGCCAAGTGTTAGTGCGTAAATTACGCAAAAACCCAATAACAAAGAAAAGTCTAGGTTTGGAATTTGTCAGCGGCTGGGATATTTTGAATGTAGCATTCTCATTGTCTTATCCAGTTTGGATGAGAGAAGTAGCGAAAAAATCACCACTTTCATTCTTGGAAGCGGATTATGATGCTATCTATCCTTATACAACAAGGTTTGATCGTGTCTTGGCAAAAATAATTTATTGTATGACTGGGGCACCAGTCTTGTTTGAATTAGGATTTTTGATTTTTGAAACAATTACTGGAAAGAGTCGTTTTTCGCTTTTAATGACTAAGGACAAAATCCACGATTTCAAGAAAATCAAAAAAGACAAGAAAGAACACGACTGATGTCTTCACAGGTCCTCTGTCCGAGTAACATTTCTGGGACTCTGCATGCGGGCGTGAAGTTTTACGCAGTTATAACGGAGCGTTCCGTCGCACCATCGCGAAGCTCCATGTCACCGACACGGCCCAGGCCTCGCGGTTGGTCCGGTTCGCCGGCGACTTGGAGCGGGAGTTGTTCGTGGAGTCGTCTAGGTTTGCTGCAAGTGCCGTGGCGGGCGGTGGCGTTGCCAAGGCCGGAGCATTTGGTCTGGGGCTGATAATGTTTTCTACACCTGTAGGCTGGGTCGGACTTGTCCTTGGCGGATTGGTCATAGTTGGTTGTTCGGTGGCTGCCTCCGCTGCCGCGGACCATTATGCTAACAAACTTTCTGGAGATATATATGACACTACTCTTGAAGGTATTGATGGTTTATGGATTTAAAGTTTGTGGTAGGTTTAATATTTTTGTGTTGGGTTATATTTTACTGGATAATTTATATTATTTTTGGACAAGTGTTAGTGCGTAAATTACGAAAAAACAAAATAACCAAGAATAGTCTGGGTTTGGAATTTGTCAGCGGTTGGGATATTTTGAATGTAGCATTTTCATTGTCTTATCCAGTTTGGATGAGAGAAGTAGCGAAAAAATCACCACTTTCATTTTTAGAAGCGGATTATGATGCTATCTATCCTTATACAACAAAGTTTGATCGTGTCTTGGCAAAAATAATTTATTGCATGACTGGTGCACCAGTTTTGTTTGAATTAGGCTTTTTGATTTTTGAAGCAATTACTGGAAAGAGTCGTTTTTTGCTTTTAATGAGTAAGGACAAGGTCCGCGATTCCAAGAAAATTAAACAAGATCAGAAAGAACGTGACTGATGCCAGCGCAGGCTCTCTGTCCGAGTAACAAGGCTGGGACTCTTCACGCGAGCATGAAGTTTTCCTTAGGATTCAATGTGGTAATCCTGTGATGTGCTGTTTTTCGAAATGTCTTTCACTTTTTGTGTTTTGGAAAAATTTAAAAATCAGGTTATGCACCTGACTCCAGTAGAAGCTGTTTTGTGGCGTTATCGTAATCGTTTCATGGACCGATTGCGATGTCGATCACGACAACTACCACCGTTCACTAACGCTTCGCTGACAATGAGGCGAGCTTCTGAACCCAAGATGGGTCTCAGAAAGCATATAGATTGAGTAAAGTGCATAACCAGGAAATAAAGTAAAGATTTTCGCAAGAATAAACAAAATCAGGAGGGTATGTGAAACAAAACGCCTCACATGAAATGCTGTTCTTCGAGATCGACGGAATATCACTGGATTTCCGCGTGTCGGACTTTTCCTTGTTTGAGGGTCTTGCCACTCCCTTTGTTTGCAGTCTTGATTTGGCCCTCCTTACGGAGGTGGGCGACTTCGCCGAGCTGGTCGGGCGGGAGGCCCGGGTCACGTTGGTCAATCCCGATCCCCTCTCGGGCGGCACCGATCGGCATGTTCACGGGGTAATTCAGAGTTTTGCCTTCACCCACCTTCATGGCGATTTCTATTGCTACAGCGCCACCCTGGTCCCCACCCTCTGGCAGCTTTCGTTACGCACCAACAGCCGCATTTTCCAGGAACAGCAGTTACAGAAGATCATCGAAACCGTTCTGGAGGAGGGCGGCATCCATTCCGATCGCTACCGCTTTGTGCTGGACGATTCCAAGCGTTTTCGCAAGTTCTGCGTCCAGTACCGGGAAAGTGATCTGGCTTTCATCGATCGGTTGCTGCGGGAGGAGGGGCTGTTTTATTTTTTCGAGCATGATCGGGACAAGCACGTCATGCTCATCGGCGACGGTTCCTGGGTGCATCGCCCTCTGCCGGGAAAACCGGAAATTGTCTGCAACAGTCACGGCGGTCTGGTCGCCGAGCAGGAATGCATAACCGAGTTCACCTTTCACCATGAGCAGCGGCCCAACGCCTACCGTCACAAGAACTTCAATCCCAAGCATCCCTCCCTGGATCTGAATGTCGGCTCCGGTGCATCGAATAGCCGCTTCGAGGTGTACGATTACCCTGCCCTGCACGTCGAGCAGGCGCGCGGCGAAGATTTGGCCCGCATCCGCCTGGAGCAGTTGAATGCCTTGCAGAACCTGGGGCAGGGAAAAAGTTCCTCCTGCCGATTGCTTCCCGGTTTTCTGTTTACCTTGAGCAACCATGTCACTCCCGGTCTCAACGGGGAATACCTGCTGGTCCAGGTCTGGCATGCCGCGGGACAACCCCAGGTTTTCGAAGAAACGGCAGCCGGTGGCGCCTTTTATCAAAACAGTTTCTGGGCGATACCGTCCAAGACACCTTTTCGGCCGGACATGGTCGTCCGCAAACCCGTTGTTCAAGGCATCCAGACCGCCATGGTCGTCGGCCCGAGGGATCAGGAAATCTTCACCGACGAATATGGCCGGGTGCGGGTGCGTTTTCACTGGGATCGGAGGGCGCCGGGGCAGGCCGAGGAGCGCAGCAGTTGCTGGATTCGCGTGGCCCAACCGTGGGGCGGGTCCGGCCGGGGCGCACAGTTCATTCCCCGGGTTGGCGACGAGGTGCTGGTCGACTTTATCGATGGCGATCCGGATCGGCCCATCGTGGTCGGCAGTGTCTATAACGCCCGCAACATGCCCATCAACAATCTGGAGCAAAGCCTGACGCAGAGCGGCTTTCGCACCAAGACTCACCAGGGGCCGGGGTTTCATGAACTGCGCTTCGACGATGCCAAGGGCGCCGAGGAGATTTATCTGCGCAGCCAGAAGGACTGGAACATTACCGTGCTCGACAGCAAAAACCAGTCCATTGGCGGCAGCACCACGACAACCGTTGGCGGGACCTCCATGGAATCGGCCAAGGAAATCATTTTAACGGCCGAGTCCAGGATAACCCTGGTTTGCGGCGAAAGTACCGTAGTCATTCAACCGGGGAGTGTCGACATCAACAGCCCCACCATAAACCTCAATGAAGGCTAAGGCGCCATGCTTGCCCGTTGCTCCGGTGGCCACGGCACATTCAGCGGTGGGGCAACAGGAGGTGGATGGCAAAAGGAATGCGCCCCGGACACGCCATGGCGATGCGCTATTTACGGTTCTATAAGGAGAAATCCATGTACTATCAAATGCAGGAGGGCTATTTAACGCTGGGAGAAGGGGACTGGCAGGACAACAGTGTGACCATGCTGGCCGCCAATCATGTGCCGGCCAAGGGTGCGAATCTGGTTGTCACCCGCGAATCCTTGCCGGTCGGATTGAGCCTGGCCGATTACCTTCTGAACCAGAAATCCACCCTGGCCCGGGAACTGCCCGGTTTCAGAATACTCTTTGAAGGCCCCGAGACCATTGATGGCCTGCCCGCCCATTTTCTCGAATTTACCTGGGATAATCAGGGCCATGCCATGCACCAGATGATCCTCATGATCGTCAACAACTCCAGGGCGCTGAATCTTACCGCCACCGTGCCCGGAAAAATCGACGACGCATCCCGTGCCCAGCTGTTGGCGGCCATGAAGAGCTTTACCGTTGGCAGGGCACCGCTGGAGCAGGGGGAAGTCTGACATGAGCGGGCAGGCCGGCACTGATGCGCAAATGCAGCCCGGATGGCTGACGGGGGTCAAAAACGCGGTCGTCGATACCGCGGAATCGTGGCGGGATACCACGGTGGCGGTCGCCACCGGCGACAGCGGTGTCGTGGAAGCCCTCAGGTCAGACAGCCATGATGAAGCCGCGGTCAGAAACATAAAAAACCTGGGCCATATGGCCAGCACGGGAATAGCGGCCGTAGGCGTTGTCAAGGGCGGCATGGCTGCTTATGCGACCTGTGGAGGTTTGACCGCGCTGGGCGTTTTTGGCGGAGCCTTGGCGGCCGGCGCTGCGGGGGCTTTCATCGGCGCGGGGCTGGTCAACCATTTTGCCCTGGATGAAAAGCTGCTTGATTTTCTGGGTGCGCCGAAGCTGGCCAAATCAGGGCCGCAGCCGGCCACCGTGGGTGACCAAATTGCCCACGGCTCGGCCTTTGCCGGGGCCCTGTGCGGTTTGGTCGCGGGGGTGGCGGTCGGGGCGCTCGTGGCCGCCACCATCTGTACCGGCGGCGCGGCCGCCGTCATCGTCGGCGCAGTGGCCGCCGGCGCGGCGGGGGGTGGCGTCGGCGCTCTGGTCAACGGCTTTTTCTCCAAGATGGCCACCGTCACCGGTAAAATCATCACCGGTTCACCCAACGTCTTTTTCGAAGGCCGTCCCGTCGCCCGGGTAGGGGATCAGGTGCAATGCCGCAAGCATTCGTCCGTGTCCAGGATCGCCGAAGGCAGCGAAACCGTTTTCGTCAACGGTTTGCCCCTGGCTCGCATCGGTCACAAGACCACGTGCAATGCCAGTATCCACCAAGGATGCAAAACCATCTTTGCCGACTCCACCACCGGCGTCTATCTGAAGAAGGATGCCGAACACTCGGCCCGCGAGCAGGCCGTCATCTCGACCGCCGAAGTGGCCCTTTCCCTGGGGGTGGGCCGCCTGCTGTCCAAGCTGGGCCTGAAATGCGGCGAGCCGGTCAACCCGGCCGACGGCAGCTATTTCGACGTTCGGACCGATTTGGAATATCCCGCTGCCCTGCCTCTCAGGCTCACCCGCACCTACGCGGGCAAGGACCCGGTGGCAAGTGTCCTCGGCCCCCGCTGGATCTGCAACTGGTCCCAGCGACTGGTGTTTCTCGCCGATGAGCCGACCGCCAACCTCGAAGACGGCGAAGGCGAAGTGCTCCAGTATCCCTTGGGGAAAGGCGCGGAATTCAACTCCCGCAACCTCAGGGCCGCTCATTATCACCTGCGAGGCACGCGGCAGCGGGCCAGGCTCTTCGACAGCCGTTATCAGCAGACCCTGATCTTCGAAACCACGGAAAGCCATCCCCATATCGGCCGTCTGAGTGCCATCGAAGACAGAAACAACAATCGCATCGACTTCCTCTACGAGAACGACCATTTGCGCCGCGTCGCGCACAGCGACGGTGAGGTTTTCGTCGTCGGGACCACGCCGGAAGGTTTTATCGCAACAGTCACCCGGGATGGCGACGGCGAACCGCTCCTTCGCTACGGCTACGACTCCAGCGGGGCGCTCACGGAGGCACGCAGCCTGTTCGGCGGCGAATTCCACTACGCCTATACCGAGCAGGGCTGGCTCAACCACTGGCAGGACAGCGGCGCCACCTGTGTCGACATCGCCTACGACAGCGAAGGCCGGGTCGTCGCCACCCAAACGCCTGACGGCCTGTACAACGACCGCTTCGTCTATGATTCGCGGGAGCGGAAGACCGAATACCACGACGCCGAAGGCGGCTGCTTCACCTACTGGTTCAACGCGAACCACCAGCTCATCCGCGAACAGGATCCGCTGGGGCACATCACCACCCACGAGGTCAGCGGCCTGGACCGCAGGCTGTCCACCACCGACCCCCTGGGCCGGGTCACGCGTTTCGACTACGACACCTTCGGCCACCTGATGGGCGAGACCGACGGGGCCGGCCGCACCACCCGCTATGCCTACGACCCCCACGGCCAGCTCACCGGAATCGACTACCCCGACGGCACCGCCTCCGCGTGGACTTACGATGATCGCGGCAACCTCATCGAAGCGAAGGAGCCGGACGGCCGCATCCGCCGCTTCAGCTACGACGACCAGGGCCGCCTCCTCACCGAGACCGGCACCGACGGCACCACCACCCGGCTCGGCTACGACCGACGGGGTCGCCTGGCCTCCCTGCGCAATACCCTGGGGGAAACCACCCGCTACCACCTCGACCGCTGGGGCCGGCCCCGGATCATCACCGACCCCGCCGGATACAGCACCCACTACGAGTATGATCCCTCCCCCGACAACCCGCGCAACGATCTGAGCCGCATCCTCCATCCCGACGGCGGCGAAGAGCGTCTGGCCTACGACAGCGAGGGGCTGCCCAAGACCCACGTCGCCCCCGAGGGACAAACCACCCGCGCCACTTACGGCGCTTTCGATCTGTTGCGCACCGTCACCGATCCCAAGGGCCATGCCACCCGGCTGGACTACGACAACGCCGCCCGCCTGACACGGATCACCAACGCCGCCGGCCAGAGCTGGCGGTACCGCTACGATCCCGCCGGACGTCTGGCCGCGGAAACCGACTGGGCCGGCCGGGTGACCAGCTACACCCGGGACGCCGTCGGCCGCGTGATCGCCAAGCGTCTGCCCGACGGCAGCGAGCAACAGCTCGCCTGGGACGACTGGGACCGGATCACCGCCGTCGAAACGGCCCGACAGAAAATCGTCTACGAATACGACAATGCCGACCGCCTGACCCGGGCCGCCACCTACCTCAAGGGCCATCCGGAACCCGAAAGCGATCTGCGCTTCACCCATGACGACAAAGGCCGGCTGATTCAGGAAATCCAGAACGGCACGGTCATCGGGTACCGCTACGATCTCGCCGGCCATCTCGCCAGCCGCACCACCCCCGGCGGAGAAACCACCTACACCTACGACCTGCTCGGCCGGTTCAAAAGCCTTTCCAGCAACGGCCATGGACTGGAGGTCACCCGGGATGCCCGCGGCCTGGAAACCCAGCGGCAATACCAGGCGCCGGAGCAGACCCCCCGCGACGCCCTCACCCTCA
>NZ_JAFCIY020000062.1 GCF_020194955.2 Desulfuromonas sp. CSMB_57 | reverse complement strand
CGACGACAAACTCTATGGCGAGGACGGCGACGACATCCTGGTCGGCGGAGCCGGCAACGATGTCCTCTACGGCGGGCGCGGCAATGATCGCTATCTCTTCGACAAGGGCGATGGCCACGATGTGATCTACGACTACGACACTACCGCCGGCAACACGGACAGCGTCGTGTTCGGCCCGGGTATCAGCGTCGACGACCTGCAGCTTTTCAAACAGGGCAGCGACCTCTTCATCCGCATCAACGGCGGCAGCGACTCCCTGACCATTCAGCGCTGGTTCGATTCTCGTGTTTACGCCATCGAAAAATTCGAGTTCGCCGACGGTACCATCCTGACTGCGACCCAAATGGAAAACCGAGGCATCACCCTGCTGGGCGGTGACCAGGACGACAAGCTCTACGGCTCCCAACTCAGCGCAACCCCCGACACCCTCTTTGGAGGCGCCGGCAACGACACCCTGTACGGCTACGGCGGCGACGACACCCTGTACGGCGAAGCCGGCAATGATACGCTGTATGGCGGCGCCGGCAACGATGTCCTTTACGGCGGCGATGGCGACGACAAACTCTATGGCGAGGACGGCGACGACATCCTGGTCGGCGGAGCCGGCAACGATGTCCTCAACGGCGGACGCGGCAATGATCGCTATCTGTTCGACAAGGGCTGGGGACAGGACACCGTCTACGATTACGACACCACCACGGGAAACATGGACACACTGGTCTTTGGCGAGGGCATCGCTCCGGACGATCTCATCTTCTCCCGCTCGGGCAACGATCTAATCATCCGCCGAAATGGCAGCGAGGATCAGATTACCGTGCAAAGATGGTATTCAGGATGGCAATATCAGACAGAAATCCTGGAGGCAGTAGATGGCATGCAACTGCTGAACAGCCAAGTGGAACAGTTGATTCAGGCCATGGCCTCCTTCAGCACTGAGTCCGGCCTCACTTGGGAACAGGCATTGCTGGATCGCCCCGACGATGTCCAGGCCCTCGTGACGGCCCATTGGAAAACGGCCGCATAAACTGTTTTGTTTTTTTATCAAGTCAAAAGGGCAGGCCCTGAACGGAAAATTCAGGACCTGCCCTTTTTTCGCCATGTCAACGCAAGACTTGTCAGAAAACAGATGCCGAGCCCTGACAATGCATACCCAATCTCACGCCTGCAAATCATGCCAAGGCCGCCGCCTTGACCTGCCGCGCCAATTCCCGGGCGCGACGGCGGATCAGCTCCAACTCCTCCGCAGCCGGCGCGCCGCGAAACTCCACCGGTTCCAGAAACTGCCAGTGCATTTTTTGGCGCGCGACGATTTCTTCCAGTTCCCGCTGGGCGCCGCCGGACCAGCCGAAACTGCCGACCCGCAAGGCCAGCTTGTTTCTGACCTGCTTGCGACCCAGTTCGTCGAGCACCGCCGCCATGGGAGGAAACATCTGGTACTCGTAGGTGGGCATGGCCAGAGCGATGCCCGTCGACTCCCAGGCCGAGGCCAGGATGGTGCCGATGTGGGTCTGAGGTACCTGGTGGACGGCAGACTCCACCCCTTCGGCGGCCAGACCCTCCAGCAGGGGCGCCACCGTTTTTTCCGTATTGCCGTACATGCTGCCCCACAGCAGCGTAACCTTGGGTTTCGCCGGCCCCTTGCCGTAGCCCGCCAAGCGCTCGTAGAGGTCGATGATGAATTCGGGATTGCGCCGCCAGACCGGACCGTGGCCCGGCGCGATGATGCGCACCGGCAGCTTCCGAACCTTGGCGATGGCGGCCAGCGTCGGTTGGGAAAAGCGGGCGACAATGTTGGCATAGTAGCGCAGCGCCTCTTTCTCGAAAAACCGCAACTGCATTTCATCGAGCTGTTCGTCGTAGGGGGCGCCGTTGATGGCGCCGAAAGTGCCAAAGGCATCGCAGCTGAACAGGGTACCGGTGGCGGGCTCGAAGGTCACCATGGTATCCGGCCAGTGGACATTGGGAATCTCCTCGAAGACCAGTTGCCGACCGCCGCCCAAATCGACGCTGTCGCCCGATTTCACCACCCGGAACGGTACCTCCAGATCATAAAAAGCCTTGGCCAGTTCCAGCCCGCGGGCCGTGATCAGCACTTCGAAATCGCCGGTCAGGGCCGAGAAGGAGCGCAGCCAGCCGGTGTGGTCCGGTTCGGTGTGGTTGATGATGACATAGCGGATATCGGAAACATTCATTCCGACCTCGTCCAGCTGCGCATATAGGGTTTCAGGCACCCCGTCCCAATCGCAGACGCCATCGATGATGGCCGCCTGCTCGCCCTTGACCAGATAGGAATTCATGGAAGCACCATGGGGCAGAAGCCACATCCCCTCGAACAGGATTTCCGATCCGATGTTGGCGGAAAGACGGAAAATTCCGTCGGCAACCCGGGAAGCGTTCATGCGGTCCTCCTTTTCATCACGTCACGCCCGGACGGCGTCTCTTGGGTTTTTGGGAACATTCTCCCATTATTTCCGACACATCCGCAAGGATCAAATCACCGCCGGCGACCCGCACCTCGTCCGCGGTCGGTTGCAAAGCGCCGGATCTTGCATATAGTTGGTTTTCATCCGGAGTTTTGGGATGAACCATGGCAGGCACCTTTGCAGGCAAGGGAATTTGGCAAGCCGGGCTTCGGCAGAAGGAGTTCAAGGTGGAACAATTAACGGAACAGCAATGCGAGGTCTGCCGGATCGGGGCCCCGCTGGCGACAGCGGAGGAAATCGCGGGTTTCAAGCCGCAGATCCCGGAATGGCAGGTAGTGACCGTCGATGGCGTACAACGTTTGAGCCGTACCTTTATCTGGCGCAACTTCGCCGAGGCCCTGGCCTTTACCAACCGGGTTGGCACCCTGGCCGAAGCCGAGGGACATCATCCCCTGCTGATCACCGAGTGGGGCAAAGTGACGGTGCAGTGGTGGACCCATAAAATCAAGGGCCTGCACCGCAACGACCTGATCATGGCCGCCAAGACCGATGCCCTGATGGAATGACCCCCGCCATGCCTTTCAAACCGCTTGCGGCGGCGCTCCCATGGCGGCATCGAGCAGCTGGAGGAAATTCGCCGTCAGCTGCGGATGAACCGTGCTGCCCGCCATGCCTTGCAGCATCGCAGCACATTGCGCGGCGGGTTTCGCGGCCTGATAGGGACGTTTTGTGCGCAGGGCATCATAAATATCGGCAATGGTGGTCATCTGACTGCACAGATGCTGACGCCATCGATTGTGCACCACCGGATAGCCGCTGAAATCATAACGCATATGGTGCTCAAACGCGGCCACTACAGCCAGTTGCGGGACACCGGGGCTGTTTAGCAGACGTCTTGCCCCCTGGGCGGGATGCTGTCGCATGATATCCCATTCCCTGTCATCGAGTTTGCCGGGTTTGGACAAAATATCCAGAGGCACGGACAGCTTGCCGATATCGTGCAGCAGGGCGGCAATACCGATGTCGTGCAGCAACTGACCCTGGATGCCGAGATTCATGGCCTGAGCCAAATTGAGCAAACAGACATTCAGGCCATGGGTAAAGGTATATTCATCCATGGCTCGAATCGGCATCAGGGACAGCAGCGCAGGCACTTCGCGAGAAAAAGCCTGAATGAAACCGGCCACGATTTCCGTCAAACCGGCCACGCGAATGGTTTTTTGTCGGGCAAACCCTGCAAACATTTCCGCCAGGCGATGGCGGCTCATCTCCTTCAAGGTTGCCAGCCGTGTATCAACCTCCCCAGGGTTCCCATAGTTGACGCCGCTTGCCTGCGGGGGCACAGCGGACTCTGCCAGGGTTTCGAAAGCCAGGTGCCGTCCTTGCGGCAGAGGGGTCTGAGGCAGGTTTTTCCGTGCCAGGAAAACGACCAACTCCACCAATTCAGCGGCATCCACGCCTTGCCTGACGAGGAGCCGGTTGATCTGCCGTCTTTCCAGAAGTTGCGCCAGTTTTTGTTCGTGCAACCCCTGCGACAAGGGGAAATTGTCGAACAGAATTTCGCCCTCAACCATCATCAGGGATAGCATTTGCCGTTCCCGCAGCAGATACGCGAAGCAGTTGCGGGCGGCAATGCACAACCGCTGTACTTGCGGATGGTCAGGACGGTACAGGCCGGCATTGGCGACCGCTGTCACCAGATGCCGGATGGCATTGTGCAATTCTGCCAGAGTCTCCGCGTTCATACCCTTGCAGCCTCCAGATGCCGGGCCGCCCGCCGCCGCATCTCGGCCAGATCCGGCCGCAGACGCCCGGCCAGGCGCCGATAAATGGGCAGAACCTCATCTAGTGGATAGCTGGTGAGACTTTCCAAAATCTTCCGTTGCAGAATCCGGTATCGGCGCGGGTGGCGGACACTGAAGCCGCAGAGAAGCTGCTCCAACTCCGGAAGGGCTTCCGGCCTGCCGAGTTGGCCCAGAGCCGTCACCGCGGCCAGTTGCACCAACAAACCCTCTTTGGTCAGGGGGGCGAGATGAAGCAGTTGTAAAAGCCTTTCCCGCACCCGAACATCCCGGGAATAGCGCGCCAAACCGATGGCCCAAAGCGGCGGCAGGGCGCCACTCCCCTCAAGCTCTTGGAGAAGAGCCGGATCGGCATGTTGATCCTTGCAGAAAAAGGCGGTTTTCAAGACTTCCTGGCGAACAGACTCGTGGGGGTGGCGAAACAGCGGCTCCAGAAGGGTCACGATCTGAGGATCCTGCAGGCCGCGCAGCAATACCACCAGGTTACGCACGAGTTGCCAGCGGTCGTCGGACAATCGCGCGGCCACTTCCTGACGAATTTCCGGTCCCATTTCGGCCAACAGCGCCAGATACTGCTGTCGCAGGGCCCGATCCGGTTCTTCGGCCAGTTGGTCCAGCAACAGCGGCGCAAAAGGCGGCCCGATGACGCGAATCAAATGCAAGATGTCTTGACGTTTTTCCTTGAACCACAAAGGAATACTGCCAATGATTTCTCGCAGAAATCCATGCCTGGCGAAAATGCCATCCTGTTTGTGGCGGGCGACCTCCTCCCCATCCGTCAATTGCCGGTACAGGTCGATGAGGGCGGCAAAGTCCCCGGTGGCGATAAAATGCTGAACAAAAGGCTGTAGATGAACCGTCAGATCTTCGCAGTCGGTGCCATCGGGGTCATGCTGCAGCAAGTAACTGACTATGGCGCACAGGCGGTGTTCCAGGGCTTGTTCATGGATCTCGGCCAGAAGTTCTGCAACCGTGTCTGCGGGCAGGACCGGCGGCGCACCAGGTGACGGCAGTCCGCCCAAAACCATCTGGTAATCTTCCGGAACAAAGTCGGCGGCCTGATGTTCCGCAAAGACCAGTTTCAGCCGCTCCTCTGCTTCCGCATCCGACAGGTGCCCGCCGCCCTGACCGGGCAGGGGGAAGCCTGCCCCATCGGCGGGCAACTTGCTCAAAACCTGCAGAATAAAGGACGAGACCGGGACCTGCCGGGCGTTGAGATCATCAAGGGCATCCATCAACATGGCTCCGGGAAAACGGCTGAGTAGCCGGCCGGCACTTTCTTCATGCACGGTCAGGGCAAAAAAGGTGCTGGAAAGAAACTGGCGCCGCAGTGGCGTATGCAGGGCACCGATAAAATCCCTGAACCTGTCGAGCATTTCGTCATGCTGGCCACGGGAGAGCTGTTCCCGGTCGAGGCCGCGCAAAAAAGTGATGATGGCCTGGTCGTAATCAGCCATACTCGCGACCTCGTCGCCGGGTTGGGCCTCACTCACCTGCCCCGCCAACCCTCGGGGCGAATTCAAATCCGCCAATACGCCGGGGGCGAAGCCCTCTGCATCGGAACCTGTCAGCATGGAGCGAACGAACTGCTCCCAAAGGCAGCCGTTAGTTTTTGCGGATTCTTCCGGATGGCCGGTCGGCGTGACTGCGCGGGTTGCAAACCGGCTGTCATCGAGAAGGGTTATGGAGAGGTGCTGCAGGCCGGCCTGAAGCATCGCTTCGGCAATGCCGCCGCGGGTCAGCAACTCTTCCGGCTTACATGCCAGCAAACTGCTGAATTGGCACAATTCTTCGGCGCTCAGGCCGTATTGGAGGGTTTGGGAGATGATGCCGTGGGCAAACAAGGCCTGCGCATATTCGCGATAGACCGGGTTTTTCGGATCCAGCGGGGCCCCACCCAGCATGAGGCGGTCCCGGGCGACGCCGATGGTAACCTGCGAGGCGGAGATTTTGAGATTTTCCAGGATCTTAATGGTTCGCTCGGCCGAGGCCCGCACCACCTGGTGGCCTGGCGGATAGGCACCCACTTGTCGACGCACGATGTTCAACTGATAAACCAGATTGGACAGCAGCTTGGTGTCCAATGGCATCGCACGCGTTTCGTTGGCCGTATCCGGACCCATGCAATCGCTACCTCTTACGCAATACCCGCTTGTCTCCAACCCTGAGGGTCACCTTAACCTGGTCAAAATATTCTAACAGAGGAATCATGAATTTGCGGGACAGGCCTGTCAGTTCCCGTAACTGCGGCGGAGTAATCTCGCCCGCTTCGTGAAGGAACGCCACCAGCTTCTCCTGCAGGGCCTGCAAAGGCTGGGGAGCGTAGAAGACATCGGCCTTGACTTTCATCACCCGGCCCTCGCGGGCCAGGAGATTCAGGTTTTCCAGCACATGTTTTTCGTCGCTGCCCACCAACCCGGCCAATTCCTTGATGCCGGGCGGCTCCTCGCCGCCGGCCTGCAAAGCGTTTTCCAATTCGGCCAACAACCCCGCCTGACCGGCACCGGCGGCGGCCCGGTGTCCCGGTATCTTCACCAGGTCCCGATCGACCACGACTTTCCCCTCCTTCTCCAGAGCAGTGAGTACCGCAGGGAAGAAACGCAGATCGCTGCGCTTGGGGATATGCGCCTTCAGTTCTTCCTTGCCGATGCCTTCCTTGAGGAGATTGTCCCGCAAATAGCCTTCCAGGCCGGTCAGCAGCAGGGATTTGAGGCTATGGAAGGACTCTTGGGCCAGAAAGGTCCGCGGCTCCCGCGCCGCCTGCACCAGCAGGCCTTGGGAGAGCAGATTGGCCAGGGCGGCCTCGGCCCGTTTGGCCGGCAGACCGCTGCGAATGATCAGTTCCTCCAGGGTCAAGCCGGAGAGCAGGCTCTGTTGGGTCAGCAGCAGCAACTTGTCCGCATCCGCGCCTTCACCGAGGGCATCGAGCAACTCCCGGGCCTGGGCGGAACGGCGCCGGCGCCGCGGGGGCGCCGGATCGAGCACCACCCCGCCGCCGACGGTAATCTGGGGCGAGTAGCTGCGCAGAATGAAGAAATCGCCAGGCAGCAGCAGCACCGGGCTTTTCAGGCGCAGCTGGACGAAGGCACTCGCTCCGGGCGCCAGGGTATCCCCCTCGAGCAGGATCGCCTGGGCCGAGACTTCGTAGGTGGCCGAATGCAAGCGCAGGGTGGCGCGATGCTTCAACTCCCGCGGCGCCGAGGCGAGGAAGTCCAGGCGGGCGTCGACGGTACGGGTGGTGCGAAACACGCCGCGCGGCACGATGACGTCGCCGCGGGCCATGTCGGCATAATCGATGCCCTGCAGGTTGACCGCCACCCGCTGGCCGGCCTCGGCCTGTTCCGACTTGCGGCCGTGGGTCTGGATGCTGCGTACCCGCGAGGTCAGGCCGGAAGGCAGCACTTCGACTTCATCGCCGACCCGCAACGCGCCGGACAGCAGGGTACCGGTGACCACCGTGCCGAAGCCGGCAACGGTGAAAACCCGGTCGACAGGCAGCCGAAAGGGACCGTCCACGGATTTCTCGTGCACTTCCGCCGCCAACTGTCCGAGGGTCGTTTTGAGATCCTCAAGACCGACGCCGGTTTTGGAAGAGAGGGGCACAATCGGCGCCTCTTCCAGAAAACTGCCGGCCAGGTAGTCGCGCACCTCTTCGGTGACCAGGTGCAGCCAATCTTCGTCCACCATATCGCACTTGGTGAGGGCGACCAGGCCCTTGCGCACCCCCAGCAACTGGCAAATCTCCAGATGCTCGCGGGTCTGGGGCATGACCCCCTCGTCGGCGGCAATCACCAGCATGACCAGGTCCATGCCGCCGACGCCGGCGACCATGGCCCGGACGAAGCGTTCATGGCCGGGCACATCGACGATCCCGAACTGGATATCGCCCGGCAGCTCCAGGTGGGCGAAGCCGAGCTCGATGGTGATGCCCCGCTCCTTTTCCTCCTTCAGGCGGTCCGTGTCGATGCCGGTCAAAGCCCTGACCAAGGAGGTCTTGCCGTGATCGATATGGCCGGCGGTACCGAGTATGAGATGCTTCATGGCAGACCCTTTTCATCACCGACACCATGGCAGGCATCCCAAAGGGAGAACCACCATGGTTCGGAAAAGATGGATGCAACGGAATCGAATACAGGATACGTAGCGGGGGGCTGGGCGGTCATCGGTCGCGGGGCACGGTACTTCCTGCGCCCCCCGGTTGCAGCAGAAGATGGATCGGACGCACTACCCTGACTACAATCAGAGCATAAAATGGCGGAAGCGCATGGGAATCGAACCCACCTGGGAAGTTTCTCACCCCCCACACCGGTTTTGAAGACCGGGCGGCCCACCAGCGACCGACGCGCTTCCATGAGTGCCTTGCCCAGGGGACCATGGAGTGCCATCCCCTTTCCGGCAACATATTTATAAAATGAATGGCCTTTTGTGATTTGCTAAAGGAATTGCGATACTAGCCCATACAGGCGATTATTGCAACCACTTATGCCTGCCTTGCCGGCAGCTTGCCCCGCAGCAAACTTGCCGCTCCCATTGACTTTATTCAGCCTGAAACCAGTGTAGGATGGTGTCGACAAAGGCCTTGGCCGCCGGCGCCAACTCCCGGCCCCAGAGGGTTACCAGGTAGAAATGACGCCAGACGTCCAACCCTCGAATCCGGACGACGGCCATTTCCCCCCGCTCGCATTCGCGCTTCACCGAAAGCTCGGACAGAAAAGAAACGCCGCCACCGTTCAGGATGGCCTGCTTGACGGCCTCGTTGCTGCCGAGGCACATGGCGATCTTCAGGTGTTGAGGTGAAAAACCGGCCTTGACCAGTTCCTCCCGCAGGGTTCGGTCCGTGCCCGACCCCGGCTCACGAAAGATCAGCGGTTCGGTAATCAGTTCTTCCGGAAGAATGAATTCCTTGCCGCTCCAGGGATGGCCGGCGGGAACCACCAGGGAGATCTTGTCCAGCGCCAGGGGCTTGTAGACGATTTTCTTTTCCGTGAACCGGGTGCCGACCAGGGCGAATTCCACCTCTTCCCGCTTCAGGCGCTCAAGGGTTTCGCGGCTGTCGCCCTGCAGCAGGGTGATGATGACGCCGGGATGCTTGTCCCGAAAGGCCGGGATGCATTCCGGAATCATGTAGCAAGCCGGGATGTTGCTGCCCCCGACCTTCAATTCCACCTCCGACAGGCCCCGGAAGCGAGTGAGGGCGGTGCCGACGTCCCGGGCTTCCTCCACCACCCGCCGGGCATGAACCAGCAGCAACTTCCCCGCCTCGGTGAGAAGGGCACCCTTGCCGGTACGGTCGAGCAGTTTCAGGTCATACTCTTTTTCCAGGGACAGGATATGCTGGCTGACGGTCGACTGGGTCAGGAAGGTCAATTCGGCAGCCCGGGAAAAGCTGCCGCTCTCGGCAACAGCTATGAACACTTCCAGCTGTTTCAGATTCATCGATACATCCCCGACATCACTTGATTGCTCTGGCCGAACTCTTAAGAAAGCTCCTCCGAAAGCTGGTAATGAACATTTTCATTCCCCTGTGGGTGTGTTACCATTTGTTGCTAAATTTTTCAACATTGCTTTACAACAACACCATTAAAAGCGAGCCGATTATGACCCTGCAGGATGTTGCCATGCACCAATATGCCTCTACCAAATTTACCGACACCGGATCAGAGCCGGCCTTTGACGAAGTCATGGTGGAAAAAACCATCACTCTGTATCTCAACGGCAACCGCCTCACCTCCATCGTCACGACACCAGGATTTGGCAAGGAGCTTGCGGTCGGCTTTTTGATTACAGAGGGTCTCATTCGCAGCCTGAAGGACCTCGAGGAAATCCGGGAAATGGACGATCGCGTGGAGCTTCGCGCCGGTATCGCCCAAGATTCCGAACTGGAGTATGAACTGCGTTCCTCCGGCGGCCTTGGATTGCGGCGCAGCATTTGCGACGCGGAGGTGTTCGTCCCGGTCGCCCAGAACTTTTCCATTGGGGTTCTGCTGGCCAGTCTGAAATATCTGGATGACGAAACGCAGAAAAAAACCGGCGGCGCGCACACCGCAACCCTGGTCGGGGCCGACGGAACCTTGCGCTACAAGGCGGTGGATATCGGACGGCATAACGCCGTCGACAAGGTGGTCGGCCAGGCCGTCCTCCATGGCGACGATCTTTCACGTATGTTTCTGATTTCCTCGGGCCGACAACCGGCCGGCATGGTCATGAAGGCGGCCCGGGCCGGCATCCCCCTGATCATTTCCAAGGCGGCCCCCATCAGTTCTGGCATTGACTGTGCCCGGCAGACCAACGTCACCCTTTGCTGCTACGCAACCCGTGAAAAAACCAAGGCTTTTTCGTCACCAGACCGGATCATCATCGGCAGCCCATAGACCGCAGGCGAGCGGGAATGTCCCACTCTTTCATCAATCGTGCGACGGCGGGCGGCACCAGCTCTTCCCACCCCTCATCCCGAGCCATGCGCCGCCGGATGTCCGTGGAACTAAGGCCCTTCTGCTCCTTGGGCACTTCGCGCAACAGATGGGTCGCCAGGTTGAGGGAGCGGAAGTATTCCAGCTTGCGCTGCCCCCACTCGTCGTAGATGGAGAGAAAAAACAGGGCATCGAGGGGCACGTAGTAACGGTAGCGATCCGGCAGGTTGATGGGAAAGGGCACCACGGAAAAATTGGCCGCCGGGATGCCGGCCTCTTCAAGGACCGCCCGCACCATCAGGTAGCGTTCGAAATAGGTCAGGGGATTGCCGGTCGGACTGCTCCGTTTCGGATCAGCGGCTTCATCCCGGGTCAGGAAAGGATCGGGATTGGTGATGCCTACCACCAGGTGTCGGCAAAGCGCCATGCCCGCCAGCAGATAGCTGAGATGATCGTTGTGAAGCACCTGGAAACGGCCGTGTATCACCCCGATTTCGGCCTGTTGCGACGGCTCGGTCATACGATTTTCCTCGGTCTTTTCCGAAGGGCGGCAATGCCTTGACCCCGGTCATCATCAGTCCACACCATGGACCCCTCAAGGTTCCGTCAGGGGCGTGGCCGGGCCCGGCGTAAAGGGCTGATCGTCGGGCGCGTCCATGAGCCCCCACAGCTTGCCCCGATCCAGAAAATTCAGCACCAGGTACATGAGTTCCCGGCCGCGCACCAAGCTTAACCCACCGGCGGCGCAACTCACCTCGTCGAACCTGTCCACGGCATCGCGGCGGACATATTTGCCGGCCATGGTCAGGGGCACGGTCTCCCCGGTATGGATCATGGTTCCCGAACAGGCTGTTGAGTGATCGGCGGTAACGATGAACAGCACCTGCTCATCGGACAGGATCTCGTCGACGGCATAGGCCAGGGCCGTATCGAGTTCCTCGATGACCTTTTGCTTGAACCGGGGGTCCCCCTTGTGTCCGGCCTCGTCCGTGACCTTGGTGTGAACATGTATGAAATCATAGTCCCGCGCCCGGTGCGCCAGTTCCAGGCGTTCGCGCAGATCCCGACCTGGGCTTGCCGTATCCCCCACCTTGCGGGTTTCCATGCCGACGACCCGCCCCAGGCCGTGATAGATGGCGCCGGCGGCGATGAGCAGGCCCCGCAGGCCCCACCGTTCCTGAAAGGAGGGCAGCTTTGCCAACATGCCGGCCCGCTGGGTGCCGACGGCGTTGATGGCCGGCAATCCGGCCGCCAGGCGCTCGCCGTTGAGGGGGTGTGCCGTCAGGGTCCGATGGCTCCAGCGCAGATAATCGTTGAGAAACCGGGCGGTGGCGAGGGTTTGCCGATCCCCGGCCATGGCGCGCAGGGGCAGAATCTCCATGAGGGAGCGGCCCTCGATGATGGGATTGGAATCCGTGATCGCCTTGGAGACCTCGCCCCGCAGGCGCAGGATGCCGCCGATGCCGCGCGTCGGCAGAAATTCGGCCTCTCTACCGTCATGACAAAAGTGCCGGATGGCCTCCTGCAGCACCCGGCAATGTTCCGGGTCCACATCCGGATCCTCGTGGCGCAACACCAGCCCATCGCCTTCCCTGACGACGCCAAAGATGCGCGCCAGCAGGGCCACGTCCCCGTCCCGGATGTCCAGCCCCTCCCCCAGGG
>NZ_JAFCIY020000043.1 GCF_020194955.2 Desulfuromonas sp. CSMB_57 | reverse complement strand
CCTTCAACAGCACCGATGAAGCCATCGAAGCCGCCAAAACCCAGCTGCGCTGGGGCGGCGCCGGCCATACCGCCGTCGTGCATGCCCAGGACGAAAAGGTTCTCGAGAAGTTTGCCCTGGAAATCCCGGCCAACCGCCTGCTGTTGAACCAGCCTGCGGTACACGGCAGCGTCGGTCTCATTTACAACAAATTGCCGCCTTCACTGACCCTCGGTTGCGGCACCGACGGTGGCAACTATCTGGGCAACAACATCAACTACAGCGACCTGCTGAGCATCAAGACGGTTGCTGCGCGTATCGTTGACTACGAGCGCGACGAATAAATCATAAGCACCTGTTCCGGCGGGCTCAAGGGTCCGCCGGAAGTTTTTCTGCACTATGCCCCTGGTTCTCCCATTGGAGAAACAGGGGCTTTTTTCTGGTGCCGGTCACCAGATTGCGCCTCCTGGCCAACCAACGACTGCCATGCGATGACACGGCATTGCATTCATTTGCGGTCCGGGCTACCATGCAAACTTCGATGGGGGGCGGCATGGCAAAGAGGTTTGCGCAGAGTGGAAGGCGCGGGTCCCAGGTTGGCAACATCCCCAGCCTAGGGTTGGAAACTCACGGGCGAGGAACGCTTTGCAGGGGCAGTCGGCGGCAAGGGGGTGAGCCATGTCGGTCAACAATCAGCTTCAGTCGGAGGATTAAGGAAAAGATGGACAGCAACAGGAACCAGGAAGTCCAAAAAGGAAAGCGGTCCGCCCCGGCTCGGGCACTGGATATTGTGCTGCGCACCAGCCACATCGGTGTTTCCGGGGTGGTCCTCGGCGGCCTGGTTCTGGGAGTGTCCCTGGAAAACCTGGTTTTCTGGGGCCGGCTGGCGGCCTTGACCGGCTTGGGACTGATCGCTTCGGAGGTCATGCACAGTCGGCGCTGGCCCTACCAGGGGCGCGGAGTCATGGTGATGGTTCACGTGGCCCTGGTAGGGGCCGCGCACCTGTGGTCTTCGGCCATGGTGCCTCTGTATTGGCTGGCCCTGGCGGTCGGATCGACGGGGAGTCACATGTCCCGGAAGTGGCGCCACTGGTCGTTTCTGCACCGCCAGGTCATGGACTGAAATGCGAATGGAACCGCAGGGTCAGGCCTCGAGTGCGTTGACCCTGCGGACGAAAGTTGTTCAGGGGTAATTGAACATCATCCGCTGTACCTCGACACCTTCAATGGCTGCCAGTTTGGTGGTAAATTCCTGGGTTACATCCAAATCCCCAATCATCTCCAGCAACAGCAGGCCGTAGCCGGCGCAAAACTCACCGGTCACCTCATGAAGGCCGATGCGGGTTTTGATGTTGCAGCCATAGTCCGTAAGCAGAGCTTGTACCGGAGCGGCCTGTTGCAGTCGGTTGGCGAGATAGATCCCAAGGATGACATGTTTCTGGGACATGGCAGACTCCTTTCGGAAGGTTTGGGCGCAATCCGGACACGCCGAGGGGTGGCAGAAAAAGGCGGTTAAGCATACCCGTGCATTTTATCATGCCCCTGGTCAAGGACAAGCAAGCTTGGAGTCGATGGAGGATGGACGGAAAATTTCCTGGAGCGGGCAAGGGTACATGGAAAAAAACATCATCGTTGCCATGACCCGGCGCAGGGTGATCGGATGCCATGGGGCTTTGCCCTGGCATATCCCGGAGGATTTGCGCCTGTTCCGAACCCTGACCAGCGGTCATACCGTGATCATGGGCCGGACAACCTTTGAGTCCATTGGCCGCCCGTTGCCCGAACGCCATAATCTGGTAGTCAGCCGCACCTTGATGCCCTGTTCGGGGATTGTCGTTTGCCCCAGCCTGATCGCGGCCATGGAGCAGGCCCGGCGGTTGCAGCGCGATCTGTTTTTTATCGGTGGAAGGGAAATCTATCGCCAGGCTTTGCCGCTGGCGGATCGATTGCTGATATCCTGGATCGAACAGGACTATGCGGGGGACTGTTTTTTCCCGCTCTTGGATTTGAGTCTCTGGAAACAGGAATGGTCACGGGAATATCCGGCATTCACCCATGTCGGCTACCGGCGCCGCTCAGCAAAGGAAGTGGCGTAGCGCCATCAGCGGCTGTCGACACTGCCTAGCAGGGAGGCCAGCTCCGCTTCGAGATCGGTGAGAATGGCCGCCAGGGCCAGGTTCCAGCCCTGCAGCAAAGCGCCTGCCGCCTTAGTCTGCAGGGGTATGACCTGCCGATAGTGACGATCCAGCAGGGGACGTTGGTTGAGACCCGGGGCGTCGGTCAACCAGAAGTGGATTTCCAGGAAGGCTGCCGGCTGACGACCGGGACGATAATCGCCGTAAATGGCCACCACCTGGCCTTGCAGCAGATGGGTCGGCGGCCACGGTCCCGGTCCTGCGCTGACTTGGGCGAAGAGGCCGGCTTCGCTCAGCCAACGGGCGGTTTCCTCGCTGATCAAGGCACCGGGCGCCAGAAAAAACTCATGGTAGAAATCGGCTTGGAAGCGATCCTCGTCCAGGCGATAGACGAAGGCCCGGCTGCTGAAACGTTGCGACACCCGCAGGGCGCCGAGGCGCAGGCTGGTTTCGGGCACGGTCATGCGAGGCGCCTGTTCCCGCATGGCGGTGAGGACATAGCTGCGTTTTTGCGGCCGGACCCGGCTTCTTGGTGTACAGCCGGGCGCCGGCAGGGCAAGCAGCAGGACAAGGCAAAGGATAGGGCGCCAGCGGTCGATTTTCATGGCTGCGGCTCCGTTTGCGGCGGGGGTCTGCTGAAAAGCAGCTGGGCCGGATAGGCGCGGGCGCTTTCCGACAGGTCACGCAGGTTTTCCGAGGTCTGACGCAGGTTGTCCAGGGTGGCCTGGATATTTTGCTGCTCTGCGGACAGCAGGATGCCCAATTGATGCAGACTGCGACCAAAAGGGGCGAGATCCTGGGGCAGCTGGGTCGCCAGGTTTTCCAGTTGTTGTCCGCTCCGGGCCAGGCTCTGCGACAATTGCGGCAAGGTTTTGAACAGTTCTTCGAGGGGTTGTTCGCTGCCGGCCAGGAGGGTTTCGAAACGTCGGTTGGTGCTGCGCAACTCCTCCATCAGGGCGATGGCCTGGCTGCTGATTTCATCGACCCTGGCGCCATCGGCGACCCGACTGAGGGTACCGACGGCTGCAGTAATCTGTTCCACGGTGCCGGCCACATCCAGTTCCTCGATATTTTTGAGGATCTTGTCGATGGCTTCCGTGTAGCGCGTGATGGTGCTGGGTGCCGATGGCACGTAGGGATAAATAGGCTGCCAGTCCATGTCCAGGCTCGGCGCCTGTTCGGGAGGCAGATAGTCCGCTTCGAGAAAGGCCATGCCGGTGACGCCCTGAAAGGCCATGCGGATGCGCAGGCCACGGGCCACTTCCTGCGGTAGATGGGTTTGCAGTATTTGGCCGGTGCGCCCAAGAGCGCGGGCCTGCAGGGCGATGCGCACCAGCACATAGCGTTTCTGGGTCGGATATTCGGCATCGACCAGGGTAATGGCCTTGACCTTGCCGACCTGAACCCCTCGCACCTTGACCGGGGAACCGAGATCGAGGCCCTGGACCGATTCGTCAAAATAGGTTTCCAGCAGGATCTCTTTTTGGAACAGGGTACCGGCCCCGAGCAGGATGACGGCCAGCAAGGCGATACCGGTGGCGCCGATGACAAACAGGCCGATTTTAAAAAAGTTGGCTCTTTCGCTCATGGTTGAGCTCCATGGTCCGGTTGCCGAGCACATACCTGGCCCGATTATGGTTAGTCCTGGGTCAGGGTGGCACGGCGGAAAAAGGCGCGCACATAAGGGTTGTCGCTGTGTTTCCGCAGTTCGTGCGGGGTGCCCTGCGCCACGATGCCTTGCGCCTCGCCTTCCAGCATGATAACCCGGTCGGCAATGGCAAAGATGCTGGCCAGTTCATGGGTTACGATAACACAGGTGATGCCCAGATTCTCCGCCAAGTGACGGATTAAGCGGTCCATTTCCGCCGAGGTGATGGGGTCCAGGCCGGCGGTCGGTTCATCGAGAAAAAGCACCTGGGGATCAAGGACCATGGCCCGGGCAATGGCTGCCCGTTTGCGCATCCCACCGCTGAGAGCCGCCGGCATGTACCGGGCATAGGCTTTCAATCCTACCAGTTGCAATTTCATGGCACCGATGAGGTGCCTGGCCTCCCGGGGCAGTTCCGTAAACTCTTCCAGAGGCAGTAGCAGGTTTTCGAGCACGGTCAGGGATCCGAACAGAGCGCCATTCTGATACATGACACCGATGCGGCGCAGCAGGGCTTGCCGTTCCCCGCCGGCGGCGCTGACCAGATCCTGTCCATCAAGCAGAACCTGCCCGGATCGAGGCTGATAGAGGCCGATCATATGCTTCATCAGGGTGCTCTTGCCGCAGCCCGAGCCGCCGAGAATGATGAAAACTTCTCCTCGGCGAACTTCGAAGGACACGTTTTTCAGCACCACCCGATCGCCATAGGCGGCAGTCAGGCTTCGCACTTCAATGATGTTGTCCGGCGTCGCGGCCATCCCGCTTATAAACCCAGGTAGTAGAACAAAATGGCAAACAGGCCATCTGCCACCACGATAAGAATGATGCCGGCGACCACCGCCCGGGTGGCGGCATCGCCCACGGCGCTGGCGCCGGGGCCGGTTTTCAGGCCGAAAAGGCAGCCGACACCGGCAACAATCAAGGCAAAGACCAGGGTTTTGGTCAGCCCGCCGGCCAGATCCACGAAGGTGACGGCGGCCTGGACCTGCTTGAGATAGGTGACCAGGGGATAGCCCAGGGTCAACAGGACCACTGCGCCGCCTGCCAGTCCCAACAGGTTGGCGAACAGGGTCAGGAGTGGAGCCACGATGACGGCGGCCAAGACCCGGGTGACCACGAGAAAGGGCACCGGCGCCAGGCCCATGGTTGTTAGCGCGTCGAGTTCCTCGTTGATTTTCATGGTGCCCAATTCGGCGGCAAAGGCGGAGCCTGAGCGCCCGGCCAGGATGATGGCGGTCATCAACGGACCCATCTCCCGTAGCATGGAAAGGGCAATGAGATTGGCGACGTAGATTTCAACTCCGAACTGGCGCATGGGGATGGCGGCCTGGAAGGCCATGATGAGGCCGACCAGAAAGCTGATCAGGGCGATAATCGGCAAGGCGTTGACGCCGGCTTTTTCGGTGGTCAGCCAGACATCGGACCAGCGGATGCGCCGGGGTTTGCGGGCCGCGCCCATCAGGGCCAGGGTCAATTCGCCGGTGAAACGCACCATATCCATCAAGCCCTGCCAGGCTTGGAAGGCCGCTCGGCCGGTGTCCTCCAGCAGGCAACAAGGTTCGGCGCGCGGCGTCGACACCTCGAGATAATCCCCCGGATCGAACATTTGCAGGAGGTGCGCCAGTTCCGGCCGCAGCCCCTCCATGGTGTACTGGCGCTCCGCCACCTGTTGGCGACGCGCCAGTTCCGTCAGCAGGCCCAGGCCGGCTCCGTCACAGAAGTCGACTCCGTTTGCGTCCACCACCAGCATCCCAGGCGTTTCCCTCTCGAGCAGTGCCACCAGGGGCTGCCAGAGGCGGGCCGTGGCGGCGGCATCCAGGTGCCCGGTCAGGCTCAATACCAGCCCACCGTCAGGTCTCCGGTGACTGTCGAAATTCGCGGTGGCATTAAGTGAATGCCGATCTTCGCTGCCTTTCACAGGCCTCAGCGAATGATCCGCCAGGAGCCGTCAGGCTGGCGGCAGGCGGTGCCATAAGCCTGTTGCTGCTGACCGCCGACCACTACGGTCTGCAGGTATTCGCGACAATACTGTCCGGCACTGGACTGGTAGGTTTCAATGGGGGTCACGCTGCCGTAATTGCCCGAATCGGGGTTGCGCCAAGTCGTGCTCTGCCTGGTCGGCGTATATTCGAGGGCATATTGGGCACTACGTTCCATGGCCAACTGGTCGGCACGGTCCAGGGATTTGCCGACTTCCTGGCCAACCAGGGCTCCGGCCAGAGTGCCGACGGCCACGGCTACCAGAGTGCCTCGACCGCCACCGATCTGGGAACCGATCAGAGCGCCCGTTCCGGCACCGAGGAGCGCCCCGCCGGTCTCCTTGGGTCCCATGGCAGGATGGCAGGCGGTTACGAACAGCAGCAGGGTCAGCATGACAAGAATTTTTTGCATGGTGTCCTCCCGGGATGAACGACTGGCGGTGGATGGCTGTGTTCCGACCATGGAAGGGGGATACCAGCCGGCGTTCGACTTCCCCAGCCTGAAGAAGACGAACGAATCAAAACAACGTCAATGGCTTTGAACCCATTTCGAAGGCTTGGCTCGGTGGATTTCTGAAGCCCGCAGTAACAAGATACCCTTTGGCGGTGGCGCTGTCAAAAGTATCACGTTCTCCCGGACCGAAGGTGGTGATGGATCAGGTCGGTTACCAGCGGGGTAATCCGCCCAACGATTTCCTTGGCGCCCTTGCCGTTTGGATGCAGGCCGTCTCGCAGCAGCAGGCGGGGATTGCCCGCTACACCGGCGAGGAAATCAGGGTAAATGGGAGTTCCGTGGCGGGCGGCCAAGCGTGGGAAGATGGCTTGGAAACGCAGATTGGTGGATTCGCCCAAATCGCGCAGGGGACGAACGCCGGCCAGCAGGGTGCAGATGCCGCGCCGGGCCAGGAGCGTCAGCATGGCGTCCAGGTTGGCCTCGGTCTGTTCCGGCGGCCAGCCTTGCAGGTTGTCGTTGACGCCCAGTTCCAGAATGACCACATCGGGTCCGGTTGCGGCCAGGGTCTGCTCCAGTCGGGCCAGACCGCCCGCCGAGGTGTCGCCGGGAACCCCGGCATTGATGACACGGCAGGCGAGGTTCGCGGCGGCCAGGCGTTTTTCCAGACGTGCCGGCGGGGTGGCGGCCTCGGGCAGCCCGAAACCGGCGATGAGACTGTCGCCGAAGGCCAGGACACGAACCGGGGCCGGCTGCGGTTCCGGGGTCGAATCATTCCGGACGAGGCATACGGTGCCGGCGGCCAGCAGGTTGGCCAAAGTGAAGCCGGCCAGCAGGTGGGTGGCCGCCGCCGACGGTTCCAGGAGGGAAAAAGGCATGGCGAAGCCTTGTCAGCGGGCCCCGGTTCCGGTGCTGTCGGGGGCTCGGTCAAGAAAGCGCTGTACGATGAAATCACACAGCGCCGCTGCATCGTTGAGATCGAATACCGGGATATCGACATCCAGCGGTTCGTCGGAGGCGATGGCAATCAGGGTCGGGTCCAGGTCCCGGCCCCGATACAGCAGTTCCTTGCGGCAGTCACGACGATGGACCTCGATCTTGGGCAGGTCGTGCTTCTTGAAGCCTTCCGTCAGGACGATGTCGACATCGCTGAAATAGCGATCGATGGAATCCTGCACCGAAGGTTCCCGGTTTTCGGGATTCCGCTTGATCATGGCCAGCTTTTCCTGAGAGGTCACCAGCATGGTGTCGGCCCCGGCTTCCGTGAACCGCCAGGAATCCTTGCCCTCCTGGTCCATGGAAAAATTATGGGCATCATGCTTGATGGCGCCCACCCGGTAGCCGCGGCGCTTCAATTCGGTGATCAGTTTCACGACCAGAGTGGTTTTGCCGGTCCCGCTTTTGGCGGCAAAGGAAACAATGGCAGGGGTCATGGGTTGGGCTCCTTGCAGGGGTTGGCGCCATCCACCCGGAGGCGACCCTGCCACTATACCCAAAGCGCGGGGGCCCTTGCAACGGTTATCCAACAGAATTCAGGCGGTTGTCCTGCCGGGGCGCGGGAAGGTGGCCGGCAACAATGAAAAACGCCCCCGAGGAATGATTCGGGAGCGCTTTCAGGAAAATTCAACCGGCATTGCCCCGGTCCTCTTTATGCCAATTCTGTGGCTGGATTTCTCTTCGGCACGCGCCTGACAGCTCCTTTACAGACCTGCTTTGGCACGTACCGCGTTAAACCGGCCGGCGAATGGGAAGACAAGGCTTCGGGCATGGGACCGTACAATGCCGGTTTTCGAACTCCTTACTTTCCCTGTAGAAATATTATACCACTTTATTCGAGCCTTGGTTCCGGTTTGGAAGCATTATTCGCGGACGAAGGTGTCCATGTCCGTTTCATGGACCATGGCCATCATCAGGGCATATTCCGATTCGATGAGCAGATAGTGATTTCTGGTCGAATCGGCGTTGGCGAGAAAAACCTGACGGATCTCGGCATCGTCAAAACGGCCGGCTAACTCCCGCAGGTGCGCCTCCAGTTGCTGCTCTTTTTCCATGGCCAGTTCCATGGCTTTGCGAACCGTCAGATCGGCCAGCAGTGTCTGCTCCTGCTGCAGCAGATAGTCGACGTCCTCCTGGGTCGAACGGTTCATGCAGACGTCGAATTCGGGCAGATCGCCGCCCTGATAGAGCTGATAGAAGTGACGCGCATGTTCGCGCTCCTCGCTGGCCAGCAATTCGAACAGCTCCCGTGCCTGGCGGTGTCTCATGTGGCGGGCGGCCAGACGATAGAAGTTCATGGCGTTCTTTTCCGTCTGCAGGGAACGTTTTAAAGCCTGTTGCACGTCCAGCTTGTCGGCCATGGTCATCTCCTTGGTTAGCCGGGCGGTAGCACTCAATGTCTGTTTAAATTAAATCGTCTGGTGGGGCGCTTGTCAAATCCGGGACCATAATTCGCGACCGAGGGCCGGACTCGAAGGCCTGCTGCCAAGGGCAACTGTGGTTGCATTTCATGCAGTTGCAGGGTATGTTGAGCGCGCACCCCGACCTGTTTCCATGGGCGGGGATTCCAGGAGGACAGGGCATGCTTGTCAAAACGGCCACATTCATTACCAGCGCCAGCGGCGCCGGCGGATATCCCCCCGGTGGACTGCCGGAAATCGCCTTTGCCGGACGCAGCAATGTCGGCAAGAGTTCCCTCATCAATGTGCTGGTCAACCGCCGAGCTCTGGTGCGGACCTCCTCGACCCCCGGCCGCACCCAGTTGCTCAATTTTTTTGCCGTCAATGACGAGTTCATGCTGGTGGACCTGCCCGGATTCGGTTTTGCCAAGGTCCCGCTGGCCGTGAAAAAGGCTTGGGGTCCCATGGTACGCACTTATCTGGAGCAGCGCGCCAATCTACGAGCTCTGGTGCTGCTGTTCGACATCCGTCGGGTGCCGCGGCAGGAGGAGCTGCAACTGCTGGACTGGCTTGAGGAATTGGAAATTCCGACCATTCCGGTAATTACCAAGGTTGACAAGGTTGGCCGCAGTCACCGCCACAGGCAGATTGCCCCGATTCTGGAAGCGACCGGCCTGCCGGTCGATGCCTTCAGTTTTTTCTCGGCTGTCACCAAGGAAGGGCGGGACGAGGTCTGGGAGCGTATTGCAACGGTCCTGGAAGAGTCGCCCGCTGCCGTGCCGGCTCAGGAAGACAGCGGCGGGGTGCAATAAATCCATGGGCACTCCCTGCGCACGTATCCACCTGGTGCGTCACGGCCAGGTCGCCGGTTTTGAGGAAAAGCGCTATAACGGCCAGTCAGAGGTGCCATTGACCGCCCTGGGCTGGGAGCAGTACCGGCTTTTGCAGGAGCGCCTCCGGCCACGAGCGGTGTCGGCCGTTTACAGCAGCGATCTGGAACGCTGCCTGGCCGGCGCCCGCCTGCTGGCCGCCGGTTACGGCCTGGAAGCGGTTGCCCTGCCGGCCCTGCGGGAACTGCACATCGGTCGCTGGGCGGGGCGTACCTGGACCGAACTGCAGCGTCGCTATCCCCGCCAATGGCGGGCCCGGTTGGCGGATCTGGTGCATTACCGGCCTCCCGGGGGAGAGAGCCTGCTCGACGTTGCCCAGCGTATTCGCCCGGTGCTACAGAAAATTTGGCAACGGCATCTGGGCGCTGAGATTGTGCTGGTGGCCCATGGAGCGGTCAACCGCATCATCCTGCTCGATGCATTGTGTGCGCCCCTGGCGTCCGCCTTCCGCCTGGAGCAGGATTACGGCTGCCACAATATCATCGATTACTTCCCGGATGGCCGTTGCCTGGTGCGGTTGCTCAACGGCTGAACCCGTCGGGATGGGAGAGCCCAGGATGGAAATGAAAACGGCCGTGATCTTGGTCGGACACGGTTCTCCGGACGGACCGGCCAATGATCTGCTCCTCCAGGTGGCGCGCCTGGTGCAACAGCGCGGGTGTTGCAGCGCCGTCTCTGCGGCCTATCTCATCCAAGGCCGGCCGACGGTGTCGGAAGCGATCGACGACTGGCAAGCCGGCGGGGTCCGGCGCTTGGTGCTCTGTCCATTCTTTCTGTTTCCCGGCCGTCATGTCCGTCGTGATTTGCCGGCCTTGGCGGCAGCGGCGCGGAACCGGTACCCCGAGTTGGAAGTTCTGGTGGCGGAGCCCTTGGGGCTTCATCCCAAATTGGTGGACATAGTCTGTGAACGCCTGGCGGCGGTCATGGCACAGGGAGCTTGACGTCAGGGCTGACGAAGGGCTAGAATTGTTGGAATTTTCTTCCGATCTACAACGAATATCCGGATCCATGGGGTGAGACTGCGGACGGACGCCGAAAGGCGTTTCACGAGGGCAAAGGGGAGGCAGAACATGAAGAAAATCTTTGTCGTCGGGGCCGGCATCGAAGGTCATGAAGGTTTCAGCCGCCGGGCTCTGGAGTTGGTCCGCCAGGGCGAGGTGTTATTCGGTCGTGCTCACCACCTGGCTCTGTTTCCCGATTTCCCAGGGGAAAAAGTGGTCATTGACCGCAATTTCAGCGAGGTGGTCGAAAGGCTCAGGGATACGTCCCTGCGCGCCGTGGTGCTGTCGTCCGGCGATCCGCTCTTTTTCGGCATCGGTCGCCAGTTGTTGCGCAATTTCCGGCATGACGAACTGGAATTCATTCCCAATGTCACCTCCATCCAGTATGCCTTCAGCAAAATCAAGGAACCTTGGGATGATGCGGTGTTCGTGTCGGCCCAGGGCCGCGATGTCCAGGGTGCGGTGGACCGCATCATCGCCCATGACAAGACCGCCATTCTGACCGACGAACAGAACACCCCGCCCGTAATTGCCGGCGAAATGCTGCGCCGTGGTCGGGATGGCTATGTCGCCTACCTATGTGAAAATCTCGGCATGGCCGGTGAGCGCATTGTGCAGACCGATCTGCGCGGCCTGCTGGAAATGCCCGCGACGCGGCTGAATCTGCTGATTCTCATCAAGCAGTACGAAGCGCCCGGCGAAGCCTTGCGTCCTTTGCTTGGCATTGCCGATGAGGCCTTTAGCGGAGTGAAAAAGTCGATCACCCGGGAGGAAGTGCGGGCCGTGGCTCTGGCCAAGCTGCGTTTGCGTCAGGACATGATTCTGTGGGACATCGGCGCCGGTTCCGGATCCGTCAGTATCGAGGCCGACGCCCTCCTTCCCAACGGCCGGATTTTCGCGGTGGAAAGCGACAGTCAATGCCAGGAGTTCATCCGCGAGGGGTTGCAGCGTTTTCAGGCCCGCAACGTGGTGGCCATCGCCGGCGAGGCACCTGAATGCCTGGATGCCTTGCCGGATCCTCACCGGGTTTTCATTGGCGGTTCCGGTGGCAAACTGTGGTCTATTCTGGAAGCCGTGGACGGCCGCTTGCCGGTGGAGGGCAGGGTGGTCATAACAGCCGTGACCCTTGATACCTTGACTCTGGCCAATGAATTTTTCGATAACGCCGGTTACCGGATCGAGGTCACGGCCCTGAACGTCGCCCGTACCAGACCGGGAACCGATTATAAATTGTTCGAGGCTTTTAATCCCGTCTTTATTATTGTGGCGGAGAAAGCCTGAAACGCTTTTTTCGTGGACACACCATCGGCGTGTCGTCAGCTGTGAACTGCAAGGGGGGACACCGGCATGACCCAGGAAACAATCGTCCAAATGGCCTTTTTCTCGGAATTTTGGCAGGTTTTGGGGTTTGTCCTGCTGCTTGGGCTGTTATTGGTTGTGTTGTGGCGCATGGGGCGAAACGCGAAAGCCGCAGCGCACGAACAGGCTTTGCTGCATGCTGCCCTCGCGCAATTGACGGAACGTGTCGATGGCTTGGCCGCGCAGTCGGCGGCTGCGTCGGAGCAGGATGCCTTAGGGTCCGTGGCGGTCACGAAGCAACCCGCCGAGTCCGCCGGCATGGAAGGCCTCGGCAGCGGTTTCCGGTTTGCCGCCGAGGAACCTGAAGACGCGATGGGGGAAGCCAAGGCCGAGGCGGTTGCGGCCTTTTCCTTTGGTCCGGAGGTTGCGGGGCCCATAACGAGCGAGGATTCCTGCGAAGACCAGATCGATTACGGCGCGGTTCAATCCAGGGTGTCGGCATGGGATGCCAAGCCTCACGAATCGGAAGAACCGGCGCTGGAAGAACCGGCGCTGGAAGAACCGGCGCTGGAAGAACCGGCGCTGGAAGAA
>NZ_JAFCIY020000006.1 GCF_020194955.2 Desulfuromonas sp. CSMB_57 | reverse complement strand
GATCTGCGCCATGCTGCAGGCTCAGGGCTATGACCCGGTCTGGAAGGACTGGGACCGGGCGTTTCTGAGCGAGGAGAGCCGATTGGCCAGTTGATGGTTTTTTCTTCAGTCTTCAGCCTTCGGACTGAACTTACCAGGAGGTTCCTGCCCATGACAGGCTGTTCCGCCGCCGATATCAGCATCGGCATCATCGCCAATCCGGCTTCCGGGCGGGATATTCGCCGTCTGGTCAGTGCCGCATCCGGTTTCACCGTGGCCGAAAAGGTCAATATCGTTCGGCGGCTGTGTCTCGGAATGCGTTACATGGGGGTGTCCCGGATTTGCCTGATGCCGGACCTTTCCGGGATTGTCGGCAGCCTCCTGAAACAAAAAGAGCAGGGCTCCCGGGTGCTGGGCGAGCACTGGCCGGAACTGGTGTTGCTGGACATGCCTGTCGAGGAGTCGGCGGTGGATACCCAGCGCGCCGTCGAACACATGGTTCAGTCAGGGGTGCGCGTCATCATTGTTCTGGGTGGGGACGGGACTCATCGGCTGGTGGCCAAACATTGCGGCTCCATTCCTTTGGTGGCTCTGTCCACCGGAACCAACAACGCCTTCCCCCACTACCAGGAAGCCACCGTGGCGGGCATGGCCGCCGGGTTGGTGGGAACCGGCGCCGTCCCCATCTGTGAAGTGACGGAGCGCAACAAGGTGTTGCGGGTCGGCATCAACGATGCCCGCCGGGACCTGGCCCTGGTCGACCTCTGTCTGACGGATGACCGTTGGATCGGGTCGCGGGCCATGTGGCAACCGGAAAAGGTGCGGGAGATCTTCGTTACCTATGCCCAGGCCGACGCCATCGGTCTGTCCGCCGTGGCCGGTCTGGCCAATCCCGTGTCGCGGGATAGCGGCCACGGCCTGCATCTTCGGCTTTGCCCGCCGGGGCAGGGGCGGATGACTTTGTGCGCGCCCATCGCGCCGGGACTCATCGTGCCCATGGGGATTGCCGATCTGCAGATTATTCGGCCGCACCAGCCCTGCAGCCTGACCACGGTCCAGGGTGCCATTTCCCTGGATGGCGAGCGCGAGTATGTCTTTCACACCGGCGATAGTCTGCGCATCTGGCTGGATCTCGATGGACCCTTGACCATCAATGTGTCGCGCACCATGCATCTGGCCGCCGAGCGCGGCATGTTTTCCATGTCCTCACCGACCCTGGCGGTGGAGTCTTCCCTGGCTTGCGGTATGTGCAGTGTCGAGCCGGAGTACTGAAAGGAAGTAAATATTCAGCATCGTGGACGCAGGGTCTCGCGCCGCCCACCCCGAGCCCCTGTGCTGAACGGTTACGAAAGGAATTCGGTATGAGAGCCCATCGCCTCTCCGGCCTTTATCTGATTACCATGCCGGTTGCGGATCTGTTCGAGCGGGTGGAGCTCGCCCTGCAATTGGGGGTACGCACCCTGCAGTACCGGGGCAAGGACGAGGCGCCCGCACGGCAGTTGCAGGTGGCCGGAGAACTGCGGCAACTCTGCCGGCAATATGGTGCCCTGTTCATGGTCAACGACAGTATCCAACTGGCCCGGGAATGCGCGGCCGACGGGGTTCATCTCGGCCAGGGCGACGGCAACGTGGCTGTAGCTCGAAAGGTTCTGGGTGCCGATGCCCTGGTCGGAATGTCCACCCATTGCCTCGCCGAAGCCGTGGCCGCCGAGGAGCAGGGCGCCGACTACATCGGATTCGGCTGCCTGTTTCCGACCGGAACCAAAACCGATACCACCGCCGCCAGCCTCCATGAACTTCCCCGCGTGCGCCGCGCCGTGCGCCTGCCCATCGTCGGCATCGGTGGCATTGATGCCGACAATGCCGGCCGGGTCCTGCAGGCCGGAGCCGACGCCGTGGCGGTCATCTCCGCCGTCATGCAGGCCGACCATCCGGCCGATGCCATCCGCCGTATCCTGCAAAGCTGCCAAACCGCCTGAAACGCATCCCTCATCCCTCGAAGCCTGCTCCCTGCGTCCCAACCACCAGTCGTCAGCTTTCATCCTTCATCCTTCATCCTTCAGCTATCATCCTTCATCCTTAAGCCTTCATCCTTCAGCCTTCAGCCTGCCCTTATAAACCATGGTTTTGCGACAGGTGTTTGATCGACCATGGGACACTTGTCGCATAATTTCCCCGAAGGGTGAGAAGTGTTCGGAGCAGGAGGCATTTCCATGGTGCAAAGACTTCCTGTTTGGGGCTTGTGGCCTTTTTTTGTTGTTGTAAATAGTGTTGAAAAAACAGTGTTTTGTGAGATTTTCGCGGTGCTTTGCCAGAATTTTGGGGTCCTCGATGGAAAATTTGGGAGGGATTGGCACCTGTTGTGCTCTTACAGATTGCCGTCATGCGGGGCAATGAACGCACAGCGGCTTCATTGCCTGAATATAGGAATTTGTAATATCGAGGGCAAAGGAGGTGCTGATTGACGCAGGAAGGCTTGCATGGAGCGGCCATATTCAATCCGTAGTTTTGCTGTAACATTTCAAAGACTGAAGGGAGAAACAGATGAAGGCACAATTGTCCAAAGAAGATCTTCTCAGGGCTTACAGAAAGATGCGCGAGATCCGCGAGTTTGAAGACCGCGTTCATGTCGAGTTCGCCAAGGGGACTCTGCCCGGCTTCGTGCATCTTTACTCGGGTGAGGAAGCGGTTGCCGTCGGCGTCTGCGAACATCTCAACGACTTGGATCGTATCGCCAGCACCCATCGCGGCCATGGTCACTGCATCGCCAAGGGCGTTGATCTGGTGGGCATGATGGCCGAGATCTACGGCAAGCAGACCGGCACCTGCGGCGGCAAGGGCGGCTCCATGCATATCGCCGACCTCGACAAGGGCATGATGGGCGCCAACGGTATCGTCGGTGCCGGTCCCCCTCTGGTGGCGGGTGCCGCTCTGGCTTCCAAGCTGCGCAAGGACGGCAGCGTCGGCGTGGTGTTCTTTGGTGACGGCGCCTCCAACCAGGGCACCAACTTCGAATCCATGAACCTGGCGGTGACTCTGGAACTGCCGATGATTTTCGTGCTCGAGAACAACGGCTACGCCGAATCCACCTCCGTCAAGTACTCCGCCAAGGTCGGCTCGGAAAATATCGCCGACCGCGCCCGCGGTTTCGGCATGCCGGCGGTGACCGTGGACGGCAACGATTTCTTCGCGGTTTACGAAGCGGCCGGCGAAGCCATCGAGCGTGCCCGCAAGGGCGGCGGTCCGACCTTCCTGGAGTGCAAGACCCTGCGCTATTACGGTCATTTTGAAGGCGATGCCCAGACCTATCGTCCCAAGGACGAGGTCAAGAATGCCCGCGCCAACAATTGTCCCCTGAAGCGTTTCGCGGCAGCGGCCGTTGAGGCCGGTCTGGTCGAGGCGGCGGAACTCGAGGCCATCGACAAGGACGTCCTGGCGCTGGTCGAGAAGGCCGTCAAGGAAGCCGAGGCTGCTCCGCAGCCGGATATGAGCGCTTTGCTGACGGACGTTTACGTATCTTACTGACCCCTTGTGACGATTCAGGGTATAGAAAGGAATAAAACGATGGCTAGAAAGATCATGTTCAAGGACGCAATCAACGAAGCCATATGCCTGGAGATGGCGCGCGACGAGTCCGTCATCCTCCTCGGCCTGGATGTGGCCGGCGCCGCCGGTACCGACCAGGAGCGCGATGCCTGGGGCGGCGTGCTCGGCGTTACCAAGGGGATCTATCCCAAGTTTCCCGATCGGGTAATCGATACCCCCATTTCCGAGTCCGCCTACATCGGCGCCGCCGTCGGCGCTTCGGCTTGCGGCATGCGCGCCATCGGGGAACTGATGTTCTCCGACTTTTTGGGAGTGTGCTTCGACCAGCTGTACAACCAGGCGGCCAAGTTCCGCTACATGTTCGGCGGCAAGGCCGTGACCCCGGTCACCATCCGCACCATGATCGGCGCCGGTTTCAGCGCCGCCGCCCAGCATTCCCAGAGTCCCTATTCCATGTTCGCCCATGTGCCGGGCCTGAAGAGCATCATCCCCTCCAACCCCTATGACGCCAAAGGGTTGCTGGCGGCCTGCATTCAGGATGACGATCCCTGCGTCTTCTTCGAGCACAAGGCCCTCTACACCATGAAGGGCGAGGTTCCGGAAGAGCACTATACCATCCCTCTGGGTAAGGCGAATGTGGTTCAGGAAGGCAAGGACGTGACCATCGTCGCCCTGGCGCGCATGGTGCAGGTGGCCACCCAGGCGGCCAAGGCCCTGGCCAAGGAAGGCATCGAGTGCACCATCATCGATCCGCGCACCATCTCGCCCTTGGACAAGGACACCATTTTCTCCAGCGTTGAGAAAACCGGTCGCCTGGTGGTGGTGGATGAGGACAACGATCGTTGCGGCTTCGCGACGGATATCGTCGGCATGGTGGCCCAGGACCTGTTCCGCTCCCTGAAAGCGGCGCCGCAGATGGTCACGCCGCCCTTCGTGCCGGTACCTTTTGCCGCCAACCTGGAAGCCGAGTATATTCCCAACGCCGCCAAGGTGCAGGCAGCTGTACGCAAAACCCTGGAGTAATCATCATGAGTGAAGCAAGGATCATCGCCCTCACCATGCCCAAGTGGGGGTTGACCATGGAAGAAGGGACCATCGCCTCCTGGCTCATCGAGGAGGGGGACGAGGTGGAGCCCGGCACCGAGATGCTGGAGGTCGAGACGGACAAGATCGCCCAGCCGGTGGAATGCACGGTCAGCGGCGTGCTGCGCCGCAAGATCGGTGAAGAAGGGGAAGTCTATCCGGTGCAGGCCCTGATTGGCGTGATTGCCGGCGCCGATGTGCCTGACGAAGAGATCGATGCCTTTCTGGCCGCTTATGGCGGTGAGGAAAATGAGGGTGCAGAGGAATCTTCCCCTGAGGCCGTCTCGGCTCCCGCCGGGATCCATGAACTGACCATGCCCAAGTGGGGCCTGACCATGGAAGAAGGGACGATTGCTTCCTGGATGCTCGACGAAGGCGATGAAGTGGAACCCGGCACCGAGATCATGGAAGTCGAGACGGACAAGATCGCCCAGGCGGTGGAAAGTACGGTCAGCGGCATTCTGCGCCGCAAGATCGGCGAGGAGGGCGAAGTGTATCCGGTGCAGGCCCTGATCGGTATCATCGCCGAGGCCTCGGTTTCCGATGCCGATATCGATGCCTTTCTTGCCCGACGCAGCGGCGCGGCGGCTCCCGCTACCGAACCGGAAACTGCGGAAACAATCCCTTCCGCAGCTCCGGCAAAGCCGGCCAGCAAGCCCATGACGGCCATGCGTGCCGCGATTTCCAGTACGGTGACCAACTCCTGGACGGTTCCTCAGTTCCCGGTCACCATGGCTATCGACATGGGTGCCGCCAAGCAGTTCCGGAACGATCTCAAGGCCGCCTGCAAGACCGTGTCCATGAACGACATGGTGGTGAAAGCCTGCGCCAAGGCCATCGAGAAGTATCCGATGGTCAACGCCACCCTGGGCAACAAGGAATACATCTTGAACCCCGAGGTGAATATCGCCGTGGCCGTCGGCCTCGACGACGGCCTGATGATGCCGGTTGTCAAAGGCTGTCAGGACCTCAGTCTGGAAGAGGTGGCCGGCAGTTCCCGGGCCCTGATCGACAAGGTCAAGGCCGGGACCTGCGGCCCGACGGAGATGGCCGGGGGCAACTTCGCCATCTCCAACCTGGGGATGCTCGGGGTCGACCAGTTCGTGGCTCTGGTACCCCCGGGAATGACGGCGATCCTGGCCGTAGGCGGTATCAAGGAAGAAGTGGTCGTGAAGGACGGCAACATGGTCCCTGCCTCAACCATGAAGGTAACCCTGGTAGCCGACCACCGGGTGGTGGATGGATTGTATTCCGCCCAATATCTGGTGGAACTGAAGCGCCTGCTGGAAAACCCGGCGGAACTGCAGGGTTGAGAATGGAACAGCCCGGAGCCGGCATCCGGGTGTAAGTAGGCCCTCCGGGGGCGAGCGCCCTCGGAGGGCCGGCACAAATCCGCCGGTTGGCAAATCAGCATGAACAGGGAGCCAGTCATGGCACTGATGGAAAAAAAGCGCGGTGGCGCCAAAACGGCTCGAAGTTGCATGGACATCGATCAAATTCTCGCCAAACCGGCCTGGATCAAGGCCAAGGCGCCGGCGGCGCCCGAGGTGCGGGAGTTGACAGGCATTCTGCGCAACCACAGCCTGCATACCGTCTGTGAGGAAGCCAATTGCCCGAACCTGGGCGAATGCTTCCAGCGCGGCACCGCCACCTTCATGATCATGGGGGATATCTGCACGCGTCGCTGTCCGTTCTGCGACGTCGCCCATGGTCGTCCCGCGCCCCTGGACGAGCAGGAACCGGAGCATCTGGCGGCGGCCATCCAGGCCATGCAGTTACGGTATGTGGTGATCACCTCCGTCAACCGTGACGATCTTCCCGATGGCGGCGCCGGGCACTTTGCACGCTGTATCGGCGCCATCCGGGCCACCGGCAGCGGTGTCAAGATCGAAATCCTGGTGCCGGATTTTCGCGGACATGTCGAGGCGGCCTTCGAGGGCCTGGCCGGCAACCTGCCGGACGTGTTCAACCACAACCTGGAAACGGTGCCCCGCCTGTATGGCGAGGCGCGTCCCGGCGCGCGCTACGGTGAGTCGCTGCAGTTGCTGCAGCGGTTCAAGGCGCGTTTTCCGGGAATCCCCACCAAGTCCGGTCTGATGGTCGGCCTCGGTGAAACGGACGAAGAAATTCTGACGGTGATGCGTGATCTGCGCGCCCATGGCTGCGACATGCTGACGGTGGGCCAATACCTGCGCCCCAGCCGCCATCATCTGCCGGTGCGCCGCTACGTGACACCTGAACAGTTCGACAAATTCCGGGAAGAAGGCCTGGCCATGGGCTTTGCCCAAGTCGCTTCCGGGCCCTTGGTGCGTTCTTCCTATCATGCCGACCTGCAGGCCCGCGAGGTGCTGCAGTAACACCCAAGTTTCGGCGTAATCTATTCTGCAGCGGTGTGCAGGGTCCCGTGCCGCCCACGCCGCGGGCCGCATGAACCCATCCCAGGGGCTTGGCCGGCGCCATCCGGGCGCCAGACACCCTCGGCGCGGGCGCCCCGAGACCCTGTACGGCACAGTTGCTTTTCGACAAAAACCTCGGTTTTTGCACCATAAGGAGAAGATAAATGGCTGAAGACGTTTTTGATCTGGTGATTCTGGGTGCCGGCCCCGGCGGTTATGTCGGAGCGATCCGCGCCTCCCAGTTGGGACTCAAGGTGGCCGTGGTGGAAAATCGCCCGACCCTGGGCGGGGTCTGCCTGAACGAGGGCTGCATCCCCAGCAAGGCCCTGCTGGATTCCAGCGAACACTTCGCGCTGGCTCGGGACAAGTTCGACCTGCACGGCATCGAGATTGCGCCGCCGAAACTGAATCTGGCGCGCATGATGGAGCGCAAGGCAGGAGTGGTCAGCGACCTTACCGGCGGCATCGCCTACCTGTTCAAGAAAAACAAGGTGACCTGGCTCAAGGGTCGCGGCAAACTGATGGGCGCCGGCAGCGACGGCCTGCAGCAGGTGCAGGTGGAAGGCAAGGATGCCGGCGTGGTGCGCGGCAAGCAGGTGCTGCTGGCGACGGGCGGCAAGGTGGCCCGAATTCCCGGCCTGGACGTGGACGGCGAGGTCATCATCGACAATGCCGGGGCGCTGTGTCTGCCGGCGGTGCCGGAACATCTGGTGGTCATCGGCGCGGGCTATATCGGCCTGGAACTGGGTTCCGTCTGGCTGCGTCTCGGTGCCAAAGTGACGGTGGTTGAAATGCTGCCGGTCATGCTGCCCAAATCGGACGGGGAGGCGGTCCAGGCTCTGACCCGATCCCTGAAAAAGCAGGGCATGGCCTTTCATCTGGGAACCACCGTTCAGGGCATCGAGGTGAGCAACGGTCAGGCGCGCATCACTCTGGCCAAGGGGGACAAGGTCCAGGAAATCACCTGCGACAAGGTGCTGCTGTCCGCCGGACGCAAGCCCAACACCGACAACCTGGGTCTGGAAGAAATCGGCGTCCAACTCGACGAGCGGGGCTGCATCCGGGTGGATGAAAACTACGCCACCACCGTGCCGGGCGTCTACGCAATCGGCGATTTGATTCCCGGCCCCATGCTGGCGCACAAGGCGTCGGAGGAGGCGGTGGTGTTCGTTGAACGCCTGGTGGGAAAGAACTCCCAGGTGCATTACGAGACCATCCCCGGGGTCTGCTACACCTGGCCGGAGATGGCTTCCGTCGGCCAGACGGAGGAACAGCTCAAGGAGGCGGGGGTGCCCGTCAAAACCGGCAAATTCAACTTCATGGCCAACGGCCGGGCTCGGGCCATGGCCGAGACCGAGGGCTTCGTCAAGGTGCTGGCCCATGCCGACACCGGTCAGGTGCTGGGCGTGCACATCTTCGGTCCGCGCGCTTCGGACATGATTGCCGAAGCCGTGGCGGTAATGAGCTACGGCGGTACCGCCCACGATATCGGCGCCATGTTCCACGGGCATCCGACCCTGGCCGAAGCCCTCAAGGAGGCGGCTCTGGACGTGGACAAGGCCGCGGTACATTGCTGAGATTCGCCTATCCTGCGGGATCGACGGGTTCCGTGCCATAGGGTTGACGGCGGGCTGCTGCACCACACAAAAATTGCTTCTTCCTCCCCGGCAATCGCGTTGCAGCCCGCCGTCGAACAAGCACCTTCACCTTTTACCAGGGTTAAGTATCTGCGAGACCCTGTTTCCGGGTGGGAGGACCCTCCTAGCCTCCCACCCGGGCTTTTTTGTTCTAAGTTGATTTAAAAGCTTCCGGAGTGCGCCGTGGAATTGAAGGTCCAGGATTTGGGAACGATCGGCTATGGTCTGGCCTTGGCTCTGCAGGAGGATCTCGTTGCCCGCATCGCGGCGGGCCGGTCGGAGGAAACGCTGCTGCTGCTGGAGCACCCGCCGGTCTACACCGTGGGACGCGGCGGTCACCTGGAAAATGTCCTGGATGAATCCATCGAGGTGGTGCGCATCAACCGGGGTGGCGACATCACCTATCATGCACCAGGCCAGTTGGTCGGCTACCCGCTGCTGAACCTGGGTCGCCGGGGGCGGGATCTGCATCATTATTTGCGGTTTCTTGAAGAGGTGCTGATCCAAACGGCCGCCCATTTTGGCGTCGACGCCTGGCGCGAGGCTGGTCTTACCGGGGTATGGACGGCCCAGGGAAAATTGGCCTCCATCGGGGCGGGGGCGCGGCGCTGGGTCACCATGCACGGTTTTGCCCTGAATGTTTCCATCGACTTGGCGGGCTTTCAGCGTATCCATCCTTGCGGCATCCAGGATTGTCCTATGGTCTCCCTGGAGGGACTGACAAAGCGGCACCTGCCCATGCCGGAAGTCAAGGGTATCGTTGCCGGGATCTTCCAAAGGCTGCTGCCGGAATGGCTGCCGCTGGCGGAGGGCGTATTCGCTTCGGACCCGTCGTTATGAAACTGGCCCTGAACTGGGAAGTGCAGGGCGAAGGCATTCCACTGGTTGTTCTTCACGGCCTGTTCGGCAGCCTCGACAACTGGCGCTGGATGGCGCAACGACTCTCCGGCGAGTTTCAGGTTTTCAGCGTCGATCAGCGCAATCATGGGCAGTCGCCGCACAGTCCGGTTTTTGATTACCGGGCCATGGTTGAAGACCTGGAAAAATTCCTGGATGACCGCCTATTGGACCGGGTGCACCTGCTTGGACATTCCATGGGCGGGAAGACCGCCATGCTTTTTGCCGCCCATTACTCGGAGCGCATCGACCAACTGCTGGTGGCCGACATCGGCCCCGGTCCGAACCCGCCTCGGCATGATGGGATTTTTGCTCTCCTGCAGGCGTTGCCCCTGGATTCCATGGAGAATCGAGGCGCCGCGGATCGCTGGCTTCGAGAGCGCCTGCCCGACCCCAACCTGCGCGGCTTTCTGCTGAAAAACCTCCAATTGTCACCAGAAGGCCGACTGCAATGGCGCTTCAACCTTCCGGTCCTGCGGCGCAATTACGACCAAATCCTGGAGGCTTTGCCCATTGAAAGGCCGGTCGAGGTTCCGACCCTGTTTTTGCGCGGCGAGCATTCCGACTATCTGCCGCCGGCCGAATTGGAGTCCCTGGGTAAAATTTTTCCCCGCTGCCGCATGGTGACTCTGGCCGGTGCCGGCCATTGGCTGCATGCCGACCAACCGCTAGCCTTTCACCACCAGGTCCGCGAATTTCTGCGAGAAAACCCCGGTCCCTAACACAATCCCCCAGTGCCTCTCAGACTCGCCGGCACCTCATGCAGCAGGCCTTGTAAATCTCTCCTTCCGTGGCTGATATCTGCTTTGGTCGATGGTAGACTTGAAGCAGGAAGGGAGGTGGGGGTATTGACGAACAAAAAGCCGACGGAATTCCGCATTGACGAGTTGATCGGACTTTATCAACAGGATCCCGAGCGTTTCGAGGCTTTGCGGGAAGAATGGATTCGTACCACCATCGAGGAATTTCCGGAGGAATATCGACAACGGGCGCGTGGATTGCAGTTTCAGATCGAAATGAAACTGCGAAAGTATCACGACCCCGTGGCGCGCATGCATGCCATGTTCGATATGTTCTGGGACCAGTTCATGGAATTCGACAGGGTGTTGCACGATCCTCAGAGTTGCCTGGAGCAAAGAAGTGGACGGGTGAAAACTGCCAGGGTGTTGGAATTTCGTAAATCTTCTCGACGGCATTGACCTGAATGCAAAGATCCTGGCCTGCAGGTGTTCAAATACACAGCAGCGTAATGTTGCAGTGCCGGTTGGTTTTTACGAGGTGCCACGTAGCCCGCTGCAATGATCACAGGTAGACTTCAAACATACAGAACATCCAACTCCTTCTTTTGGCACGTTGATTCAACCTCCTGATCAACGTGCCTTTTTTTGCCTTTGCTCAAGGCACTCTGCGGTAACAAAGCCCCGAATCCGCCATTAGATCGCAACAGTCCTCCGGCGCGGGCACCACCTCGATGAGGTGGTAGAGTTCCGTCGGCGCATCCTGGAGGTGGGCCAGGATTTCCTCTTCAGAGTGCCGTTCATCAAAAATCAGGACATCATAACTGGCGTCCAGAATATGGAGATGGGCCGCCAGATCCGCCGACCAACGGTCGCACCAATGGGTCAGGTTTTTGATGATCAGTCCTTTCATAGCCGGACCTCCTTTGTATGCAGTGAGGAACAGGCCCCAGTGGACATGGGTCGGATGGAGTGTCCCGGTCAGTATGAAGCCTTGATTTTATTTTATCGGATTTCAGGCGCTTGCCAACGGCACGGGGGCTGATGATTGTTTCAGGCGGAATAACCGACCGGCAGCCCGGAACGGTCCGGGCTGCCGTGGGGAACGGGATGTGTCGGGGCGTCGATTATTTAAGGTCGCCGCGGATACCGATGGTGATGGTTTCCACGGGAATATCCTTGCCACTGGCAGCCACTGCCTGCTGGGCCAGGGAGACCAGGCCGGCGCAGCAGGGCACTTCCATGCGCACCACGGTCAGGCGCCGGATATGGTTTTGCTGCACGATGGCGGTCAGGCGGTTCAGGTAAGCCTGGCCGTCATCCAGTTTCGGACAGCCGATGAGCAGAGTTTTGCCCTGCAGAATATCCCGGTGAAAATCGGCGTAGGCGAAGGGTGCGCAGTCGGCCGCCAGCAAGAGATCCGCGTTCGCCAGGAAGGGAGCCGTGGGCGGTACCAACTGCAGTTGCACGGGCCAATGGCCGAGATGCGACTGACGGCTGCCGCCGGTGTCCTCCTGGGTCGCCGGCGGTTCCAGGTGGTGCAGGCGGGCCGAGGGACAACCGCCATGGGCGGCGCGGGGCCGGGCCGCCGGCGCGGCGTTGGTCTTGAGGTGGGCGGCCACCTGCTCTTCATCGAAATGATCCGCATTGCGACGTTCGATGGTGATGGCATCCTGGGGGCAGTGCCCCAGACAGGCGCCCAGGCCGTCGCACAGATTGTCCGCCACCAGGCGGGCCTTGCCGTCGATAATCTGGATGGCGCCTTCCGCGCAGGCCGGTACGCACAGACCGCAACCGTTGCATTTCTCTTCGTCGATTTTCACTATTTCACGGATCATGATGGGCTCCCGCTTTAGGGGTGAGGGTTTTTTTGTCCTGATGTGAGGTCATAGTGCCTCAATCGACGCCGATTGAACTTGATGCCGGTCAACATTGCACCATTTTCTCCAACCGCTCGAAGAATTCTCAAACCTGACCGGCAAACCGGTTGCGGGGTTGGGTCGTCGGTCCGGCTTTGCTATACTGATGTCTCATCATTCATCTGAAACCCATGGCAGGGCAGGGCTCGGCCCGCCCGGGAAGGAGCAGGACATGACGCAACGCAACTTCTTGTTTATCGATGGACAATGGCAGGCTTCCCAGAATGGCGCCACCATCGAGGTCGTCAATCCGGCCACCGAGGAGGTTTTCGCCAGGGTGCCGGCGGGCTGCCCGGTGGATGTGGAACTGGCGGTGGCGGCGGCCCGGGCAGCACTGCCCGCCTGGTCGGCGACACCTGGGGCGCAGCGCGCCGATTATCTGGAGCGCATCGCCCGGGGATTGCAGGATCGCACGGAGGAACTGGCGGCGGTGATTACCGCGGAACTCGGCATGCCGCTGAAGCTGTCCCGCCGCATTCAGGTCGGCCTGCCCATCCAGACCCTGCAGCAATTCGCCGCTTTGGCGCGCGACTATGTTTTTGATGAGCCCCTCGGTGGATCCCTGATCGTACGCGAACCGGTCGGAGTGGTGGCCTGCATCACCCCTTGGAACTATCCCCTGCACCAGATCGCCGCCAAGGTCGCTGCGGCTCTGGCGGCCGGCTGTACCGTGGTCGTCAAACCCAGCGAGGTGGCGCCCCTGGATGCCTTCATTCTAGCGGAAGTCGTCGAGGCGGTCGGCCTGCCGGCAGGGGTTTTCAACCTGGTCAGCGGCCCCGGGCATCCCGTTGGTGAAGCTCTGGCCGGGCATCCCGGAGTAGACATGGTGTCCTTCACCGGCTCGACCCGGGCCGGCCGGCGCATCATGGAACTGGCGGCGGCTTCCATCAAGCGCACCGCCTTGGAACTGGGCGGCAAATCGCCCTCCGTGATTCTGGAGGATGCCGATCTGGCCGCGGCGGTGAAAGCAACAGTGGGCGGCTGCTTCTTCAACAGCGGCCAGACCTGCAGCGCCCTGACCCGGATGCTGGTACCGGAAGACCGCTACCAAGAGGCAGCCGCCTTGGCCGTCGAGGCGGCGCGAGCCTATACGGTCGGCGACCCCATGGCCGGACAGGCTCGTTTGGGTCCGCTGGTCTCCGCCGTTCAGCGTGAACGAGTCAGGGATTATATTCGGCGCGGAATCGCCGAGGGGGCCGAACTGCTGTTGGGCGGCGCAGCGCCGCCGGACGGCCTGGAACGGGGCTATTACGTGCAGCCGACGGTGTTCGGCCGGGTCACGGCCGAGATGAGCCTTGCCAGGGAGGAAATTTTCGGACCGGTGCTGGCTATTCTTACCTATCGGGATGAAGAACATGCCCTGGCCTTGGCCAACGATTCGGATTACGGCCTGGCAGCGGCCGTCTGGTCGGGAGATGAGGCCAAAGCCCTGCGGATGGCGCGGCGGTTGCGGGCCGGCCAGGTGGATGTCAACGGTGCTGCTTTCAACCCCCTGGCACCTTTCGGGGGCTTCAAGCAGTCGGGCTACGGTCGGGAAATGGGCCGCTTTGGGCTGGAGGAATTCCTGGAGGTGAAATCGGTTCAGCGGCCGGGCTAGCTCGGGTTGTCGACGTTAAAAATCGAAGGTTTTCTGCGGTGCCGGCTCGGCGCTTTTGCGGCTGCGGCGGTTGGTTTGCGTCGCCGGGGGGGATGGCGGATCTTCCGGCGGCGCGACGGTGGCGGCACCTGCTTCGTCCTGAACGGGCCGTTGCTGTTCGAGGTGCCGCAGGCGGCAACGGGCCTCGTCAAGTTGCTGCTGCAACCGTTCCAGGCGCTGCTGCCATTCGTGTTGACGATCGCAGGCCGCCGCCTCCATTTGCTCCAATCGGTCCGTCAGTTCCCGGTTGCGCTGTACCATTACGGCCAACTGGGCCTGTGCGGTTTCGGTCTCGGCCATGCCGGCACTTAGCCGTTCCTGCCATTGCTGTTGCAAAGTTGCAGTTTTCTCCAGAATTTCCCGTTGCAGTGCCTTGCGCAACTGGGGCGAGAATTCTCCATGGTCCGCCTGAGAGGCCTCGGGGCGGCCGTGCTGCCAGCATTGCAGGTGCTTCAGGACCGTTGACATGGAACCGCCGGTGCGATGCTGGACGGCGCGTACCGTCAGCCGCTGTCCATCCTTCAGAAGTTCCTGACAGACTTCGGCAACCCGGGCCAAGGTGATACCCTTTCGTGGCATGACAAGCTCCCAAGGCAAGGCGCCGGGGCCGTGGGCTCCGGCGGCAGGAAAACACCCCGATTAGTTTCTTGATAGCCTGCTATTCGGCCAGGGCCAGGATTGCGGCCACATCCGCCGCGCCCAGATCCTGATGCTCGCCAAGGAGAGGCTCCCGGGCGCCGAGACGTTGTTCGATGATGCGACAATCCGCCGGGCTGATTTGGTAATCCCGCAACCTGGTCGGCAGTCCCAGGGTTTCGAAGAAATTCCTGGTGCGCGCCAGAGCGGCGTCGATGGTCTGATCGGTCGTGGTTTCCGTCACGCCCCAGACGCGTCGTGCAAATTGGAGCAGCTTTTCGGCCTTGCGATGGCGCTGGTGGCTGAGCACCGCCGGCAGGACGATGGCCAGGGACCGGGCGTGTTCCAGACCGAACCGGGCGGTCAGGTCATGACCGATGGCGTGGGAGGACCAGTCCCCCGGCACACCGCAGGACAGACTATGGTTGAGGGCCTGGGTGGCGCACCACATGAGGTTGGCGCGCACGGCATAGCCGTCCCCTTCGGAGTGCAGCTTCGGCGCCTCTTCGAGCAGGGTCAGAAGGATGGCCTCGGCCTGCCGATCCTGCAACGGCGCATTCGCCGGGTAGGTGAGATATTGTTCGCAAACGTGAGCGAAGGTATCCACCACGCCGTTGGCAAGTTGCCGATAGGGCAGGGAGAAGGTGGTGTCCGGGTCGAGGATGGAAAAACGCGGATAGAGATGTTCGCTTTTAAGGGGGATTTTCTCTTGGGTCTCAGTGCGGGAAATGACCGCGTTGAGGTTCATTTCCGACCCCGTTGCCGGCACGGTCACCACGCAGCCCAGGGGCAGCGCCGCGCTGACCGGGACCTTTTTCAGCACCATGTCCCAGGGATCCCCCTGGGTATGGGGGATGGCGGCGGCGATGAACTTGGTGGCATCCATGACGGAACCGCCCCCGGCCGCCAGCAGGAAGTCGATGCCGAAGGATCTGGCTTGGGCGACGGCCCGCATGCAGGTCTCATAACTCGGATTGGGTTCGATGCCGCCAAATTCTTCGACCCGATGATGGCGCAGCGCCGCCATCACCTGGTCGTAAACGCCGTTGCCCTTGATGGACCCGGAGCCGTAGAGCAGCATGACTCGGGCCCGGGCGGGCACCAGTTCCGCAAGGCTGGCAATTGTCCCCTGGCCGAAGATGATTTTTACCGGGTTGTGAAAAACAAAATTCTGCATCTTGCGCCATAACGGTTAAGATTAGAAAAGACGTGACGTCTCCGGTCGTGGCACAGTTCGCACGGCCTCGGTCTGGGGGCATGTAATGCTTTTCAAGTATAGGGAAAAGCGGTCGGGTAGGCAAGGCCGTCGGAGGAGGGCATGCCCAACCGGCTCGCCGGCGCAGACCACCCCACCCATTAAGGAGGCAAGCGGAATGATCATGGAGGCTCCTGCACGTTCTGCGGAACAGGTCCTGGTCGGCCTGGATTTTGAAGAGGCCGGCATGGCTCTGAGCCCTCCACCCAAGCCACAAGCGGCCCTGATTGTCAAGGAACGGTCCGCTGCCATCCGCCTGCTGGGTGACAAACCGCCGGCCGTTCGGGTCGGTCTGCTGTTGGAAAAGGGCGTCGGAGTCCTGGTGGTTCTGATCAAGGCCGGTCAATACGCTGCACGCATCTATCCCATCTGGTGCAACCCGCGCCGGCCGTCGGATCAGACGGTGCTCGCGGTTCTTTCGGGGCAACCCTTTGTCGGGGTGCAATTTTACGGCAGCAGCGGCCGGCGCGAGCGTACCTTTATCGTTGAAAATCCCTGCCCGGCGTTCCGGAGCCGCTGGCAACAGGCTTTGGAACGCTGTCTGCCCTGGTCCGATGAGGAATTTGGCAAAGCGGTGCGCTCCATTCTGGCCCGGCATGGCGGCTCCGCCAATCTCTGGGAAGCCCTTTGATGATGGCACAATATCCCCTGGCAGGCCGCATGGAGGTTATCTGGGGCGACATCACCAGCCTGCGGGTGGATGCGGTTGTCAATGCCGCTAAAGGCTCCCTGGAGGGCGGAGGAGGAGTCGATGGTCTGATCCATTGGGCGGCCGGTTCCAGATTGCTGGAAAGCTGTCGGCGATTGGGCGAATGCCCCATGGGGGAGGCGCGCATTACCCCCGGGTTTGATTTGCCGGCGCGCTTCATCATTCATACGGTGGGCCCCGTGTACGGCCTCGATCCGGAGCCGGAACGGATACTGGCCGACTGTTATCGCAACAGCCTGCGCCTGGCCATCGATCATGGCCTGCGCACCATCGCCTTTCCCGCCATCAGCTGTGGCAGCTATCGTTTTCCGGTGGCCCGGGCCTGTCCCATCGCCATCGGCACCGTCGCGGACCTTTTGCGGCGGGAATCCTTGCCGGAGAAGGTGCTGTTCGTCGTGCATTCTCTGGAGCATTATGAAATCTATCGGACGGTTTTGCAGGGCATCCTGGATGGGGAAGAACCGTAATTCTCCCTGTGATGGGATCTGGTGATGTACCTGCCACCAGCAGCAGGTGGTCTTTATCGTAATCGTAGTATGGCTCGACCGTCATTACGATCATGACAACGACAACCGTTCGCGCATAAAAAAAGGCCGTCCCGCGCCGGACGAAGTACGGACGAGACGGCCTTGGCAAACTGCGAAGCTCGAAGAGGGGCTTGGTCAGCAATCGGTCAGAGGGCACCGCCGATGAAGACCATGACGAACAGGGCCACGGTTTCAATAACGCCGAGGGCCATCAGGTAGTTGCCGAAACCCTTGCCCGTTTCCGCCAGGGCATCCGAGGCGCCGGCGCCGGCGCGGCCCTGCAGCCAGGCCGACATGGCCATGGCGGCGCCACCGAGGATGCCGGCCCCCAGGCAGGCAGGCCAGGCGGCCGGATTGGCCAGGGCGGCGTTTTTGATGGTGTTCATCAGGATCATGCCGTAGATGGTCTGGGAAAGGGGGGCGCCGACGAAGGCGACCAGCAGAAAGGGCGCCGCCTTGCTTTGCGCATAGCATTTCTTCCAGGCGCCGATGGCGGCCAGGGCCGCGGCACCGGTGCCGAGGGCCGAGCCGATGGCGCCCAGGGCCAGGGCTGCGGATGCGCCGATATTGCCGATCGAGGATGCCAATTGCGGATCCATGTGTGTCCTCCTGTTAACGTGAAATGAAATTACGGGGAATCCTCAGGTTTTTTTTTCAGGGGACGGTAGGGAATACCGGCCCATTCCATGCCCAGATGCCCGGAAAATTCCAGCATGTTGAGCCGCACGCCGTGAACCAGCACGCCCATGGCGCCCAGCAGAATGTTGAGGCCGTGACCCAGCACCAAAATGACCGCCATGGCCAAGCCCTTCCAGAACGGCGCCAGTTCCAGCCCCAGAGCCATATCGTTGAAGCTGGTGGCTACCGCCACGGTGGCGGCGCTGACGGCGAACAGCCGGATATAGGACACCAGGTCGACAAAGCTGTTGATGATGTTCATGGCCAGGGAGCCGAGGCCGCCGGCGATGGCCTTGAGGGGATTGTAGCTGGGCTTGGAGAACAGCACCACCGCCGCCATGCCGGGACCGAACAGGCTCCAGAGCAGGCTGTTGGGGATTTCCTGACCGAGCACCATCTTGCCGGCGAGGAAATAGTTGCCCATGAACACCAGCACCCAGCCCAGCTCGCTCAGAGCGCGGGCTCTCCGGCCGATGAGCAGGGCGTTCCAGAGATGGGCCAGGATCAGGTGGATGGCACCGAGGCCGAAACAGAGTTTCTGGACGTTGGTTTCCTGGGCCAGGCCTTCGATGAGAGCGACGCTTTGCTCGCCGCCGGTCCAGCCGAAGTAGGTGCCGGTCAACACCCCCCAGATGATGGTGCCCACGGCCAGTTCGCCGAACAGCCAGAAGGGTGCCTTGGGCGCATGGGGGAATTTTTTGCGCAGCAGCAAAGTGAGGATGAGGAAAATGGCGCCGTAGCCGGCATCGCCGATGAGAATGGCGAAAAACAGGGAAAAAAATACCAGGAACCAGGCACTGATATCGATCTCGTGATAGCCGGGGATCACCCCCAGGCCCTGGAAGATGAGCCGCACCGGTTCCACCCAGCGCGGCAGGCGCAGCAGAGTGGGGATATTCTTCTCATGCGCATCCGGATCCCGGACCAGCAAGCCCCAGCCGTGACGGCGGGCCGCCTGCCAGAGGGGATCGCACAGGCTTTCCGGTACATAGCCCTGCAGGTAGGCCAAGGCGCCGTCCTCGCCCATGCCGTCGCGGGCTTCGCAGAACTGGATGCGGGTCGCCAGGGATTCCAGAACCTGATCCAGCACGGTGCGGTGCTGTGCCAGATCCAGCAACCGTGCGCGCGTTTCAGCCAGAGATTGGTCCAGATCCCGCAGTTCCTGTTCGAGGCCGGCCACATCACCGGCTGCGGGTAGGGGAATGAGATCCATGGGCAGGCTGACGCCTCTTGCGACCAGGGCGGCATAGTAGCTGACCTTGTCCCGGGTGGAGATTTCCTGCAGCAGGCTCCCCTCCGGCAGGGCGGGCCGGCTGCCTTGCGGCGCCGAGAACAGAACCAGCTCCAGGCCCCGCTGCTGCAGGGGCTGCAATGCGGCCGGGTCGAAACCGCCCCAGGGTTGCAGGGTCTGCAGGCGTTCCTGACAGTTTTTTTGTTGCTTGCGCAGCTCGGTTTGACGACGATCCGCGGCATGGATGGCCGCCATCAGGTCCGGAGCCGACGGCACCGTTGCCGCCTGGGTTGCCGTGGCGCTTCGGACGGCCGGCAGATCCGGCAGCATGGCCAGGGTTTCTTCGATCTCTTCCCGCTGCTCCAGCAGTTGTTTCAGCTGCTCCGATTCCGCCATGCGCACCGGTTGCACGTGCACGATGCCCAAAGCGGCGAGCTGCTCGATGGTCGTGCGCCGCTCCGCGGCCAGGCAGACCACGGTTATTTTTTTCATCGGTTCAATCATGGTCGACTCTACCCCTGTTCAGGGCTCCCGTGGTTGCCATCAGGTCGCCGCGGCCCGGGCCGCGCACTTGGCTTTGGCGATCTTGGCCCGGCCAACGGCGTTGGACTGCTGATCCGCGAGGAAGATCTGGATCTGGCGGATGTTGTCCTCGGTTTCCGGAATCTTGACCTTCTCGAACAGGTTGACGCGCTGGGTGGTCACCTGCAGTTCGCGCTCGATGGCCTCGAGTTGTTCAGTGAGCAGTTGCTGACGCAGGCGCAGCACCGTCAGGCGTTCCACCGCCGCCAGCAACTCGTCATGCCACAAGGGCGCGGCAAAAAGATCCTGCTCGCGGATTTCAAAGTCCAGGCTCTCGAACACCGGGGTGTCGATACCGGCGATGTTGCGCACCGAGGTGCGCCAGGTATTGACCTGGTACAGTTCCTGGAGGTGTTCCATTGGGGTGCCACCCAGTAAGGCGATCCACACTTCCAGTTCCGATTCAAAACCGCGGATTTCCTTTTCGAGATCCTGCATTTCCAGCTGCACCCGGCGGATCTCCATCTGCAACTGCTGCTTCTTCAGCTTCAGGGTGGGCAGATAGCGCAAAAAGCGCTTCAGCGCATCGCGTTGCACCTTCAGTTCGGTTTTGGTCAGTTTGATCTTGGCCATGGCGCTCGGTTCCGGATTCGGCAGGCGTTATTGGGCCTTGGGCCAATATTGGGCAATCAGGTCGGACTTGATGCCGGTTTCGGCCGGTTCGAAACATTCGGCCAGGGTGGTCCAGCCCAGGTCCAGGGCCTTTTCCAGGGGAATATTGACGCTCAGATCCATCATGCGCGCCTCGAACAGATCGCCATATTTGAGCAGTTTGGTATCCCATTCCGAAACCCGGAAACCCATGGCCCGCTTTTCCTGGGCCTCACGGAAATCGGCATAAAGGCGAATCATGGTATCCATCAGGGCCCGGTGATCGGACCGCGTGGCATCGTTGACCTGCTGTTTCAGACGGCTCAGGGAGCCGAAGGGCTCAATGCGCCCCTGCTTCAGATAAAACTGGCCCTCGGTGATATAGCCGGTGTTGTCCGGCACCGGATGGGTGACGTCGTCGCCCGGCATGGTGGTGACCGCCAGCACGGTGATGGAGCCGGCGCCTTCGAAATCAACCGCCTTTTCGTAGCGGGACGCCAACTGGCTGTAGAGGTCGCCGGGATAGCCGCGATTGGAAGGGATCTGCTCCATGGTGATGGCGATTTCCTTCATGGCGTCGCAGAAGTTGGTCATGTCCGTCAGCAATACCAGGACCCGCTTGTTTTCATTGACCGCGAAATGTTCCGCCACCGCCAGGGCCATGTCCGGCACCAGCAGGCATTCCACCACCGGGTCGGAGGCGGTGTGGATGAAGAGGATGGAACGGGACAGGGCGCCATGTTTTTCCAGGGTCTGGTGGAAAAACAGGTAATCGTCGTATTTCAGCCCCATGCCGCCGACCAGGATCAGGTCGACCTCGGCCTGCATGGCGATGCGTGCCAGCAGATCGTTGTAGGGTTCGCCGGCCGAGGAAAAGATGGGCAGCTTCTGGCTTTCGACCAGGGTGTTGAACAGGTCGATCATGGGCAGGCCGGTGCGAATCATGTTGCGCGGCACAATGCGCCGTGAAGGATTCACGGAAGGTCCGCCGATTTCGATCTGGTTGTCCGACAGGGGGGGGCCCGCATCACGGGGCTCACCGGAACCGTTGAACACCCGGCCGAGAAGATTGGCCGAAGCGGAAACCCGCATGGGATGGCCCAGAAAACGTACCCGGCTGTCCGTGGCGATGCCCCGGCTGCCGGCGAAGACCTGCAGGGACACGCGGTCGCCGTCCAGACGGATGACCTGCGCCAGGGAGGTGCCTTGATCGCTGACCACCTCGGCCAGGGAGTAGTAGGGCACGTTGGGCGCCAGGACGGTGATGACGTTGCCCGAGATCTGGACAATATGATGGTAGAATTTTTTCATGAACGCCTCTTTGCTGCAAGAAGTTCATCGATGCGTGACTCGGCGGCGCGGAATTCACCGGAATCCCATGGGGTATAGTGCCAGTCGATGAAAAGTTGGCGCAGATTCTGGAAGAAACTGCGGGCTTCGCCGTGACTGGCCAGGTCGAATTGCCCTTCGATGACGCCGAGTACCTTCTCGAACAGGTAATTCTGCCGCTCCGCCGAACAGGCCGCATCGATGGCGTCGAAGGAGTTCTGCTGCAGATATACGGAATCGAGGAATTCGCTTTTCAGAAACAGGGTGAAGTCCTCGACCGGGGTGCCTTCCTCGCCGACCACCTTCATCATCTGATTGATGTCATTGCCCTGCTGCAGGACGGTGCGGGCCCGCCGCACTTTTTGCGAGGGCACTACCGGATGGTATTTGCTCCAGCTGTCGAGGGGATTGATGGCCGGGTAGCGGCGGGCGTTGGCCCGGTCCCGGGACAGACCGAGGAAACCGCCGACCACCTTCAGGGTGCCCTGGGTAACCGGTTCCTCGAAGTTGCCGCCGGCGGGGCTGACCGCGCCGCCGATGGTGATGGAGCCGAAGCTGGCGTCGTTGAGTTCGACCAGGCCGGCCCGTTCGTAGAACCCGGCGATGCGCGTTTCCAGGTAGGCGGGGAAGGCCTCCTCGCCGGGGATTTCCTCCAGACGACCGGACATTTCACGCAGGGCCTGGGCCCAGCGCGAGGTCGAATCGGCGAGCAACAGAACATGCAGGCCCATCTGGCGATAATATTCCGCCAGGGTCACGGAGGTGTAGATGGAGGTTTCGCGCGCCGCCACCGGCATGGAGCTGGTGTTGCAGATGATGATGGTGCGGTCCATCAGGCTGCGGCCGGTGCGCGGATCTTCCAGTTCAGGGAATTCGGTGAGCACTTCGACCACCTCGCCGGCCCGTTCGCCGCAGGCCGCCATGATCACCACGTCGACTTCGGAGTAGCGCGACAGGCTGTGCTGCAGAACGGTTTTTCCCGCGCCGAAGGGGCCCGGCACGCAGAATGTGCCGCCCTTGGCCACGGGAAAGAAGGTATCGATGACCCGTATCTGGGTAACCAGGGGATCGACGGGAAGATGCTTTTTTCGGTAGGCGTCGATGGGAATTTTTACCGGCCAGCTCTGTACCATGGTCATCTGGCGCTCTTCGCGGCCGTTGCTGAGACGGGCGACCACGTTGTCCACGGTCAGGTAGGAGGTCGGAGCAATCCAGACCACCTGCCAGGTCCCGGGCCAGGCGAAGGGCACCATGATCCGGTGTTGGAACAGGCCCTCGGGAACGGTTCCGACCGCATCGCCGGCACTGACCACGGCGCCGACCTGGACCTGCGGAGTAAAAGCCCATTGCTGCTCCCGATCCAGGGGGTCCAGGTACAGGCCGCGCTGCAGAAAGAAGCCGGCCTGTTCCGCCAGTTTCGGCAGCGGATTCTGCAGACCGTCGAAGACCTTGGTCAACAGGCCTGGCCCCAGTTGGAGAGAGAGCAACTCTCCGGAAAACTCCACCCCGTCGCCGATTTTGATGTCGCGCGTATCCTCGAAGATCTGCAGGTCGGCTTCTTCGCCACGTACCCGGATGACCTCGCCCTTCAGACGACAATTGCCGGTCAGAACGTAGGCAACCTCGTTCTGGATGACCGTGGTTTCGTAGCGGACGCTGACCATGTTGCCATTGACGCCGACAACCTTGCCTTTTTTATATTGTTTCCTGACCATTTGCTCTCCTGGAATCGAAGTAACAGGGCATTGCAGGGTTAATCCGGACCGGATTAGTTGGGCCGCCGGATTTCTGTAATCCGGTGGTCGTCGGCCAGGTTACGGCTCGACGAGGGTACGCACCCGGCGCGCTTCTTCGCGGGCCTGGTCGACCAGCGCGTTCAAGACCTCGCGCCCTTGGTCGCTGGAGAAGGCCTGCCATTTTTCCGCAATCAGCAGGCGTAGCCGATAAACCACCAAAGCGTCCACCGAAAAGTTTTCACCAATCAGGGGTTCATCCAGCAGTTCCCAGCGGATGGCATCCAGTTGCCGCTCCCGTTCCAGGGGGTTCGGCGCCCCCAAGGCCTTGTGCAGCTGGTGGTCGAGGCTGGGGAAGACGTCCTTTTCCGGGCGCCGCCAGCGGTCGACCTGGGTCGTTTTCTGACTTCTGGCCCGCAGCAGGTAGTTCCGGATGTGGGTTTCCATGCCGTACCAGAAGCGCTCGGCGGCGAACCGTCCTGGTTCCTCAGGTGCCAAGGAGACCGCCGCCAGTTGTTCGGCCAGGGCCTGACCCGCCTGTTCGGCCACCAGTTCCAGGAAGCGGGCCGAGGACAGAAAGGGAGTGACGCCGAATCTCAACAACGGCAGCGAACTGATAAGGAAATAATATTGCGTGGCCATGGTCAGACTTTAAGCAGGGCGACCAGTTTCGGGCTCAGAAAGGTTCCCATTGCCTCGGCCAGGGCTTCATCGCTGAAGTCGTAAAGGATTTCCTCCCCTTCCAGACGCAACTGGAAACCGCCCCGGATGCCCGGCGCCGGTGCGATGGAGCACTGTTTGACCAGATTATCCGCCAACCGGGACTTCAGTGCCGCTTCAAGCTCTTGACAGCGGTCCGCCGGCAGCAGCACCTCCAGGCTGAAGCTGTCCGTGCCCGCGGCCTGATAACTCTTGATGATATCGCCTAGGACATCGGCAATCGCTGCAGGGCTCAGAGCCTCGCCGGCCAGGTCCTGGAATACGGTCTGCATGCGGGTCTGCAACTCGTGCCGCAGACCGAGAAGAGTGTCGCGTGCCGCCAGACGCAAGGCTTCCTTGCCATGATTGACCAGGTTGTCGGCTTCTTTCCTGGCACGGTTGACAATTTCATCGCCTTCGGTTTTGGCCCGCTTGAGGATCAGGTCCGCTTTGGCCTGGGCATCGGCGATGATCTTTTGGGCTTCGTCCTCGCCGCTTTTGATGCCCTCTTGGTGGATGCGATTGAGAAAAGACTGGAGTTCTTCGGCCATGGTTGACTCCTTGGCGGCTGGGCATGTATCGGCAGTTATAGTGATGATCAAGATGAGCAGGGTGGTGCTGTGAATGGCCCGGAGAGCAACATTCATGGGTGCCAGTAAATCGCGGGAAAACTATCACAATCGAAAGGTTCATGCAAGATTTTTCAAAGGTATGAATGCCCTGTAAAAGCTCTTTATCATGCAACATTTCTGGGAAAACGGTTGCCTGCACCAAGTGTTGCGGCGGCGTCCGCCGATAGTGGGGGAAGAGCCGAAAAATATGGAAATTCGGCAATTAGTTTCGATAAATTTGCATTGATTTATAATGCGGCTTGCGATAGATTCACATTTGTAAACTAAAATATGCTTAAGGAGGCTTGTTATGCAGTTGAACTGGGTCCGTCGCCAAAACCGGGATTGGTGCGATCTTTTCGGTCTCGATCTGGAGCAGCCTTATTTCGAAAATCGTACCGGTGTGTATGTCATCTGGTGGGAGCAACCGGCATTGACGGTGGCTCGCGTGGGTCAGGGAGTGCTTCGGGATTCATTGCGGGCACACCAAAGGGATGCCTGCCTGCAGAGAGAGGCTCATCGGCCCCTGCTGGTAACCTGGGCCTGGGTGCCGGGTGCCAAGCTCGATGGGGTAGTGGCCTATCTCACCCGGACCCTCAGGCCCCTGCGAAGCGGGTCCATCGCGCCTGCGGCGCCGATCACCGTTCAGTTGCCTTGGTGATTCTTCCTATTTTAAAATTTAAAAAATTTAATCACAGGTTTGACAATCCTTCCAGAGTCTGGTATATTCGATTAAAATTAATTCTGGAAGGAGAAAAATGACTTATTCCAAGTTTCAGAGGCATATCGCAGAGCAGATAGGAAGTTATGACACCTTCAAGGAACACTGGCTCGATTGGCGGTGGCACATTCAGCATTCAGTCCGTGATGTCGCTACATTCGAAAAGGTGACGGGTATAAAGCTGGAAGATGAGTTTAAAAAGAATGTATCCCGTACCATCGAAAAATTTCCCCTCGGCATAACCCCCTATTATCTCTCCCTGATCGACGTTGACGACTACTATAACGATCCGGTCTTCAAACAGGCATTTCCCGTGCCCGAGGAACTGATCGTCGAGCCTCACGAAATGGCTGATCCTCTGGCCGAGGACCAGGACAGTCCGGTGCCGGGGATTACCCATCGTTATCCGGATCGGGTGCTGTTTCACGTCAGCAATGTCTGCGCCATGTACTGCCGGCACTGTACCCGCAAGCGCAAGGTGGGGGATGTAGACTCCATCCCCGGCAAGGAGGAGATCGAACGGGGGTTGGCCTATATCGCCGAACACCCCGAGGTGCGCGACGTGCTGCTGTCCGGCGGGGATCCGCTGATGCTCCCGGATGCCTACCTGGATTGGATCCTGACCGCCCTGCGGAATATCCCCCATGTGCAGATTGTCCGACTCGGTACGCGCATGCCCGTGGTGCTGCCCTATCGCATCACCGACGAACTGGTGGCCATGCTGCGTCGGCATCATCCCCTGTGGATCAATACCCATTTCAACCATCCCCGAGAGTTGACCGCATCGGCCCGTCAGGCTCTGGCCCGGTTGGCCGACGCCGGCATCCCTCTCGGCAACCAGACGGTACTGCTGTCCGGTGTCAATGATTGCCAGCGCATCATCCGTTCCCTGGTGCACAAGCTGGTGGAGAACCGGGTCCGCCCCTACTATCTCTACCAGTGCGATCTGTCCGAGGGGTTGACACATTTTCGCACGCCTGTCGGCAAGGGCATCGAAATCATGGAGAGCCTCATCGGGCATACCAGCGGCTTTGCCGTGCCGACCTATGTCATCGATGCGCCCGGCGGCGGCGGCAAGATTCCTCTCAACCCCAATTACCTGATCTCCCTGTCCACCAACAAGGTGGTGTTGCGCAATTTTGAGGGGGTCATTACGACTTATCAGGAACCCAACAGCTACGAACCCATTTTCTGCAACCGGCAATGCCGTGACTGCCGACTGCAACTCAAGCTTGAGGATGCCGAAGAATCCAAGGCCACGGGCATTGAACTGCTGTTGTCCGATTACGATCCGACCATCTCTCTGACTCCCGAGAACAACTCACGCATGGAAAGGAGAGGCGAGGATGGCTGATCGGCTGGAACGGTGGGGTCGCTCCGTACTTCAACACGGTCCGGCCAACGACCGCATCTATCTGATGAAATTGGCGGCGGAGGATTGCCCGGGCATCCTGGATGACCTGGAGCGACTTGCCGGGGCACGGGACTATGGAAAGATTTTCGCCAAGGTTCCGCAACCCCTGACGGAGCCCTTTCTGCAGCGCGGTTACCGGCTGGAAGCCCGGATTCCGGGAATGTTCAAGGGGGAAGCGGATGGCGTGTTTCTCGGCAAATTTTTCAAGCCGGAACGGGAGCGGGAGGCGCGGCCCGAAGTACTTGCGGACATTCTGAAAACCGCCCGGGGCCGGCAGGGAACCGGCCGGCAGCCGATGGCGGAAGGGGAGCAGGCCTTTCGGTTGCGGCCGTTGCAAAGCGACGAGGTCGCCGAGGCGGCGGAGCTGTACGGCAAGGTGTTCGACAGCTACCCCTTTCCCATTCACGATGCGGATTATCTGCGGGAAACCATGGCCACTCATGTGCGCTATGTCGGTGCCTGGCAAGGAGGGAAGCTGGTCGCGCTTGCTTCAGCGGAATTGTTCGCGGACGGGGGACATGCGGAAATGACCGATTTCGCCACCCTGCCCGAGTCCCGGGGGCAGGGCCTGGCCGGTACCCTTCTGGCCAGGATGGAAGACATGGTGCGGCGGGAAGGCATCCGCACCGCCTATACCATCGCCCGGTCCTATTCCTTTGGCATGAACATCACTTTCGCCCGGGAAGGGTATGAATACGGCGGTACGTTGCGCAACAACACCCAGATCTGCGGGCGACTGGAGAGCATGAACGTCTGGTACAAGCCTCTGTGAGAGGCGGGCCGCATGGCTGCCGCGCCGGTCAGCGGCGGAGTTTTTGCTTCAGCGCCAGAATGCGGCGATAGGAGTGTTCGATGCGTTCCCGGCTGACGGCTCCCCGGGCGACCAGTTCCCGGATTACGTCGATGGTGCGGGCCGTGGTTTCGGCGCTGCTGTCGGCAATCAGCAGGATGTCCACGCCGGCATGGATGGCCCGCTCCACCGCCTCGGCATGGGTGTAGTGGCGGGTGATGGCGCCCATGGTCAGATCGTCGCTGAGCACGACCCCGTCAAACCCCAGTTCGCCGCGCAACAGCCCGTCGATGACGGGGCCGGAGAGGGTGGCGGGATGTTCCGGATCGAGCCGTCCGTTGAAGACGTGGGCGGTCAGCACCACGTCGGCCAGCCCTTCGCCGATCAGCTTGCGGTAGGGCAGCAACTCGTCCGCCGACCAGGTATCGGTCACATCCACGAAGCCGTGATGGGAGTCTCCGGCGGAACTGCCGTGGCCCGGAAAGTGTTTCAGGGCGCAAAGCACACCCTCGGCGTGATGGGCCAGGATCACCTGTCGGGCATGGCGGTAGACCCGCTCCGGGGCTTCGCCGAAGCTTCGTTCCAGCCCGCCGATGACGGGGTTGTGACGATTCCTGTCCAGATCCACCACCGGGCTCAGGTTGAGGTTGACCCCGGCGCGGCGCAAGGTGCGGGCGATGATCGCCGAGCGATCATGGGTCAGGGCCGGATCGTTGCGCTGCCCCAGGTATTGAAAGGAGTCGGTGGCGGGAAAGCCGAACTCCTGTTTCAGGCGCACGATGCGGCCGCCTTCCTGGTCGATGGCGATGAGCAGGGGGATGGCCGCGGCCTTCTGCAACCGGGTTGTGAGGGCCCGCAGTTGCGTCGGAGACTCGATGTTGCCGGCGGGTTTTTGAGCATTGCCGCCGTAATTGAACAGGATCACTCCGCCCAGGTTGCGTTGCCGGATGTCCGCCAGAATGGGATGGTCGGCGGGCAGGTGTGAGCCCTGGAAGGCCACCATCAACATTTGGCCGATTTGGGCTTCCAGGCTTGGGCGCGGCGGTTCCGGGCTCGATGTTGCGAAAGGGCTGGCCGGCACCAGGCAGAACAGGGTTGCCAGTGCGGCCGCCAGCAGGCGGAGCAGGGGGCGCTTGGCCGCGGATACGGGGCGGATTCGGGGCTCAGACACAGTAGACTTCTTCCGCCGTCAGGGTGGCCACGCCGGCGGCGGTAAACAGCTGACGGGCATGTTCGGTATGTTCCACGTCGATGATCAGAATCGCCGTCTGGCCATCGCCGAGCACCGTTCCGTAGGCATTCTGGACATTGATGCCGGCATTGGCGAGCAGGACCAGCATGTCGTGCAGCGCCCCCGGGCGGTCCGCCATGCGCACCACGACGATTTCCCGCAATACCGCCGGATGACCCGTTTCGGACAAATGTCGGCAGGCCTCCTGCGGGCGATCGACAATCAGGTTGAGAATCCCCCAGCCCGCCGTACTGGTGGCCAGGGTCATGGCCCGGATGTTGATGCCCTTGTCCTTGAGCACCGCGGTGACTTTTTCCAGTCGACCGGGCTTGTTTTCCAGGAAAATCGACAATTGATGCGCAATCATTGATCCCTCCTCGTTGCGGGGCCGACTGCCTGTCGTTTCAGGCGGCCGCCCCGCTTTCCATTTGCCGTCGGCACGTCACGCCTGCCGCTCATCCCGAACCCGGACTGCCTTGCCTTCACTCTTGGGCAGACTGCCCGGTTCCACCAGTTGCACGGTGGGGGTCACCAGGATTTCATCCCGAACCTCGTGCACGATCTGGCGGGCCAGCTTTTCCAGGGCGGCCAGGTCGCCGGTAAACCAGGCGGCCTGCATTTCGACCTGGATGGTGATCTCGTCGACCCCGTTCCGGGTCTGCAGCAGAATAAGATAATCCGTCCCGACCTGGGCAAACCGCATCAGGATTTTTTCGATCTGCATGGGGAAAATATTGCACCCCTTGACGATGAACATGTCGTCCGTGCGGCCGCTGATGCGATCGATGCGTCGATGGTTGCGGCCACAGGGGCAGGTTCCGGGTAAAAAACGGGTCAGATCCCGGGTCCGGTAGCGTACCAGCGGCATGGCCTGGCGATCCAGCGTGGTAAACACCAGTTCTCCGACTTCACCCTCGACCACCGGTTCCAGGGTCTGGGGATGGACGATTTCCGTCAGAAAACAGTCCTCCCAGACATGGAGACCGTTCTGGCAGGTGCACTCGAAGGCCACTCCCGGGCCGTTCATTTCCGACAGGCCGTAGGAGTTGAAGGCCTTGACACCGAACAGGTCCTCGATACGCCGGCGCTGTTCTTCGGTATGGGGTTCCGCGCCGATGACGAACAGGCGTAAGGCCGTGTCGCGAGCGGGGTCGAGCCCCATCTCGGCGAAGGCGGTATGCAGACGGAACAGGTAACTGGGAATAGTGTGTACGGCCGTGGTGGCGAAGTCCTGCATCAGCCGAATCTGGCGGGTAGTGTTGCCGGCCGCTGCCGGGATGACCAGCGCGCCGAGGCGTTCGGCGCCGTACTGAAAGCCCAACCCGCCGGTGAACAGGCCATAACCGCAGATGTTTTGGAAAACATCCGTGTCGCGCACCCCGGCGCAATACAGGGAGCGGGCCACCAGGTTGGACCAGCTGTCCAGATCGTGCCGATTATGAAATATGACCGTCGGGTTCCCGGTGGTGCCGCTGGAGCAGTGCAAACGCACCGTATCCTTTTTGTCCACGGTCAGAAAACCGTAGGGGAAGTGGCTGCGCAGATCTTCCTTGGTGGTGAAAGGCAAGCGTCGAATGTCTTCCACGCTGCGGATGGAATCGGTGCTGATGCCGCACTTTGCGAACAACGCCCCGTAAAACGGCGAGCGCTCCGCGTGTGCAATGGTGTCGCGCAGGCGTTGAGCCTGCAAGGCGCGCAGGGTCGGGAGGTCGGCCTGTTCGATATGGGGATTCCAGTACATGGTCGGCAAGATTCCTTTCCGGTGAAAATTGCTCGGTTTTGACCTGCGTGCCGGCCCGCCTCACCGTCGGCGGTTAACCTTCGGAGGGGCGTGTGCTGGAGCGGTCTTTTCGAACGCAGGCGACCTTAGCAGATTTTTGTCCCGAATGGTAGTTTTGCCGATTTGAAACAGGAGGCGGCGCCGCCTTGCCCGAATGAATCACACCAGAAAAGCGAAAGCCCTCGTTATCGAGGGCTTTCATTCTTCTAGAAGAAACGGCGGGCACCGAGAAATCTCTTCGAAAAGCCCGGCCTCTGTAGTTCGGCCACTTTTATTTCGTCGTTGCGCTGGGGTGCATGGACAAATTTGCCGTTGCCCACATAGATGCCTACGTGGCTCACCTGGTTGTCGTGGCCGAAGAAGACCAGATCGCCATCGGCAAGGTCGGTCTCCGGGATCATTTTTCCGGCTTTGAACTGTTCGGCCGAGGTGCGGGGAATGTTGATGCCGCAAAGATAATAGACCGCCTTGACGAATGCGCTGCAATCCAGCCCCTCAACAACCGTATTGCCGCCCCATTTATACGGGATGCCGACAAAGCGTTCCGCGGTGCGGGCCGCTACCTCGCCGAGTTCATTGGTATGTTTGGGGTGAGAGATGGATTTGGGCGGGGTTTTTGCGGCGCCGGCAGGGGGCATGGTGCCGACCGGTTGCAGGGGCGCGGCGATGGGTGCCGTGATATAGTAGGACTCGATGATGCGCGAAACCGCCAGGGCTTTTGCGGCTTGGCGGGCTTGGCTGCGGGTGGAATAATCACCGAAGCGGACCGCAAAAACACCGTCATCTTTTTTGAAAAAGTAGGCATCGATGCCCTGATCCTGAAGTTTGGCCGCCAACCGCTCGGCGTTTTCATAACGGGCGAAGGCCCCAACCTGGATGGAATACCCAAGTCGACGGATTTCCGAGGCTTCATCAGCCGCCAAGGGCGCTGCCCAGGAGCCTGCGGCATGAGAAACCAGGATAAGGATCCCGATGGCTAATTTTTTGGTCCAATGAATCGGCATGTGCGACCTCTTGTGGGTGCGGCGGATGGGCCGGCCTGTTGGATTTAGGATTATGTATTTCCGGATTGGTGTGGCTGCGGGGCCGGTCTTTCCAAATTAAGGTTAAAAATATAGTGAATCGCCGTAATTTGTCAATTTTTTGCATGTGCGAAAAGCATGTAAGGTGTACTTGTGTTTTTGGTAACCCGGTTATAATTATTCATTTGTTATCATGTCTGGTTTTGCAGGCTATACATCTTTTAAAGAAGCGTCTGCGAGGTTTTTTTCCTTATTTTCAGTCAGGCTGGTCTGCGTGGCTGCCTTGAGATATTTTAATCGCGAGTCCGATGTTCGTGGCAGGGTCTGGCGGGCGGATGCAGACGGCCGGAGGAATCAAATCCGTTTTGGAGGTTCCCAGGGGAAATTCTGAAACATTCTTGGGTAAGAGGAGGTGCCGATGATTTTGCCGGCTGAACGATTGCGCGAGGGCGATGCCTTGTTGGTTGTCGACGTGCAGAATGATTTCTGTCCGGGCGGCGCATTGCCCATCCCCGGCGGCGACGAAGTGGTGCCGGTGCTCAACCGCTGGATCGCGGCGGCCCATGCACAGGGACGACCCATCTACCTGTCCCGCGACTGGCATCCGTTGCATCACCCGAGTTTCAGCGCAGCGGGCGGCGACTGGCCGGTTCATTGCGTTCAGGATACTCCGGGAGCTGCTTTCCATCCGGACCTCTTGTGTCCGCCGGGCGCCGAAGTGGTCTGTAAAGGGGTGCGCTTCGATGAGGATCAGCTGTCGGCTTTTCATGAGACCGGCCTGGCTCGCCAGTTGCGGCGCCAGGGTGTGCGCAGGCTTTGGGTGGGTGGCTTGGCGCTGGATGTTTGCGTCCTGCGAACCGTGCTGGATGCCTTGCGGGAAGGCTTTGCGGTGGTGGTGCTGGCACGCGCCTGTCGGGCTGTGGATGCGAAGGCCGGCCGCCAGGCCCTGATGGAGATGGAGCGCGCCGGGGCCGCGGTCTTGCTCGAAGATTGACGACCATGCCGTGCTTTGGTCCAGGACCCTCGCAGAATTTGGTCCGGGATGTGCAGCGCCAGTTTAGGCAGCCTTGCGGGGAGTTGGAAAAAAGCTGTCCTAATGCTTGAAATGTGTGGCCGGATCATGTAGATGATGCGGGGAATCTCACGGACTCATGATGATTCCGCCGCCGTTGCTTTTTTGGCGGAACGGCACGGGTCGACCGGTATTGTTTTTACCCTGACTGTTGGTTTATGAACCGTCGGTTTCCTGGCCGGCAACCGGCCGCGATTTGTTCGACGCCGGCTCCGGTTGCCGGCATCGGTCTGTTTATATTGTTTTTTCAGTGTCTTGCACATGGAGTTGAGAAAATGCTGGTAGTTTTTGCGGTACTGTCCCTCATGTCGCTGGCGGCCTGGCTGGTCCTTTGGCTGGGTCACGGGCGCTTCTGGCACATTGCTCCGCGCCTCCCGGCGGCAGGCAGGCATGCCGGCCCGGGCCTGTGGCCGGCCGTGGACGTGGTGATTCCGGCGCGCGATGAGGCCGACATCCTACCGGAAACCCTGACTACCCTGCTTTCCCAGGATTATCCGGGCCGTTTGCGGGTGCTCCTGGTGGATGATCACAGCACGGACGGCACCGGAACCGTTGCCAATAATCTGGCTGCAAACATTTCTGCGGTCAATAAGTTGACTGTGGTTCGTTCCGCCAACCGGCCGGCGGGCTGGACCGGCAAGCTCTGGGCTTTACAGCAAGGTGTGGCGGCCAGTGCTGAAAACGGTGCTCCATTGCTGTTGTTCACCGATGCCGACATCGCTCACCCGCCGGACAGCGTGCGCCGCCTGGCGGCACAAGCCCTCGCCGGAGACTACGATCTGGTATCCCTCATGGCCTGGCTGCGTTACGAAGGGTTCTGGGCGCGATTGCTGGTTCCAGCCTTCGTGTATTTTTTCGCCATGCTGTATCCCTTCCGGCGGGTGGCCGACAGTGGCCGCCGTACCGCCGGTGCCGCCGGGGGGTGCGTTCTGGTGCGACGCTCCGCATTGCAAAGAGCCGGTGGTTTGGAGCAAATAGCGGGGGCCCTCATTGATGACTGTTCCCTGGGCAGACTGATCAAGCACCATGGCCGCCTCGGCGGCGGGCGCATCTGGTTGGGTTTTACACGGGAGGTCGTCAGTCGACGTCCCTGTCAGGGCTTGGGCGCGGTATGGCGCATGGTGGTTCGGACCGCATTCGTGCAGTTGCGGCATTCGTGGGTCCTGCTCGGCGGCACCGTACTTGGCATGGCGTTGCTTTTTATGGGGCCGCCGCTGGCGTTGGCCTGCGGTATCTGGCTGTCTTTGGCCGGCCATGGGACGGCCTGCCTGTGGCTGAGCCTGGCGGGCGCCGCCACCTGGGGCATCATGACCCGAACCTTTATGCCCATGGTACGCTGGTATCGGCTGCCTTGGGCTCTCAGTGCCCTGTTGCCCTTGGCTGGCCTGGTCTACACCCTCATGACCGTGGATTCCGCCCGTCGATTCGTTTACGGCCGCGGCGGAGCCTGGAAGGGGCGGACCTATTGACCGTGGTCGGGGCCTGTGGGCGAAAGGAATTGTCATGATACGGATGCTTGCCGGGCTGCTGCTTCTCTTGGGCGGCGCCCTGACCGTTTGGTCGGTGGCGCTCGGTGCCGAGTCGGCGGCGCCTGCCGAAGCATTTGGTGAGGTCTTGCTGGTCAGCGTGGTGCAAACCATGGGCGCTGCCGAGGCTCATGGGATTGAAGCGGCGGCAGGATGTGGCAAAAACCTTGCAGGGATCTCCCGCGACCGGCGGATCGGCAATCGCCGGCCGCAGGTTATGCAGACCCTGCGGGTGAACTCCGGTCGGGAGGCCTGGTTGCTGATTGGCAGGCGGGAACCCTATGTTGCGTTCTGGTCGGCAGGAGGCGGCTTCCAGAGTGATTATGCACAACAGGTGGAGCTGCAGCAGATGACCCGCGGGCTGCGCCTCCGCCCCCGCTTGCAGGGGCACCAGGTCGATCTGGAACTGGAAGTCTCCGATGAGACTCCGATATCACCTGGCGGCCGGCCGGATGTCTTGCAGGCCACCCGTTTCAGCGGTGCCGTCACTCATGTTACGGTGCCCCTCGACTGTTGGACAGCCATAGCCATGGACGTCGTCGAGCCGGCGGGTGCCGAAGAGGAAGGCCGTCGCATCGGCAATTCCCGCCCGGGATTGACCATCTGGGTGAGGGTCGCGCAGCCGGGCGGCGCCGCGGGGAATTAGTGCCGATCAGGTTCCCGGTTGGGTGCCGAATTAGTTGATTTAAATATTGTAATTTCAGGGGAGGGGTGTTATAACACCTCCATTCGAAAGCTATAACCTTGCCGGCCGGCGCCTCGCCTGCCGTTCATGTCACCGAAGGAAAATGCTCATCCCTATGCAAACAAGTCGATTCGGGAAACGATGGCTCGGGGTTTTCTGTGTTCTGCAGCTGCTTGCCGGTTGCAGTTCTTTTACCGATCTGCCGCCAGGCAGCGTTCTTTCCATTCAGGATGGCCGCCACGCCGCGGTTTTGGAACACGAGTCGGTCGAAGTCGCCTTGGGCGCAGCAGCTGTAACGACGGCACCGGAAAAGGATTATCGCATCGGTCCCAACGATGTTTTGTTCATCAACGTCAAGGGCCATCCCGATCTCAGCAGTCCCGGCGCCGCCGGTGGGAACAATCGCATCGCCGGCAGTCGCGTGGATGGTAAGGGGCGGGTACATTTGCCCCTGGTCGGGGAGGTGACCGTCGCCGGCTTGACCGTCCATGAGGCGCGCAACCGCCTGCAGAAGGCTTTCCGGACCTATCTGCAGGAACCCTGGGTGATCGTGGAAGTGATCGACTACCGCAGCCAGTCCCTGTACCTGCTCGGTCAATTCACCACGCCCGGAACCTATTACATGGATCGACCCCTGTCCCTGGTGGAGGGTCTGGCCCTCGGCAACGGTCTGCGGGACAGCGCCAACTTGCGCAGCGCGCGCCTGATCCGCAGCGGGCAGACCATTGCGGTGGACATCTATCGATTGCTGCAGGAGGGCGATCGGGATCAGAACACCTGGCTGCAGGCCGAAGATGTCATCTATGTTCCCGACGATCGCAACCAGAATGTTTTTGTTTTCGGCGCCGTCGAGAAACCGGGACCGGTGGCCATGCCCAACGGTCGTCTCAATCTCGCCCAGGCTCTGACCAGTGCCGGCATCCAGGAAGCGCGAGCCCAGGAGAGTCATGTGCGCATCATCCGCTCCCTGTCCCCGACCCGTGGCGAGTTGATCGTGGTCGATTTGAACCGAATCATGCGCGGTCAGGCCATGCCCTTCGCCCTCATGGAGGGGGATATCCTGTATGTTCCACGCAGTCGGGTCGGTTCCTGGAACCAGGCCATTCAGGAGATCCTGCCATCTCTGCAGGCCATCAGCGCCGTGTTGCAACCCTTTGTTCAGATCCAGTACCTGAAACGCAATTAGCCGGGCGCCGCCGGGCGGCATGACGCGCTCGAATGCCGTTATTTTTGGGATGAATTCATGGAATATGTAAACGAATCGGACCGCCGGGACTACCTGGAGGGTGAAGAGGTCCATCTTCAGGACTATCTGCAGGTGCTGTATCGGCGCCGCAAATCCTTTTTCTGGGGGTTGGGCGGGGTTTTCCTGGCTGTGGTCCTGTATACCTTCTTTGCCGCTCCTCTCTACGAGGCCAAAACCTCCCTGCATATCCGAGACGAAAAGGTCAAGGGGACCGGTCTGCTGGACGATCTGGGCCTGACCCGGGAGAACCCGGTACAGACGGAAATTGAAATTCTGCGTTCACGTACCAACATGGAAGAGGTCGTCCGGCGGCTCCATCTTGATTGGAAGATCACCGCACCCAAGGAACGCAGCCTGAAACTGCTGGAGTTTGTGTCCACCGCCGAGGAGCCGCACTATGAGTTGCAGGTCGTGGCCGCCAACCGTTTCAAGGTTCTGGACAACAACGGTCGCAACCTGGGCGAGGGGCAGGTCGGCAGACTGTTTGCGCAGGGTCCCCTGAGTCTTTTGGTGGCCGAACTGACCGCCACCCAAGGGGATCGGTTGCAACTGGAAATTCGTCCTTTTCAGGCTCCTGTGAAGGCGCTCCGCGATGGGATCAAGGCCAGCGAAGTGGGCAAGGGAACCAATATCATCGAGGTAACCTATCGGCACACCGATCCGTTGGTTGCCCAACAGGTGGTCAATGCCCTGGCGGAAATTTACCTGGAGCGTAACGTCGCCCTCAAGTCCCAGGAAGCGAACAAGTCGGTGGAGTTTATTGCTCAGCAGTTGACCACCGTACGCGAAAACCTGGATTCGGCTGAAAAGGATTTGGAAAACTATAAGCAGGCGGCGGGGGTGGTGGAGTTGGGCAGCGAAGCGGCCAGCCTGTTGGGACTGATGACCGAGCGGGAAAAAGGCCGCGCCGCCGTCGAACTGAGTCGCAGCCAGGCGCAATTTGCCGTGGCCTCTCTGGAAGAAGCCATGTCCCGTCAGCAGAGCTATGTTCCGGCCGTGCTGATGGATGATCCGGTGGTCTCCTCCATGGCCGGGCGGTTGGCCCAGCTTGAGGTGGAAAAGCGGCGGTTGCTCATCGATCTGACCGAGGCGCATCCGGAAGTGCAAATGATCCAGGGGCAGATTTCCCAGATTCAGCACAAAATGCTGTCCACCTATCGTCAGTTGCTGGCCGGGTTGGAGCGCCAGAGCAGCGATCTGCAGTCGGAATTGGCCGGCTACGAAGAGCGGGCCCGGCAATTGCCGGCCGCCGAACGGGATTTGGCCCGCTTGACCCGGAGCGCCAAGGTCAATGCCGATATCTACACCTTTTTGCTGCAAAAGCATGAAGAAGCCCGGCTGGCCAGGGCCGCGACCATCAGCAACATCAATGTCATCGATCCGGCCATAAAACCGGATCGTCCGGTGAAGCCGCAAAAGGCGAAAAACCTGCTGTTGGGGCTGGTGGTGGGAGTCATGGCCGGCCTCGGCCTGGCCTTTTTCTTCGACTATCTGGACGATAGCCTCAAGGATGGCGAGGCGGCGCAACGTCTGCTCGGTTTGCCCCTGTTGTCGGTCATCCCGTTTATCGGTCTGGAAGATTCCAAAGAGGAGCGGGGGCGCGAAAGGTTTGTCGAACGCGCCAAACGCCGCGTTCTGATTGCCCAGTTCAAACCCAAATCCGCCGCCGCCGAGGCGTTCCGCAGCCTGCGCACCGCCCTGCATTTCTCGGCTCTTGGTCGGGAAAAGAAGGTGCTGTTGGTAACCAGCGCATTTCCCGGTGAAGGCAAAACCACTCTCTCCGGCAATCTGGCCGTGACTCTGGCCCAGACCGGTGAGCGGGTATTGCTGGTGGGATGCGACCTGCGCAAGCCGACCCTGGAAGACATGTTCGGCGGCACCCGCAGTGACGGCCTCACCGAAGTTCTGGTCGGGGACGTTAAGGTGGAGGACGTGATCCGGCATACCGGTTTGTTCCGGCTGGATTTCCTTCCGGCGGGGACCACCCCGCCCAACCCGGCTGAGTTGCTGGGTTCGGATCGGATGCACAGCCTCATCGACGAACTGCGAGACCGTTATGACATCATCCTGTTGGACGCGCCTCCGGTGCTGGCGGTGACCGACGCCACCGTGCTCACCTCCGTAGCCGACCAGGTGGTCTGGATGCTGGAAGTCGGCGCGGTATCGCAAAAGGCCGCCCGCCGGGTCAAGGAGATTCTGAGTAATGTCAGTGCACCCTTGGTCGGGTTGGTGTTCAACGACAAGGCCCATAAAGGCTCCGGCTACTATGGTGGCCGTTATGGTGGATATGGTTACGGATACGGTTATGGTTACGGCTACTACAGCGACGAACAGGTCGAAATTGAACCCATGAACCGGGTTCGCAATCTGTTCAGTCGCGTGTTCCGGCGTAAATGACTGTTTGCAAACTGCCGGCGGGGAGCATTCCTCAGGCAGTTTGCAGGCGCTTTTTCCGGTTTTTTGGAAGGAGCGGCCGGGGTACGCTTTTTCCCCTATCGGCTCGGCATGCCCGCGCCACACCTTTGGTACTTTTATCCCTATGATTGACTGGCATTGCCACCTGCTGCCCAACCTGGACGACGGCCCCGGCACCCTCGATGAATCCGTGGCCATGGCCCGGGTGCTGGCCGAATGCGGCTTCAAGGAGGTGTACTGCACCCCGCATTGCATGCGAGGTGCCTATGAGACCAGCCCGACGCAGGTGGTCAAGGCCGTTGCCGAACTGCAACAGGTGTTGCAGAGGGCAGGCATTCCCCTGCGACTCTGGCCCGGCATGGAATACTATCTGGATGATTTTTTTCCGGATCGGATCGGTCCGCTGCAGACTTTGGGAAAGACCCGGTTGGTGTTGGTCGAAGCGCCGATTCAGATCCATGCTGAATTGGTCAAGGAAAGCCTTTTCAAACTGGTTCGCAAGGGTTATACCCCCATGCTGGCCCATCCCGAGCGTTGCCCGCTGCTGGATTGGTCCGAACCTCCGGGCTTTGCGCAGCGTCTTGGTCAGCGTCTCGGCCGCCTGCGTCCTTTTCGTAGCCTCAATTTGGTCAGGGAGCCATTGCTGGACGACAGCTTGCGTTCCTCCCTGCGGGGCATGGGATGCCTGATGCAGGGCAACCTTTCCAGTCTGGTGGGTTGGTATGGTCGCCCGGTGCAAAGCCAGGCTCTGCGCAATCTCGCCGCCGGTCATTATGATTGCTTCGGCAGCGACGGGCACAGCTCCCGCGCTCTCAAGCGTTATCTCCCTCGTTCTCTCGAAGTTTTTCAGGACCATCCCCTGCCGACCGGTGTAGCCACCGCCATTGCAGGGTGGCGGGCGAAAGCTCAAGCCTACAATCCGTAAGTCCCATTTCGCCTTCAGGCGAGCTGATTCTTTTCAAAGGAACCATCCATGAACCTCACTGTCATTGGCACCGGCTACGTCGGTCTGGTCACCGGCACCTGCTTTGCGGAAATGGGCAACACCGTCATCTGTGTCGACAACGATCCCGACAAGGTGGCGCAGATGCTCCAGGGACGAATCCCTATTTATGAACCGGGGTTGGAAGATATGGTGATTCGCAACGTCAAGGAAGGGCGATTGCGCTTTACCTGCTCACTGGCGGAAGCCATGGCGGACAGCCAGGTGTTTTTTATTGCCGTCGGCACGCCCGCCAACGGCGACGGCAGCGCCGATCTCAGTCAGGTGATGGGGGTTGCGGGCGAGATTGGGCGCCTGCTGGAGAACTATGCCGTCATTGTCGACAAGTCCACGGTTCCCGTCGGCACAGCGGAGAAAGTCCGTGCCGCCATCCAGGCCCAACTTGAGGACCGCAATCTGCAGGTTGCGTTCGATGTGGTCAGCAATCCCGAGTTTCTCAAGGAAGGCGCGGCCATTGAGGACTTCATGCGCCCGGATCGGATCATCGTCGGCACCGACAGCGATCGGGCGCGGGAAACCATGCGGCAGCTGTATGCGCCTTTCAACCGCAACAGTGATCGTACTCTCTACATGGGGGTGCGCGACGCGGAAATGACCAAATACGCCGCCAACGCCATGCTGGCCACCAAGATATCCTTTATCAACGAGATCGCCAACCTCTGCGATCTGTTGGGGGTGGATGTGGAACATGTTCGACGCGGCATCGGTTCGGACAGTCGTATCGGCTATTCCTTCATCTATCCCGGCTGCGGTTACGGTGGGTCCTGTTTTCCCAAGGACGTCAAGGCCTTGATTCACCTGGCGCAGGCCAGCCGCTTTGATCCCCAATTGCTGCGCTCCGTGGAAGAGCGCAATCAGCGCCAGCGGCGCGTGTTGTTCGAAAAAATTGTCCGGCGCTTCGGTCACGATCTCAGCGGCCTGACTTTCGGTCTCTGGGGGCTGGCCTTCAAACCCGGCACGGATGATCTGCGGGAAGCCCCCGCCGTGACGCTGTTGCACGAACTCATCGGTGCCGGTGCCAAGGTGCGTGCCTACGATCCGGTGGCCATGGACGCCGCCCGCCGTCAGTTGCCCCAAATGTGGTTCGAGCAGGGGGACCTGACGCTGGCCGGCCACCAATATGATGCATTGCAAGGGGTTGACGCCCTGGTGCTGGTTACGGAATGGAAACCGTTCCGGACCCCTGACTTCCATGCCATGCACAAGATTATGCGGCAACCCATCATTTTCGATGGCCGCAATCAGTACGAACCGGTTCAGGTCAAACAGTCCGGTTTCGAATATCAGGGAATCGGCCGCCGCGGCTGAGACCTGCGCTGTTGCTGACTGGGGATGGCTCCCACGCAAGGCGCCGGCCTAGGGGAACGTGCCCTGCTTTCCGGTGGCATCGGCTTGGTAAAGAGTGTGAGGTGTTGGCAACCAATGGAAAAGCTTCAGGAGTCGACTTGTGGCTAAAATACTCGTAACCGGCGCTGCCGGCTTTATCGGCTTTCATCTCTCCCAGGTCCTGCTCGGGCGGGGCGACCAGGTGGTGGGGTTGGACAACCTCAATACCTATTACGACGTCAGCCTCAAGGAAGCCCGCCTTCGCCGGTTGCAGGAGCAACCGGCCTTTCGGTTTGTGCGGCTGGACCTCGCGGATCGGTCCGCGATGGCCGAGCTGTTTGCCTCGGAAAAGTTCGACCGGGTGGTCAATTTGGCCGCCCAGGCCGGAGTGCGCTACTCGTTGCAGAACCCCCACGCCTATGTGGACAGCAACCTGGTCGGTTTTCTGAATGTTCTCGAGGGCTGTCGTCATAACGGCGTCGAACACCTGGTGTACGCGTCTTCGTCATCGGTATACGGTGCCAGCACCCGAATGCCTTTTTCGGTCCACGACAATGTCGATCATCCCGTTTCCCTTTATGCGGCCAGCAAAAAAGCCAATGAACTCATGGCCCACACCTATGCGCACCTGTACGGGTTGCCGGTGACCGGGCTGCGCTTTTTTACCGTTTACGGGCCGTGGGGGCGTCCGGATATGGCCCTGTTCCTGTTCACTCGGGCCATCCTGGAGGGGCGCCCCATCGACGTGTTCAATCATGGGCACATGCGTCGGGATTTTACCTTTATCGATGATATCGTCGAAGGGGTGGTGCGCACCCTGGATCATACCGCGGCGCCCAATCCCCAATGGAACGGCAATCATCCCGATCCCGGCACCAGTGCCGCACCTTACCGGCTTTACAACATCGGCAATAACAACCCCGTCGAATTGCTGCATCTCATCGAGGTGCTGGAAAATGCTCTGGGCCGGAAGGCGGATAAAAACTATCTGCCCATGCAGCCCGGGGACGTGCCGGCCACCTACGCCGATGTGGATGACCTGAACCGGGATGTCGGCTTCAGACCGGCAACCAGCATTGAAGAGGGTGTGGCCCGGTTCGTAGCCTGGTACCGGGATTACTTCGGCAGTCTGCGGCCGTAGCAGCCTTCAAAACGTCGGCATTGGAGAGGAGGGGGCATGCATATTCTGGTGTGCGGCGGTGCCGGTTACATCGGTTCGCACATGGTCAAAATGCTGGTCGGGGAAGGATACGAGGTTACCACCTTCGACAACCTGTCCACCGGGCATGCCTGGGCCGTGCATGGCGGTCGGCTGGTCGTGGGAGATCTGCTTGATGAAGCAGGACTGAGGCAGCTGTTTGCAGCGCAGAGCTTTGACGCGGTCATGCATTTTTCCGCCAAATCCCTGGTTGGAGAATCGGTCCGGCAGCCGGCGCAATATTACCGTAACAACGTCGTCGGAACCTTGAACCTGCTCGATGCCATGCGTGCCGCCGGGGTGAAACGATTCGTTTTTTCCTCCTCGGCCGCTACCTTCGGCAATCCGGTTGCAGACCGGATCGATGAATCCCACCCCCAACAGCCCATCAATCCCTACGGTGAGACCAAATTGATGGTCGAGCACGTGTTGCGTGATTATGCCGTCGCTTATGGGCTGCATTCCGTCAGTCTGCGCTATTTCAACGCCGCCGGGGCCGATCCGGATGCGGCCCTGGGTGAAGAGCACGACCCGGAAACCCATCTGATTCCCAACGTTCTCAAAGCGGTCCTGGATCCGGGTCGTGGGTTGAAGATTTTCGGCAGCGATTATCCGACTCCGGACGGCACCTGCGTGCGTGATTACATTCATGTCCATGATCTTTGCCGGGCGCATCTGCAGGCTTTGCATTTCATGGACCGGGAACCGGGCGCCCATGGTTTCAATCTGGGCAATGGCCGGGGCTTTTCCATCCTGGAGATTATCCGTGCGGCAGAGCAGGTCACCGGTACCTCCATCCCCTTTGAATGGCAGCCGCGGCGGGCTGGTGATCCTCCGGTGCTGGTGGCGGATGCAACCCTGGCTCGCACGGCTCTGGCCTGGCAGCCGGCCTTCGGGAACATTCAACAGATTCTGGAGACGGCCTGGGCCTGGCACAGAAAGCCGGCGGCCGGTCGATGACCGGACGGACAGGCGGGCGCTTGAATTGCGCAGCGACCTGTCGTTTTGCGCTCATGAACACCTCTTCCGATCCCGCCGGGATCCCATCTCCCCCGTCCCCTCTTGTTCTGAGAGAGGGGAACTCCCGCAGCATTGCCTCGCGTCCTCAGGTGTCCGTGGTCAGAAACAGCCAGGCGGCAGCCAGAACAAAGAGCAGGTTGGCGGCCCAGGCTGCCACCAGCGGCGGAAAGGTCGCGGAATAGCCGAAGGCAAGCAAAGCCGCATGGACGATGAAATAGGTGGTGCCGATGCCGATACTCAGGGCGATTCCGAGGCCCAGGCTGATGCCCCGGCCTTTACGGATGGCAAAGGGCACGGCCAAAAACGCCATGATGATATTGGCAAAGGGGCCGGCAATCCGTGCATGCATGTCGACTTGGAAGCGTAGGGGATTATAGCCCTCTTTTTTCAGTTTGGAGGCCAATCTGGCCAGTTCGCTGATGGTCAGGTCTTCGTTGCGGCGGTTGCCGGGCACCCGGAAATCGTCCGGAACCAGAGCCAGGGCCAAAGGTCTTTCAGGTAGTCGCCGCTCTTCCAGCAGATCGCCGGTCTGCACTGCAAATTGACGTTCGGTGACCTCCCGGGCCTGCCATCCCCGCTCCGCATAAATGGCGGACATGGCGTCGGTGCGTTGCTGAACCCGGAAGAGTTCATCAAATTGCAAAATGGTGACACCTTGCAGGGATTGGATTTCCGGTTCCGCCAGGCGGATATGGATGATTTTCTGGCCTTCCCGCAGCCAGATATTGTCGCGGCGAAAAACGGCGCTCGGCCGCCCGGCCACCCGGGAGCGCAAAATGTAGTTCGATTTCCGGACCGTTTCCGGCACCAGGTATTCGTTGGCCGCCAGCATCAGCAGGGTCATGCCGACGGCGAACAGCAACATGGGGGCGACGATGCGCCGCAGGCTGATGCCGCCGGCCTGCATGGCCGCCAATTCATTGCTGCGGTTCAGGCCGCCCAGGGTCATGAACACGCCCATCAGGCAGGCGAGGGGGGAGACCTGGCTGATGATCAAGGGGATTTTGTTGAGAAAGTAGGCGACATACAGGGACGGAGCGGCTTGGTGCTCGATGAAGTTGTCGACTCGTTCGAAGAATTCGATGAGCAGGTAGAGGCCCACAAAAACCGCCAGGGCCAGGGCGAAACGCCGCAGGAAGATGTCGAGCAGGTAACGCTGAATGAGTTTCAAGATGGCTTCTCCCACCGGCGCAGGCGCTCGGCCAGCCAGCCGGCAATATGGCCGCAGGTAGCTGCCAGGGGCAAGGGGCGCTCCTGATTGGCGCGGTGCCAGGTGACCAGGGCTGCCAGCAGGAACAGCAGATTCGGCAGCCAAAGGGCAAAGACGGGCAAGGCGCCTTCGCTGGTCAGGGTATTGGCCAGGGAGTGAAGCAGGTAATAGGTCAGAAAGACGAGCAGGCCGACGGCAAAGCCGCTGCCGCGCCCGGAACGCAACGGCTGGATGCCGAGGGGAGCGCCAAGCAGGGCGAACAGCAGGGGAGCCACGGCGAGGCTCAAGCGTTCATGAAAGTCGACCCTGAGTTGCCGTCGCTCTTCGGCGGCAGGCGATTTTTTCAAGGCACGATGCAGGTCATCCAGCTTCATTTCCTTCTGCTTCACTTCGCCCTGTTCCAGGCTGTTGCCGGTCGGTGTCAGATCGAGATTGATGTCGTAGGTGGCAAAGCCGATCACCTGAAAGGAACGGCCCGAAGCCTGCCGCGACTGGCGGTGCAGGGTGCCGTTTTCAAGCCGCAGGGTCAAGGTCAGATCCCGGGGATTGGACAGAACCTGGCCGGTTCGGGCCAGAATCAGGCTGGGCATGGCATCGGCACGTTCGTCGGAGATGAATACACCGGTCATGATGCCGCTGCGTTCGTCGGCTTCGTTGGCGTAAAGCACCAGTCCCGGAAATTCATTGTTGAAGATCTGCGGCATGATGCCGATGTTGGCACGGCTGGTGGTGATTTGAAACAGACGTTGCCGGAAGACCCGCTCGCCGATGGGTTTGAGGGTGGTGGTCAAGCCGGCGGTCATCAGGGAGACCAGCAGACCAAGGCCGAGAATCGGCTTGGTCATGGACCACAGGCCGATGCCGCTCGATTTCATGGCCAGGATTTCGCCGTCCGCCGACAGGCGTCCAAACCCCATCATGATTCCCAAAAGAAAAGACAGCGGCAAACTGACGATGAGGAAACCGGGCAGCAGGCAGGCCACCAGCGTGAGTATTTCCCGCAGCGGGACGCCCTTGTTGACAACCAGTTCCATCAGGCGCAGCAGGCGGCCCATGAGGAGCACCAGGGTCAGCACCGTCAGGCCGAGAACCATGGGCGCCGAGGCTTCCCGCAAAAAATAACGATACAGGCGAAAGGAGGACATGGCCCGGCATGTTAATACAGTTGCGGGCGCCTGTAAACCGGGATTAAGAGGGATTTTAGGCTTGCCATGGCAGTTCTTCCATGGTACGTATTGGCGTTCACATAACGCACGCATCCCGACCTGCGGTGCTGGTGCCCATCATGGTGATGGAGGGCCCGCGGGGCCGACCGGATGCGGAGGCAACAACCAATCGGAAAAGGAGCATCAACGTGGCACAGATTTCCATGAAACAACTGCTGGAGGCCGGGGTCCATTTCGGCCATCAGACCAAGCGCTGGAACCCCAAGATGAAGCCCTATATTTTTGGGGCTCGCAACGGCATCTATATCATCGATCTGCAGAAGACCGTACGCTACTTCAGGGATGCCTACAGCTTCTTGCGGCAGACGGTGCAAAACGGCGACAAGGTCCTTTTCGTCGGCACCAAAAAGCAGGCCCAGGACGCCATCCGCGAGGAAACCCTGCGGGCGGGCCAGTTTTTTGTCGACAACCGCTGGTTGGGCGGCATGCTGACGAACTTTTCCACCATCAAAAAGAGCATTGAGCGTCTGAAGAAGATCGAAACCATGTCCCAGGACGGCACCTACCAATTGCTGACCAAGAAAGAAGCCCTCGGTCTGGAGCGCGAACGGGAGAAGCTTGAAAAAACCCTGGGCGGCATCAAGGGTATGAACAAACTGCCCGGCGCCATCTTCGTCATCGATCCGAAAAAAGAAGCCATTGCCGTCAAGGAAGCCCGCAAGTTGGGCATTCCCGTGGTTGCCGTCGTGGACACCAACTGCGATCCGGACGAAGTGGATTACATCATCCCCGGCAATGACGACGCCATCCGCGCCATCCGCCTGTTCGCTTCCAAAATGGCCGATGCTTGCGTGGAAGGTTCGCAGGACCGGGAAGTAGCCCTGCGTTCCGATGTGGACGGGGCTGAAATGGCCGGCGCCGAGGCGGAAAAACTGGCCGAGGCAGCGGCCGAGGAGTCCGCGGCCGACGCCTAAGGTTCGGCGCGACTTGATTTGAACCAGGCGGCCGGGTTGACTGGCCGCCTTTTTCTCGCATATCCGGGGATGTCCCGACGGCTTCGGGAGGGCCGGCAGCCTTGCCGAAGCTGCAGCACGAGGAGGGAATACAGGTGAATATCACAGCAGCGATGGTTTCCGAGTTGCGCACCAAGACCGGTGCCGGCATGATGGATTGCAAAAAGGCACTGACCGAGGCCCAGGGCGATATGGAGGCGGCGGTCGACATTCTGCGTAAGAAGGGCCTTTCCGCGGCGGCAAAAAAAGCCGGCCGGGTGGCGGCCGAAGGTTTGGTGGCCGGTCAGGGCGGGCAGGGCTGCGGCGTGGTTGCCGAGGTCAATGCCGAAACCGATTTTGTCGCCAAAAATGAAAACTTCCAGAATTTTGTCGACGGTGTGGTGAAGGCTGTGCAGTTGGCTGCTCCGGCTGACCTGGCAGCTCTGCTGGCTGCAGACTATCCCGGTACGGGCCGCACCGTCGCTGAAGAGCAGACCCACCAGATCGCCACCATTGGCGAGAACATCAATGTGCGCCGCTTCAGCCGTCTGGAAGTGGCCTCCGGCCTGGTCGCCTGCTATGTCCATGGCGCAGGCAAGATCGGCGTGCTGGTCGCTTTGGAGACTCCGGCGGCAGATGATGAGCGGATCGCGGCCCTCGGGCACAATCTGGCCATGCATGTCGCGGCGGCCAATCCCCAATATCTCTGCCGGGATGAGGTTCGGGCCGAGGAGCTTGAGCGGGAAAAGGGCATCATGCGCGAGAAAGCGCTGGCCAGCGGCAAGCCGGCCAACATCGTGGACAAAATCATCGAAGGCCAGGTTAACAAGTACTTCGGTGAAATTTGTCTGCTGGAACAGGCTTTTGTCATCGACCCCGATCAGAAGGTAGCCCAAATTGTGGCCGCCGTGGCCAAGGAAGTGGGGGCACCGGTTGAGTTGAAGGCTTATGTCCGCCTCCAACTCGGCGAAGGTCTGGAAAAAAGGGAAGACGACTTTGCGGCTGAAGTCGCAGCAATGACCAAATAGGCTGGATACTGCCATGGTGGAACCTGAACCAAAATATCGTCGCATTCTTCTCAAGCTGAGTGGCGAGGCTCTGGCCGGGGATCGAGGCTTCGGCATCGATCCTCAGGTCATTGCCGACATCGCCGCTGAAATCCGGGAGGTCGTTGAACTGGGGGTCCAGGTCGCGGTGGTCATCGGTGGGGGGAATATCTTCCGCGGCATGGCCGCCGCAGCGAGTGGCATGGATCGTGCCGGGGCCGATTACATGGGCATGCTGGCTACCATCATGAACAGCCTGGCTCTCCAGGACGCCTTGGAGCAGATCGGCGTCATGACCCGCGTGCAGACCGCCATCGAAATGCGTGAAGTGGCCGAACCCTACATCCGGCGCCGGGCCGTGCGCCATCTGGAAAAGGGTCGGGTAGTGATCCTCGGCGGCGGTACCGGCAACCCCTATTTCACCACCGATACGGCAGCGAGTCTGCGGGCCATGGAAATCGGCGCCGAAGTCATTCTCAAGGCGACCAAAGTCGATGGAGTGTACAGCGCGGATCCCTGCAAGGATCAAACCGCGGTCAAATTCCATGAGCTGAGCTATCTCGACGTGTTGAAAAAAGGGCTCAAGGTTATGGACGCCACCGCTACCTCCCTGTGTATGGACAACGATTTGCCCATCGTCGTCTTCCAGTTGTCCCGCCGCGGCAATATCAAGCGGGCGGTTCTTGGTGAGGATATCGGCACCATTGTTAAAGGAGAATGACTGTCATGTATAATGATGTCATAAAGAAATCCCGCAACAACATGGAAAAAGCCATCGAAGCCCTGAAGAAGGATCTGACCCGGGTGCGCACCGGTCGCGCTTCGACGGCGCTGCTGGACGAGGTGCGGGTCGATTATTACGGTACTCCGACGCCGTTGAGCCAGGTCGGGACCCTGGCGGTTCCCGAACCGCGCCTGATTACCATTCAGCCCTGGGAGAAAAATCTGCTGCCGGCCATCGAAAAGGCCATCCTTAAATCCGATTTGGGCTTGAATCCGTCCTCGGACGGTGTCCTGGTGCGCATCGTCATCCCGCCCCTCACCGAAGAGCGGCGCAAGGAGATGGTCAAGGCGGTGCGCAAGATGGGAGAAGAGACCAAGGTGGCCATCCGGAATAACCGCAGGGACGCCAACGACGGTTTCAAAAAGCTGCAGAAGGACAAGGAAATCAGCGAAGACGAGCAGAAGCGGGGCGAAAAGGAAGTTCAGGACCTGACCGACCAGTTCGTTAAAAAAGTCGATGAGGTGGTCGTCGTCAAGGAAAAGGAAATCATGGAGATTTGATGCGGTTCGGCCAACAGGCGGCCGCCTGGATATCGGTTTGGCAGAAGGGCGTCCCCAGCGGCGCCCTTTTTTTTCCGGCCGGACGAATGTTTTGCGCCGGCCGCTGTTTGCAAGTGTTGCCGGTAATTCGGCGTTATGGTAACGTTGCAATTTTACATAAGGCGTGAAGAACCTGGAACTGGACAGCGGCATGCGTGTGCCTGAACATCTCGCCATCATCATGGACGGTAACGGTCGCTGGGCCGAGCAACGCCAGCTGCCGCGCATTCTGGGCCATCACCATGGGGTGGAGGCGGCCAAGGCGATGGTGGAGGAGTGCCGTCGACTGGGAATTCGGTTTCTGACCCTCTACGCCTTCAGCTCGGAGAACTGGGGTCGGCCGGCCGACGAGGTGCGTTCCCTCATGGAGTTGCTCAACCGCTTCCTCGCCCAGGAACTCGACAGCCTGCTGGCGCAGAACATTCGGCTGCGGGTCATCGGGGATATCCGCCAACTGCCCTCCGGGGTTCGTTCGACCTTGGAAGCGACCATGGCCCGAACCGCTCACAACAGCGATATGGTGCTGACCCTGGCCCTATCCTATGGCAGTCGGGATGAAATCCTGAGGGCGGTACGGCGCCTGGCCGAGGCGGTCGGGCAAGGACTGTTGCAGCCGAACCAGATCGATGAGGACCATTTGACTCAGGTGCTCGATACCGCCGGCATGCCGGAGCCGGATCTGTTGATCCGAACCAGCGGCGAGATGCGCATCAGTAATTTTCTGCTCTGGCAGTTGGCCTACACCGAACTGTATTTCACCGAAGTGCTCTGGCCTGACTTCGGGCCCGCGCAGTTGCGTCAGGCCCTGCGGGAGTTTGGCCGGCGGCAGCGGCGGTTCGGCCTGACGGCCAGGCAGGTGCAACCGGACAATTGACCCGGATTTTTCATGGCGTTCGCGGTGACAACCGACCGTGCCAAGCCGGCTCAAGGCTGACGCTTTTGGCGTTTGGTTTGCTCTGATGGAGATGGGCCGGTTTGGCGGCGCAGTCTCATGAACATCCCGGGTTCAGGTCGAGGGAGGCCGTTATCAAATCTCGAATCATTACCGGTGCGCTGCTGCTGCCCATGGTGGTCGCTTTTGTCCTCTGGGCTCCTGTGGCCGCGGTGCATGGGCTGGCCTGCATCTTGGCCGGTCGTGCTTTATATGAATTCTATCACATGGCCCTGCCGGCCTCCCGCAAGAGGGAAGGACGGTTCGCCCTGGTTGGCGGCGCAGTGCTGGTCTGGCCTCTGGCCAGAGGGGAGTGGGCGTGGTTTCAAGGCGGCTTGCTGTTGCTGCTGTTTGCCTTGGCTTTGCTGGTCCTGCTGCGCTGCCGGCCCTTGGAGCGTTCCGGCGTCGACATGGCACTCCTTGGGTTCGGCTTCCTGTACATTACTCTGCCCCTGGGCTATCTCGGGTTGCTGCGTACCTTGCCGCATGGAGAACGCTGGATCCTGCTGCTCCTGCTGCTGGTCATGAGCAGCGATACCGCGGCTTATTTCACCGGCATCAACTTCGGGCGGCGCAAGCTTTATCCCCTTGTCAGTCCCAACAAGAGCGTCGAAGGTGCCGTCGGCGGGCTGCTCGGTTGCCTGCTTGCCGCCTTGGCCGCACAGCGAACCTTCTTCCCTTTTGTGTCCTGGCCTGCCCTGGTGGTCCTGGGGTTGCTGATCGGAGTGGTGGCCCCCTTGGGCGATCTGTTCGAGTCTCTGCTCAAGCGTTGCTGGCAGGTCAAGGATTCGGGAAACCTGCTGCCGGGCCACGGCGGCCTGCTGGATCGTCTCGACAGTCTGCTGTTCGTTTTTCCCTTGGTTTATTATTTTGCGCTGATCGTCATCGGCTAGCGCTATTCTGGAGTCTCCATGAAAAAAATCGGGATTCTTGGTTCCACCGGGTCCATAGGTGTCAGTACCTTGGACATTTGTGCGGCATATCCGGATCGATTTCAGGTCGTGACCCTGACGGCCGGCAACAATCTGGCGCTACTCGAAGAGCAGATTCGCCGCTTTCGTCCCCGGCAGGTAGCGGTCATTGCCGAGGAGTCTGCCGAGCAGTTGCGGAAACGACTGGGATTCGACGGGCCCGAAGTATTGTCCGGCGTCGAAGGGCTGATCGCCTGCGCCTGCCATTCGGAGCAGGAAATGGTGGTTTCCGCCATCGTCGGTGCCGCCGGCCTGGTGCCGACCATGGCGGCCATCGAGGCGGGCAAGGACATCGCGCTGGCCAACAAGGAAACCCTGGTGACGGCCGGTCCCTTGGTGATGGATGCCATTGTCCGCCACGGGGTGCGTCTGTTCCCTGTGGATAGCGAACATTCCGCTATTTTCCAGTCCCTCGAGGGGCATCGCAAGGATGAGGTGCGCCGCCTGATTCTGACCGCCTCGGGTGGGCCCTTCCATAAGAAGTCTTTGGCGGACTTGCAAACCGTCACCCGCGAGGATGCCCTGGCGCACCCCAACTGGTCCATGGGTCGCAAAATCACCATCGATTCGGCGACCATGATGAACAAGGGACTCGAGGTCATCGAGGCGCGCTGGTTGTTTGATGTGCCGGCGGAGCGGATCGCGGTTCACATTCATCCGCAGAGCATCGTTCATTCCCTGGTTGAGTATATCGACGGGGCGGTTATCGCCCAACTCGGCATTCCCGACATGAAAACGCCCATTGCCTATGCGCTGTCCTATCCGCGCCGCCTGGCTTTGACCCTGCCGCCCCTGGACCTCTGCGCCTTGCGATGTCTGACTTTCGAGGAACCGGACCTGGAAAAATTTCCCTGTCTGGCCTTGTCCTACCAGGCCCTGGAAATGGGCGATACGGCGCCCGCCGTGCTGAACGCGGCCAACGAGGTTGCGGTGGATGCCTTTTTGCGGGAAGAAATCGCTTTCCTCGACATCCCGATAATCATTCGGGCGGCTCTTGAAAATCACCAGATAAGCGCTCTGACGCGCATCGACGAAGTTTTGAAAGCCGACCTTTGGGGCCGCCAGGAAGCCCGGCGCCTTATCCAAGTGCGCGGCTAAGGGGGCGCCATGGTAACCATCCTGACCGGCATTTTGATGCTCGGCGTGCTGATTTTCGTTCATGAACTCGGGCATTTTGTCGTTGCCAAACTGGCCGGGGTCAAGGTATTGAAGTTCTCCCTGGGCTTCGGGCCGCGGCTGCTGTCCCGGCAATGGGGGGAGACGGTTTACCAGATCTGCGTGGTGCCCCTGGGCGGATATGTTCAGATGCTGGGTGAGGGGAGCGACGAGGCGGAACAATTGACCGATCCCGCCGACAAGGAACGCTCCTTTGCTGAAAAAAAACCGTTGCAGCGGATAGCCATTGTCGCTGCCGGTCCGTTCATGAATCTGATGCTGCCCTTTCTGGTGCTGCCCCTGGCCTACGTCATCGGCATCGACATGCCGGCATTCCTGGAACGACCAGCCTGCATCGGATACGTCGCACCCGACACGCCCGGTGCCCGGGCCGGCTTTGCTGCCGGCGATTGTGTGACCCGCATCGACGATCAATCGATAGCCTCCTGGAGTGAAGCCGAAAAGGAGCTGCTGCGCCGGGCGGGCCGCGAGGTAATGGTCACCGTCGAGCGCTCCCAGGGTCCGGCAACCATCAGATTGACGGGAAATGGCGATGTGGCCGGCGGGCTGCAAGCTTTCGGCCTGCTGCCGCCCCAGGATGCAGTCATCGGGCAGGTGCTGCCGGGATTGCCTGCCGCCGAGGCCGGCCTGCAGGCCGGAGACCGGATTCTGGCCATCGGCGAAGCACCCGTCGATTCCTGGTACATGGTTCGTCCCCTGGTTGCCGCCGGCGCCGGTGAAACCCTGACCCTGCGCATCGGGCGCCAGGATCAAACCCTGTCCATTCCGGTCACGCCCCGTGAAAGTCACGAAGGGGACGGCTGGTTGCTGGGAGTGGCGCCTGAGTTTGAAACGGTTTTCAAGCGTTTCCCGTTGGCGGCTTCTTGGCGGGAGGGCAGTCGCCGCAGCATCGAACTGATGCGTCTGACGGTGGTGTTTGTCGGCAAGCTGTTTTCCGGCAGCGTCTCGCCGAAAAGCATCGGCGGACCGATTCAGGTTGTGCAGGTGGCCGGTGCGGCCGCCGATACCGGCTTTACCGCGGTATTGTCCTTTCTGGCCTTTCTCAGTATTCAATTAGGGATCCTGAACCTGTTGCCGGTTCCCATTCTGGACGGTGGTCATCTGCTGTTTGGGTTCCTGGAATTGATTTTCCGCCGCCCCTTGCCGCTGAGAGTCAGAGAGGTGGCACAACAGATCGGGCTCGGCCTGATCATTTTGCTGATGGCCTGGGCGTTTTACAATGACCTGGCGCGTCTCTTGATGGGTAGGGGCTGATGGCCGATCTGATTCTGACCATCGATACCTCGACTCCGGCCGGCAGCGTGGCTCTCAGCCAAGGCGACCAGTTGCTGGGGGAACTGTTTTTCAATTACGGCCGCAATCATACCGGGCAATTGCTCGATGCCGTCGGCCGTCTGCTGGCCGCGGGTGGATTTGGTCTGGCTCAGGTCGACGTCTTCGGCGCGGTGACCGGTCCCGGTTCTTTTACCGGTCTGCGGGTCGGTATCGCCACCGTCAAGGGCCTGGCCCTGGCCTGCGGGAAACAGGTGGTGGGGGTTTCCTCCCTGGCGACCCTGGCGGCCCAGGTCCCTGCCTGCCGGTATCCGGTTTGCGCCTTGATCGATGCCCGCAAGCAGGAGGTTTACAGTGGGCTGTTTCACTGTGGCACCGGCGAACCTCAGTTGCAGGGTAGTGAACAGGTCCTGGTACCGGAACGTCTGCTGGACCAACTCAGCGGCGAAATTCTGTTTGTCGGCAGCGGCGCGCTGTTGTATCGCACATTGATTCTGCGGCGACTGGCCGGCCGGGCCCACTTCGCGCCCTGGCCGTTGCACCAACCGCGCGCCTCGAGTGCGGCCATGTTGGTGCTGAGCCGTTGTCAGGCCGGTCTCGGCTGCGCTCCGGAAAGTATTTTGCCGCGTTATATCCGGCCCTCGGAGGCGGAGCTCATGGAGGCCCGGGAGTCCGGTCTGCTGCCCATAGAAGGTTGACATCACCACGTTGATTCGCTATGGTGAAATTGGTTTTCTGCTCTTTGTCAACCCTTTCCAGGGAGGTGTCCGATGGATGAGAACCATTCGGCGGTGGTCCAGCGTCTGTTTGACGAAAATCCGCGTTATCGCAGGCTTTACGAGGAACATGCCATCCTCGAGCGGCAATTGGCGGAGTGGGACACCAAGAAGTATCTAAGCCCGGAAGAAGAACTGGAAAGAAGGAAAGTGCAAAAGTTGAAACTGGCGGGAAAAGATGAAATGGAGCAGATCTTGCGCAGATGGCGACGGTAATGGGATCGGTTGAGTAATTGGAGAAAGGGTTTGGACTGTCGTCCGAACCCTTTCTGTATGGGGCTTGGTTTCATTTCCCGAAAAAAATTTTTGTCACCATGTCGGACCGCAGGTGATGATGGATATGGACCGCGGCAGCAGCGGCTGCACGCGTCTTTTTTTCTGACGGCAATGGGTGCCGCCGCAAAGGAAAGGCAAGGAAGCATGACAGGCAAAAGAAGCGAAGCCATTACCCAGGGGTTCGAACGGGCACCGCACCGCGCGCTGCTGATGGGAACCGGTGTGCCGCGCAGCGAGTTGCAAAAACCCCTGATCGGTATCGCCACCTCCTTCACGGATCTGATCCCCGGTCATATCGGCATGCGGGATCTGGAACGCTTCATTGAGAAGGGCGTTCATACCGGCGGCGGCTACTCCTTTCTGTTCGGCATTCCCGGGGTCTGCGACGGCATTGCCATGGGTCACAAGGGTATGCACTATTCCCTGGCCACCCGTGAGCTGATCGCCGACATGGTCGAGTCCATTGCCGAAGCCCATCGGCTTGACGGCCTGGTGCTGTTGACCAACTGTGACAAGATTACCCCCGGGATGCTCATGGCCGCCGCACGCCTGGACATCCCCTCCATCGTTGTCACCGCCGGTCCCATGCTGACCGGTGCCGGTCGCGCCGGGCGGCGCTATTCCTTCGTTACGGACACCTTCGAAGCCATGGCACGTTTCAAAGCCGGTGCCATCGACGCCAAGGAGTTGCAGACCTGTGAGGAAAAGGCCTGCCCCGGAGCCGGTTCCTGCCAGGGGCTGTTTACCGCCAACACCATGGCGATTTTGACCGAAACCCTGGGCATGAGTCTGATCGGCTGCGGCACGGCGCCGGCCGTCTCGGCGGAGAAACGGCGCATTGCCTTTGCTTCCGGAGAACGTATCGTCAGCCTGGTGCGTGACGGCATCACTCCCAGCAGAATACTGACCCGGGCGGCCTTTGAAAACGCCATTCGGGTGGATCTGGCCCTCGGCGGCTCCAGCAACACCGTGCTCCATCTGCTTTCCATCGCCAACGAAGCCGGCGTCGAGGTGCCTCTCGATCTGTTCGATCAACTTAGTCGGGAAACCCCCCAGTTGTCTTCCATGAATCCGGGCGGCAAATACTTCATGGAGGATCTCGACACGGCCGGCGGCGTGCCGGGCGTTCTCTACCAGTTGGGCGCCATGGTGCAGGACAATCCGACGCTGAGCGGATTGTCGGTCAAGGAGATCGCCGCGGCCGGCGGCCCGGTGGACGAGGAGGTCATCCATCCCCTGACCGATCCGGTGCGGCCGGAAGGGGGGATTGCCATCCTGCGGGGCAGTCTGGCCCCGGACGGTGCCGTAGTCAAGCAATCCGGCGTTTCGCAGGCCATGATGACTTTTGAAGGACGGGCGCGCTGCTTCGACTCCGAGGAAGAAGCCATGCAGGCCCTGATGAACGGCCGGATCGTGGCCGGCGACGTGGTCGTCATCCGTTACGAAGGCCCCAAGGGTGGACCCGGCATGCGGGAAATGCTGGCGCCGACCGCGACGCTCATGGGCCTTGGCCTGGGCGAGAGCGTGGCTCTGGTGACCGACGGCCGTTTTTCCGGGGGCACCCGCGGACCCTGTATCGGCCACGTTTCTCCGGAAGCGGCGGAGGGCGGACCCATCGGACTGGTGGAAGACGGCGATGTCATCGTGCTCGACATTCCCAACCGGCGCCTTGAACTCAAGGTCGCTGCCGAAGTTTTGGCCGGCCGGCAGGCTGCCTGGCAACGCCCCGAGCCCAAGATCAAGAAGGGCTGGCTGGCCCGCTATGCATCGGTGGTCACCTCGGCCAATACCGGCGCCGTCTGTCGGCCCTGCTGATTTTTCAAAGGTATGGACAAGCCTTATATGATGGCTTGAGCCCGGCGTCCGGCCTCTGCGGGGCCTTGGTCGATGGTTTCCTTCATGCTGGTTGACTGCCAGGATTCCACCGAGATCGCGCCCTGATCTTCGGCCATGATGCAGCGGCGGGGCCATGAACCCCTGATATTCCCCCCGGGGTGGCGCGACTCGGTATGGGGTCCCACGTTCAAGAGGAGGCATGGTGTGAAAAAAACCGGTTCCCAGATTCTGCTCGAATGCCTGATGCTGGAAGGTGTCGATACGGTATTCGGCTATCCGGGCGGGACGGTCATCAATATTTATGATGACCTCCTCGACTATCCCATTCGCCATATACTGACTCGGCATGAACAGGCCGCTGTCCATGCCGCCGACGGCTATGCCCGGGCTACCGGCAAGGTCGGCGTGGTCATCGCCACCAGCGGGCCGGGTGCCACCAATACTGTAACCGGTATTGCCACCGCCTACATGGATTCCGTCCCCATGGTGGTGATTACCGGCCAGGTGCCGACGCCCCTCATCGGTAACGACGCCTTTCAGGAGGCGGATATCGTCGGCATTACCCGGCCCATCACCAAGCACAACTACCTGGTAAAGGATATCAAGGACCTGGCTCGCATCCTGAAGCAAGCCTTCTACATCGCCCGGACCGGGCGGCCCGGTCCGGTTCTGGTCGATCTGCCCAAGGATATCCAGTTGGCCAGCACCCGTTTCGCCTATCCGGACTCGGTGAGCCTGCGTGGCTACAAGCCCACCTACAGCGGCAACGTGCGTCAGGTGGAAAAAGCCGTACGCATGATCCTGGCCGCCCGCAAACCGGTGGTCTATGTCGGTGGCGGCGTGACGGCCTCCGAGGCCTCGTCGGAACTCATGGATTTCGTCCAACAGATTCAGGCGCCGGTGGTTACCACCCTCATGGGGATGTCCGCCTTTCCGCGGCGCCATCCTCTGGCGCTGGGCATGCTGGGCATGCACGGCACCTATTCCGCCAATATGGCCGTGACCAACAGCGATCTGCTGATCGCCGTGGGGGCGCGTTTCGATGACCGGGTCACGGGCAAGGTGGCATCCTTTGCGCCCCACGCCAAGATCATCCACATCGACATCGATCCCACTTCCATCAAAAAGAACGTCCGGGTGGATCTGCCGATTGTCGGGCAAGTCAAGGATGTCCTGGTCAAAATCAACAAGGAACTGCAGGCGCATGCCGAGACCACCGCGGAACTGCCCGGCATGACGGTCGCCTGGCGGGAAGAGATCGGAGAATGGACCCGGACCCATCCCGTCACCTACAAAAACAGTGAAACCGTCATCAAGCCGCAGTACGTCATCGAGAAGATTCGTGAACTGACTGACGACGATGCCATCATCGTCACGGAAGTCGGACAACACCAGATGTGGACCGCCCAGTTCTTCCAGTTCAGCCAGCCGCGCACTTTCCTGACCTCCGGCGGTCTGGGTACCATGGGCTTCGGCCTGCCGGCAGCTCTCGGGGCGCAGGTGGCCTGTCCGGATCGGCAGGTCATCGATGTCAGCGGCGACGGTTCCTTTCAGATGAATTCCCAGGAACTGGCGACCCTGGTGCAGTACCAATTGCCGGTGAAGATCGCCATCCTGAATAACAATTATCTGGGCATGGTGCGGCAATGGCAGGAACTGTTCTTCCGTCGGCGCTACAGCCAGACTCCGATGGAATTGCCCATCGATTTCGTCAAGCTGGCGGAGGCCTATGGAGCCACCGGTCTGACCGCCGCCCGGCCCGAGGAGGTGGAAGGGGTCATTCGGAAGGCCCTGCAGACTCCGGGGCCGGTGCTGATGGAGTTCAAGATCGATCGGGAGGAAAATGTCATGCCCATGGTGCCGGCCGGGGCGGCTATCAATGAAATGGTGCTGGCTTCCTAGGGGGCGGAATGGATATTGCCAATATGAAACATACCATATCGGTTCTGGTCGAAAACGAATTCGGCGTGCTGGCCCGGGTCGCGGGGCTGTTCTCAGGACGAGGCTTCAACATCGAGAGTCTGACCGTCGCCCCGACCCTGGACCCCAGCGTCTCGTGCATGACCATCGTAACCAGCGGTGATGAACGGGTGCTGGAGCAGATTACCAAGCAACTCAACAAGCTCATCGATACCATCAAGGTCATGGATTTTACCGGCATGGAATTCATCGAGCGGGAAATGGCCTTGATCAAAGTTCAGGCCACGGATGAAACCCGGGCCGAAGTTTTGCGAATTGCCGACATTTTTCGAGGCAAGGTGGTGGATGTCACGGCGCGCTCCTATACCCTGGAGATCACGGGAGCCCCCGGAAAAATCGAAGCCGTCATCGATCTGCTGAGGCCCATGGGCATCAAGGAACTGGTTCGCTCCGGTCCCGTTGCCCTGTGCCGCGGCAGCAAGGATATCAAAGGTTGAGCGGAATGCCCTGAGGGCAGAGGAACCGGGCGGCAGCCAATAAAAGACGCTGGCGCCCTTTGGGCCGCTGTGCTATATAAATGAGCTTTCGCAATCTACAAAGTGCTGGACAGCCATAAGGAGGAACAAACGCAATGAAGGTTTATTACGACAAGGACGCCAACCTCGAACTGCTCAAGAACAAGCAGGTCGCCATCATCGGTTACGGCAGCCAGGGCCACGCCCATGCCAACAACCTCAAGGACAGCGGCATCGACGTGGTGGTCGGGCTGCGGGCCGACAGCACTTCGCGGCCCAAGGCTGAAAAGGCCGGCCTCAAGGTTCTCGAGACCTCGGAAGCGGTCAAGGGCGCGGACATCGTCATGATTCTGGTTCCCGACGAATTGCAGGGCGATCTTTATCGCCAGGAAATCGCTCCCTTCCTGAAGAAGGGCGCCTACCTGGCTTTCGGGCATGGCTTCAACATTCACTTTGGCCAGATCGTGCCCTCGGCGGATATCAACGTCTTCATGGTGGCTCCCAAAGGGCCCGGTCACATGGTGCGGCATGAATACACCCGCGGCGGCGGCGTGCCCTGCCTCATCGCCATCCACCAGGATCCGGCCGGCAACACCAAGGACATGGCCCTGGCCTATGCCAGCGGCGTCGGCGGCGGCCGCGCCGGCATCATCGAAACCAACTTCCGCGAAGAAACGGAAACCGACCTGTTCGGCGAGCAGGCGGTACTCTGCGGCGGGGCCTCGGCCCTGGTGCAGGCCGGATTCGAAACGCTGGTGGAAGCGGGCTATGCTCCGGAAATGGCCTATTTCGAGTGCCTGCATGAACTGAAACTGATCGTCGATCTGATGTACGAGGGCGGCATCGCCAACATGCGCTACTCCATCTCCAATACGGCCGAGTACGGCGACCTGACCCGCGGGCCGCGGGTGGTAACCGCCGAGACCAAGGCCGCCATGAAGGAAATTCTGCGCGAAATCCAGGAAGGCGAGTTCGCCCGTGAATGGATGCTGGAGAATCAGGCCTACAAGCCGACCCTGACCGCCCTGCGCCGCAAAGGCCAGCAGCATCCCATCGAGGAAGTCGGCGGCCGTCTGCGCAGCATGATGAGCTGGATCGGCAAGAACAAGATTGTCGACAAGGAACGCAACTGACCGCGGCAACCTGTCCGGCGGGAACAGGCCTGGTCCTGTTCCCGCTGTTTCATTTTCGGGAGGATCCTCAGCATGCGCAATCAGAACCAACCGGTCGTGGTCGAGGGCTACCCGTTCATCGGCCTGTTCGCTTTTGTCACCCTGATTTTCGCCCTGCTCGGATGGGGATTCCTGACCGTGCTGTGCCTGGCGTTGACTCTGTTTACCGCCTACTTCTTTCGCAATCCGGAACGGTTTTCCGATGCCGAGGAAGCGGCGGTTCTGGCGCCGGCGGACGGTCGGGTGATCTGTGTCGACAAGGTCTGGGAGGAGCGCTGCCTCAAGGCCGAGACCATCAAGGTCAGTATCTTCATGTCGGTCTTCGATGTTCATGTCAATCGTGCTCCCATCACCGGGCGGGTCGCGGATCTGTTTTACAATCGCGGAGAGTTTTTCAACGCCTCCCTGGACAAAGCGAGCCTGCAGAACGAACAGGCCGGCATGCTGCTGGAACATCCCGGCGGCCCGCGCCTGCTGGTGGTGCAGATTGCCGGACTGATTGCACGGCGCATCGTCACCTATCCGGTGATCGGCGATCTGGTGCAGCGCGGTGCCCGTTACGGACTGATCCGATTCGGCTCGCGAGTCGATGTCTATCTGCCCGAGGACGCGGATGTGCTGGTACATGTCGGTGATCGGGTGCGCGGCGGCGAAACGGTACTGGGTTATCTTAAGTAAAGGATCCGGCAGGGCCGGGGGTCGGACGGTAGGGATGCCGGCCACCGCCGGCCGCAACCTTCGGAACCGCTTGGTTTCCCTTTCCGGGGTTCGTTGATTTTCCGACCCGTCAAAAACCGTCTGGCCGCATGGAAAAAACACAGCGAGATGGCGGTGGGGAATATTTGCTACCTTGACAGGGTCGGCTTATATCTGCTTTATTACTGAGAAGCAACAGATTGGAAAGGCCGTGATGAGGAGTAGTAAGCCACAGCCCTGATTGGAGAGAGCCGGCGGTCGCTGCGAGCCGGTATCAGGAGGGCCGAACTCGCCTCGGAGCCGCAACCGTGAACCCGGCGCTCTGTCGGCTAGCGGTTGACGTAAGCCTGCGTAAAAGGCCAATCAAGGACTCTCTCCGGGGAGTCGAATCAGGGTGGTACCGCGAAGCCTCAGCTCTCGCCCCTGAACGGGTCGGGGGTTTTTTTTTATCGGGCGGTGCAGGTTTTTTCGGCCGCATCGGCAGGTCACAAGGCTAAAAAGGACTATTTTTCCATTTTTGGCCGCAGAGCGGAATCGGGGAGAGGGGGTGGTGTCGTGGAATCGGACCTAGGCGACCTGGAATGTCGCCGCACATGGCGGAAGCGGGCTCGTGACCGTAGGCAACAGATAACCACAGCCGCCCTGAATGGCCGCATCGGCTGATCGAGGGGGCAGATAAGGCAGGAGGTCTCCATGCAGGATATCAAATCCATCAAAATATTCGACACCACCCTGCGCGACGGCGAACAGTCGCCGGGCGCGAGCATGACCATCGACGAAAAATTGCGCATCGCTTTTCAGCTGGAAAAGCTCAATGTCGATGTCATCGAAGCCGGATTTCCCATCGCCTCCGAGGGGGACTTCGAAGCGGTGAAGCGCATTGCCCAGACCCTCAAGGGACCTGAGATTTCCGGTCTGTGCCGGGCCAATGACAAGGATATCGACTGTGCCTGGAATGCGCTGAAATATGCGGAGGAGCGGGGCCGCATTCACACCTTTCTGGCCACCAGCGACATCCACATGAAGTACAAGCTGAAGATGTCCGAGCAGCAGGTCATCGACACGGCGGTGGCCGGGGTGCGGCGCGCCGCGGGGTATACCGCCAACGTCGAATTCAGTGCCGAGGATGCGGCGCGAACCCGTCTGCCCTTTTTGGCCCAGGTGGTTGAAGCCGTCATCGACGCCGGCGCCCGGGTCATCAATATTCCCGATACCGTCGGCTACACCATCCCCAGCGAATTCGGCGCTATCATCCGCTACCTGAAGCAGCATGTGCGTAACATCGATGGGGCCATTCTGTCGGTGCACTGCCACAACGATCTCGGCCTGGCCGTGGCCAACTCCCTGGCCGCCGTCGAAGCGGGGGCCGAGCAGGTCGAGTGCACCATCAACGGCATCGGTGAACGGGCCGGCAACTGCTCCCTGGAGGAAGTGGTCATGGCCCTGCGCACCCGCCATGACATTCTGCCCTTCACGACCCGGGTGAACACGGAACACATCTACGCCACCAGCAAACTGCTGTCCACGGTGACCGGGATCATGGTGCAGCCCAACAAGGCCATTGTCGGTGCCAACGCCTTTGCCCATGAGGCCGGCATTCACCAGCACGGCGTCATGATGGAGAAGACCACCTACGAGATCATGACTCCGGAATCCATCGGCCTGACTCAGAACAAGCTGGTTCTGGGCAAGCACTCCGGACGTCATGCCTTCAACCAGCGTCTCGACGAGTTGGGCTACAGCCTCAACAAGGAGGACATGGAGCGGGCCTTTGTCCGCTTCAAGGCCCTGGCCGATCAGAAAAAGGAGATCTTCGACGAAGACCTCGACGCCATCATCGCCGACGAGATCATCCGCATTCCCGAGCGCTACAAGCTGGTGCAGATGAATGTTTCTTCCGGGTCCTTCGCCGCGCCGACGGCCACGGTGGAAATGGAGATCGACGGCAAGTTGCGCAAGGCGGCCCTCATCGGCAGCGGTCCGGTGGATGCAACCTTCCGGACCATCAAGAAACTGACCAAAAGTCAGGCCGGCCTGCTCAGTTTCACCGTCGGCGCCATCACCGGCGGTACCGACGCCCAGGGCGAATGCACCGTGCGCCTGGAGTTGGACGGTCGTGAAGTGTTGGGCCAGGGGGCGCATCCGGATATCATCGTGGCCAGCGCCAAGGCCTATATCAATGCTTTGAACAAGCTGGCCACGGTCATGAAGAAAAAGGCTTCAGCGCATTTTTAAACCGAGCCAAAGGTGACTCTTCGCCTTCATAATCAAGATGGATTGGGAGAATCATGGGAAAGACCATCGCTGAAAAAATATTTGCCGCCCATTTGCGGGACGAACCGTTTCCGGGTACTTACGTGCTCGATCTGGACCGGGTGCTGTGCCATGAAATCACCACACCGGTAGCCATCGCCGATTTGGTCTGGCGCAACAAGGACCGGGTTTTCGATCCGACCCGCATCAAGGCGGTCATCGATCACGTGACCCCCGCCAAGGACAGCAAGACCGCCATTCAAGGCAAAATTCTGCGGGAATGGGCCCGTCGTCACGACATCAAGGACTTTTTCGATGTCGGGCGCAACGGCGTCTGCCATGCCCTGTTTCCCGAGCAGGGTTTCATCCGCCCCGGCTTCACCGTCATCATGGGCGACAGCCACACCTGTACTCATGGTGCTTTTGGCGCCTTTGCCGCCGGGGTTGGCACCACCGACCTGGAGGTCGGTATTCTCAAGGGGGTGTGCGCCTTCCGCAAACCGGCCAGCATCCTGGTCAATCTGCAGGGGACCTTGCCCGAGGGCGTCTACTCCAAGGATGTCATCCTGCACCTCATCGGTATTCTGGGCGTCAATGGCGCCACCGACCGCGTTATCGAGTTCCGCGGACCGGTGGTCGATGCCATGTCCATGGACGCGCGCATGACCCTCACCAACATGGCCATCGAAGCCGGCGGCACCTGTGGCATCTGCCTGCCCGACCAGACCACGGTGGAATACCTGTGGCCCTTCATCAAGGACGACTATGCCAATCAGGCGGCGGCCCTGGAGGACTTCCGGCGCTGGCATTCGGATGCCGACGCGGTGTACGAGCGGGTACTGGATCTGGATGTGAGCAATCTGGAGCCCCAGGTCACCTACGATTATAAGCCCGATTGCGTCAAGCCGGTGGGTGAACTGGCCGGTACCCGCATTGACCAGGTCTATATCGGCACCTGTACCAATGGCCGACTGGAGGATTTGCGCCAGGCGGCGGAAATCCTCAAGGGGCGCACCATTGCCCCGACGGTGCGCGGTATCCTGTCGCCGGCAACGCCGAAAATTTTCCGGGAGGCTCTGGAAGAGGGACTGATTGCCATTTTCATGGATGCCGGGTTCTGCGTCACCAATCCGACCTGCGGCGCCTGTCTTGGCATGAGTTGCGGGGTGTTGGCGCCCGGTGAATCCTGCGCCGCGACCAGCAACCGGAATTTCCAGGGTCGCATGGGGCAGGGGGGCATGGTGCACCTGATGAGTCCGGCGACGGCTGCCGCATGCGCGGTGACCGGTGTGATTACCGATCCGCGGACGCTGTAATCCGGCTGAACGCAACGATACGAAGGAGCTGAGGAAAATATGGAAAGAACTTTCGGTGGAACGGCCCTGTTTTTGGACCGCTCCGATATCAATACGGATGAAATCATTCCGGCGCGCTATCTCACCGAGGTCACCAAGGATGCGCTGAAGCCTTATTTGCTGGAGGATTTGCTGCTCGACGGTTTCGATCCTCAAGGTCCGGCCTTGCAGCAGGCCTCGGTGATCGTGACCCGCCGCAATTTCGGCTGCGGTTCCTCGCGGGAACATGCTCCCTGGGCACTGGAGGTCAACGGCATTCACACCGTCATCGCCGAAAGCTACGCGCGCATCTTCCGTCAGAACATGTTCAACTGCGGCATGCTGGCCATCGAATTGCCGGCCGCCGATTTGGAGCGGCTGTTTGCCCTGCAGACGGCGGGAGAAGTGCAGGTGTCCGTCGATCTGGCGGCCCAGCGTGTGGTAGCCTGTGCCGGAGATCAGAAGTTCGAGTGCGGTTTCGAGATTTCCCCCTTCGACAAGGCGCTGGTGCAGGCCGGCGGCTGGGTGGAATTTGCCGACCAGCGATATTGAGATTTGCCAACCGGGCCTCGGCCCGGTTGGTTTTTGCCCAAACTGTGCCACGGTTGGCACAATAGTTGGTATGGTTTCGACACAGGTTCGGTTCGAAGACAAAATCTGTGGAAAAACCCTTTGACAACCTGCCGGCCCTCTACCTATGATGGCCCCAGTTTGAACTCGCCGGTTTTCCAACGTTTTTTTTATTGATCCGCGGGTTTTTCAACGGAGATAGACGATGCAGAATACATTCAAACTGGCTGTTCTGGCCGGTGACGGGATTGGGCCGGAAGTGATGGACGAGGCCCTGAAAGTGTTGGACGCCATCGAAAACCTTTTTTCGGTGCGTTTTGAACGTACCGAGGCTCTGGTTGGCGGCGCGGCCATCGACGCCACCGGTAAGGCTTTGCCGGAACATACCATCGAGGTGTGCAAGGCGGCGGATGCCATTCTTTTCGGCAGCGTCGGCGGACCCAAATGGGAGACTCTGCCGGTTGAAGAACGTCCGGAGCGCGGGGCCTTGCTGCCTCTGCGACAGATTTTCGGCCTGTTCTGCAATCTGCGTCCGGCCATCGTGTTTCCCGCCCTGACCGCTGCCTCCAGCCTCAAGGAAGAGGTCATCGCCGGCGGCTTCGACATCCTGGTTGTGCGTGAACTGACCGGCGACGTTTATTTTGCCCAGCCCAAGGGCATCGATGGGACGGCCCCGGAGCGCCGCGGCTTCGACACCATGCTGTATTCCGAAGGGGAGATCACCCGTATTGCCCACAAAGCCTTTGCGGCCGCCCGGCAACGACAGCAGCGCCTGGTTTCCATCGACAAGGCCAACGTGCTGTCGACCTCCGTGTTGTGGCGCGAAGTCGTGGCGCAGGTGGCGGCGGAGTACCCCGATGTCCAGTTGACCCACATGTATGTGGACAACGCCGCCATGCAACTGGTCAAGGCCCCCAAGCAGTTCGACGTCATGCTGTGTCCCAACATGTTCGGCGATATCCTGTCGGACGAAGCGGCCATGCTGACCGGGTCCCTGGGCATGCTGCCTTCCGCCTCCCTGGCCGAGGGCACTTTCGGCATGTATGAACCGGCCGGTGGCAGCGCTCCCGACATTGCCGGACAGGGTATCGCCAATCCTCTCGCCCAGATCCTTTCCGCTGCCATGCTGTTGCGGCACTCCTGCCGGATGCCGGAAGCCGCCCAGGCCATCGAAGATGCCGTTGGCGCGGTGCTCGAGCAGGGGTTGCGGACCCGGGACATCTTCATGGGCGGGGCCGGGGAAACCCTGGTGGGAACCAGCGGCATGGGGGATGCCATCGTCGCCAATCTGCGGCGCGCCTGAACGGGGTGGTGATGCGCAGGGTCAGAAAGGCCAAGGCCGGGTCTCCCATCGGGATGGCGTTTTTTTCTGCAACAAAATGTTTTTGAGCAGGTCGACAGGGGCTTTTTGGCGCCCTGCGGGAATGGAACACGACCGGATCGGTCCGGAAATCTGAAAAGAAACAAAGGGAGATCAGTACATGTCCAGAACGTTCAATGTTGCGGTGGTAGGTGCCACGGGAGCGGTCGGCAACCAGATGCTCGAGGTGCTGGAGGAACGGAATTTTCCCGTCAAGGAAGTGCGCCTGTTGGCCTCTTCCCGCTCCGAAGGCAAATTTCTCGAATTTCGCGGCGAGCAGTTGCCGGTGCAGGTGCTGGGCAAGGATTCCTTCAAGGGCATCGACATCGCCCTGTTCAGTGCCGGCGGATCGCGCAGCGAGGAATTCTGCCCCATCGCCGCCGCGGCGGGGGCGGTCTGTGTCGACAACTCCAGCGCCTGGCGCATGGACCCCGAAGTTCCCCTGGTGGTGCCCGAGGTCAATCCCCATGACGTAGCCCTGTATCGCAACAAGGGGATCATCGCCAATCCGAACTGTTCGACCATCCAGATGGTGGTGGCCCTCAAGCCCCTGCACGATTTTGCCACCATTCGCCGCATCGTGGTCTCCACCTACCAGGCCGTATCGGGTACCGGCACCCATGCCATCGATGAGTTGCGCATCCAATGCGGCGAACTGCTCAACGGGCGACCGGCCGAAAGCAAGGTGTATCCTCACCAGATCGCCTTCAATTGCCTGCCCCATATCGATGTGTTTCTGCCCAACGGCTACACCAAGGAAGAGATGAAAATGGTCAACGAGACCCGCAAGATTCTCGGCGACGAAAAAATCCGGGTGACCGCCACCACGGTGCGGGTGCCGGTGTTCTACAGCCACAGCGAAGCCGTCAATATCGAGACCGAACGCAAACTGACCGCCGCCAAGGCTCGGGAGTTGCTGACGGCAGCGCCGGGTGTCCTGGTGGTCGACGATGTGGCCAATGCCGTCTATCCCATGGCTGTCGAGGCCGCCGGCCAGGATCTGACCTTCGTCGGCCGCATCCGCGAGGACGAGTCCATCGAAAACGGCTTGAATCTCTGGGTGGTGGCCGACAACCTCCGCAAGGGCGCGGCAACCAATGCAGTACAGATTGCCGAGTTGCTGGTGGAAAAGTATCTCTAAAACCACCTGTGGTGAAAAAGGGTAACTTCAGCGGGGGAGGCCATCGGTCTCCTCCGCTGTGTTTCAGATCGAAAATGGCGGCAGTTCAAAAGGCCCGAGGCATGCGAACCATCAAGCTGGTGCTTGAATACGACGGAACCGATTTTGTCGGCTGGCAACGCCAGCCGAACGGCATTTCGGTCCAGGAAGTCGTGGAGCAGGCTCTGGAACAGGTTCTGGGCGCACCGGCGCAACTGCTGTCGGCCGGTCGCACCGATGCCGGCGTCCATGCCCGGGGCATGGTGGCGCATTTCACCACCGACGGCACACAACCCCTGCGGGCCTTTCGCGATGGCGTCAACCGCTATCTGCCCGCGACGGTGGCGGTTCGGGACGCCATGGAAGAACGCCCCGGATTTCATGCCCGGTTCGATGCGCGCGGCAAATGGTATCGTTATTCTCTGTATCGCAGCCCGGTGCGTTCCCCTCTGCATGCCCGCACCGCCTGGCATCTGCGGGGGCGGCTGGATCTGGCCGCCATGCGGGCGGCGGCCCGATTGCTGGTCGGTCGGCATGATTTTGCCGCCTTTCGGGCCGCCGGCTGTGCCGCCCGCAGCACGGTGCGGGAACTTTTCGACATCACCCTCAACGAGAATGGCGAACTGCTGTGCATCGACGTGCGCGGCTCGGGTTTTCTGCGTCACATGGTGCGGACCCTGGCCGGCACCCTGGTCGAAGTCGGGCAGGGGCGCCGCAGTGTCGCGGAGGTTCGCGATCTGTTGTTGGGCGGGGAACGTTGCGCTGCCGGGGTCACGGCTCCCGCCCATGGACTGTGCCTCATGGAAGTCTGGTACTGAGGATCGAAAGGTTCGAAACCGGCCCTGAAAAATGCAAAAAGTCCTTGACAGTTCGGGCTCGTTTCGCTAGCCTTTGCATCTCTGTGAGTCCCCGTTACGCACTTCACAGTTATGCATAGAGAGGAATTTCATGAGCACCCAGGTAGCCAAGAAAGCGGAAGTGAAAAGAAGCTGGTTCGTCGTCGATCTGGAAGGTAAAGTTCTGGGTCGGGCCGCGGCCGAAATCGCGCGGGTTCTGCGCGGCAAGCATAAGGCCATCTACAGTCCCAGCGTGGATACCGGCGATTTCGTCGTGGTTCTCAATGCGGACAAGGTCAAGCTGACCGGCAACAAGCTGGCCGCCAAAATGTATTATCGGCATTCCGGTTATCCCGGCGGACTGCGCTCCACCAGCGCCGCCAAGATGCTGGAGACCAAGCCCGAGGAACTGATCAGGAAAGCGGTCAAGGGCATGCTGCCCCGGAACAAGCTGGGCCGCGACATGTTCCGCAAGATGAAGGTCTATTGCGGGGCGGCCCATCCCCATGCGGCGCAACAGCCCAAAGAACTGGTCTTTTAGGATCGAGAGTCAAGTCAGGAGACAAGGATGGCCGAACAGAAGTTTTACGCAACCGGAAAAAGGAAAACGTCGGTGGCTCGCGTATGGTTGAAGCCCGGCGCAGGAAATATCGTCATCAATCGCCGCAGCCTGGATGAGTACTTCGGCCGCGAGACCTCCAAGATGGTGGTCTGCCAGCCGCTGGTATTGACGGACAATGTCGGCAAGTTCGACATTATGGTCAATGTTTGCGGAGGCGGTCCGTCCGGGCAGGCCGGCGCCATCAAGCACGGCATCACCAAGGCCCTGCTGGTGGCCGCCGCCGATTTGCGGCCGACCCTGAAAAAGGCCGGCTTCATCACCCGCGACAGCCGGGCCAAAGAGCGCAAGAAATATGGTCGTCGCGCGGCCCGCGCGCGGTTCCAGTTCTCCAAGCGCTAGGAAGTTCTACGGCATGGGAAGCCTTTGGGATTCCGTGCCGTTCAGGAGAGAGGAAAAGGGAAACCCGCGGGTTTCCCTTTTCTGCATTCAGGGAGGAATTCATGCTCAAGGTAGCCATTGTCGGAGCCAGCGGTTATACCGGCGTCGAACTGATTCGTCTGCTGCTCAATCATCCCCGGGTCGAGATCACCTGCGTCACCTCCCGCCAGCATGCCGGGACCCCCATCGCCGAGGTGTTTCCCTCCCTGCTGGAACGCATCCCTCTGCGCTTCGATCCGGTGGATACGGATCTCATCGTCCGTCAGGCCGACTTCATTTTTACGGCGCTGCCTCATCAGGCGGCCATGGCCATCATTCCCGATCTGCTGGCCGCCGGCAAGCGGGTCGTCGATCTGTCCGCCGATTACCGCTTGCGCGATCCGGCGGTCTACGAGGCCTGGTATCAGCCCCACACCAGTCCGGAACTCCTCGAAGAGGCGGTCTACGGTTTGCCGGAACTGTTCCGGGATGCGGTGCGCAAGGCCCGCCTGGTGGCCAATCCCGGCTGTTATCCGACCAGTGTCGCCCTGGCCCTCGCACCCCTGCTGGAAATGGACCTTATCGATCCTGACAGCCTGATCATCGACAGCAAGTCGGGCACCAGCGGCGCCGGACGCTCCGCCAAGGTGGGCAGTCTCTATTGCGAAGTCAACGAAGGCTTCAAGGCCTATGGCGTGGCTTCTCACCGGCACACTCCGGAAATCGAGCAGACCCTTGCATATCTGGCGGGGCGGGAGGTGCAGGTCAGCTTCACGCCGCATCTGCTGCCGGTCAGTCGCGGCATTCTTTCGACCTGTTACGCGGCTCTGAGAGGAACCCACAGTACGGCCGAACTGCTGGAAATCTTCCAGCAGCGCTACGGCCGGGAACCCTTCGTGCGGATGCATCCCGCCGGCGATCTGCCCAACATCCTTCACGTCCGGGGCAGCAACTGCTGCAACCTCGGGCTGGTCAGCGACAGCCGGACCGGCCGCGTGATCGTGGTCTCCACCATCGACAACCTGCTCAAGGGGGCGGCCGGTCAGGCAGTGCAGAACATGAACCTGATGCTGGACTGGGAAGAAACCTGCGGTCTGCACGATTTGCCCCTGTTCCCCTGAGCCCATGCGCCAGGGCAGGGCGGGCAGGGCCGTCAGCAACCGGGCCGGCGGGGAACCGACCGGCCCCTTTATTCCCACCTGCAGGGCGGATTTGGAGCAGCGCGGCTGGGACGGCATCGATGTACTGTTCGTCAGCGGCGATGCCTACATCGACCACCCGGCCTTCGGCGTGCCGCTCCTGGCCCGTCTTTTGGAGGCGGAAGGCTATCGGGTCGGGTTGCTGGCCCAGCCCGATTGGCGGCAGGCCGAGGCATTCCAGGTCTTGGGGCGGCCGCGGTTGTTCGCGGCGGTGGCCGCGGGCGCCATGGATTCCATGGTCGCCCACTATACCGCCGCCCGCAAGGTGCGCCGCGACGATGCCTATACGCCCGGCGGACGGGCCGGAGCCCGGCCCAACCGCGCCGTCATCGCCTACACGGCGGCCCTCAAGGGCGCCTTCAAAGGTTTGCCGGTGGTCATCGGCGGCATCGAGGCCAGCCTGCGGCGCCTGGCCCATTATGACTATTGGGATGATGGCGTGCGTCGCTCCATCCTGGTGGACAGCAAGGCCGCCCTGCTGGTGCATGGCATGGCCGAGCTCAGTTTGCTTGAAGTAGCGCGACGCTGTGCCCTCGGTGAAGAACCGGGCGGACTGCGGGACGTTTCCGGCACCGCCTTTTTGAGCGAGGCTCCGCCGTCGGACGCCGTGCTGCTGCCATCCTTCGCCGAAGTGCGGGAGGATACCGAGGCCTACGGCCGCGCCTTTCGACTGGCCGTGGAGCAGGCCAATCCCTTCTGCGGTCGCCCCCTGGCCCAGGAACATGACGGCCGTTGGGTGGTGGTCCTGCCGCCGGCCCGGCCCCTGACGACAGTGGAACTGGACCGGATCTACAGCCTGCCTTTTCTGCGTCGCCCGCATCCAGCCTACCTGGAGCCTATTCCCGCCTTTGCCCAGATTCGCCATTCCATCACCAGCCATCGCGGTTGCTGTGGCGGCTGCGCCTTTTGCGCCATTGCCCTGCACCAGGGCAAAATCATCCAGTCGCGTTCGGCCGAATCCATTCTGGCCGAAGCGGAACACATGGCCGGCGAGAAGGGTTTCAGCGGCACTTTGACCGATATCGGTGGACCGACGGCCAACATGTACGGCATGTCCTGCGCCGATCCCGAGAGCCTCCGGAACTGCCGCCGCCTGGGATGTCTGTGGCCCGAGCCCTGTCGCAACCTGCACATTGCCGACGACCTGCCGACGGACCTGTTGCGTCGATTGCGCAACCTGGCGGCGGTGCGGCACGTGTTCGTGGCCTCCGGGGTGCGCACCGATCTGCTGCCGCGCCAACCGCGCTATCTCCGGCAGTTGCTCAGCGAGCATGTCGGCGGATTGCTCAAGGTGGCGCCCGAAACTCTTTGCGGCAAAGTGGCCCGGGTCATGCGCAAGCCGGGCCCGGAGGTCTTTGAGCGGTTTCTCGAAGAGTTCCGGGCAACCAGCGTGCGGCTGGACCGGCGTCAGGCGGTGGTGCCCTACCTGATGGCCGGACATCCCGGTTGCACTCTCGACGACATGGTGGAGACGGCCCTGTTTCTGCGCCGCCACGGGCTCCGGGTGGAGCAGGTCCAGGAGTTCACGCCCACCCCGGGAACCCTGGCGACATGTATCTATCATACCGGTCGTGATCCCCTTACCGGCGAGACCCTTTATGTGGCGCGCACTCAGCAGGAACGGCGCCGGCAAAAGGCCCTTTTGCTTTGGCATCGCCCGGAAAACCGGGAAGATATCCGCCTTGCCCTGCAGGCCTGCGGCCGCCTGGCCGATGCCCGGGAATTGTTGGCGCCCGTCACTGGAGCCCGCCGTCCAAAATTGGAGGATGGGCCAGGATTCCGGCCCGGCCCTCCCCGCAGGAAACGCCGCGGCCCTGCTTGACAGCGTCGGCGCGCGAAGATTATGATGTCCCATTTTGTAGGCTGGCACAGTGGAAGCGGGATGAACGGCCATGGCAGACCTGTTGACATTTTTGGGCTTGCTGCTGATTGTGGAAGGGCTGCCCTGGTTTTTATCGCCATTGCGCGTCAAGGCCTTGATGCGGTTGCTGTTGGCGGTTCCGGAGGCCAGTCTGCGCCTGCTCGGTCTGGTGTGGATGCTGCTGGGGCTGTTGCTGGTATATCTGGCGCGGGGATAGTACGCACAACTCATTGATTGGAACGGTTTTCAGGGGCGACCGCCGACCCCGACCGTCCCCCGAGGATTATTACGTGCAGTTGAACGATTTCGATTTCGAACTGCCGGAAGCTCTGATTGCCCAGCATCCATTGCCCACCCGTCCGGCCTCACGTCTCATGGTGCTGGAGCGGGCCGCCAGGCGGGTGCAGCTGGCCCGGTTTCCGGATATCGGCCAGTGGCTGACCGCCGGAGATGTGCTGGTGCTCAACGATACCCGGGTGATCCCGGCGCGCCTGATGGGGCACAAGGATTCGGGCGGCCGCATCGAGGTCCTGCTGGTCAGGCGTCAGCCCGGTGCCGAGGAAACCTGGGCCTGTCTGACCCGTTGCTCCAAGACACCGCGCCCCGGAGTCCGGTTGCGGTTTGCCGAAGGGCTTTCCGCCGAGGTCCTGCCGGGCGGCGAAGAGCCGTATCGGCTGTTGCGCTTTGCCTGCCAGGATGATTTTTCCGAGGTGCTGGAACGGGTGGGTCGGATTCCCCTGCCACCTTATATCCGCCGGGAAGACAGCGCCGAGGATCGTGAGCGCTACCAGACGGTTTTTGCCCGCCATGCCGGTGCCGTGGCGGCACCGACGGCGGGTCTGCATTTCACCCCTGAACTGCTTGCAGCTTTGCGGGCCAAGGGGGTGGAAATCCATTCCCTGACCCTGCATGTCGGACTCGGTACCTTTTTGCCGGTGCGCAGCGAGGATCTGGCTGGTCACCGCATGCACGAGGAAAACTACCATATTCCGGCAGCGACGGCGGACGCCGTCAACCTGGCCAAGGCCGAAGGGCGCCGGGTCCTGGCGCTGGGTACCACCAGCACCCGGGCGCTGGAATATGCCGTGGACGAAGCGGGCCGGCTCAAAACCGGAGAGGGGGTTTGCGACCTGTTCATCCGACCGGGGTTTCGGTTTCAAATCGTGGATGGTCTGATCACCAATTTCCATCTGCCCCGCTCCACGCTGCTGATGCTGGTAGCCGCCCTGGCCGGCCGCGACTTCATCCTGGATGCCTACCGACAGGCCGTGACGGAAGGTTTTCGTTTTTTCAGTTACGGCGACTGCATGCTCATTGTATAAGGTGAATTTGTCCCAGGTGTGCGATTTCCGTTTTGAATTGTTGGCCGAGGATGGCGCCACGCAGGCCCGTCGCGGACGTTTGGTAACCCGCCGTGGTACCGTGGATACGCCGGTTTTCATGCCCGTCGGTACCCAGGGTACGGTCAAGGCCATGCTGCCGGAAGATTTGCTGACGGCCGGTGCCGAGATTATCCTGGCCAATACCTATCACCTCTTTCTGCGTCCCGGCCATGACCTGATCCGCGATCTGGGCGGTTTGCACCGGTTCATGCACTGGCAGCGTCCCATTCTGACGGACAGCGGCGGCTTCCAGGTGTTCAGCCTTGGCCAACTGCGCCGCATCAGCGAGGATGGGGTGCGTTTCCAGAGCCATCTGGACGGTTCGCACCAGTTGCTGACTCCGGAACTGTCCATCGCCGTACAGGAAGCCCTGGGCGCAGACATCATCATGGCCTTCGATGAATGCATCCCCTATCCGGCGACCCGCGAATACGTGGTCGATTCCACCGCCCGCTCGGGGCGTTGGGCCCGGCGGTGCCGCGAAGCCCGGCGCCAGGGGGACGGGGCGGCCCTGTTCGGTATCGTACAGGGCGGTATGTATCCCGACCTGCGGCGGCAGAGTGCCGAGGAGTTGCTGGCCATCGGTTTCGAGGGTTATGCCCTGGGCGGACTGTCCGTGGGCGAGGAAGCGGCGCGCATGTATGAAATGATGGAGGTGGCCCTGCCTTTGCTGCCGGTTCGCCGGCCCCGTTACGTCATGGGTGTGGGGACGCCGGAAAATCTCATCGAAGGGGTGGCCCGCGGTGTGGACATGTTCGATTGCGTGATGCCGACGCGCAACGCCCGCAACGGCACCCTGTTTACGTCCTTCGGCAAAATCAGCATCAAACAGGCGCGTTATCTGCGGGATGAGCGCCCCATCGATCCGGCCTGTGATTGTTATGTCTGCCAGCATTACAGCCGCGCCTATCTGCGCCATCTCTACCAGAGCAACGAGATCCTGGCCTCCATGCTCAATACTCGGCATAATCTCCACTATTATCTCAATCTGATGGCCGGCGCGCGGGCCGCCATCGAAGCCGGGTGTTTTGAAGCCTATCGCCGGGAATTCTACCGGCAGCGTGAAACGGAGGCCCTCTGACCATCGGTCCCCGGACCCATTGTGTAGCAGGATCGGGTCCCGAGCAGGTCTGAAATTACTGTAGACAGCCGATTTTTGTGCTAATGTAAAGCCGTTCGCCAAACTTTTGGCGGGCCGTCAACCCATCAAGGAGGAACGTATATGTTTGGGATTTCCGAAGCGCATGCCATGGCCGGAACGGCCGCGGGGCAGGGCAACAATCCTTATTCCGGCCTCATCATGCTGGTACTGATGTTCGCCATTTTCTACTTTCTGCTCATCCGGCCCCAACAAAAGCGTGCCAAAGAACATAAGGAACTCATCGAATCCCTGAAGGTCGGGGATCAGGTGGTTACTGCCGGCGGCATTCACGGCAAGGTTGCGGCGCTGCAGGACGGCATCGTTACCGTCGAAGTGGCCACCGGCGTCAAGATCAAGGTGAATCGCAGTTCCATCGTCTCGACCCTGGCCGGTTAGCCGATTCCGGCGCCTGGTTTTGGCAATTTGGGGCCTCGTCGCCTGGAACCGCTGCCTTGGTTTCCGGGGTCGAACAGGGCTGGATTTGAATGCGAAAGGAGTTTAATGCCGTCATGTCCAAAAGCATTGTAATGCGGGGGGGAGTGGTAGCGGGCTGTCTGCTTCTGGCCCTGTTGGCGCTGGCGCCGACCTTCGTTCCGGATCGTCTTCCGGCCTGGTGGAAAAAGGCTTTTGATCCCATTCACCTCGGTCTCGACCTGCAGGGCGGGATGCACCTGGTGCTGGGGGTGGAAGCGGAAAAGGCCGTGGAAAGCCGGGTCGACAGCCTGGTCGGGCAACTCGAGGCCGAGCTGCAATCCCGCGAGCTGGTGGTTCGGCGGGTGGAACGCATCGGTGAATCGCAGCTGAAGATTGTGGCTTACGAAGAGGATACGGTACGACAGATCGATGAGTGGCTGTCGGCGAACTATCCCGATCTGGAACCGCAGGCGGGCGAAACGGTGGACGGCGCCGTTGCCAAGAGCTATCGCCTCAGCTCCAGGACGGTGGAGACCATCAAGAGTAACGCCGTGCGCCAGGCGGTGGAAACCCTGCGCAACCGCGTCGACCAGTTCGGTCTGAGCGAACCGGTCCTGCAGCGTCAGGGCGAGGACCGTATTCTGGTGCAGTTGCCCGGCGTCAAGGATCCGAAACGGGCCGTGGCCCTGCTTGGAAAAACCGCCCGTCTGGAGTTCAAGCTGGTGGCGGAGCAGGTTGACCCCATGGAAGCCGCGCGGGGCATGCTGCCGCCGGGAACCCAGTTGCTTTACGAGCGGCAGCTCAATCGCCGCAGCGGCGCGGTGGCCCAGACCCCCATCGTGGTCTACGATCAGACGGTGCTGACCGGCGATCTGATTGCCGACGCCCAGGTTCGCATCGACCCGCGCTTCAACGAACCCTACATCTCCCTGGACTTCAATGCCCTGGGGGCCAAAAGCTTCGACCGCATCACCGGCGCCAATGTCGGCCGCCGCATGGCCATCGTTCTGGATGACACCGTCTATTCGGCGCCCGTGATCCGCGAGCGCATCTCCGGCGGCAGCGCCCAGATCACCGGTTCCTTCAGCGAACAGGAAGCCGCCGACCTGGCCATCGCCCTGCGCGCCGGTTCCCTGCCGGCCCCCGTCAAGGTGCTTGAGGACCGCACCGTCGGTCCGTCCCTGGGGATGGACTCCATCAAACAGGGCATGACTTCCGTGATCATCGGCGGCCTGCTGGTGGTGTTGGCCATGGCCCTGTACTACAATGTCTCCGGCCTGGTCGCCAACCTGGCCCTGGTGCTGAACATGGTTTTCCTGCTGGCCCTGCTGTCCTTGTTCAAGGCCACCCTGACCCTGCCGGGCATTGCCGGCATCGTTCTGACCCTGGGCATGGCCGTGGATGCCAATGTGCTCATCTACGAACGCATCCGCGAGGAACTGCGCAACGGGATGTCGGTGCGCGCCGCCATCGATGCCGGCTACAGCAAGGCCTTTTTGACCATCATCGATGCCAACATCACGACCTTCATCGCCGCGCTGGTGCTGTTCCAGTTCGGTACCGGGCCGGTCAAGGGTTTTGCGGTGACGCTGTCCATCGGTATCGCGTCCTCCCTGTTTACGGCGGTATTTGTTTCGAGGTTGGTCTTCGATCTGGTCCTGGAACGTTTCCAGGTCAAGCGGCTGAGAATTTAGGAGGGCGGCATGCAAATCATCAAACCGGATATCAATATCGATTTTGTAGGCAAAAAGGGACTGGCCATCGTGCTGTCGCTGGTCCTGATTCTGGCCGGCCTGGTGTCCCTGGTCGCCAAGGGCGGGCCGCGCTACGGCATCGACTTTGCCGGCGGCACCCTGATTCAGGTCAAGTTCAATCAGCCTACGGATGCCGCCACCATCCGCGGCGCCCTGGCGCCTTTGAATCTGCGCGGCTTGACGGTGCAGCGCTTCGAGGGCGAAGGCGATGAATTCCTGCTGCGCGCCCAGGAAAGCAGCGCAGCTCTGGAAGGCCTTTCCCACCGGATTACGGAGGCGCTGGAAGGATCCTTCGGGGAAGGGCAGCTGGAACTGCGGCGCATGGAGATGGTCGGCCCCCAAGCCGGCCGGGAGTTGCGCAACCGGGGCCTGCTGGCAGTCCTCTACGCCATGATCGGCATCCTCATCTACGTGAGTTGGCGGTTCAAGTTCCGTTTCGCCGTCGGCGCCATTCTCGCCCTGCTGCACGATGTGCTGTTTACCGTGGGGATTTTTTCCCTCCTCAACAAGGAGATCGACCTGCCCATCATCGCCGCCTTTCTCGGCATTGTCGGCTACTCTCTCAACGATACGATCATCGTTTATGACCGGATTCGGGAGAACACCGGCAAAATCGAAAAGGAAAGCTTCCCCAGCGTCATCAATCGCAGCATCAATGAAACCCTGTCCCGTACCATCATGACCTCGGGCACCACCCTGCTGGTGGTTTTGGCTCTGCTGATCTTCGGCGGCGGGGTGATTCAGAACTTTGCTCTGGCCCTGTTTATCGGCATCATGGTCGGAACCTATTCATCCGTATTCGTGGCCAGCCCGGTGCTGCTCTATTGGGACGAATATCGGGCCCGCCGGCGAGGTGCCAAAGGCTAGTCCGCAGTCAGTGATAAATCGGAATTCGGGCCGGAAGTCTTGCTTCCGGCCCGAGTCTTTTGGGTCTTGATCGGGGGAAAATGTGGAACCGGGACAAGCGTGTCGGTGGGACAAGCGCGAGGCCGTGGAGTTGGCGGACGATGAAGGGCTGCAGCGGAGCCTGGGCATTTCGCTTTTAACCGCCCGTGTCCTGGCGGCCCGGGGTATCGTCAATGCCGAACAGGGCCGGGAATTTCTCCAAGCGCGCCTGGCCGACCTGCCCGATCCCTTTCTGCTGCAGGATATGGAGGCCGCGGTCTCGCGACTGGTTCAGGCCATTCGCGCCGGCGAACGCATTGCCGTGCATGGTGATTACGACGTGGACGGGGTGACCGGCACCGCCCTGCTGGTGGAAAACCTCCGCATCTTTGGTGCCGATGTGGTATTTCACGTCCCCCTGCGTCTGACCGAGGGGTATGGCCTGTCGGTGTCCGCCTTGGAGCAGGCTGCCGCCGACGGGGTAAAGCTGGTGATCACCGTGGATTGCGGCATTTCCGCCTTGGATGCGGCCCGCCGGGCGGCGGAACTGGGGCTGGAATTGATTGTCACGGACCATCATCAGCCCCCCGACAGGTTGCCGCAAGCGCTGGCCATCATCAACCCTCGGCGCACCGACTGCGCCTATCCCTGCAAGGACTTGGCCGGAGTCGGCGTGGCCTTCATGCTGCTGGTGGCCCTGCGTCAGCGGTTGCGCAACGCAGGGATTTGGACGGCAGGCAGGGAGCCGGACCTGCGCTTCGCCCTGGATTTGGTGGCCTTGGGAACCATTGCCGATATCGTGCCCCTGCGCGGGGTGAACCGCAGTTTGACCCGCATCGGCCTGACCTTGCTGGAACAATCCCGACGGGTCGGGGTGACGGCGCTGAAAAAGGTCGCCGGCGTGGAACAGGTCACCTGCGGTACGGTAGGGTTTCGCCTGGCGCCGCGGCTGAATGCGGCAGGACGTCTGGAGGACGCCCGTCAGGGGGTGGAGTTGCTCCTTGAAAGCTCCGCCGAACGCGCCGTCCTGGTGGCGGAGCAGTTGGACGCCGTCAACCGGGAACGACAGGCCGTCGAGCAGCGCACCCTGCAACAGGCCCTGGACCGGCTTGCCGGCTGGGATCCGAGGACCCGTAACAGTATCGTGCTGGCCGACGCCGATTGGCACCCGGGGGTGATCGGCATCGTCGCCAGCCGCCTGGTGGAACGCTTTCATCGTCCGACGGTACTCATCGCCCTGGATGGGGGCAGCGGCAAGGGCTCCGGCCGCTCCATCCGCGGGTTTCACCTGTTCCGGGCCTTGCAGTCCTGCAGCGGCAGCCTGCAGGGTTTCGGCGGCCATGAATACGCTGCCGGCCTGTCCATTGCCGCCCAACGGGTCGAGGATTTTGCCCGGGAATTCGAGGCTCTGGCCCGGCAGTGGCTGAGCGAGGACGACCTGCAGCCCCGGCAGTTTTTCGATGCGGAAGTCGAACTGGAAGAGCTGACCGAGGCCACGGTACAGGAATTGGCCGGCCTGGCGCCTTTCGGGCCCGGCAATCCGCAGCCGGTGGTCCTGGCGCGGCAGTTGGTCCTGCGGCAGGTTCAGCGGGTTGGTGACAATCATCTGCGCTTCACCGCCTGTCAGGGCGGCTACAGCCTGCCCTGCATCGCCTTCGGTCTGGCCGAACGGGCCGATGAACTGCACGGACCCATGGATTTGCTCTGCGTGCCCACCCTCAACGACTGGCGGGGACGAACCAGTGTCCAGTTGCAGGTGCGGGATTTTCGTCCGGCGGAGACATGCAGCCCAGGACGGATTGTTGAAGAGGAAAATTTAGCTCACTCTGACGGAACTGGTCCGGATCTCCGAAGATAAAAAACCCGGAGCCATGAGCTCCGGGTTTGAGATGTCAGCGGGCGAGTTGCAGTTGCTCGGCCAGCTTTCCCCAGGCCGGCAGGCTGCGCCGGATGCTCTCCATGGAGACGCAGTAGGCGATGCGGAAGTAGCCCGGCGCGCCGAAACCGCGTCCCGGTACCACCAGAATGCGGTGCTCCAGGGCCTTGGCGGCGAATGCGACATCATCCGCCAGGGGCGACTCGGGAAACAGATAGAACCCGCCGCGCGGCTTGACCATGCGGAAGCCGCAGGCGCTCAGATGTTCATAGAGCAGGTCGCGTTTTTCCCGGTAGGCGGCGATGTCGACGCTTTCCTCCTGTAGACGGGTCACCAGGCGCTGCATCAGGGCCGGGGCGTTGACGAAACCCAGAACCCGGTTGCAGAATATGGCTCCCTCCATGAAACGCTCGACCTGATCCATGTCCGGGTTGGCGGCCAGGTAGCCGATGCGCTCTCCGGGCAGAGCCAGATCCTTGGAATGGGAGTTGATGATGACCGCATTGCGCACGTGGTTGAACACGTTCGGAACCGGTTCGTCATCGTAGGCCAGACGGGCGTAGGGTTCGTCGGACAGCACGTAGATGGTGCGGCCCAACTCCCGTGACTTGCGGTCGAGCAGCTCACCCAGGGCCTGCAGGCTCGCCGCCGGGTAAATGGCGCCGGTGGGATTGTTGGGTGAGTTGACGATGATGGCCCGGGTATTGGGACCGATGGCTTTGTCCAGTTCCCCGATGTCGGGCTGAAAAGTATCTCGATCGGTCCAGACGATTTTCGGCACCCCGCCGTGGTTGTCGATGTAAAACAGGTATTCGACGAAGTAGGGCGCCAGGATGATGACTTCCTCGCCGGGATTGAGGATGGTTTTCAAGGCGACGTTGAGTGCGCCGCCGGCGCCGCAGGTCATGATCACCTGCTCGGCGGAAACCGGCCGCAACGTCTGGCGGGACAGATGCGCCGCCACGGCCGCGCGGGTTTCGGCATAACCGGCATTGCTCATGTAGCGATGCATGCCCGGCGGCGGATTCTGGGCCAGGCGTAACAATTCCTGGTGAAAAGCCGGCGGCGGCTCCGTGTCCGGATTGCCCAGGGTGAAGTCGAAAACCTGGTCTTCACCATGGATGGCCCGCAGGCGGTTGCCCTCCTCGAACATCTTGCGAATCCAGGAAGCCCGCTCGATGCAATCGGCGACTTTGGCGGAAATGGTCATGGGTCCTCCCAAAGGGCTGAACGACAAAAAAACTGCATGGTCATGGATGGGCGCAGTGTAGCGGCAGGCGACTTCCGGGTCAAGAGTCCGCGGTCAGGCCGGACTTTAGTTTGCATTTTTGTCCTTGATAAGATAACCTAACCTGCTCAAGTCATTGCGCATGGAGCCCGAAAACCGTGAATAATCGAGACCTACCTTCCCTGCGGCGGCAGATAGATGCCATCGACGATCAGATTCTCGAATTACTCAACCAGCGTGCCGAAGTGGCCTTGGCGGTGGGCCATGCCAAGGCCGGGCAGGGTCTGGAATTCTATGTTCCGGGTCGGGAACTGGAAGTCTTCGAGCGTCTGACGACCCGCAACCGCGGACCCTTTCCCGATGATGCCGTGCGCCGGGTCTACCGGGAGATCATTTCCGCCTCCCTGTCCCTGGAGCAGCCCATCAAGGTCGCCTTTCTCGGACCGCCCGCCACCTTCACCCATCAGGCGGCCTTGCGCCAATTCGGATTTTCGGCGCAACTGGTGCCCCAGAAAAGCATCCCCGGTGTGTTTGAAGATGTGTTGCGCGGTCGCGCGCCCTACGGGGTGGTGCCGGTGGAGAATTCCAACGAAGGGGTGGTTTCCCACACCCTCGACATGTTCATATCCTCGGATCTGAAGATCATCGCCGAAATTCTCCTCGAAATCTCCCACGATCTGCTGTCCCTGTCCGGACGGATGGAGGATGTCCGCCAGGTGGCCTCCCATCCCCAGGCCCTGGCCCAGTGCCGCCACTGGTTGGAGGAGAATCTGCCGGAGGTGCCGTTGATGGAGGCGGCCAGCACCGGTCTGGCAGCGCAGATGGCTGCCGAAGACGGCAGCATGGCGGCCATCGCCAGCGAAATTGCGGCCTCCCTTTACGGCTTGCAGCCGGTGAAAAAGCGCATTGAAGACAACGCCAACAACTACACCCGGTTTCTGGTCATCGGCCGCACCATGCCGGAGCCCAGCGGGCGCGACAAGACCTCCCTGATGTTCAGCATCGCCGACCAGCCGGGGATACTGTGCCGCATGCTGGCACCCTTCAGCAGTCGAAATATCAATCTGACCAAGATCGAGAGTCGGCCCATCAAGACCAAGGCCTGGGAATACGTTTTTTTCGTCGACCTGGACGGGCATGCGGACGAACCCCTGGTCGCCGAAGCACTGGAGGAGTTGCGGGCCTGTTGCCGCCAGTTCAAGGTGCTCGGCTCTTATCCCCGCTCTGCCTGACAGGATGAATTTCATGGTGAATGACATGCAGACCCCGGTTGCGCCCCTGTGGATTGATCGCCTGGCCATCGTCGGGGTCGGACTTATCGGCGGTTCCCTGGCCCTGGCCCTGAAGCGGGCCGGGGTGGTGGGCGAAGTGGTCGGCATCGGCCGTGGACTGGAAAATCTGCGGACCGCCCGAAGCTTGGGAGTGGTCGACAGGTTTACCCAGGAACTGGAGGCCGGGGTGGCGGATGCCGATGTGGTGTTTCTGGCCACGCCGGTTCTGACTCTGCCCCAGGTCGCGGCCCGGGCCCTGCCGCACATGAAATCCGGGGCGGTTCTCACCGATGGCGGCAGCGTCAAGGCATCGGTGGTGGCCGCCATCGAACCTCTCCTTCCCGATGGGGTGCAGTTTGTTCCCGGGCATCCCGTAGCTGGCACCGAGCAGAGCGGAGCGGCGGCGGCCTTTCCGACTCTTTACGAGGGGCGGCGCTGTATTCTGACCCCCACCGCCCGCACCGCCGCCGCCGCCCTGGATCTGGTGGCGCGCATGTGGCAGACCGCCGGCAGTGAAGTGGTGCTGATGGATGTGGAACAGCATGACCGGGTGCTGGCGGCGACCAGCCATCTGCCGCACATGGTGGCCTATGCTCTGGTCAACGCGGTGAGTGCCTGCGGTCGTGAAGGCGAGGACGTGCTGCGATTTTCCGCCGGCGGGTTTCGCGACTTTACCCGCATCGCCTCGTCCGATCCCACCATGTGGCGCGATATCGCCATAAGCAACCGCACCGCCCTGCTGGAGACCCTGGAGATTTTTGAGGCGACCTTGGCCGAATTGAAACGGGATATCGCCGGTCAGCAGGATGAGGCGCTGTATGAATTCTTTCAGCGCTCCAAGCAGCGCCGCGATGCCATCCGGTAAGTTCTGGATTTTTTGACATTTTTTCTCATCCCGCAGGTCCGATTTTCCCGACCTGCGGACTTTTTGGCAAGACATGAGGGTGCGATGAAACAGCAGATGGTAACGGGCGGCGGCCGCCTGCGCGGCGAAATCAGGGTTCCGGGGGACAAGTCCATTTCCCACCGGTCCATCATGCTCGGCTCCCTGGCGACCGGCACGACCCGGGTCCGGGGCTTGCTGCGCGGAGAAGACAATCTGGCGACCCTGCAGGCCTTTCGCGCCATGGGCGTCCGGATCGAAGAGCCGGCCGATGGCAGTCTGCTGATCCACGGGGTCGGTCTGCACGGCCTGCGGGAGCCCGACGGGGTGTTGGATTGCGGCAATTCGGGCACCACCATGCGGTTGATGACGGGCCTGCTTGCCGGACAACGTTTTTTCACCGTGCTGACCGGCGATCGGTACCTGCGGCGGCGGCCCATGAAGCGGGTGGTGGAACCCCTGACACGCATGGGCGGCCAGATCTGGGGTCGCAACGGCGGCGAATTGGCGCCCTTGGCCATCCGCGGCACGGCCCTGCAGGGGATTTCCCATCAAAGCCAGGTTGCCAGCGCCCAGATCAAGTCGGCCCTGCTTTTGGCCGGACTGTATGCCGAGGGCGAAACGGTGGTCCACGAACCCCATCTGTCCCGGGATCACAGTGAGCGCATGCTGCGCTATTTCGGGGCCCGCCTCGAATCCTTGGCCACGGGTGCCCGATTAATCCCGGGCCGGCACCTTGAGGGGCGCGAGGTCGAGGTGCCGGGGGATATTTCCTCGGCGGCCTTTTTCATGGTGGCCGCCCTGATTCGGCCCGGATCGGAACTGCTGATCCGCCATGTGGGGGTCAATCCCACCCGCAGCGGCATCATCGATATTCTGCTGGCCATGGGAGGGAGCCTGGAGTTACAGAATCAACGGGAATGCTCCGGGGAGCCGGTGGCCGATATCCTGGTGCGCAGCAGCCATTTGCGGGGGATTGAAATCGGCGGTGACCTGGTGCCCAGGGCCATCGACGAATTTCCCGTCATCGCCGTGGCGGCGGCTTTTGCCGAAGGCGAGACGGTGATTCGCGATGCTCGCGAGTTGCGGGTCAAGGAAACCGACCGCATCGCGGCCATGACCGCCGAACTGGGCGGCCTCGGGGCACAGGTCACGGCCCTGGAAGACGGCATGGCCATTCGGGGCGGCGTTGCCCTCGGCGGCGGGACGGCCTCCTCCCACGGCGATCATCGCATCGCCATGAGCATGGCGGTGGCGGCCTTGGGAGTCGCGGAACCGGTGACCATTGTCGATACGGATTGCACCGAAACCTCCTTTCCCGGTTTCTGGCAGTTGCTCGAACAAAGCCGCGAACTCTGAGTCGCCGACTCCGGGTCGCAGCACGACAGGATTTCCTTCATGCAAAAAAAAATGATCATCGCCATCGACGGTCCCTCCGGGGTAGGTAAAAGCACCCTGAGCCGGCTGCTGGCGCACAGGTTGAATTACGTGAACATCGATACCGGGGCCATGTATCGCTGCGTGGCCTTGGCTGCCCGGCGCAGGGGTGTCGACCTGACCGACGAGGAAGCCCTGGTCCGGCTTTGCCGTGGCCTGCGACTGGAGTTTCTGCGCAACGACGGCCAGGAAAGGGTGCTGCTCGACGGCGAGGATGTCACCGAAGCCATCCGGACCCCGGAAAACAGTATGCGGACTTCGCAAGTTTCGGCCCTGCCCGGCGTGCGCCGTGCCATGCTGACCCTGCAGCGGCAGATGGGCGCGGGCGGCGGCGTGGTTTTGGAAGGTCGCGACATCGGCACGGTGGTCTTTCCCGAGGCCGAGGTGAAAATCTTTCTTCAAGCCGATCCCGTTGAGCGGGCCCGGCGGCGCTGTGCCGAACTGCAGGCCAAAGGATTGGAGGTCAATCTGGATCAGACCGTCGCCGACGTCATGGCTCGCGATGCCGCCGACAGTTCCCGGGAGCATGCGCCCCTGGTGCAGGCCGAGGACGCCGTGGCCATCGATACCACGCATTTGAATATAGAGCAGGTTCTGGAACGAATCCTGGCGGTCGTGCAGGGTCAGGTGGAGCGGTCCGGAACGGCCTTGGAAAGGACCGTCCCATGAAGATCATCCTGGCTGACAGCGCCGGTTTCTGTTTCGGCGTCAAGCGTGCCACCAATCTGGCTTTTGAAGCGGCCGGCGAATATCCCTGCATCTGCTCCCTGGGACCCATTATTCACAGCCCCCAGGTGGTCAAAAAGCTCGAGGAAAAGGGCGTCAAAGTCATTCACAAGGTTCAGGACATCGAGGAGGGCGCGGTGATTATCCGTTCCCACGGCATCACCGCCGCGGAACTGGAGGAGATTCACAACCGCCAGCTCAGTATCATCGACGCGACCTGCCCCTTTGTGAAAAAGGCCCAGGATTATGCCACCATGCTCTGCAATGAAGGCTATTCCGTGGTGTTGGTCGGAGAAAAGGATCATCCGGAAGTGCAGGGCATCATTTCCTATACCCGCGGCGGGGAAGTATTCGTGGTCGCCGATTCGCGCGAGGCGCAACGCCTGCCGCGCAAGGCCAAGGTCGGAGTGGTGGCCCAGACCACCCAGTCCTTTCAGAACCTTTGCCAGGTTGCGGCGGTGTGCCTGGAAAAGAGCAAAGAGGTGAGGGTTTTCAACACCATCTGCGATGCCACCTCGGTGCGCCAGGATGAAGCCCGCAAAATTGCCCTGGAAGCCGACCTGATGCTGGTCGTCGGCGGCTTCAACAGCGCCAACACCACCCGCCTGGCTCAGATCTGCGAAGCGCTGCAATCACGCACCTACCACGTGGAGACCGCCGAGCAGATCCGGGATGAGTGGTTCGAGGGGGTGGAAACGGTGGGCATCACCGCCGGCGCCTCGACCCCGCGCTGGATCATCGACCAGGTCGTGGAACGGGTTTCGGCCATCCGCAAATAATTGTTTGTTTTTTTAAGAATTTCATGCTAGGTTGACCGTCAAAATGACCAGAGGTCATGCTGTCGCAGGGCGACAGGAAAATTGTCAGGGGGTACGTTTGTTAATGGTGGAAAGCAACGAAACAATCCAGGGTAAGAACGGCAACAACTTCATGGACGACGAGTTCGATGATGGGGAGATGAGTTTCAGCGAGCTGTTTGAAAGCAGCATGAAGGAACTCAATGTCGGCGATGTGGTGGAAGGAACCGTGCTGCAGATTGTCGGCGATTCCGTCATCGTCGATGTCGGTTACAAGTCCGAGGGCATGATTCCCATCAGTGAGTTCATGGACGAGAGCGGTCAGATCAACGTTAAGGTCGGCGACCGCATCGACGTCCTGTTCGAGCGCAGTGAAAACGAAAACGGGCTCATCGGTCTTTCCAAGGAAAAAGCCGATCGGCAGAAGGTCTGGAACAACCTTGAAGAAGGCGCCGTGGTCGAAGGCCGTATCGCTGCCCGTATCAAGGGTGGTCTGTCCGTCGATATCGGCGTGAACGCCTTCCTGCCCGGCTCTCAAGTGGATCTGCGGCCGGTGCGGAATCTGGACAAGATGCTGGGAGAAACCTTCCAGTTCAAGATTATCAAGCTGAACAAACGGCGCGGCAACATCGTTCTTTCGCGCCGGGTGCTGCTGGAAGATCAGCGTGAAAGCCTGCGCAAGGATACTCTCGGAACCCTGGCCGAAGGTCAGGAACTCGACGGCGTGGTCAAGAATCTCACCGACTACGGGGCTTTCATCGATCTGGGTGGTATCGACGGGTTGCTGCATATTACCGACATGTCCTGGGGCCGTGTGGCGCATCCTTCCGATGTGCTGGCCGTCGGCGACAAGATTCGGGTCAAGGTCCTCAAGTTCGACCGTGAAAAGGAGCGCGTCTCCCTGGGCCTGAAACAGATGACGCCCGACCCCTGGCTGAGTGTCGCCGAGCGTTTCCCGACGGATACCCGGGTCACCGGCAAGGTGGTCAGCCTGACGGATTACGGGGCGTTCATCGAACTCGAGGAAGGGGTGGAAGGCCTGATCCACGTCAGCGAAATGAGCTGGACCAAGCGCGTCAAGCATCCCAGCAAGATGCTGAATATCGGGGACGAAGTCGAGTCCGTGGTGCTCGCGGTGGATGTGGCCAATCGGCGCATCTCCCTGGGCCTCAAGCAGGTCGAGCGCAATCCTTGGGAAGTGATCGGCGAAAAATTCCCCATCGGCACCATCATCGAAGGCCAGGTCAAGAATATCACCGACTTCGGGATCTTTGTCGGCGTGGATGACGGCATCGATGGCCTGGTGCATATCTCCGACTTGTCTTGGACCAAGCGTATCAAGCATCCCTCCGAATTGTTCAAGAAGGGTGATGTGGTGCGCGCCGTGGTGCTGAATATCGATCAGGACAACGAGCGGTTCTCTCTGGGTATCAAGCAGTTGGCTTCCGATCCCTGGCAGACCATACTGGAGCGGTATGCCCCCGGTACGGTAATTCGCGGCAACGTGACTTCCGTGACCGACTTTGGTATTTTCCTGGAAGTTGAGGAAGGCATCGAAGGGCTCATCCACGTCTCCGAGATCAGCAAGGAGAAGGTCGAGTCGCCCAAGGACTTCGCCAAGGTCGGCGATACGCTTGATGCGGTGGTGCTGAACGTGGATACGGAAGAGAAAAAGATTGCCTTGTCCATCAAGCATGTGGCCGATCGCAGGGAAAAAGCCGAAGTGGATGCTTTCCTGGGCGCCCAGAAAAGCGCTACCTCCAACTTTGGCGATATTCTGCAGGGCGCGTTGAACAAAGCGAGCGAAAAAGATCAGAACTGATCCCATTGCGTGACGGGGACCGGAGTCGCGTTCCGGTCCCCCTGTCTGCTAGCGATACTCATGAAGAAGAGACCTTTTCTGATGGCCCTGGTGACGTTCGGGGCCATCTTTATTTTGTTTGTGGTTTTTGCCGCCCTGCTCGGCCGTTGTTCCGGGGGTGGGGCGCGGTTTTCCATGGGAGAGAAGGTCGGTGTCGTCGAGATCACCGGGGTTTTGACCTCCTCCCAGGAAATCAACGAACAGTTGGTGGCCTTTCGGGACGACAATTCCATCAAAGCCATTGTCCTGCGGGTGGATTCACCCGGCGGCGGGGTGGCGCCTTCTCAGGAGATTCACGATCAGATCGCCCGGGTTGCCAAGGTTAAACCGGTGGTGGTTTCCATGGGTTCCGTGGCGGCTTCCGGGGGGTACTATGTGAGTCTGCCGGCGGCGCGGATTCTGGCCAATCCCGGCACCATCACCGGCAGTATCGGTGTGATCATGGAAGTGACCAACATCGAGGAACTGTTTCGGAAGGTCGGCGTCAAAAGTCAGGTTGTCAAAAGCGGGGAACACAAGGACATCGGTTCGCCGCTGCGTGGCATGAGCGACTCCGATCGCAGGATCCTGCAGGGCGTCATCGACGATGTGTATGAGCAGTTTGTCGATGCAGTGGCCGAAGCTCGGCAGATGGCGCCGGCCAAGGTCAAGGTGCTGGCTGACGGGCGCATCTTTACCGGCCGGCAGGCCGTCACCGTTGGTCTGGTCGATGAACTGGGAAGCCTTTACGATGCCGCCACTGTGGCCGGCCAACTGGCCGGTATCAAAGGTGAACCGAAATTGGTTTACCCTCCCAAAAAAAAGGCGCGGTTGGTGGATTATCTGGTGAGTGAAACCCTGCACAATCTGCGCCGGGGCCTGGGATCCGAGGCAGTTGGGGGAGCCCAATTTTTGTGGTCTGAATAATTTATTTCGGAGGGGTGTGCTGCATGACCAAAAGTGAATTGATCGAAAAGCTTTCTGTTGAGAACGGTCTGCTCAGCAAGCGCGAATCGGAAATGGTGGTCAATACCCTGCTGGACAGCATTCGTGATGCCCTGGTGGAGGGCGAGCGGGTCGAAATCCGCGGGTTCGGGTCCTTTACCGTAAGGGTGCGGGATGCCCGCGAGGCCCGCAACCCAAAAACCGGGGAAGTGGTTTCCATTCCCGTCAAAAAAACCGCATTCTTCAAAACCGGAAAAGAACTTCGCGAACGCGTTGACCTGGAGTAGCCCATGGATGTCAACACGCATTTGGCGATTTCCCCGGAATGGGTCGGACGTAGCGTGACGTTGGCGGAAGGACGGGCCGTAGCGCGCCTGCTGACCCGCCCGGAAATGGCGGCCGACGAAAAGGGCCTGGTTCATGGCGGGTTTACCTTCGGACTTGCCGATTTCGCGGCCATGCTGGCGGTCAATGATCCCCATGTGGTTCTCGGCGGGGCCGAGGTTCGGTTTTTGGCGCCGGTGCGGGTCGGGGCGGAACTGGAGGCCCGGGCCGAAATGGTCGAGACGGCCGGAAAAAAGCGGCAAGTGCACTGCCGCGTCATGGACGGAGAGAAGACGGTGTTCGAAGGAACCTTCACCTGCTTTGTCCTGGCCAGACATATCCTGGAAGCATGACGTTGATAACAACTTGAAACGTCCAAGGGCCTCGTTCCGGCGGAACGAGGCCCTTGGTGTGTCAGGTCTGCCGATACCTGAATGGCTCCGGGATGCCGGCTTTACCGCAAAAGGCGACCGGTCGCCATAGCTTTCGAGCCCTGACGGCCATTTCAGGCGTCCCACTGCGCGGTGGGCTGGCACACCACGGCCAGGATCAGGTGCTCCTTGAAGGTGTGTTGGTCAGCTTTTTGAAAGTATGCCGGTCATCCCAGATTCGTCGCGGGCTGTAGCGCCCTGCGTGTTGGTATACTAACAAGGAATCGGCGGTTGTCAAATTGTCGTCATCTTTTTTTATGGTGCTCACCTGCCGAGACAATCGAACCGTGGCACATAGCTTTTTCATCTGCAGCGGCAGTTTCCTGCGGGTGGGCGCGGGGAAAGCAAAATCCTGAGATGAAACAAAACGTTTTTCGCCTGACTGTTGATCCGCAGAACCATGGCGAGCGCCTGGACCGGTTTTTGGCCGGAGCCATGAACGGCTTTTCCCGGGGTCAGATTCGTCGCATCATCGATATTGGCGGCGTGCACCTCGATGGCCGCCGCCAGCGTCGCTGCGGGCAGGTATTGAATGCCGGGTCGGCTATCGAGGTCTTTCTCGATGACGGCGGCGAGCCTTTTGTCCTGGATGAGTCCCTGGTGCTGTTTCGGGACGGTTACCTCATTGCCATCAACAAACCTGCCGGGGTGGCCACCCAGCCGACACCGGCACGCTACAAGGGGACCCTTTACGAAGCGCTGTTGAATTATCTGTCCAATCCCAACCGGCCATTGGACAAGCCCGGCCTCGGCATGGTTCAGCGCCTGGATCGTGACACCTCCGGCCTGCTGGTTTTTTCCATCCATCCCAAGGCCCATGGTCCCCTGACGCGGCAGTTCGCCGAAGGACAGGTGACCAAGCGTTATCTGGCCATGGTCCGGGGTGGTCTGGCGGAACCGGTCGGTGAATTTCGCTCGACCATAGCCCGCAAACACAGCAGCAATCTTATGACCTCCGTGGCACGGGGCGGCAAGTTGGCCATTACCCGCTATCGGGTCCTGGCGTCATGGGGCGATGCGGATCTGGTGGCTGTCGAAATTCCGACTGGTCGTTCCCATCAGATTCGGTTACATTTCTCCGAAGCCGGCCACCCCCTCCTCGGCGATGCTCGCTACGGTGGGCCGTCATCCTGGCGGGATGCACCCGTCCCGCGGCAGATGCTGCATGCCTGGCAAATGCAGCTGCGCCATCCCGTGACCCAACGGGTCTTGACGCTGACCGCGCCCCTGCCGGAAGACCTGGAACGGTTGCTGAGGAGGTATCCCTGCAATGGCGGTCCGTTGCCGATTGAATTGGGGATGTGATGCGGCCGGATTTCCGGGGCCGGTGTTGGTGGTCAGGTATTCTGCTATTCCCGAACATGCGAAACGAAGAAGAGAGGATTCATGCTGGTTCATCCTGAAATCAATCCCGTCATCATTCAAATCGGCCCCTTGGCGATTCGCTGGTACGGTGTCATGTATCTGGCGGGTTTCGCTGCCGGCTACTTCATTATCCGCCATCTGGCACGTTGGCGGCGCATTGACTTGAGCAAGGACGCCCTTTCCGACCTCATGTTCTACGCCGTTCTGGGGGTGGTGCTCGGCGGCCGTCTCGGATATGTTTTATTCTACGATCTGGCCTATTACCTGCGTCATCCCTTGGAACTTCTGGCGGTCTGGCAGGGGGGCATGAGCTTTCACGGCGGCTTGCTCGGGGTCATCGCCGGCGCCTGCTATTTCTGCTGGCGCTACCGGCAAAACCCCTTGGCTATCGGCGATCTGCTGGTGACGGCCGCGCCGGTGGGTCTGGGGTTGGGCCGGGTGGGAAATTTCATCAACGGGGAGTTGTGGGGGCGCACCACCACCATGCCCTGGGGCATGGTGTTTCGCGATGGCGGTCCTTTGCCGCGCCATCCCAGCCAGTTGTACCAGGCCGGCCTGGAAGGGGTGCTGCTGTTTGCGGTGCTCTGGCTGTTGCATCGCCGGCAGGCGCGAACGGGAACGGCATTTTTCACCTTTTTTCTGCTTTACGGAGTGTTCCGCTGGGCCATGGAATTTTTCCGGGAACCCGATGCCCATCTCGGTTTGCTGGCGGCGGGTTGGACCATGGGCCAATGGCTGTCGCTGCCCATGATTGCATTCGGTTTGGGTGGTCTGGGATTTCTGGCGCGGCGCAAGTCGCAGTCGTGACGGTGGGGGACGCGCCGCCATGGTCTGGCAGGGCGGAAATCAGTCCAGCTTTTTTTCCATTTCCAGCACGTGGCCGCCGTTGGATTTCCGGTAACAGACCCGGTCCATGAGGGTCCGGATAATGAACAGACCCCGGCCATGTTCCGGCAGATTGTGCTCGTCCTGGCAGGGCAGGGCGGCAAAATCGAAGCCGCGCCCCTGATCAAAAACCCTGATGACGAGGCAGTTGCCGGCGACAGTGATGGTGATGCGCAGGGGCGTTTCCGGGATCTGACTCCGGCCGTGCTTCATGGCGTTGGCGGTGGCTTCGGTGAGCACCAGGTTCAGGTGGTAGGCCAGTTCCTCCCGATCGCCATGGTAATCCCGCAAGGTACGGGCCATGGCTTCGCCGATATGGCCGATCATTCCCAGGTAACAGGTGGAATTGGGAACCCGGATGTCGAGTTCGATGCGCTCCTCCATGATGCCCCCGGTGGCCTTCAGCCCTGAAAACTTGCCGCGGCCAGGTCGATATTGGGGAAAATCTCAAACACCCGATGCAGTCGGGTCAGTTCGAACATGGATTGAACCTGGGGCTGCAGGCTGGATAGTTTCAGGGCGCCATTGCGGGCGGTGGCATTTTTGAATCCTGATACCAGGGCGCCCAGCCCCGATGAGTCCACGAAGCGCACATCCTGAAGATCTACGACCAGGTGCGTATGGCCGGTTTCCAGCAGGTTGAGCATCTGGCTTTTCAAGTCCGTGCTGTTATGGGCATCCAGGCGTTCTTCCCGAAGACCGATAACGACAATATCACCGAGATTTTCAATTTGCAGATTCATTTATGACCCCTTGTTGCGATGACATGAAATGACGTCATGACTTTTTTGGTCGGGCTCTGCAAAGCATAGCATGCCATGGCGGATAATGGGTGCCGAACCATCATTCGGCGGCCCCTGACCTTGCCGCCAACATGGCTTCCAGAACCTCCTCGGCAAGGATCTCGACCGGTCTCCCGGCATCGAGGTGCAGGACTCCGGGACCCTCGGCAGGAGTTTCGAAACAGGCGGCCTGGGCATCATACAAGGCCGGGCGGCCATCGGACAGATCCTGGCCTGTCTGCTGACGCTGCGCCAGGCGCTGCAGGGCGGTATCCCGGTCACAATCCATGAACAGCAGCCATGTCGGGATGCCGGCTTCCCGGGCGGCCTGGCGGAAGGCGTCGCGTTCCTGGCGACGGGCGAAGGACGCGTCGATGACCACCGTGCGTCCTTCCGCCAGCACGGCGCCGGCCCTTTCCAGCAGTTCCTGGTAGGTGCGGCGGGTAATATCCGGCTGGTAGAGACCGCGGTTGAAGGCATCGTCACGCCCCTGCCCGGCGGCAACGGCAAAACGCTCCTTGCGTAGCTGATCCGAGCGCAACAGCGGCGCCGCCAGAGCGCCTGCCAGGTGGCGGGCGAGGGTGGTCTTGCCGCTGCCCATCAGGCCGCAGGTCATGATCAGGGACGCCGGACAGAGGTAGCCCAGCGCCAACTGGAAATAGCGCCGGGCACGTGCCGCGGCGACCTGGCGGGCGGGTTCGCCGGCATTGGGGTCGGCGAACAGAAAAGACTCCACCTTGCCGCGCACGTAGGCCCGGTAGATCTGGTAAAATCGCAGCAGAGAACGGATGTCGGCATCCTGTTGCGCCTCGACGCCGAGATAGTTCCGTCGGACCAGGTCGGCCAGGTCGGGACGGCCCCGATATTCCAGGTCCATGAGCAAAAAGGCCAGATCGGCGAGAACGTCCGCGATCCGGAAGCGTCGATTGAACTCGATGCAATCGTAGATGACGATGTCCGGATCGAGAAAGCAGATATGCTCGCAATGCAGGTCCCCGTGGCCGTCCCGAACCCAGCCCTGTTGCTCACGGTTGAGGATGAGATTCGCCTGCCGGGCGAGGAACTCCCGGATATGGGCCGACAGCCGGGAGTGAGTTGCGGCGGTAAGGGTGCGCCCGATAAACGGCTCTGTCTGGGTGAAATTCTCCTCCCAGTTGTGGTTGACTACATCCAGGTGGGACGACCCCGATGGTTCGCGATGGGGCTCCAGGCCGGCGTGCAGGGCGGCCAGATGGCCGGCCAGCCTGGTCATGCGTTCCGGCAGAGACGGGTCCTGACGTTCCAGCAGATAGGACAGCATGGCCGCCTCGGGCAGCCGTTTCATGCGTACCGCATAATCGATGATGCGGCCCGAACCGCCCACGCAGATGCGCCTGCCGTTCAAACGGATCTCGACCACGTCAAGATAAACGCCGGGGCTGAAACGCCGGTTGAGACGCACTTCTTCATGACAGTAGAATTTGCGGCGATCCAGGCTGGTGAAATTGAGAAATCCGAAATCGACGGGTTTTTTTACCTTGTAAACCAGATCGCCGACAAAGTAGAGACGGGAAACATGCGTTTCCCGAAACCGGACCGGTCCCGGTTCGCCGGGATAGGTGCGTGGCAGCAGCATGGCGCGATGCAAGGTCTGCGGGTCCATTCCGACTCCTGATTGTAAATAGTCGATATTGCACTAGACTTTAGCACATGACCGGGGGGGATGGGAAAGCTTTTTGTGTCCGGCAAGGACATTGACGCTCCAGGTATGGTATGTTAACTTCACAATCAACCAACGGTCCGGTGCGATGGACAGCCATGCTGCCGGGTCTGCAGCCAAGGCATTTTCCAAAAGTCACTGCCTCCGGTTTTCCTCCCTTGCCCGATGGGGGCTTTTGATGCTTACCAGACTTGTCCTCTGTTCCGCGGTGTTGCTCTGTTTGCCCGGATGTGCCACCCCTGTCAACTCTGCCACGGCCGCTTCCCGGCCCTTGGTCCGCAGCCAGCGGTCCGGCAACCAGGAAGCGGCCCTGCTGCATTTTTCCGTCGCTCGGCTGCTGGCCCTTGAAGGCAATTTTCCTGCCGCGGCCAAGGCCCTGGAAGCGGCGGTTGCGGCCGATCCCCGTTCCGCATACCTGCGTCTGGGTCTGGCCGAATTATATCTGGTGCAGGATGACGAACGGAGGGCGGTCCGGTCAGCGGAGGAGGCTCTGGTACAGCAGCCGGATTATCTGGAGGGACATCTTTTTCTCGGCAATATCTTTTTTAATCAGGGAAAATACCCGCAAGCCATTGAAAAGCTGCAACGCGCTCTGGAATTGGACCCCTCCCAGGAACAGGTCTATTTGGAACTGAGTGTCGCCCACCTGCGCAATGACGACGCCGCGGCGGCCACCGAGGTGTTGAAACGCCTGTTGCAGCAACAGCCCGAGTCCGTGACCGGCCGACTGGCCTTGGGCCGGCTGTATCATCGCATCGGCTTGACCGTGCTGGCCAAGGAGGCCTACCAGGAGATGATCCGGCTGCACCCCGAGATGGTGGCCGGTTATGTCGAGTTGGGCAATCTTCACCTGCAGCAGGGGGCGCCGAACCAAGCCGTCGAAGTTTTCCGGATGGGCATTCGCAACAACCCCGAGGAGAGTGTATTCAGGCAGCAACTGGTGCGTCTGCTGGTACGCTTGAATCGCAGTGATGAGGCGCTGGCCGAAATGCAGGAGCTGTTGCGGCTGGCCCCCGACGAGGCGGCGGTACAGCGCCTGGCCGGGTTGCTGTATCTCGATCGGGGCGATTGGGCGGCTGCCGCCGGGGCTTTTCAACTCTTGCTGGAGCTGGCGCCGGAGGTGCGGGAAAGCTGGTTTTACTATGGATTGGCACTGGAGCGGCAGGAAAACTTCCCGGCCGCTCTGGACGCTTTTCGTCAGGTTCCGGAAGGCTCCGAGCTGTTTGCCGATGCTACCAGCCATCTGGCTTATCTGCTTTACGCCCAGCAGCGCAGTGACGAAGCGATCACTTTGCTGGAAGAGCGGCTGAAGCAGCACCCGGGGCACCCGCAGCTGTTCATTTTTCTTTCCGGCCTGTACGAGTCCCGGGGAGAGTTGGACAAGGCGGCCCGGTGGCTGGAACAAGGGCAGGCCCGATTTACGGAAAATGCCGATTTGATCTATCACATAGGGCTGCTGCAGGAAAAACGGGGTGACCGGGATGGGGCCATGGCTGCCATGCGCAAAGCCCTGCAATTCGACCCGGAACATGCCGAAGCCATGAATTTCATCGCCTATACCTATGCCGAGCAGGGCGTTAATCTCGAGGAAGCCCTGATTCTGGCGCGCAAGGCGGTGGCACTCAACAATGAAGGCCATATCCTGGATACCCTCGGCTGGGTCTATTTCCGCCTGGGACGCTATGCCGAGGCCCGCGGCGAGCTCGAGGCCGCCGCCGCCCTGCTGCCTAACGATCCCGTCATCCTCGAACATCTCGGCGATCTGTATCGGGCCCTGAAATTGTATGATCGCGCCCGCAGCAGCTATCGCCGCGTTTTGGAACTGAAACCCGATGCCGAACAAGTCAAACAGAAACTCGATGCCCTGCCCGGGTCCTGAAACCATCCCCAGGCGATGCCGATGCCGGAGCCTATCCATGGGGTGCTATCTGGTTGGCTGGCTGCTGGTTTTCGTGCTGGGGGGGTGCGCGGTGCCGGCGAAACCGCCCGTGGAACCCTTGCCGGCGGTATCGGCACAGGAGCTGCTGCACGGTCTGGAACTGCGGGCCGGGCGCTTCGAAGCGTTGCAGGGCCTGGGACGAATTCGGGTGACCGTCGCCGGTCGCACTCAGTCGGCCCGGCAGGTACTGCTGGTGACGCGTCCCGATCGCCTGCGGGCCGAGGTTCTCGGTCCCCTGGGGCAGACGGTGCTGACCGTCGCTGCGGGAGAGGGCATCCTGACAGCTTTTCTGCCAGGGGAAAAACGCTTTCTCACCGGCGCCGCAACGCCGGATAATCTGCAGCGCCTGATTCGAGTGCCCCTGGCACCGGCCGAACTGGTGCGCCTGATGCTGCACGACGTACCCCTGGCGGATGCCTCGGCGGCGCGCGTCGAGGTGCGGGAAGACCGCTACCTATTGGTGCTGCCGACCGCCGGCGGCGGCCTGCAGAGCCTGCTTCTGGACGGCCGGAAACGCTTGCGCACGGCACAGTTCGAACGCAACGGGGTGTTGCTGTGGCGGGTCGGCTATGACGATTTCCGCCCGGAGGATGATCTGCCCCTCAGCATGCGGCTGGAATGGCCGAGTGCCGAAACCGACGTGCAACTGCAGTTGTCCGAGGTGAAAATCAACACCACCCTGCCGGCAGAGCGGTTCCGGTTGACGCCTCCGGCCGGTGTCAATGTGGAACCCCTGCCATAAGCGGTCTTGGCAAAGATGAGATCCGATGTGAGCTTTTATGGGAAATCATATTGATATGCGGTCTTTTTTTATAATTATTTTTTTGTCGTTCTCCATTTTTCCCGGGTGCCGTCGCGGCGCGTCCGAGCCGGCCGCCGAGCGGGTGGTCGGGGATACCATTCTGATGGGGACCATCGGTGATGCCAGCAACCTGCTGCCGGTGCTGGCCTCGGATTCGGCTTCTTCCGATATCAGCGGACTGGTTTACAACGGCCTGGTGCGCTATGACAAGAATCTCCAATTGGAGGGGGAACTGGCCGAATCCTGGTCCGTTTCGCCGGACAACCGGACCATCACCTTTCACCTGCGGCGCGGTGTCAGATGGCATGACGGGACGCCCTTCACCTCCGCCGACGTGCTGTTTACCTATCAACTGCTGGTCGATCCGAAGGTTCCCACCGCCTACGCCGACCGCTACCTCCAGGTGCAGCGCGCCGAAGCTCCCGATCCCCACACTTTTCGCGTCCACTACGCCCAGCCCCTGGCCAGTGCTCTCATCAGCTGGGGCTTTCCCATTCATCCGCGCCATCTTTTGGCAGGCCGGGATGTCTTGCGCAGCCCCTTGAGCCGGGCGCCCGTCGGCACGGGACCCTTCCGGTTCGTAGAATGGGTCCCCGGCCAGAAAATCGTCCTGGAAGCCAATCCCGATTACTTCGAAGGAGCGCCCGGTCTGCATCGGGTGGTGTATCGCATCGTCCCCGATCCTTCCACCATGTTTCTCGAACTGCGCTCCGGGGGGCTTGATTTCATGGGCCTCTCTCCTATCCAGTACGCCATGCAGACCGATACCCCGGCTTTTCGTCGCGCCTTCAACAAGTATCGCTATCCGTCCTTCAGCTACACCTATCTCGGCTTCAATCTGCGCCGGCCCCTGTTTCAGGACCGGCGGGTACGCCAGGCCCTGGCCCACGCCGTCGACAAGCAGGAACTCATCGACGGCGTCCTGCTGGGACTGGGCCAGGAGGCCACGGGTCCCTACAAGCCCGGCACCTGGCCCCACAATCCCGACGTGCGCCGCTACCCCTACGACCCCGAGCGGGCCCGGCAACTGCTGGCCGAAGCCGGCTGGCGGGATACGGACGGCGACGGTATTCTCGACCGGGACGGCCGCCCCTTCGCCTTCACCATCCTGACCAACCAGGGCAACGATCAGCGCATCAAGGCCGGAGAAATCATCCAGCGCCGGTTCCGCGAGATCGGCGTGGATGTCCGCCTGCGGGTGCTGGAATGGGCCACCTTCCTCAAGGAATTTCTCAATCCGGGCAATTTCGACGCCACCATCATGGGCTGGACCATTCCCATCGACCCGGACGCCTTCAATGTCTGGCATTCCAGCCAGACGCGGCCCGGCGAGCTGAATTTCATCGGCTTCCGAAACAAGGAGGTCGACCGACTGCTGGAGCAGGGGCGGCATACCCTCGACGAGCAGGCACGGCAACGCCACTATCACCGCTTTCAGGAAATCCTGGCCGAGGAGCAGCCCTACCTGTTCCTGTTCGTTCCCGATTCCCTGCCGGCGGTGGCCGCCCGGTTTCGCGGTATCGATCCGGCCCCGGCGGGCATCATGCATAATTTCATTCACTGGCAGGTTCCGCCCCAGGAACAGAAGTATCAGCGTTAGGACAGAATCATGGTTGCTGAAATTGCCAGACGGATCGTGATGATGGTGCCCTTGCTGCTCGGCATCACCCTGATCTCCTTCACCGTCATCCACCTCGCTCCCGGGGAGCCGACGGATCTTCAGACCCAGCTCAATCCCGAGGTCAGCGCCGAACTGCGCGAACGCCTGCGGGCCCAGTACGATCTGGACCAACCCCTGCTGGTGCAATACGGCAGATGGTTGGGACGTCTGGCGCGACTCGACTTCGGCGAATCCTTCGCCCAGGATCGCCGCCCGGTGGCCGAAAAAATCGCCGAACGACTGCCCGTGACCATCAGCATCAATCTGCTCTCCATCGGCCTGATCCTGATGGTCGCCGTGCCCATCGGCATTCTGTCCGCGGTGTGGCGCAATTCGACCTTCGACCGCCTGACCACCGTCGGGGTGTTCATTGGTTTTGCCACCCCCTCTTTCTGGCTGGCCCTGTTGCTGATGGATCTGTTCGGAGTGCGTCTCGGCTGGTTGCCCATTGCCGGTCTGCGCTCCTTCGGGTATGAATATCTGGACTGGGGGCGCCAGTTGCAGGATCTGCTCCGGCACCTGGTGCTGCCGGTTTTTGTCTCCGCCTTCGGGGGCCTGGCCGGCTTTTCCCGCTACATGCGCGGCAACATGCTGGAGGTGATTCGCCAGGACTACATCCTCACCGCGCGGGCCAAGGGCCTGCCGGAACGGACCGTCATCGGGCGCCATGCCTTGCGCAACGCGCTTTTGCCGGTGATCACCATCCTCGGCCTGTCGATTCCGGGGTTGATTGGCGGCAGCGTCATTTTTGAAACCATTTTTGCCATTCCCGGCATGGGCAAGCTGTTTTTCGACGGGGTCATGATGCGTGATTATCCTCTCATCATGGGCGTGCTGGTCATCGGCGCCGTTCTGACCCTGCTGGGCAATCTGTTGGCCGATGTGGCCTACGCCCTGGCCGATCCGCGCATTCGGCGTCGTTCCTGAGGTTTTTGCAGGCGGGGGTCGGCCACCCTGCGTCGTTCGCGGGTCGCCGGAATTATGCAGGGTCTTTCGACGGGGCCGCAAGGGATGGCGGCCGGAGTGCCATGGAGTGCTTGGGCGGACCAGGAGGGATGGCTTCGTGATGATGGAGAAACAGCAGAAGCTCGGGGAAATGCTGGTGACGGCAGGGGTCATCTCCCGACAGCAGCTCAGGTCGGCCCTGTGCCACCAGAAGAATCGCCGTTGCTTGTTGGGCTCGTCCCTGGTAAAGCTCGGTTACGTGTCGGAAGATCGGTTGCTGGAGTTTTTGGAACAAAAGCTGGAAATGCCCCTGGTCGATCTGCGGCGGCGCCGCATCGGTGGTGAATTGTTGGCATACATTCCTTTGGAACGGGCCATGGAATACACGGTACTGCCCATTGGCCGGAGCCTGGCCCACGGCAGCCCGGCGCTGCAGGTGGCCATGGCGGATCCCACCAATCTACGCACCGTGGACGCTCTGGCTTTTCTGACCGGCTGCCGTATCGAACCGGTTCTGGCGGCCGAGGAGGATATCCGGCGCGCCATCGAGCGTTGTTACGGAGTGCAGCTGGATGTCGGTGCCGAAGCCTGCTCCAGCCTGGGCGGCCTGCCGCGTCAGGATCTGGCCGATCGCTTTCTGCAGTTACTGGAAGTGCTGCTGGAAAAGGGTATTCTGACCCGCAGCGATTTTGATCGTTTCATTTGAAAAGGAGCCATCAGGGGTGATTCATAATCCTTCGCAACGGGGGGAATTCATGGCCCGGCTGGGCCAGAATCGTCTGGCATTGGCCGGCGGTGCCATTGTGCTGCTCATGTTCGCTTTGGCCCTGGCAGCGCCTCTGACGGGGCGGGATCCCGGCCAGATTGAAATCGCCCTGCGTCTGCAGCCGCCCAACTGGCAATATCCCCTCGGCACCGACGACCTGGGGCGGGACGTCCTGGCCCGCATCATGTACGGAGCGCGTATTTCCCTGTTGGTGGGGTTCGTCGCCGTCGGTCTGGCGGCGGCCATCGGCACCCTGTTCGGAGCCCTGGCCGGCTATTACGGCGGCTGGGTGGATGCCGTGGTCATGCGCTTTGTCGATATCATGCTGTGTTTTCCGACCTTTTTCCTGATCCTGGCGGTGGTCGCTTTTTTGGAACCCTCCATCTGGAACATCATGATCGTCATCGGTTTGACCGGCTGGATGGGGGTGGCGCGTCTGGTGCGGGCTGAATTTCTGTCCCTGCGCGAACGAGATTTCGTCCAGGCGGCGCGGGCTCTTGGGGCCCGCGATCGGCGCATCATTTTTCGCCACATTTTGCCCAATGCCCTTTCGCCGCTGCTGGTCTCCGTGACTCTGGGGGTGGCCGGGGCGATTCTGACCGAAAGCGCTCTGTCCTTTCTCGGCATCGGCGTGCAGCCGCCTACGCCGTCCTGGGGCAACATGCTCATCGCCGGCAAGCAGACCCTGGGTTCGGCCTGGTGGCTGTCCGTGTTTCCAGGATTGGCGATCCTGGTGACGGTGCTGGGCTACAATCTTCTCGGCGAGGGGTTGCGCGATGCCCTCGATCCCCGGTTGCGGCAATGATTCGAAGCGGAACCAGCAACCGGCTGCATTGGGATGCTTTGACGCCGAGCGCCTTGATCCTGGAACGGGTGGCGGCCTTTCAGGAGGGCGACTTCCCATTCATTTACGCCAGCTACCATCCGGACGCGCCGTTTTTGCAGGTTTTTCCCCAACAACAGGAGTATCTGGATTATGCCGCCCGGGAACTCGCCGGGAATTTCGCGATCCTGGCCTGCAGCATCCTGGCGCAGCGTGCTCCCACCGTCGACGAGACCCAGGTCCTCTTGGTCCTGGAATTGCTGGTCCGCGGTGAACGGCAGACCAGTCTTGAACTGGCCCGGGTGCGGCGCACCCCGCAGGGCTGGCGTTTCCATTCCGCAACCCGGCGACCCCTCGAGTCTGGGCTGGAGGCTGTCCGGGAACCTGGCTTTGAACTGTTCGAGCCTCTTGACGAAGAGCCGTTTTTCTAACCATGCCCGAGTTGCCTGAAGTCGAAACGGTGCGCCGCGGCATCGCGCCCCTGATTCTGGGCCGGCCCGTCGACCAGGTGGTGTTACGCACTGCCGGGTTGCGATGGCCTTTCCCGCCCGAACTGAACCAGGTTCTGGTCGGGCGCCCGTTCCGGGAGGTGGCGCGGCGAGGAAAATACCTGCTGCTGTCCAACGAAGGCGGCTGTTTGATTCTGCATCTGGGCATGAGCGGCCATGTGCGGGTGATTCCGGCCCACATTCCCGCCGGCCCCCATGACCACGTGGATATCGTCCTTGCCGACGGCAACTGCCTGCGGTTGAACGATCCGCGTCGCTTCGGCGCCCTGCTCTGGACCGAAGCGGATCCGGCCCGGCATCCCCTGCTGGCAAATCTGGGACCCGAGCCCCTGGGCGAGGAGTTCAGCGGCGAGATGCTGTTTCAGCGTTCCCGCGGCCGTCGTGTGGCCGTCAAAAACTTTCTCATGGATTCCCGCATCGTGGTCGGGGTCGGCAACATCTATGCCAGCGAGGCCCTGTTTCAGGCCGGGATCCGGCCGAACACGCCGGCCGGGCGCATCGGCAAGGAGGGTTACCGGCGCCTGGCGGAAGCTGTGCGCCAGGTGCTGAATGCCGCCATCGAGGCCGGCGGGACGACCCTGCGGGATTTTGCCGATGAGCAGGGCCGCCCGGGCTATTTCAGCCGCCAGTTGGCCGTCTACGGTCGGGCCGGCCGACCCTGTCTCCGTTGCGGCGCCCAAATCCGGCAGCTTCGCATCGGCCAGCGCAGCAGTTATTTCTGCCCGCACTGTCAACGGGGTTAGCCCTGCCGCGCGTTTTTGGGAAAGTGTAAATACTGAATCTGGTTATGCACTTCACTCATGTTATGTGTATTCGGAGGCGCAAGAAGCTCGCCTCACAGTCAGTGAAGCGATAGCGAACGCTTGTCGTAATCGTAATCGTAATCGTAATCGGCCCATGAAACTATTACGATTAAGACAACGACAACGAACGGCCGCTACTGGAGTCAGGTGCATAACCAGAATACATGAATTGTCTTGGAGGTTCCGTCATGGAAGGTTTCCGCTTTACCATGCCCTACACCGTGCGCATCGCCGACATCAACTACGGCGGTCACGTCGCCAACTCGGCGGTGCTGAATTTTTTCCAGGAGGCCCGCATCGCCTATCTCGGTCAACTGGGTCCTTTCAGCGAATTGGACCTGGGCGGCTGCGGCATCATCCTTCCGGAAGCTCAAGTGCGTTACCGGGCCGAGATGTTCCATGGCGATCCGCTGCTTATCGGGGTGCGCATCGAATCCATGAAAAATTCCTCCATGATGATGGCCTATCGCATCGACCGGGAGGGGCAGGTGGTGGCCGAAGGAACCACCGCCCTGGTCGCCTTCGATTACCAGACCCGGCGGCCGGTGCGCTTGCCGGAGGGCTTTCGGCGCGCCGTGGCCCGGTTCGAGGAATTACCCGGATAACCGGGTGTCAACCAACCAGCACCAGGAGGTCCCATGCATGATTTTCGCGTTTGTCCCAGTTGTCGCTATGGGCGTGGCTTTCATGTCTCCTTCAAGGCCGTCGAGGAGGGCCACAGCATCATTCTCATCTGCCCGGATTGCGGCCAGTCCTATGAACCCGGCTGGATGGTCAGCGTGACGCGGCGCACGCCTCTGGCCGGGCCGGCCTACCCGATTCGGTAGGAGCGTCGGGCAGGATAATAGTTGACAAAAACGCTCAGACATGTTATCCCTGCTCCTGTAAAAGCGGTTCGCCATTCATGCGAACCGCTCAAACAAGGGAGTAGGCTGTGTTCAAGACCATCAAGGAAGACATTCAGACCGTATTCGAACGGGACCCGGCAGCGCGCAGCGTGGTGGAGATTCTGACCTGCTATCCCGGTTTTCATGCTTTGCTCATCTACCGTCTGAGCCACAGGCTGTGGCGCCGCCGCTGGTTCTGGGCGGCCCGCTTCCTGTCCCATCTGTGCCGTTTTCTGACCGGCATTGAAATCCACCCCGGGGCGACCATCGGGCGACGTTTCTTCATCGATCATGGCATGGGTGTCGTCATCGGCGAGACAGCGGAAATCGGGGATGACTGTACCCTCTACCACGGCGTGACCCTTGGCGGCACCTCCTGGGCCAAGGAGAAGCGCCATCCCACCCTCGGCAACAACGTCGTTGTCGGCTCCGGTGCCAAGATTCTCGGACCCTTCAAGGTCGGTGACAACAGCAAGATCGGTTCCAATGCGGTGGTGGTCAAGGAAGTGCCCCTCAACGCGACGGTAGTCGGTGTGCCGGGACGAGTGGTGTATGCCAACGGCGTACGGGTCGGAGCCCAGACCGATCTGGAACACGGTCAGTTGCCAGACCCCGACGAAAAGGCCATCTCCTGCCTCATGGATCAGTTGCGCAGCCTGGAGCGCCGGGTCAAGGAACTGGAACAGGGCACGGGGGCGGTGACCGGTTCCCCGGTCGAAAAGCGGGAGGCCAATTGACATGCGCATCTCGACCAAGGCCCAGTATGCAGTTCGAGCCATGACCCGTCTCTGTCTGGAAGGAGAGGGGAATCCGGTTTCCAGCAAGACCCTGGCCGAACTGGAGGACATTTCCCTGTCCTTTTTGGAACAGATTCTGGCCAAACTGCGTCGCGGCCGCATTATTGAAAGCGTGCGCGGGCCCGGCGGCGGTTTCGTGCTGGCACGGCCGGCGGCGGATATCCGCATGCACGAGATCATCGAATGCGTAGAGGAATCCTTGGTGCCCGTGGCCTGCATGGATGAAAACGGGCGCTGCAACTGCGGCGACCAATGTCTGACCCACTTGGTCTGGGCCGGCCTGGCGCAGCGCATCCGTAACTTTTTGGCATCCATGTCCCTGGCCGATCTGACCAGTGAAGCCCGGGGCGCGAATATATTCAGCATGGGGGAGGAACAGCAGTGAAACGCATCTACATGGACAACAACGCCACCACAGCCGTGCGACCGGCGGTACTGGAAGCCATGCTACCCTACTACCGGGAGCACTTCGGCAATCCTTCCAGCCTGCACTGGGCCGGCCGGGAGGTCGGATCGGCTCTGGATCAGGCCCGCCGGCAGGTGGCGGATTTGCTCAATTGCGAACCGGCGGAAATCATTTTTACCAGCTGTGCCAGCGAGAGCAACAACCTTGCCATCAAGGGCACGGCCGAAGCCTTGCAGTCGCGCGGCAATCACATCATCACCACCGCCGTGGAACATCCGTCCGTGCTCAATCCCTGCAAGTACCTGGAGAAGAGGGGTTTCGAGGTCACCTACCTGCCGGTCGACGGGTACGGCATGTTCGATCTGCGGCAACTGGAAGCGGCCATTACCGAGCGTACCATCCTGATCTCGGTCATGTGGGCCAACAACGAAACCGGGACCGTGTTTCCCCTGCAGGAGATCGGCGCCATCGCCCGCCGTCACAAGGTGCGGTTGCATACCGACGCGGTGCAGGCCATCGGGCGTCTGCCCGTCGATGTCCAGGCTGCCGGCATCGACCTGCTGGCCATTTCCGGCCACAAGTTCGGGGCGCCCAAAGGCGTCGGCGCCCTGTATGTACGTCGCGGCACCAAGCTGACAGCTCTGATTCACGGCGGCCACCAGGAACTTGGGCGGCGCGCCGGTACCCATAATCTGCCGGGCATCGTCGGCCTCGGCAAGGCCTGTGAATTGGCCGCGGCGGAACTGGAGACGGGCAGCGAGCGCCTGCGGACCCTGCGTGATCGTCTGGAACAGGGCATCCTGGCGGCAATTCCCGAATGCCAGGTCAACGGTCATCCCAGCCAGCGCCTGCCCAACACCCTCAATCTCAGTTTCGCCTACATCGAAGGGGAGGCGGTGCTGTTGTTCCTGGATATGCAGGGGGTGGCGGCCTCCTCGGGTTCGGCCTGCATGTCCGATGCCTTCAGCCAGTCCCACGTGATCTCCGCCATGGGCATCGACCCCATGATGGCCAACTCGGCCATCCGTTTCGGCCTCGGTCCGGACAACACTGAGGCAGACGTGGATCATCTGCTGTCCATTTTGCCGCCCATCGTGCAGAAGCTGCGGGACATGAGTCCTTTTTATCATGAACGGACGCCGTCACGGGCGACGGTCAACTCTTAATAATACTAGCCTCAAAAGGAGCGGTCCATGTATTCCGAGAAGGTCATCGATCACTTTACCAATCCGCGCAATGTCGGAGAAATCGAAAATGCCGACGGCGTTGGCGAAAAGGTCAGCAGTTCCTGTGGCGACCGGATGAAGGTGTTTCTCAAGGTGGAAGACAACATCATCAAGGACATCAAGTTTCAGACCTATGGCTGCGGGGCCGCCATCGCCTCCTCCTCCATGATGACGGAACTGGTGGTCGGCAAAACCATCGAAGAAGCCCTGGTGCTGACCAACGACGAAGTGGCCGAAGCCCTCGACGGCCTGCCGGCCCCCAAGCTGCACTGTTCCAACTTGGCGGCCGACGCCCTGCACGAAGCCATCAAAAACTATCAGGCGAACCGCGGCTGAGCCTTTTCCGATGAATGTTGCGCATCAGGGGCCATCTGTCGTCGCAGGTGGCCCCTGATGTATTGGAGCGCAATACATGTCACAAGCAAAACAGCGGATTGTCGTAGCCATGAGCGGCGGGGTGGATTCCACCGTGACCGCGGCGTTGCTGCAGGAGCAGGGACATGAGGTCATCGGCCTCACCATGCGCATCTGGGACCACCCATCCGTCGTCGGCGATGCCGAGCCCATGGCCGATGCCCGGCGCATGGCGGAGCGTCTCGGGATCGCCTGGCATCTCATAGATGTCCGCGAGGCTTTTCGCCAGCGGGTGGTGCAGCCCTTCTGCGAGGAGTATTTTTCCGGCCAAACCCCCAACCCCTGTGTGCTCTGCAACCGGTTGTTCAAGTTTCGCCTGCTGCTCGACGAGGCCGACCGCTTGGGCGGCGATGCCCTGGCCACCGGACATTATGCCCGTATTCTGGGCGGCGGCGATGACTGCCGGCTGGTCAAGGGCAGTCATGCCCACAAGGACCAGAGCTATTTTCTCTTCGTCCTGCCTCGGCAACAGCTGTCCCGGGTCTGTTTTCCCCTCGGCGAAATGGAGAAAAGCCAGGTGCGGGCCAAGGCTGCGGCTCTGGGGTTGGCCGTCGCCGACAAGGGCGACAGCCAGGATATCTGCTTTATTCCGGATCAGGATTATGCCGGGTTTCTCGAGCGCGAATGCCCGGAACGCTGCAGGCCGGGAGCCATCGTTCATGTTTCGGGCCGAGTTGTCGGGAAACATGCGGGCACTTACCGTTTTACCGTCGGCCAACGCCGCGGCCTGGGCATCGCCTGGCCGGAACCCCTGTACGTCGTGGCCATCGATGCACAACGCCGGCAGGTGGTGGTCGGCGAAAAGCGGCACTTGGAGGTGAGCTCTCTGGTTGCGACGGAAGTCAACTGGCTGATCCCGGAACCGGCCCTTCCGGTGCGGGCCGCCTGTCGCATCCGCTATCGCCATCGGGAAGCGCCGGCGACCCTGGTCCCTCTTGGCGGCGGTCGGGTCGAGGTGCGCTTCGACCATGTCCAGACCGGGGTCAGTCCCGGCCAGGCGGCGGTGTTTTATGACGGCGACCAGGTTCTGGGAGGAGGCCGGATCGCGTGACTGGAACCTTTGCCATCGCCACCCTGGGTTGCAAGACCAACCAGTTCGAATCGGCCGCCTTGATTGAACAGTTGCGGGCCGCCGGTTATCGGCAGGTCAACTACGGTGCGGGTGCCGACCTGGTGATCGTCAACACCTGCACCGTGACGGCGACGACCGATGCCCAATCGCGCAACCTGATCCGGCGAGCCCGCCGGATCAATCCTGCCTGCCGGGTGGTGGTGACGGGCTGTTACGCCCAAATCGATCCCCAGTCCCTGGCGGCTATTCCCGGCGTGTCCCTGGTGCTCGGCAACGAAGAAAAACAACAGCTCATCGGTCTGTTGGCGGAGGATCGCCGCGGCGTCGCCGTCTCGGACATTCGCCAGGCCAAGGGTGCAGCCATGAGCCTGTCGACCTTCAGCGGCCGCAGTCGGGCCTTCGTCCAGATTCAGAACGGCTGTGACGCCTTCTGCTCCTACTGCATCATCCCCTATGCCCGGGGACCCAGTCGCTCCGTGGCAGCCGAACAGGTGCTCGGTCAGATCCGCGATCTGTGCGCCGCGGGGTATCCGGAGCTGGTGCTGACCGGCATTCACATCGGCGCCTATGGCCTGGATCTGAACCCGGCCGATTCGCTGTTGGCCCTGGTCCGGCGCATCGAGGGGGAAACGGCGGTCCGGCGTCTGCGTCTGGGCTCCCTGGAACCCCAGGAACTGTCGCCGGAATTGCTGGAGGCCGTGGTCGCCTCGAAAGTGGTCTGTCCGCATCTGCACCTGCCCCTGCAGTCCGGGGACGACGAGGTTTTGCAGCGCATGAATCGGCACTATACGGCGGATTTTTTCCGTCGCCAGGTGGCGGCCATTCATGCCGGCCTGCCCGGTGCGGCCATCGGGTTGGATGTCATCACCGGTTTCCCCGGCGAGACGGACGAGGCCTTTCGACGCACCCTGACCCTCATCGAGGAACTCCCGGTCAGCCATCTGCATGTGTTCCCCTTCAGCCGCCGTCCCGGAACGCCTGCCGCACGTATGGGCGGACAGGTGCCGGGGCCCCTGGCCCGTGAGCGGGCGGCGGAGTTGCGCGCCCTCGGTGAGGCCAAACTGCAGGCCTTTTCCCGCAGGGTGATCGGCGACACCCTGGAGTTGGTGGTGGAAGGCCGCAATCGGGGAGGATGGCAGCAGGGTTTGAGCCGGCAGTATCTGACCGTCTCCTTCGAGGCCGGGGAGAAACTGGCGGGCCGCACCGTGCAGGTTCAGGTTACGGAGTGGACCGAACAGGGATTGCGGGGGAGGCGGGTGTGAAGGAAGCCGTCAAGGGGCGTCGGGAACGACTGCGGGTGGCCGCCGCGCAGGCCGGTCAGCGGCTCGACCGGTTTCTGGTCGCGGCCTTGGACGGCGTCTCGCGGCGCACCGTGAAGACGGCCCTGGATGCCGGCCGGGTGCACCTCGACGGGCGGCCGGCGACGCGGGCCGGAATGATTCTGCAGGGCGGGGAGGAGATCTGCCTGACTCTTGATGTGGCTTGCTCCTCCGGGGTCGCTGTCACGCCTGCCGCGCAGATCAAGGAGATTTATCGGGATGCCTGGCTGATGGCCGTCGACAAGCCGGCCGGGTTGCTGTGCCACGACGACGGTGCCGGAGGCTCCCATGCCTTGGCGCAGGCTGCAGCGCTCTGCGACCCGGCAGGGACGGATGGCGGCCCCTATCTGCTGCATCGCCTCGACACGGGCACCAGCGGCCTGCTGCTGCTTGCCCGGCAGCGTCAGGCGGCGGTTGATCTCGGACACCAGTTTGCCCGCCGCGAGGTGCGGAAAATTTACCTGGCCCTGGTTGCCGGCCGGCCACGGGATAGCTTCGAAGTGGACTGGGCCCTGCAGCCTGGTCGCGGCGGAAGGATGAAAATTGTCGCCGGCGAGGGTGGCTGGAACGCTTGCACATCCTTTCGGGTGCTGCAGCGGGGACCCGACATGGCCTTGGTGGAAGCGAGGCCGCATACCGGAAGAACCCACCAGATTCGAGTGCATCTGGCTGCCAGCGGTTTTCCCCTGCTGGGCGACACCCTGTACGGCGGCTCCAGCGTGGTGACCAGCGGCCAGACCCGGATTGCCATAGCCCGGCCGTTGCTGCATTCCAGGCAACTGACCTTCCGGCACCCGGCGTCAAGCGAAATCATGACCCTGGAGGCAGGGGCGCCCGATGATTTCCGCCGGGTCCTGGAACTGTTTCCGGCCGAGGACCAGGGTTGCCATCTGCTAAAATAAAAAAACCCCGAATTATCGCGGGGTTTTTTTATTTTCTTCAGGTGCCTTCTTAATTTTTGAAGTCCACCCTCGGGCGTATTTACTTGCGCAGTCCGATGAACTTGGAACTGTCGACGCCGCACTTGGGACAGGTTTTCGGGGGCGCCTGACCTTCCTGGGTCAAACCACAGACGGTACACTGCCATTTTTTACCGGTAGACATGGTTCCCTCCTTGGTGCTGTAGGTTGTCGGATTACGGTTTTTGAATGCGTTTCAATATATAACTCGTTTGGTTATATATGTCAAGGTTTATTTTCATCCGGCCCCGACTGTGCCGCCATGCGCACCAGCAAAGCCGGATCGTCGCTCATCAGGCCGTCGACTCCCATGGTCAGCAGTCTCCTCATGTCGGCGGCGGCATTGACGGTCCAGACATGCACTTCCAGGCCCAGATGGCGGGTCGCCGCCAGCATTTCCTCGGTGACCAGAGTGCGTCCCTGCCAGACTTCGGGGATCTGCAAAACCCGGGCGGGCGGCCGATAGTCCGGTGGGTCCTGGGTGCCGAGCCAGGTGAAAAAGGCGACCAGTTCCTGGAAGCTGAAACTGGTGGGAATGGCCCCGCACCGCGGACGCAGGCGTGCCATGATGAGGTCCTGTTCCGCGGCCAGCAGCACGGACTCGGAGCGACCCGTCGCGGCGAGGATGTCCAGGGTGCGGCCCTCGATGCCGGGTGCCTCCTGCTTGATTTCGATGTTGAATAGGGCTTGGGGGAAAGCCTCCAGGACTTCGGCCAGGGTCGGCACCGTGATGCCGCGCTCCCGAAAGGGAAAGCTGCCACCCCCGTCGGGGGTGAAGGTGAAGCCGGCATCGTACTGTTTGAGTTCCCGCAGGGCGAGATGGGAAACCGCTCGGTCGACACCGCAGGTGCGCAACAGGGTGTCGTCATGCAGCACCACCACCTCGCCGTCCGCCGTGGCGTGCACGTCCAGTTCCAGATAGGGGACACCGGCCTCCAGGGCGGCGGCAAAGGCGGGCAGGGTGTTTTCCGGATGGGTGGCGGCGCTGCCGCGATGGCCGAAAAGTCGCGGACGGGGCCCGGTCAGGTAGTTGTTGGTCATGGCACCTCCTGCTGAGCGGCCCGGAGGCCGGTTGGTGCCGTGCCGCCGGCCAAGGCGACATGGCAATTCATGGCAGTTCGCGGTGGTTGTGCAGATACTGCACGTAGGCGCAGTCCGCCGGCAGCCAATCGGCTGCCGCCACGACTTCAGGTGTGAGGCGCACGCAGTCCTCGCCGACCTCGAAACGATGTGCATAGACCTTGCAGCGCCGCGTCTGGATGTCCAGGTAACGGCAGGCCACGGCGGTCTCCCGCCAGCGCCCCCGGCTGTCGAGGCCTTTTTCAAAGCAGCAGCGCCCGCAGCAGCGGCACAGCGCTTCCCATTCCCGTTCTTCCACCGTCAGGCGCATTCCGAGTAGCCGCAGGCATGGCAGACGCAGCAGCCGCCCTCATGCTCCACGGGGCCGCCGCATTCCGGACAGGCACCGCCGCTGTTGACGAACAGCAGGGAAGGATCGCCGTCGCTTTCCGCCAGCATGTGCATTTGGATGGCCCTGGCCACGGCGTCGGCGCAGGAGGTGACGCGGTTGTCGCCGAATCCGGCCGGCTTGTGGCAGGTGATGCCGATGAGCTGCTTGATGGTCTGGCGGGCCTGCACGCCGCTGCGCCAGGCCAGGGACACCAGCCGGCCGATGGCCTCGCATTGGCTGGCGGCGCAACCGCCGGCCTTGCCCATGGTGGTGAACAGCTCGAACAGTCCGCTGCTGTCCTGGTTGATGGTGACATACAGAGGACCGCAGCCGGTCGTCATCTGATAGGTCTTCCCGGCCAGGGCCCGGGGCCGTTCCCGCTTGCGGCCGGCCTTGCCGGCTTCCACGGGCAGGGCCGGTGCGGCCGCATCCGCCGGCGGCTTGCCAACGGAAAGCACCTGCAGGTCGCGGGAACCGTCCCGATAGATGGTCACCCCTTTGCATCCCTGCTGGTAGGCCAGGCGGTAGACCTCGGCGACTTCCTCGCGGGTGGCATCGTTGGGGAAATTGACCGTCTTGGATACGGCGTTGTCCGTGTGGCGCTGAAAGGCCGCCTGCATGCGGATGTGGTCTTCCGGCGTGATGTCGTGGGCCGTCACGAACAGGCGCCGGATGGCTTCGGGGACCTCGGCCAGATCCTGGACGCCGCCGTGCTCGGCAATGCGTTTCATCAGTTCCGGAGAATAGAAACCCTCCTGTCGGGCCAGTTCCTCGAACAGGGGATGGACCTCCACCAGTTGGTCGTTGTCCAGCACCTGGCGCACGTAGGAAACGGCGAAGATCGGTTCGATGCCGCTGGAGGCGTTGGCGATGATGGAAATGGTGCCGGTTGGCGCGATGGTGGTGCAGGTGGCGTTGCGCAGGGGCGCCTCGCCGCGCTGCTGATAGCGGCTGCCGGCAAAATTGGGGAAGGGGCCCCGTTCCACCGCCAGTTGCCGGGAGGCGTCGCGGGCCGTTTCGGTGATGGTCGCCATCAACCGGTCCGCCAGTTCGAGGGCGGCGGCGGAGTTGTAGGGCAGTTCGAGCCGGATAAGGAGGTCGGCCCAACCCATGACACCCAGACCGATCTTGCGGTTGGCGCGGGTCATCTCGCCGATTTCCGGCAGGGGATAACGGTTGATCTCGATGACGTTGTCCAGAAAGCGTACCGCCAGGGTCACGATACGACGCAGTTTGTCCCAATCCAGAGTGCCGTCGGCGCCGACCAGGCGCACCAGGTTGATGGAGCCCAGGTTGCAGGATTCGTAGGGCAGCAGGGGTTGTTCGCCGCAGGGATTGGTGGCTTCGATTTCGCCTACTTGGGGGGTCGGGTTGTCGCGGTTGAGACGATCGAGGAAGATGATGCCGGGTTCGCCGTTGGTCCAGGCCATTTCCACGATGCGGTCGAACACCTTGCGGGCATCCATTTTTTTTACCGGTTCACCGGTGCGGGGATTGGTCAGGTCGTATTCCAGCCCTTCTTCGACGGCGCGCATGAAGTCTTCCGTCAGACCCACGGACAGGTTGAAGTTGGTCAGCACCTTCTGATCGTGCTTGGCCATGATAAAGTCCATGATGTCGGGATGGTCCACCCGCAGAATGGCCATGTTGGCGCCGCGCCGGGTACCGCCCTGCTTGATGGTTTCGGTGGCGGCGTCGAACACCTTCATGAAGCTGATGGGACCGGAGGAAATGCCCTTGGTGGAAAGTACCACATCGTTGGCCGGACGGATGCGGCTGAAGGAGAAGCCGGTGCCGCCGCCGCTTTTGTGAATCAGGGCGGTCTGCTTGATGGCCTCGAAAATGCTCTCCATGGAGTCATCCACCGGCAGCACGAAACAGGCCGACAATTGGCCCAGTTCCCGGCCGGCGTTCATGAGGGTGGGGGAGTTGGGCAAAAATTCCAGGCCGGCCATGAGCCGGTAGAACTCTTCGGCCAGGGTCTCCATATCCCGGCCGCCTTCGAAATGGGCCTCGGCGCCGGCCACCGCTTCGGCGACCCGGCGGAACATGTCCTGGGGGGATTCCAGAATTTGCCCTTCCCTGTCCCGTTTCAGGTAGCGGCGTTTGAGAACGGTGAGGGCATTGGGACTGAGGGAGGCTTCGGTAAGGGCGATGGACATGGGCTTGGTTCCTTTTCAACGGGTCGGGCCAAACATGGACTGGCTGGCGTTTTTTTCAATATGATGGGTCCAGAAGGTCTATAAAGCACAACATGTTGTGTCCTGTCAAGCGGTGCTTCGGATTGCAAACCAAGTGGCGGACGGCCGGGGAGGTGCTTGGCCCGGATTCCTCTTCTTGGCTGTATTGTACCTAAAAACCACTGGGACGCTCGCCCTTGGCCGCCCTTGCGAACCCCTTCGGGGCCGGAGCGGGGACAGAGAATTCGGTTGCCAAACAGGGCGCCCCGATGGTAACTTCCTGCTGGTTTCGGCTGAAGTTCGAAACATCTCATCCCAGCCTTTTTCCCGGTGAGGACCTGCAACGGAATCCTGCGCGAACCTGTTTCATTGTTGCGCACAGCCTTTCGTTCGGAAACGGAGAGCAATGAAAAAAGTCTTCATTCTCGATACCAATGTGTTGCTGCACGATCCCCAGGCGATGCTCAAATTCGAAGATAACGATGTGGTCATCCCCATCACCGTCATCGAAGAGATCGATACCTTTAAAAAGGATCTCAGCGAGATCGGACGCAACGCCCGCCAGGTTTCCCGCCTGCTGGATTCCTTCCGAGCCAGCGCGCATCTCATCGATGGGGTGACCCTCGAGGGCGGCGGCAAACTGCAGGTGGTGCTTTATACGGAACCGGCCATGAAACGTCTGCCGCCGGAATTGCGCAGCGACCGCGGCGACAACCGCATTCTGGCCGTTGCCATGCAGATGAAGGACGACTGCCAGTGCCCGGTCATTTTCGTGACCAAGGACACCAATCTGCGCATCAAGGCCGATGCCGTGGGCTTGACGGCCCAGGATTATGAATCGGACAAGGTTGCCATCGAAGAGCTTTATCCCGGCACGGCGGAAGTTCAGGTCGGCAGGGAGGAAGTCGATCGGTTTTACGGCCAGGGCTACCTGGATATCGAGGGCGATTTTTTCCCCAACCAGTACGTGACCCTGGCGGATGCCGGCAACCCGTCCCATACGGCCATCGGCCGCTATCACAAGACCCTGGGTCGGATCGTGCCCTTGATTCGGGCTCCGAAAGAGGGACTCTGGGGCATCAACCCCCGCAACCGGGAACAGCAGTTCGCCTTCGACCTGCTCCTCAACGATGACATCCAACTGGTGACCCTGGTCGGCAAGGCCGGTACCGGCAAGACCCTGTTGGCCATTGCCGCCGGTCTGGCCAAGTCGGCGGACGAGGCCAGTTTCAGCCGGTTGCTGGTCTCCCGGCCCATCTTTCCCCTCGGCCGCGACTTGGGTTTTTTGCCGGGCGACGTCGGGGAAAAGCTGGCGCCCTGGATGCAGCCCATTTTCGACAATGTCGAACTGCTGCTGGGCATGGTCGACGAACGGGGCAAACGCAAGCGCGGCTACAAGGAACTGGTCGACATGGGACTGCTGGAGATCGAGGCGCTGACCTATATCCGCGGCCGTTCCATACCCAAGCAGTTCATGATCGTCGACGAAGCCCAGAACCTGACTCCCCACGAAATCAAGACCATCATCACCCGGGCCGGCGAAGGCACCAAGATCGTCCTGACCGGCGACCCCTACCAGATCGACAACCCCTATGTCGACTCCTCCAGCAACGGCCTGACCTATACCGTGGAGAAGTTCAAGGGGCAGGATATCGCCGGTCACATTACCCTGTTCCGCGGCGAGCGTTCGCCCCTGGCGGAACTGGCTGCCAACCTCCTGTAATGTCCGGCGGCGGCCGCACATGAGGCCCCGACCGTCTGAAGAAGAGTATACGCTATGTTGCTGTTGACCCTGGAATCCTCCTGTGACGAAACCTCCGCGGCCGTGGTTCGCGACGGCCGGCAGGTGCTGTCCAATGTCGTGGCTTCGCAGGTGGATGTGCATGCCCGCTACGGCGGGGTGGTGCCGGAACTGGCCTCCCGCAAGCATCTTGAAGCGGTGGTGCCGGTGGTGGCCGAAGCCCTGGACCGCGCCGGCGTCACCCTGGACCGCATCGAGGGGCTGGCCGTGACCCGTGGACCCGGTCTGGTCGGGGCGTTGCTGGTCGGGCTGTCCATGGCCAAATCCCTGGCCTTCGCCCTGCAGCGGCCCCTGGTCGGGGTGCATCACATGGAGGGACACATCCTGGCACCGCTGCTGGAGCAGGAAATAGACTTTCCTTATCTGGCCCTGGCCGTTTCCGGGGGCCATACCCACCTCTACCGGGTGGACGGCATCGGCCGTTACTCCACCCTCGGTCGCACCCTGGATGATGCCGCCGGGGAGGCCTTCGACAAGGTGGCCAAACTGTTGGGACTCGGCTATCCCGGGGGTGCGGTCATGGACCGGCTGGCGGCCCAGGGCAATCCCCGGGCCTTCGACTTTCCCCGGCCGTTGCTGAAAAAGGACAACCTCGACTTCAGCTTCAGCGGCATTAAGACGGCGCTGCTCTATTATGTGCAGGGGCAGACCGGCCCCATCGAAGGGCAGCATCTGCAGGATGTGGCGGCCAGCTTTCAGGCAGCGGTGGTCGAGGTGCTGTGCGCCAAGACCCTGCGTGCCGCCGCCCGCACCGGCCTCAAGCGCATCGTCGTGGCCGGCGGCGTGGCCTGCAATCGGGGCCTGCGCCAGGCCATGACCGCGCAGGCGCAGGCGGCGGGCCTGCAGGTCACTTTTCCTTCCCCGGCCCTTTGTGCCGACAATGCCGCCATGCTGGCCGTGGCGGGCAATGCCTACCTCGAGCAGGGCGTCCGTGCCGGACTGGACCTCAACGCCCGGGCCAGTTGGCCCCTGGACCAGGTTGAGGCAAACACTGCCGCCTGATTGCCGTACGAGTGCGGAGATTGCCCATGTACTACCGGCGCTGGCCTCTGGTCCGTCAATTCAAGCTCAATCTGTTGCGTTTCGTGCGTCTGCAGGGTTCGCCCGAGGAGATCGCCAAAGGGTTTGCCCTGGGGGTCTTTATCGGGCTGACACCCACCTTTGGCGTGCAGATTGTTCTGGCGGTGTTCTGCGCCATGCTGCTGGGCGAAAACAAGCTCAGTGCCGCCCTGGGCGTCTGGGTCACCAACCCCCTTACCGCACCCTTCATCTATGCTGCCGAATATGAGTTGGGGCGCATCATGCTCGGCATGGATCTGGTGCAGTTGCCGGGGGAATTCAGCCTGTCCGCCTTGCGCACCCTGAGTTGGGAAGTGCTGCTGCCGCTGACCCTCGGCAGCCTGATTATCGGCAGTCTCGGGGCTTTCGCGGCCTACCTGCTTGCGGTCCGGTTGGTGCCCTTGTTGAAAAACCATCGCATTCCCCGCTGGCCGCGCCGTCCCCGGCGGCCATGAATGGAGCATTCGCCTCTTGGAACATCGTCCTAAAAAACGTTTCGGCCAGAACTTTCTGACCGATATCCACGTCGTGGAGGAAATCTTGGCGGCGGCCGCCCTGGAGCCAAGGGATCGGGTGCTGGAGATCGGTCCCGGCCTCGGAGCACTTACGGATCGCATGCTGCCGATGGTGCACAGCCTGCACGTCATGGAACTCGATCGCGAACTGGTCGCGCGTCTCGAAGACCGTCCGGAACCCCAGCTGCGGGTGCATGCCGGCGATGCCCTGCGCTTGGATTGGCCGGCTCTGCTGGTTGAGCCGCCCTACAAATTGGTGGCGAATCTGCCCTACAACATATCCAGTCAGATTCTCTTCAAAATTCTCGATCACCGCCACCTGTTCAGTCGCCTGGTCCTCATGTTCCAGAAGGAGGTCGGAGATCGGCTTTGTGCACCGCCGGGCGGCAGGGATTACGGCATTTTGAGCGTTTTGTGCCGCAACGGGTTCGACATTCGCCGGGTTCTGCGGGTCCCGCCCGGCGCCTTTTATCCGGCACCCAAGGTACATTCGGTGGTGTTGTTGTTCGAAACTCTGCCGCAGCCCCGCTTGGCCCTGAGGGATGAGCGGTTCTTCCGCAGGGTGGTCAAGGGTGCTTTTTCCCAGCGGCGCAAGACCTTGCGCAACAGCCTCGCGGCGGCCGGATTGGGATTTGCCGATCTGGATGGCATGCTCGAAGGCATCGGCATCGATCCGCGGCGTCGGGCCGAAACCCTGTCCCTGCAGGAGTTCGGGGCCTTGACCGAAGCCCTCTGGAAAAATCAGGCGAATTTTGAGGGAGGATGTACGGCAGCGTCGGAATGAGGACCTGGCAGGGTAGGGAAGGGAATAACCCCGGATCGAACGGGCTCGTTGTCGGTGACGTGCTAGCGGAACGGTTGTCGTTGTCTTAATCATGAATTGCTGAATAGCAAAAGGCCCCGCATCGGTTGATGCGGGGCCTTTTTAGCTGGAGCGGGAAACGGGATTCGAACCCGCGACTTCAACCTTGGCAAGGTTGCACTCTACCACTGAGTTATTCCCGCCTGGCGGCATGATGTTACCGCTTGAACTGTGTCCGCCCGTGATGTCGCAGCGGTTTAAAAACGAAAGCCCCGAATCAAGCGCCGGGGCCTGATAATCATGGAGCGGGAAACGGGATTCGAACCCGCGACTTCAACCTTGGCAAGGTTGCACTCTACCACTGAGTTATTCCCGCAGCATTTTTTCGCTCACCGTCGCGAGCGGGCTTATAAATATCAAAAGGTTCCGGCCAAGTCAATAAAAAATTCCATCCGGAAAATTCTTATGCGGCCGGGTGAAAAATTTGAAAGATCAAATAATTCCGACGCCTGTACGGTGGGCGGGAAAAGGCCGCCGCGGACGGAAGTTCCGCAATGCTGGGAAGAGATAAGGCCCGGGGACGACCTGCAGCGATTACCGGTAGTGATGGATGAATTCCTTGACCTTCCGCACATAATTACGCGTCTCGGCGAAGGGGGGGATCCCTCCATGACGGCGCACCGCATTGGGGCCGGCGTTGTAAGCCGCCAGGGCCAGGTCAATGTTGTCGTTGAACTGATCGAGCATCAGACGCAGGTAGCGGGTGCCGCCGCGGATGTTGTCTTCGGGGTCGAAGGGATCGCTGACCTGCATGTCACGGGCCGTCGAGGGGATGAGCTGCATCATTCCCTGGGCCCCCTTGGGCGAGACCGCGCGGGGATTGTAATTGCTTTCCACCCGGATCACGGCCTTCACCAGCGCCTTCTCCAAGCGGTAGGTGCTGGCATAATGGGCGATGAGATCTTCCACGGCGGATGAAACCGCGGTGCGCGGCCGGCTGGGAGTGGACTCCTTGAGATAGAGGCGGTATTCGGATCCGGTGGGGGTGTTGGTAAAATGCATCACGCCGTCTTCATCGACGTATTTGTAGATGTCGGCGGCAGCCGGCACGGCATTGACCCACAGCAATCCGGCGATGAGCAGGGGAGCCAGGGATGTTTTTCGTGTCAAATAACTCATATGGATCCTCATACAGCCCAGACTATACCGTGAAAGGAAGAGTATTTCAACCTATTTACCTGCAGCAAAAGCTTGACATGGTCCGGAACGGGCCGGATAATGGCCGGGCGTTGCCGTCCGGGACGCATCGTCTTGTCATGAAGATGCATTTCTATTTGCAGTATTTGTGCCGTTTTGTTCGGCCTGTGTCATGCCCGGGGTCGCATCCTCCCACCAGTGAGGCCTGAGTGAAAATCACAACTGAATTTCTTGTCGTTGGCAGTGGTATCGCCGGCTTGTCCTATGCCTTGAAGGTGGCCGACCACGGCCGGGTTGCCGTGGTCACCAAGCGTGAAATCTCCGAAACCGCGACCAATCTGGCGCAAGGCGGCATCGCCTCGGTCATCTCGTCGGAGGATTCCTTCGCCTCCCACGTGCGCGATACCATGGTGGCCGGGGTCTACCTGTCCCACGAAGATGTCGTACAGATGGTGGTGGAAAGCGGACCCCAGGCCATCTGCGATCTGATCAATTGGGGAGTGCGCTTCACCAAGCGCGCCGACGACAGCTACGATCTGGGCCGGGAGGGTGGGCACAGCAAGCGCCGCATCCTGCATGCCAAGGATATGACCGGTCAGGAGATCGAGCGGGCCCTGGTGGAAGCGGTCCGCAGCCACCCCAACATCACCATCTACGAGCACCACATCGCCATCGATCTCATCACCGATGCCAAGGTGGGCGGCGGCGGCCGTCCCCAGCGCTGCCTGGGTGCCCATGTCCTGGACATCCGCAAGCGCCAGGTGCTCACCCTGGGAGCGCAAATCACCGTGCTGGCCACCGGCGGCGCCGGCAAGGTCTATCTGTACACCTGCAATCCCGATGTCGCCACCGGCGACGGCGTGGCCATGGCCTATCGTGCCGGCGCCAGCATCGCCAACATGGAATTCATGCAGTTTCACCCCACCACCCTGTTTCACCCCAATGCCAAGTCGTTCCTCATTTCCGAAGCGGTGCGGGGTGAGGGGGCCATTCTCCGGCGCAGCGACGGGACGGCGTTCATGACCCAGTATCATCCCCTCAAGGACCTGGCGCCGCGCGACGTGGTGGCCCGCGCCATCGACAACGAACTGAAGGTCCACGGCGACGATTGCGTCTATCTGGATATCACCCACAAAGACCCCGATTTCGTCAAGGATCGCTTTCCGCACATCTATAAAACCTGCCTGTCCTTCGGCATCGACATGACCCTCGAGCCCATTCCCGTGGTGCCGGCGGCCCATTACCTGTGCGGCGGCGTGCAGGTGGATATCTGGGGCGAATCGGATCTCGCCAACCTGTTCGCCATCGGCGAAGTGGCCTGCACCGGTCTGCACGGCGCCAACCGTCTGGCCAGCAACAGCCTGCTGGAAGGGGTGGTATTCGCCGATCGGGTCGCCCAGCGCTGCCTGGCCCGTCTGGCCGAAGGGGCGCAGCCGCTGCCGGAAATCACCCCATGGGATTACGGCCGCGCCACGGACAGCGATGAAGAGGTGGTGGTGGCGCACAACTGGGACGAAATCCGGCGCTGCATGTGGAACTATGTCGGCATCGTCCGGTCTGACAAGCGCCTCGACCGGGCCTGGCGCCGCCTGCAACTCATCGACGAGGAGATATCCGAGTACTATTGGGATTTCTACCCGACCTCGGATCTCATCGAATTGCGCAACATCACCACCGTGGCCAAACTCATCGTGCGCTGCGCGCAGCAGCGCAAGGAAAGCCGCGGGCTGCACTACACCATTGATCACCCGGACACGGATGACCTGCACTGGAAGCAGGACACGGTTGTGCGCAAACGATTCTAACGGTCGGACGGGAGCAAGACTTTGGATATCGATGAAATCAGAGACCAGATCGACGCCTTGGACGATCAATTGCTGGACATCTTCAACCGGCGTGCCGCCCTGGCTTTGGCCATCGGCAAAATCAAGCAGGCGCGGGGGCTGGCGGTTTACGACGGGCGCCGGGAGCAACAAATCTTCGCCCGCATGCAACAGGCCAATCCGGGACCCCTGGATGATGGAGCCATCCAGCGCCTGTTCGAACGGGTCATCGATGAAAGCCGACGGCTGGAACGGCTGCGGTCGAAAGGGGAATGAGACATGCTGTTGGTGATGCGCAGAGACTCCACCGAAGAGCAGCGCCAGGCCGTCAAGGAATACCTGGTCGAGCGCGATTTCGATTTTCACCAGTCTACCGGCGCCAACCGGGTCATCATCGGCGTCATCGGCGATACGGCCCGCCTGGATATTGACGAACTGCGCCGCCTGCCCGGTGTTCTGGCGGCTTTCAAGATTCCTGACGAGTAGGTTGAAAAAACACGTTGATGCTATGGAAAAGGGGGCCGAAAGGCCCCCTTTTGGTTCATTTACGCCGCCGTGATTTCGGCCTTGGTGAACACCGAGCGCAGGGACAGGCCGGTCGCCTCGACGATTTCCCGGCCGCCCTCCTGGCGATCCACCAGGGTGATGATGCCCACCACCTCGAGACCTTCCTCGCGGGCCCGATCCACCGCCTTCAGGGCGGAGCCGCCGGTGGTCAAGACATCCTCCACAATGACCACCCGGGCACCCGCCGGCAGATTCTTGCGGCCTTCCAGCCACTGGCCGGTGCCGTGCCCCTTGGGTTCCTTGCGAATAATGAAGCCCGGCACCGGGCTGTCGGCCAGGGAACTGGCGATGGCCACCGCCGTGGCGATGGGGTCGGCGCCCAGGGTCAGGCCCCCGACGCCCTGTATCGGACCGGAAAAGTGCGCCAGTTCCGCCAGGAACGCCTTGCCCACCAACAACGCACCGCGCGGGTGCAGGGTGGTCTGCTTGCCGTCAAAATAAAAGTTGCTCTTCCGGCCCGAAGCCAGGGTCACTTCCCGCTCTTCATAGGAAAGCTGCCGGATAATCTGCCTGAGTTCTTCACGTTCGCTGGACAAACTGGTCTCTCCTCGCTGCCGATGTGGCGGATGATGCCGCGGACCGCCGCCCGGTTTGGTCTCGGGTGACGGTCCCGGCATAGGGTTCAGAGTAGCAGGACAAAGGTAAGGGTGGGTACGGATTTAAAACAGGCCGAGTTGGGTGTCCGCTTTCAAGCGGGGAAATTTGACCGGATAATTGCCGCTGAAACAGGCCTCGCAGCATTTGCCGAGGGCGCCTTCCAGGGCACCGGCTTCTTTCAGCATGCCTTCCAGGGACAGGTAGCCGAGGGTGTCGGCGGTAATGTAACGGCAGATTTCCGCATTGGTATGGGATGAGGCGATGAGCTCCTTGCGGGTGGGAGTATCGATGCCGTAGAAACAGGGGTAACTGGTCGGCGGCGAGGAGACCCGCATGTGAATTTCCTTGGCGCCGGCCTGGCGGATCATCTTGATGATCTTCCGGGAGGTGGTGCCGCGCACCACCGAGTCGTCGATGACCACCACCCGCTTGCCGGCCAAAACCTCGCGAATGGCGTTGAGCTTGATTTTGACGCCGAAATGGCGGATGGATTGCTGCGGTTCGATGAAGGTGCGGCCGATGTAATGGTTGCGAATCAGGCCCATTTCGAAGGGAATTCCCGATTCCTCCGCATAGCCGATGGCGGCCGGCACGCCGGAGTCGGGAACCGGTATGACAATGTCCGCCTCCACCCCGTGTTCCCGGGCCAACTGGCGGCCGAAGCCCTTGCGCATGCCGTACACCTGCCGGCCGAAGACGGTGCTGTCCGGGCGGGCGAAGTAGACGAACTCGAAGATGCAGGGGGTGTAGGGCTGGGGCTCGAAGGGTCGGAAGGACGTCATGCCGTTCTGATCGAAGACCAGCATTTCGCCCGCTTCAACTTCCCGCACGAATTTGGCTTCGATGAGATCCAGGGCGCAGGTCTCGGAGGCGACCACGAAGGCGTCCCCGAGTTGGCCCAGCACCAGGGGTCGGAAGCCGTGGGGATCGCGCACCGCCACCATGCGGGTTTCGGTGAGGAACACCAGGCTGTAGGCGCCGCGCACCTGGCGCAGGGCCTCGGCGATGCGGTCGGGCAGGGCGTCGCTCTGGGAATGGGCCAGCAGGTGGATGATGACTTCCGTGTCGGCGGTGGTGGAGAAGATGGACCCGCGCGCTTCCAGTTCGTTGCGCACTTCCTGGGCATTGACCAGGTTGCCGTTATGGGCTACCGCGACGCTGCCGCGGGCGTAGGAGACCGCGATGGGCTGACAGTTGCGGATGTCGTTGCCGCCGGCGGTGGAGTAGCGCACGTGGCCGATGGCCGCCTGGCCGGGCAGTTGACGGAAGATTTCATCATCCTTGAACACGTCGGCCACCAGGCCGCGGCCCAGGTGGGTCTTCAGGCGGGTGCCGTCGGACGCCGCGATGCCGCAGCTTTCCTGGCCGCGATGCTGCAGGGCGTAGAGGCCGAGATAGGTCATGTTGGCGGCTTCCGGATGGCCGTATATGCCGAAAACACCGCATTCATCGTTGAATTTGTCGAACATAGGACAACGGTACTCCAGGGAGCTTGGGTTGGACGGCGCCAAGGGTTATCGCCGCCGAAAGTTGTACTATAGCATAATCGTCAAGTTTGAAAGAAGCACCTCCCGACGATTTTTTGACCTTAGGGACCGTAAAAGGTCCGTTGGCGCCTCGGCTTAGAGCAATTCCTCCCGAATAAAACGGATGGCATTCTGGTACAGCCACAAGCCCATGCCTGCTTCAGGCAGGTTTTCCTCCCGGGTCCAGCGCGGATGCTGGGTCCGGTGCACGTAGGCCTCGGGGTGGGGCATCAGGCCGAACAGGCGTCCCGTCGCATCGCACAGACCGGCGATGGCCGCCGTCGAACCGTTGGGGTTGAGGGGAAATTCCATGGTCGGCGCCAGGTACTCGGAGTCGCTGTATTTCAACACGCCGAGATGCTGATTCTCGATGCGCGCCAGGGTTTCCTCGCTGTCCACCACCAGTTTGCCTTCGCCGTGCCGCATGGGCAGATAGATGCCCTGCAGGCCGCGGGTGAAGATGCAGGGGGAGGCGGGATCGGCTTTGAGATAGACCCAGCGATCCTGAAAACGGCCGCAGTCGTTGAAGGTCAGGGTGGTGGTCTGCCGGAAATCGCCGTCCAGGGCGGGCAGCAGGCCCATCTTGACCATCAGCTGAAAACCGTTGCAGACCCCCATGACCAGTTTGCCGTCGGCGATGAAGCGCCGCAGGTGATCGCTGAGGTGCTCGCCGCTGCCCTTGACCGGCGCGTGCAGCAGGCGGTTGGCGCCGGCCTTGGCGCTGCCCAGGTCGTCGCCGTCCAGAAAGCCTCCGGCCAGGTGCAGGAAATGATAGTCCTCCAGCAGCACCCGTCCGGCCAGTAGTTCGGAGATGTGGACGATGTCCGCCACCTCGGCACCGCCCAGGCGCATGGCATGGGCCGTTTCCCGTTCACAGTTGGTGCCGTTGCCGGCGATGACAATGGCGCGTACGTGTTTCGACATGTTCTACATCTCCCTTAACGGCGACTGCCACGCCTCTTTGAGATCATCGATGGCCGAGCGAATCAGGATTTCGCCGCGCAAGCCGACAACGCGCAGTTCCTGGTCGGCGGTCACTTCGCCGAGCAGGGCGCAGCTCTGGCCGGTGAACAGTTCCTCGAATGCGGCCTGCTGCTCGGGGCGGACCGTGACCAGCAGGCGGCTGGCGGACTCGCTGAACAGCAGCGCCTCCTCGCGCAGCTCGGCGGCCACCGGCACCCGGCGCAGATCCACATGCAGGCCGAGGCCGCCGGCAAAGGCCGTTTCCGCCAGGGCGACGCCGAGACCACCGTCGGACAGATCGTGGCAGGAGGCCAGCAGGCCCCGTTGCTGGGCCCGGTTCACGGTCCGGTAACGCTGCAGGGCACCGGCGGCATCGACCCGGGGCACATTGCGCCCCAGGTGGCCGCGCATGGCATAGTATTCGGAACCGCCCAGTTCATCGTGGGTGACGCCCAGCAGATAGACCAGATCGCCGGGGCGCTTGGCGTCCATGGTCACCCCGCGCCGGATGTCGTCGATCTTGCCGATGACCGAGAACAGCACCGTCGGCGGGATGGAGATCTTGGTGTCGCCGATCTGGTAGTCGTTCTTCATGGAGTCCTTGCCCGAGATGAGGGGCACACCGAAGGCCAGGCAGTAATCGTAGAGCGCCTGGTTGGCCCGCACCAGCTGGGCGGCCTTGTATTCGCCGTCCGGCGTCCGATCGCTCTGGACCGGGTCGCACCAGCAGAAGTTGTCCAGACCCGCCACATGCTCGATGTCGCCGCCCACGGCCACGTAGTTGCGCAGGCCTTCGTCGATGGCGCAGGCCATCATGTGGTAGGTGTCGATATCGCTGTAACGCGGGCAGATGCCGTGAGCCACCACGACTCCTTCAAAGGAGTCCGGCAGGGGCCGAATCATGGCGGCGTCCGCCGGCCCGTCGTTGGCGATGCCGACCAGGGGCTTGAGGACCGTCGCGCCCTGGACCTCGTGATCGTAGCGGCGCACCACGCTCTCCTTGGAGCAGATGTTGAGACTGCCGAGGAGGTGCCGCAGGGTTGCGTCCATGTCCAGGGGTTGACTGAGTTCCGGCTCCTGCAGCACCGGCGGCTGCCAACGGGCCTGCAGTTGCAGCTGGGGCACCCCCTGGTGCAGAAACTCCATGGGCAGGTAGCAGACGGTTTGGCCCCCGTAGAGGCAGTGATAATAGCCGGAGTCGGTGAACTGGCCGAGGTCCGTGGCTTCCACGTCCATTTCCCGGGCCAGGGTGATGAACTCGTCCACCTTCTCGGGCGGTACCGCCACGGTCATGCGCTCCTGGGCCTCGGAGATGAGGATTTCCCAGGGCTGCAGACCGGGATACTTGAGGGGCGCTCGATCCAGGTGCAGTTCGAAACCGCCCGTATCCTCGGCCATCTCCCCGACGGAGGAGGACAGGCCGCCGGCGCCGTTGTCGGTGATGGAGTTGTACAGGCCGCGATCCCGGGCCACCAGCAAAAAGTCGAACATGCGGCGCTGGGTGATGGGGTCGCCGATCTGCACTGCCGTGGCCGGCGATCCCTCATGCAATTCTTCCGAGGAAAAGGTGGCGCCGTGGATGCCGTCCTTGCCGATGCGGCCGCCGACCATGAGGATGCGGTCGCCCGTCAGGGCGCGCTTGACGTGGCCCGGCCGGCCGTGGATGCGGGCCGGCATGAGAGCCGCGGTGCCGCAGTAGACCAGAGGCTTGCCGGCAAATCGATCGTCGAAGACGAGGGAACCGTTGACCGTGGGAACGCCACTCTTGTTGCCGCCGTGCTCGACCCCCTCGACCACCCCCTCGAAGATGCGGCGCGGATGCAGCAGGCGCGGCGGCAGGGGTTGATCGTAGAAGGGCGAGGCAAAGCAGAACACGTCGGTGTTGAAAATCAGCCGGGCGCCCATGCCGGTCCCGAAGGGATCGCGGTTGACGCCGACGATGCCGGTCAGGGCACCGCCGTAGGGGTCCAGAGCGCTCGGCGAATTGTGGGTTTCGACCTTGAACACCAGGCTCCACTCGTCGTTGAAGCGGATGACCCCGGCGTTGTCCTTGAACACCGAGAGGCAGAAATCCTGCTCGCCCTTGGCGGCCCGCACGTCCCGGGTGACCCGGACGATAAAGGATTTGAACAGGGAGTCGATGACTTCCGTCCTGCCGGTGCCGTCATCGTAATGCACCTTGGCGGCGAAGATCTTGTGCTTGCAGTGCTCACTCCAGGTCTGGGCGAGAGCTTCCAGTTCCACGTCCGTGAGGCGGTTGCTCAGGCCCACGGCAGCACGCCGGGCCTGGTTGTTCTCGTTGGCGGCGAAGGACTGGATGGCCTTCATCTCCTCCAGGTTCAGGGCCAGAACCCCCTCCCGGCTGATGCGCAGCAGTTCCTCGTCCGACACTTCGAGGTCGATGGCCATCACCCGCGGTTCGGCGCTGCTCACCACCTTGGGCACCTGTACCGGCACCCCGCGAGCCCGGTCGAAATCGACGGCGGGAATGATGGTCCAGCGTTGAATCAGGCCGTTGCCGAGAAAGCCGGCGGCGATGCGTTCCGCCGCGGCGACATCGATGTGGCCGCGCAGCAGGTATTGCACCGAAGTATAGACCCCTTCGCCCGGGGCGAAGGGACGACCGGTCAGATACTGGATGGCTTCGCGGGCGGTGCGGCCGACGTTATCCGTGACGCCCGGCCGGAAACCCACTTCGATGAGCATGTCGAAGTGATCCGCCAGGGGACGGTTGACCGCCGCTTGCTGGATGACGGGGTCGGAGCAGGGGCCGGTGGCGGCGGCCTCGATTTCGGCCTCGGTCAGGGCGGCGTCGACGGTGTACACATCCAGGGTGCGTACCTCTTCCAGCTCGATTCCGAGGTGCTCGCGGATCTCGCGGCGAACGCGTTCGCCGCGCGCATCGCGAATGCCCTCTTTGAGCGCTACTTCGATTCTCCAGGCCATGTCTTCTCCTCGGCAAAAAATCCAATTGTTGAAGCGGTTACAGGCGGTTTTTCAAAATTCCGCTAAAGGTTGAAACAGGCGCTCGGCCGCTCCTGACAGCCCATAATCAAATGCGGATTGCAGGCCGTCTGTCCGGCCAGCACCTGCTCGGCGCACGCCTTGGCCAACTGCGGCCGGTTGTTGGTTTCGCTCAGATGGGCCAGAAAGACGGCTTCCAGGCCGTCCCAGAGCAGCTGCTTCAGCAATTCGGCCGACTCCCGGTTGCTCAGGTGGCCGTGCCGGCTGCGAATCCGTTGTTTCAGGTGCCAGGGGTAGGGGCCGTCGCGCAACATCTCTTCGTCATGGTTGGCCTCCAGGATCAACGCCCGGCAACCCTGGTAGCGATCGGCGACCAGGCGCGTGCCCAGGCCCAGATCCGTGGCAATGCCGAGTCGGCCGGCCTGGGTATGAACAATAAAGCCCACCGGTGCCGCGGCATCGTGGGTCAGGGGAACGGCTTCTATTTGCAGATCGCGCAGCGAGATGGGTTCGCCGCTGTCGAACAGGCTGATCCGATCCAGGCGACCGGCGCCTGCCAAGGCATCGTGGGTCGCGTGGTGAAGGTAAACCGGCAAGGACCAGCGGCGTGCCATGGGACCGATGCCGCGGCAATGGTCGCTGTGCTCATGGCTGACCAGCAGGGCATTCAGGGCGCCGGGGTCGGCACCGATAGCGGCCATGCGCCGCTCCAGTTCACGGGCGGACAGGCCGGCATCGATGAGCAGGCGGGTTTCCCGGGTTTCCAGGTAGATGGCGTTGCCTTTGCTACCGCTGGCCAGCAGACAGATGCGCACGAGTGCTCCTCACCCCCATGCGGGGCGCCGTTTTTATAGCGGAATTCCACGCTGTCCGCAAGGCAAAACCGCTGCGCTGACCGCATTTAAATCAATAGGTAACCGGAACCCGACGTGGGGCAGGGAAGAGACGGCATCCGGTAGCGCCGCGGGAGTGCCCGACGGGCTTGGAATGCGGAAACGGACCACCCAATTTTGTCCAATGCCTCAAGGTCCTGTTTCATGGCACGGAAAATAGCATATCGATGGTGAAATCTCAACCGGGCAAAATCCCCTTCAAGGGGGAAAGCAGTTGACGCCTCGACCTGTATTGGCTATTATCAAGCGTTAACAAGCCTTGGGGTAAAGATTTGTAACTTGTTGTAAATAAAGACGAATTTCGTCCTGTCGGGAGTTTTTTGGCCGAGGGACCGGGAGTTTGGATTCATGACTGTAAAAATTGCCATCAACGGATTCGGGCGCATCGGCCGCAATATTTTCCGGGCCTGCCGGCAGGCGCAGGATCTGCATGTAGTTGCCATCAACGATTTGAATCCGGCTCCGGTGCTGGCCCACCTGTTGAAATACGATTCCGTGCGCGGTGCCTTTCCGGAACCCGTGTCCGGGTCGAATGGCGCCCTGGAGGTCGCCGGGCGCGAAATTCCGGTGTTCGAATGCCAGGACCCGGCCCAGTTGCCCTGGCGGGATCTCGGCGTGGACCTCGTTCTCGAGGCGACGGGCAAATTCACTCAACGGGAACAGGCCGCCCGACATCTTGCGGCCGGCGCCGCACGGGTCATCATCACCGCCCCGGGGGACAACGAGGACATCACCCTGTGCCTGGGCGTCAACCAGGATCGCTACGATCCGGTCCGTCACCGGGTCATTTCCAATGCCTCCTGCACCACCAACTGCCTGGCCCCGGTGGCCAAGGTGCTATTGGAGGAGTTCGGCCTGGTCAAGGGCATGATGACCACGGTCCACGCCTACACCAACGGCCAGCACGTGCTGGATTATCCGGCCCAGGACCTGCGCCGGGCCCGGGCCGCGGCCCTGAGCATGATTCCCACCACCACCGGCGCGGCGCGGGCCGTGGCCAAGGTGCTGCCGGAACTGGAAGGGCGCCTCGACGGTCTGGCGGTACGGGTGCCGACCCCCAACGTGTCCCTGATTTCCCTGGTGGCCGAACTGGGCCGTTCAGTGACCATCGACGAGGTCAACAGCGCATTTCGAAGCGCCGCCGAAGGGCGACTCAAAGGCATCCTGGACTATTGCGAGGAGCCCCTGGTGTCGGTAGACTTCAACGGTAATCCGGCTTCCTCCACCATCGATGCCCTGTCCACCAATGTCATCGGCGGCAACATGGTCAAGGTGCTTTCCTGGTACGACAACGAATGGGGCTACTCCAATCGGGTCGTCGACCTGGTGCGCTTTGTAGCCGGACGCGAAAATCAAGCATCGTGGTAATTATTCAGCATCGTGGAGCAGGGGGCCGCGCCGCCCACCCCGAGGACCCCATGAACCCATCCCTGGGGCTTGGCCGGCGCCACCAGGGTGCCAGACACCCTCGGGGAGGACGTCCCGAGCCCCTGTGCTGAACGGTGAGGCATAGTGTTCCATTTATTACACCCTGCATTCGGGAGGTTCTGCCATGTTCCGTAAAATGACCGTGAAGGATGTGGATCTCAAGGGCAAACGGGTATTTTGCCGGGTCGATTTCAATGTACCCCTCGACAAACAGGGGGCCATCACCGACGATACCCGCATCGTCGCCGCCCTGCCGACCATCCGTTACATCCTCGAGCAGGGCGGACGACTGGTGCTGGCCTCCCATCTGGGCCGCCCCAAAGGCGCTCCCCAGGCGGAGTTCAGCCTCGCTCCCGCCGCCCGCCGCCTGGGCGAACTGCTGGGCCGGCCGGTCATCATGGCCCCCGATTGCGTCGGTGCCGAAGTGCGGGCTCTGGCCGACGGCCTGCAGGACGGCCAGGTGCTGATGCTGGAGAATGTCCGCTTCCACCCCGGCGAAACCAAGAACGATGCCGAATTCAGCCGGCAACTGGCCGCCCTGGCCGACGTCTACGTCAACGACGCCTTCGGCACCGCCCATCGGGCCCACGCTTCCACGGAAGGGGTGGCGCGTCTGCTGCAGCCGGCCGTCGCCGGGTTTCTCATCGAAAAGGAACTGCAGTACCTGGGTCAGGCCCTGACCGATCCGGCCCGCCCCTTTGTGGCCGTCCTCGGCGGAGCCAAGGTCAGTGACAAGCTGCCGGCCATCGAAAACCTGCTCGGCAAGGTCGACACCCTGCTCATCGGCGGCGGCATGGCCTATACCTTTCTCAAGGCAAAAGGCTACAGCCTCGGCAACAGCTTGGTGGAGGAGGAACAAATCGACCTCGCCGGCCGGCTTATGCAGGAAGCGGCGCGGCGCGGCGTCGAATTGCTGCTGCCCGAAGATCATGTTGCGGCGGCTGCATTTCAGGCCGACGCCGAACACCGGATCTGCACCAACGCGGATTTCCCGGCCGGCTGGATGGGCCTGGATATCGGTCCGGAAACCGTGGCCCGCTACAGCCGGGTGCTGGCCGGGGCCGGTACCGTGGTCTGGAACGGGCCCATGGGCGTCTTCGAGTTCGACGCCTTTGCCGTCGGCACCTTCGCCGTGGCCCGCGCTCTGGCGGAATCCAAGGCCGTTTCCATCATCGGCGGCGGTGATTCGGCGGCGGCGGCCAAAAAATCCGGCCTGGCCGAGCGCATGACCCATATCTCCACCGGTGGCGGCGCCTCCCTGGAATTCCTGGAGGGCAAGGAACTGCCCGGCATCACCATTTTGACCGACAAGTAACCGAAGTCTGCATCCAAACCCGATTCTCCCGGGTGGGGCGCCGGCCTGCAGCAGAGAGAATCGGGTTGTTCATTGACTATTAAATTCAATCAGGCAACTATTCAGCAGCATGGAGCAGGGTCTCGCGCCGCCCATCCCGAGGGCCGCATGAACCCATCCCTGGGGCTTGGCCGGCGCCATCCGGGCGCCAGAAACCCTCGGGGTGGGCGACCCGAGTCCCGGTGCTGAACAGTTATTCAATCAGAAGGATTTTCCGCGCGCCGCTGGCAACCGGAAAACGAGGGAGTCTCCGCATGCGCAAACCATTCATTGCCGGCAATTGGAAGCTGCACAAAACCGTCGCCGAATCCGTGGCCCTGGCCAGGGAACTGGCCCATGGTCTGGCCGATGTGAAGGAGCGGGATGTGGCCGTCGCACCGGCCTTCACGGCCCTGGCGTCCGTCGCCGCGGTTCTGTCCGAAAGCCCTGTCGCCCTGGCCGGGCAGAACTGCTATCCGGAAGCCCAGGGAGCCTTCACCGGCGAGGTGTCCCCCTATCTGCTCAAGGATGTGGGCTGCCGCCATGTCATTGTCGGCCACTCCGAGCGCCGCCAGCTGTTCGGTGAAACGGACGGCTTCATCAACACCAAGGTCAAGGCCGTGGTCGGTGCCGGATTGACGGCCATCTTCTGCATCGGCGAAACCCTTGCGGAACGCGAAGAGGAGCGGACCTTCAGCGTGCTGGAGCATCAGGTGCGCATCGGTCTCAACGGTCTGGATGCGACGTCCATGCAGCACGTGATCGTCGCCTACGAACCGGTCTGGGCCATCGGCACCGGACGCACTGCCACCACCGGACAGGCCCAGGAAGCCCATGGCTTCATCCGGGGTCTGCTGGCGGAAATGTTTGGCGATGTCCTGGCGCAGGAGATCCGCATCCTTTACGGCGGCAGCGTCAAGGCCGACAACATCGACGCTCTCATGGCCCAGCCCGATGTGGACGGGGCTCTGGTCGGCGGCGCCAGTCTGAAGGCCGACGAATTTGTCCGCATCGCCGCCTTTCAGAACCTGTGAATTGTTTCTGAGCGCACTTTTTGGCGTGCAACCTCTTTTCAGGCACTGCCAGGTGTGGTAAAGTCCCGCAGTTGATCGCCATACGAAAATTCAAGGAGTGGATTCAAAATGGTTACTCTGTTGCTGATAGTTCACGTGTTGGTATGTCTGGCTCTCATCGCCATTGTCCTGCTGCAGGGCGGCAAAGGCGCCGAAATCGGCGCAACCTTTGGTGCCGGCGGCAGCCAGACCGTTTTTGGCGCGTCCGGCGGCAAGAACTTCATGAGCCGCCTCACCACCTGGGCCGCTACCGTCTTCATGATTACCAGCCTCGTTCTCGCCTTCGTCTATGCCCGTCCCGGCATTGAAAGCATCATGCCCCAGCAGGTGGGGGCACCCGCTACGGAATCGGCCGAGCAGCGGCCGGCCCCGGTTCCGGCCCCGGAAACCGCCCCGGCCGCTGAGTAATCCAGTCCGCGCGTATTTGCTATTGACAGGACGAGCTGAAATCAGTATAAGTTTCCCTGCGTTGCAAGCCGAAGTGGTGGAACTGGTAGACACACCATCTTGAGGGGGTGGCGGGCGAAAGCCCATGCGAGTTCGAGTCTCGCCTTCGGCACCAGAAATTATGAGGGCCTGTAATCTTAAGGGATTACAGGCCCTTTCTGTTTTTGTTGCGTCGGGTTGACGCATGCCAAGATCACTGCCTAGCCCGCCGATGCGCGGCATTGCCAAAAAACTAGCGCTCTGCTGATCCAAGTCGCCTCAACGCAGGCATACCCCTATTCGAGATTAATTGCAGTTGGGAAAAGGTGCTCTGATTACGCCCTGGCGTTTTTCCCCCACCAAGAAAATGCTGTCGGTCAGTCGCGCTCTCAAGCATCTGTAAATATTTCGAAACCATCCAGTTGACAGTTGAATTGTTGTCGATATATTTAAATTCAATTAAATTATCAATTCAAGCAATGGTTTCAGAAAATTTAACCATATCCGTTTTCAATACAGGAACTAAGGAAAACATATATGTTATTCAATGCGAATGTTAATCCATTTGCAGTTTTGACTAATCTTGACGAGTTTCAAAGTCTTCAGGCGGCTCGTATTCTTTCATTTCGACACAAATTACCTGTTGTTTCTATTGTAGATCGCCAAAATCATCCTTTTTATCGAACAAATTGCTGCAAAAAAGTTAAACTCGAAAATGACAATTATCTTGAAACCTTAATATCAATTGGCAAAAAAAATCAAAAAAAATCCGTTTTATACACTTGTAGAGAAGAAGATGTGTTGCTTGTTTCAAAAAACCGCGAAATTTTAAAAGAATTCTTCTATTTTCAACTACCGCAACCAGAAGTTGTGGAAATGATGATTGATAAGCTGAGTTTTTATAAGTATGCCCAAAAATATGGTTTCAAAATTCCAAACACCTTTTTTATTTATAGTCAATCGGATCTTGATGAAGCGATTGAGAATTTGCGGTTCCCTTGTGTTTTTAAACCTCATTTTATTACCCCTCTTTGGTATAGTCTTTCTAATGTCAAGGCGTTCAAGGTTTCTTCTCCAAAAGACCTCCAACTACTTTATGAAAAACTCAAAGAGGCCACGGAGTGTTTCATTTTGCAAGACTGGATAGAGGGCCCGGATTCCAATCTGTATTCCTGCAATGTATATTTTGATGCCGAGTCCAAACCCTTGGCGACATTTGTAGCTAAAAAACTGCGTCAATGGCCTCCGGAAATGGGTAGAAGTTCACTGGGCGTGGAATGCCGCAACGACCTGGTATTAAATGAAACCCTGCGTCTTTACCGGGCTGTGAATTTTCGTGGGCTCGGATACCTAGAAATGAAGCTCGATGAAAAATCGGGGGAGTATTTCATTGTTGAACCGAACATTTGCCGACCGACCGGCAGGTCGGCCATCGCCGAGGCTGGCGGTGTAGATCTGCTTTATACCATGTATTGTGACTTGCTGGGCCGGCCGTTACCCGAAACCCGTGTACAACACTACACAGGCGTAAAATGGATTTATCTTCGACAGGACCTTCAGGCCGCCTACCAATACCGGCGCTGTGGCCAACTTTCATTGAAACAATGGTTATCATCAGTGCGTGGCCGAAAAGCCTATGCCATCTTTTCTTGGCGAGATCCGTTGCCCTTCTGGGCGGATCTCCTGCCGCCCATTTACCGAACGCTGAAAAAAAAGTTATTTGAACTAAAAGACTTGTCGTGCACCCTTCTGCCCCATCTCAAAGGAAAGACATGAAAATTCTTCTGGCGAGCCCTATCGATCAACAGACAATTGAAGTTCTGCGGTCCCGGCACGACATTATTGACGCCACCAATTGCGAAGACCGGGAACTGGAGCGCCGGATTGTCGACTGTGAGGTTCTGGTTTTTCGTAGCGGCGTTTCCATTACCGGGCGCCTTTTGGCCGCTGCGCCCGAGTTAAAACTGCTCATACGCGCCGGTTCGGGCCTGGACAATATCGACCTCGAAAACTTGCAGCGGCGGCAACTGCCCTTGTTGCGCATTCCTGAACCAGGTGCACAGGCCGTAGCGGAATTGGCCTTTGGACTTATGCTGGCTCTTTCGAGACAGATCCTGGTCGCTGATCGCCTGCTTCGGCAGGGTCGTTGGGCGAAGCACCAACTGACCGGCTTTTTATTGGCCCAAAAAACCCTTGGCGTTGTCGGCATGGGAAACATTGGTTCTCTTCTCGGACGGATGGGAGCCGCATGGAAAATGCAGGTCAAGGGTTGTGTCGAGCATCCGTCCGCCGAGCGGGCTGTAAATTTTCTGAAGGACGGACTGCACCTTGTAAGCTTTGAGGAAGTGCTCTTATCCGCTGACTACCTATGTATTTGCGTTCCTTTGAAAACCTCCACCAACAGCCTCATCGGCGAGCGGGAACTGGCCCTGCTCAAACCAACAGCTTTCCTCCTTAACATGGCCAGGGGTGGCATCGTCGACGAGATAGCCCTATCCAACGCCTTGCGCCGGAACAGGCTGGCGGGAGCCGCCTTGGACGTACATCAGAAGGAGGGCGAAAACCGCATTTCTCCTCTAGCAGACCTGCCTAACGTGGTCCTGACACCCCATATCGGTGCCATGACGGTCGATTCACAACGTGAAATCGGCCGGCGGATAATTGAAATTGTCGACAATTTCCCGGTTCAACAAAACATCCATGCCGTGCCGGGGCAGTGACGAAAAGCCCAACATTTTAACAGGAACCGGGGAAACAATGAAAAAAACAAGTCAATTCAAAGCCTTGCTTAAGTCCCCTCAACTCGAATTTATCATGGAGGCCCACAATGGCCTGAGTGCCCGAATTGCTGAGGAAGCCGGCTTCCAGGGAATCTGGGCAAGCGGTTTGGCTATCTCCGCCTCACTGGGTGTGCGCGATAGCAACGAAGCCAGTTGGACGCAGGTGCTGGATGTTGCCGAATTCATGAGCGATGCGACCACTGTCCCAATCATGCTCGACGGTGATACCGGATATGGCAATTTCAACAACGTCCGACGCCTCATTCGGAAACTGGAGCAAAGGGGTATTGCCGCAGTTTGCATCGAGGACAAATTGTTCCCCAAAAACAACTCCCTGCTAGAAGGTATCCCCCAACCACTGGAAGAAACGGAAGTGTTCGTCGGCAAGATCAAGGCCGCCAAAGATAGTCAGCAAGATCCGGATTTTTGCCTGATAGCGCGTGTCGAAGCGTTCATAGCCGGGTGGGGCATTGAGGAAGCCTTGCGGCGGGCAACCGCCTATTGCGATGCCGGGGCCGATGCAATCCTGATGCACAGCAAAAAATCCACGCCCGAGGAAATTTTTAACTTCATGAAGGCCTGGCAAGGAACCTGTCCGGTTGTGATCGTACCAACCAAGTATTACCAGACCCCGACCGTGCAGTTTCGGGAAGCCGGAATCAGTATGGTCATCTGGGCCAACCATCTTTTGCGTTCCGGAATCGCAGCCATGCAGAAAACGGCTGCGGAACTTTTTCAAAAACAGTCTTTGGTAACTGTTGAAAACACCATTAGTTCGGTCCAGGAAGTCTTCCGACTGCTTGACAACGAAGAACTACAACAGGCCGAACGAAAATATCTGCCACCACATCACCGATAATTGAGGTTCTTTTGTGGCGTTTTCTAATTTTATAGATGATTGCTCCATTGAAAGAACCATTACCAAACAGGGAGAATCATGATGGATCCTGTTGTTCCAATTCGAAAAAGGCTGATGCTGGCCTTTTTGGTTCACACCCCAGCGGCACTGCTAATGCTGGCAGGATATGTTGTAAGTAAGAAAAAACAGATTCCTCTATGGATGCTGACCAGAGATCCTGCAGACATTAGTCAAGTCTCCCCCTTTGTAGGAGCAATCTCCAACATAGGCATTCTTTTATGGTGCGCTGCGGCTACCATCTGTTTCTTTACATTCTTGATTTCTATGAAACAAATGTGCAATCCTTTGCAAAAATTTTTTTTACTTGCGTCTGCCATCTTGACAACTATTTTAATGATAGATGATTTTTTTCTTGTACATGAATGGATTTTCCCTGTTTATTTTAATTTAGATCAAAAGTATGTTCTTTTTTTCTACCTTGCAATTACATGTATTTATTTTCTTATATTCAAAAATGTGATAATCGAAAGCGACTTCTTTTTTATAATGCTTTCAATTATATTCTTCTCGTTATCATTAATTATTGACATTATTGTGGACAACTATTCGGAATTTTCCCAGATTATTGTTGATTATCACCTTTTCGAAGATGGATTTAAATTGTTCGGCATAACAAGCTGGCTCACATATTTTACACTCTATTCCTTAAAGTCCGTCACCAAAAAACCTTCAGAAGAAAGGCTTCTTTAACCGGTTTTTTCCGGATTTCAGTCGACTGAAATTCCCCTGTTGTTTATGCAAGCCACTTTTTTTCCACCGCGATTAGCTTTACCAAAAGAATTATTTTCCTATGATCACTAAAAAGGTTTTGACGCATAGGCCACAAAACGAGGACGAAAGCGGGTGCTTTCCTTGGTATGAATTACTCGGGAAGACACATCCGGAAAGAAAAAGAAAGGGCGGCCTTGCGGCCGCCCTGCGAAATTCCATGATAAGGGTGGGGAGGGGAGTTAGAACTCGAAGGCGAGCTGGGCGGTAACCAGATCCCGCTTGTCGCCGGTCTCGAATTTGCCGTGCAGGTACTCGAGGGACAGCGTGGTGTTTTTGAACAGGGCGTAGCTGGCCACGGCGCCGTATTGGCGGTCCGGGAGCAATTCGCCGAGATCGTCGCCGCCTTCGTACTTGGCCGCAATGGTCAGGGCGTCGGTGACGGCGCAACCAAGTTCGAAATTCCAGGTTTTGGGCTTTAAGGCATTCCCGCCGTCGAAGGCCAGTTCGCCGGCCTTAAATCTGTCGAGGGCACCCAGGTATTCGGCGATCAAGGTCCAGCGATCGTTAAGGGTGGCCATGACAAAGGCGTGGATGCCGTTGATCTTGTCGTCGAGGCTGACGATTTCGTCGCTCAGCACGTCGCTGTCGGCGAGGTTGGAGATCCAGGAGGCGCCGGCGGTCAGGGCCAGGCCGGGAACCGCTTCTTCCGGCAGGGTATAGGCGCCGCCGGCGACAAAGGTGTTGAGGTGACGCCCTTTGGTGTCGCCTTTGAAGACGCCGAAGGACAGTTCGAGCTGGTCGTTGGCGTAGCCGATCACCGCCGCCGATTCGCGGGTTTCACCCAGTTCCAGGGTGTTGGGATCGCTGATGAAATGGCTTTCGAAGGTGCCGAAGGGGACATACATCTTGCCGGCCTGCAGATAGAGCGGCACCACATCCTCGCCGTCGAGGCGGATATAGGCTTCGTCGACGTCCAGCGGTTCGGTTTCATCCTCCTCCCACAGCAGCACCACGTGGCCGGAGACGTGTTTGACGAAATCGACATCGATGCCCAGTTCCACGGTGGCCAGGGTCAGGTCGCTGGAACTCTCGCTGCCGGCTCCGGATTCCTTGAATTTCTCGTAATTGGCCTCCACCTCGATGAGTCCGGACAGGCTGATGCGGTCGAGCCAGCGACTCATGCCGCCCTTGACCAGGGATTTTTCCAGTTTATCGACCCTTTCGGCGAGTCCGGTTTCCGCCTCGGGTTCGGTGGCGTGGGACAGGGGGGGCAGAGCCAGGCACAGGCCCAGTGCCAGCACCGACGACCAGGCCTTTGCGGATTTTTTCATCTTAATCTCCATCTTGGAATGCATATCAATACTTCTCCTTCTGGTTTGCCGGCTTTTTGCTGCTGCGGCACCCGTCGCCGCAGTGCTTTCCGCCGGATGAACTGAATTCTCTTTCTGGTCGAATTACGCTCCGAAGATGCCGCGGGAGCCGATCTGGTAGACCAGGACCGCCAACCCGAAGGCGATGGCGGTGTTGAAGACGATGGAAAAGGCGCCCCATTTCCAGGAGCCGGCTTCACGGGCGATGCAGACCACCGTGACAAAGCAGGGTGCATAGAAAATGGTGAAGACGATCAGGGCAAAGGCGACCACCGGATTCCAATTCGGGTCCTTGGCCAGGGTGGCGGCCAGGGAGCCGGTCTCCTCGGGGTCCACCTCGCCCAGGGAATAGGCGGTACCCAGGGTGGAAACCACCACTTCCTTGGCGGCAAAGCCGCCGACCAGGGCGATGTTGGTGCGCCAGTCGAAACCGGCCAGGGAGGTGACGCTTTCCATGGCGGTGCCGATTTGGCCGGCGATGGAGTGGCGCAGGGCCGCTTCGGCCTCTTGCGCATCGATGCGCAGCAGCTGCTCCTCCATGTCCTCGGCCGCGGCGGCGGTGACGGTTTCCCGCTGTTGCTCGAAGGCCTCCTGCCGGGTTTCCGGCAGGCCCGGGAAAGTCATCAGGGCCCACAGCAGGATGGAAATGGCCAGGATAATGGTGCCGGCTTTCTTGACGTACTGCCAGGTCCGCTCCCAGGTGTGGATTAGCAGGCCGCGAAAGGTCGGCAGACGGTAGGGCGGCAACTCCATGACGAAGGGGGTCGACTCCCCCCGGATGACCGTGGAGCGCAAAAGCTTGGCGGACAACAGGGCGCCGCACCAGGCAATCAGGGTGATGATGAGCATGACCCGGGCTTCGTTTTGGGCGAAGAAGGCCCCCACCAGCAGGGCGAATACCGGCAGCTTGGCGCCGCAGTTCATGAAGGGAGCGGTCAGCAGGGTTGCCAGGCGTTCACGCGGCGATTTGAGGGTGCGGGTGGCCATGACACCGGGCACCGCGCAGCCGCCGGCGATACCGCCGGAGACGATGAAGGGCATCACCGACGCACCGTGCAGGCCGAAGCTGCGGAATACCCGGTCGAGCATGAAGGCGACCCGCGCCAGGTAGCCCGAATCTTCCAGGATGGCGATGCCGAAGAACATGAACATGATGATCGGCGCAAAGCCGAGCACGCCGCCCGCGCCGTCGATGACGCCGGCAATGATCAGGGATTTCAGAAGGCCGTCGGGCAGGCCGGCCTCGGCGACACCGCTCAGCCAGCCGAACAGGCCCTCCAGCCAGGCCACAGGCAGCTCGCTGTAGGTAAAGGTAAAATGGTACAGACCCATGATCACCGCGAGCATGATCAGCGGCCCGGCAAACCGGTTGGTCACCACCTGGTCGATGCGGTCGGAGATGAACAGCCGGTCCTGATCCTGATTGTGGGAGATGACCCCCTGTTTCAGGATGGCCTTGATATAGCCGTAGCGATGGTCGGCAATAACCGCCTCGGGGCAGGTGTCCAGGGTGGAGGAGATATGCCGGGCGAGGCGGGCCTTGATGGCCTCCAGCCGGTTATACAGCTCCGGGTTTTCCTTCTGGCAGAAATCGAGGATCTGCTCGTCATTCTCGAGAATCTTCAGGGCCAGCCAGCGGGGAGGGTAGGCGCAGTTCGAAAAGCCGGTGACGATTTCCTGCTCCATCTCCTGCAAGGCAAGATCGACATCCTCCCCGTAGGAGATGACGAGGGGAGGCATTTTCTTCCCGGCCATTATCAGTTGGCCGGTGGCCTGCATGAGTTCCGACTTGCCCTGCCCGCTACGGGCCACCGTCGGCACCACCGGCACGCCCATCAACTCCGAAAGCTTCGCGCCATTTATTTCAATGCCCCGCTTTTGGGCTGCATCGATCATGTTCAGGGCGATGCAGACCGGCACCCCCAACTCCATGAACTGGACGGTCAGGTAGAGATTGCGCTCCAGGTTGGAGGCATCGATGATGTTGACGATGGCCGCCGGTCTCTCCTGAACCAGAAAGTCCCTGGCAACCACTTCCTCCAGGGAATAGGCGGTCAGGGAATACATGCCGGGCAGATCGATGAGCTTGAAGGTCTGCCCGTTTTCGACATAGGAGCCTTCCTTCCGCTCCACAGTGACCCCCGGATAGTTGCCGACGTGCTGCCGCGCGCCGGTCAGGGCGTTGAAGAGCGTGGTTTTGCCGGAGTTCGGGTTGCCGGCCAGTGCTATGGTCGTACTCATGGTCAGTCCTCCACTGTCACGTCGATATAATCGGCTTCATTGTTGCGCAGGGTAAGGGTGAAGCCCATAAGCCGGATCGCCACCGGATCGTACAGGGGCGCCCGACCCTGAATCTTGATTTCGGTGCCGGGAACCAGTCCCATGTCGCGGATTCTTTTGCCGAGTTCCCCTCCGGCCCGAACCGCCGCGATGACCCCCCGTTGATTCTCCTTCATCTGCCGCATGCTGAGTTTTAACATTTTTGCTGCCTCCCTGAGCGCTGGCTATCGAACCTTGGCGGGATGACCCGGCTGGCGTCGCCCCGGTAAAGGATATGGTGAAACTGAAAACGGTTTTCAAACCTAACCAAATCTGCAGGGAATGGTCAAGAAGAAAATGAAAGTAATTGTCAAAATATTGAGGCGGCTATCCATTGGGATTCGCCACAGGGGTTATGGTGCAATTCAGCCCATGATCCTGCAAAAATGATTGGGGGAGAGGCCTTGGAGCGATAATCTGCCGGCAATCGGAAAATTTGTGGCGTAGCGGAGCGAAGACGGTCGGGGCCAATTATTTCTTTACAACTGGCGGCGATGTGGAAGAATGCTCCGGTATGACCAGACTCCACTCGCCGCTATTTGGAGCTGGCGCCCCAGGCCCCCGACGCTGGAGCGGTGAGAAGTCAAATCAACAAGTTGGAATACCAGCGCGACAAACAGGCGGAACAGCTTCGCGTCCCGGCCCTGCTTGAAGGGGCATGGAAGGGCCTCATGGGCTTCGGCGGCGGGAACAGATCGGATCTGCGTTTTTACCAATGGAAGGACGGCCGGGTTTCCGTGGAACTGTTGACCGGGTGGAATGCCAACCCCGGAGTGGCCATCGATCCGCAGCGACTTCATGTGGATATCGAAGGACAGAAGGTCCAATTTTCCTTTCGCAGCCGCTTGATCGTTCCGGGGGTGCTGACGGATTCTTTCGATATCCGGTTCGAACTCAACATCGTCGATCCCAAGCACTTGCGGGGCGCCATTTACTCCAATGGGTATCATGTTCAGGACGTCAGCCTGAAAAAGCAGCCATGACGCTTTCCACGACCAATCACAGTACTGGTGAACCTTAAACCAGCCAGGAAGGAAACATGCCCTACATCCTTGATAACCGTCTTGTCGTCGGCCTGGCCTCAAGTGCCCTGTTCGACCTTGAGGAGTCCGACGCCATTTACCGCACTCGGGGGCCCATTCGATATCGCGAGTTTCAGCGCGAGAAGCAGGATGTTCCTTTGAGCCAGGGGGTCGCATTTCCTTTTATCCGGCGGTTGCTTTCCCTCAACGAACTCGATCTGGAAAATCCGCCGGTGGAGGTCGTGCTGCTGTCCCGCAATAGCCCGGATACCGGGTTGCGGGTAATGAACTCCATCGAGCATTATCGGCTGGGCATGACGCGGGCGGTGTTTCTGGAAGGGGGAACCCCGCATCGGTATATTCCGGCCTTGAACATCAGCCTGTTTCTGTCGGCCAACGAAGCCGATGTCCGGCAGGCCATTCATGCCGGCATGCCCGCCGGCCAGGTACTCCAATCGCAGTTTTCCGATCTGGATGATGACCGGGAGCTGCGCATCGCCTTCGACTTCGACGGCGTGCTGGCCGATGATGAAGCGGAGTCGGTGTTTCAGACCGAGAATCTGGTGGCTTTCCAGATGCACGAATTGGAGAAGGCTTTGGTGCCCCACAGCCCGGGGCCTCTGAAGACCTTCCTCGAAAAGGTGGCCGGAATCCAGCTGATGGAGGAGCAACGAGCCGAAGCGGACAGCGCCTACGTCAAAAAACTGCGCATCGCCATCGTTACGGCACGCAGCGCCCCGGCTCATCGGCGCGTCATCAATACTATGCGGCATTGGGGGATCAACATCAACGATGCTTTTTTTTTGGGGGGCATCGAAAAGAAAAAGGTGCTGGAGGTCCTCAACCCCCATATCTTTTTCGACGATCAAAAATTGCATCTGGAATCGGCCGCCAGCGTATTGCCTTCAGTGCACATTCCTTTCGGGATAACCAACCAGGCGTAGCCTAACAATCCAAGGAGTCCATTATGGCCGACGAGATGGAATTTCGCGTTTTGCACACCATGATCAGGGTCTTGGACCTGGAACGCAGCATTGACTTCTACACCCGTATTCTCGGGATGAAACTGCTCCGCAAGAACGACTATCCTGGCGGCGAATTCACCTTGGCGTTTGTCGGCTATGGCGACGAGAAGTCGCAGGCGGTGATCGAACTGACCTATAACTGGGGGCGTAAGGAAGCGTACGCCATGGGCGACGGCTTCGGCCACATCGCCATCGGCGCTCGTGATATCTATGCCCTTTGCGACCGGTTGAAGAAAGCCGGCGGCAAGGTGGTACGCGAGCCGGGCCCGATGAAGCACGGCACGACCCATATCGCCTTCATTGAAGACCCGGACGGCTACAAGATTGAGTTGATCCAGGTGGGATAGTGTCCCGTGCGGTTCTTGTCCTCAAATTCCGGCCCTTTTGGTCGCTGGCTACGTTCCGCCTGCTCGACTTGACTCTGGCTAGGCCTGCATCGGCGCGCCTTGCCAGCAACCCAAATCGCTCAGAATTTCTCGACACGACTAACCGCACGGGACACTGAGCCGAGGCAGGGCGCTACGGCCTCTCACTCGTCCCCGCTGAAGCACAAGGCATAGTCGCTGCACTCTCCGCAGTTGGGGGATTTGCACATGAAGCCGCCATTTTGGTTGCAAACCTCTTTGAACAGGAACCGCTTCCATCGCATTTTGCGATGGTTGGCTGTGAACAGGCTCGGCAGATGGCGGCGGATTGCCGCGCTCAACTGGGACCGCTCAAACAGGCCCATGGCGACCCAGAGGTGCCCGGGATGGGCAGTCCGGGCGGCAATGATTTTGGCCAGGAGCAAGGCAATCGGATCCGGTTCACCCGATGGCAGCAGGGGCACATGGGATAGCAGAATGCCGCGCACCTCCTGGTTTGGCTCTGGGGAACTATTGGTGCCTGTCGTGTCGGTGCCTTGAGCGATTCCGGTATCGCTGCCCGGGAAAAAATGCCGCTTCAGGAATACCAATTCTTCCCGTTGCAATCCCAAGGCCTCATGGGGCGGACCGGGTTCTTGTGATGCCACAGCCATCAGGCAGGTAAACAGGTGGCGATCCTCCTCCGTGGTTCCAGGTGGCCCGGTCGCTGCCATCAATGCACGGAAGATCGGGTCCTGGTCATTCACCTTCGGGCCATGTTCTGCAGGCGAAGGCGCGTACAAGGAACGCACCGTTCCGGTCCGGCTGTCGGCACTAGCGATGGCCGCATGCAGGGCTGCCACGGCCAGGTCGGCACAATAACCGCGGTCGGGTGGCAAACCTGCTAGCAAAGCGTCCACCTGCGCGGCCTCGATTCGTTGCGCCCGGTCAATTTCGGTACCGGTAGCCAGTTCGGCGACCGCGGCACAGGTGGCCATGGAGTAACCACAACCGAATACCTGGTAGCGAATCGCGGTAATATGTTGCTCACGAACGGCAATGGTGAAGCGCACCGCTATCTTTCGGCCGGCTTCCTCGGCTCCCAAGCCGACTTCGCCGGTGCCATCGGCATCCGGCAACACACCGACCCGCCTGTAATCCGTGGCCCAACGCCGCATGGTTTCGGTATAGCCCTGCATTGATGTGCCTCCTTGGGGATTAATTGGGCTGCTGAAGTCATCGCTGGCCGTCTCGCCAGCCAGTTATTCTCCGAAAACACGCTACCAGTCAATGACGGGCTGTAAGGGTAGGTAATTTCTTTATGTGGTTCTGCAAAAGGCTCACCAATCTGAAAAGGCCTCAAAACCCCGATATAGCCGTTTGTCATGCGGCGACCAGGGCATTCAGCAGACATCCATGGTGAATATTTAAGCAGAGGCGGGGGGCCATCCAGGCTTGGAGGACGCGGTTTCCGGTGGGCGGAAGGCTTCGTTTTGGGTGGTAGCGACTGTACCGATCGACTGTTATCAATTTCAGGTAAGCGTGGTAAACTTCTTTCAAACCCGAAGGGGTTTTAATAGGAAAAAGTCTACAGCGCCAGCACCGATGATAGCAAGTTTCACTCTTGGAGTATCTCCTCTATGGCAACAGATGAACGCATGGCAGTTGAAAACTGAGGAAGCCGGGTTGGAAGTCGAGACCACTTTTTAAAAAGGAGAAATAGCTTATGAAGGTTGCAGCTTTTAATGGAAGCCCCAACAAAGAAGGCAATACTTATTATGCAATAACAATCGTTGCCAAAGAACTGGAAACTGAGGGAATAGAGACAGAAATTTTCCACGTTGGCGATAAAACGATCAGGGGGTGCATCGCCTGCGCTCAGTGTATCAAAAATAAGAATGAGGAATGCGTCCTCCCTGGTGACGAGGTCAACGAGTGGATCCAGAAGATGAAGCAGGCGGATGGTATCATCCTGGGCTCACCGGTTCATTATTCGGCCATCGGGGGTACCATGAAAGCCTTCCTCGACCGAGCCTTTTATGTGACCAGTTTCAACAACGGCATGTTGCGACACAAGGTCGGTGCTTCGGTGGTGGCCGTGCGCCGTTCCGGCGGCCTTCCGACCTTTGATCAGCTGAACAATTATCTTTGCTATTCCGAGATGTTGATAGCAACATCGAATTACTGGAATGTGATCCATGGTACTCTTCCCGGTGAAGCCGTTCAGGATGAAGAGGGTGTGCAGATCATGCGGGTACTTGGAAAAAACATGGCATGGTTGATGAAAATCGTGGAAAACGGACAAGGAAAAATTGTGCCGCCGGAGAGGGAAAAGAAACGTTTTATGAATTTTATTCGTTGATGCGGCCCCAGGCCCACTTGTCGTTCAAAGCCCGATGCTGCACGTCAAACAGTGTCGGGTTTTTTTTGTGATTTCCTTTTTTCTCCAGCGATACTTGCCGAAGATTTGAAAATGGTGTGCATTATCTCGCTCCGCCATGGAAATTTCATTGGATGGTTCATCGTATGCTCAAATTTTATTTGATTTGCAGTCCTGAAGTTGTAAAATGCCAAATATGACATGTGTATTTTTTGGTTGCCCCAGTCCGCTCCGGAAGATTCTGTAACCGGATGCGGTGTAAGCAAACAATATTGTTATGTAATTTTCAAAGGAGGAAGACAATGGGAAGTGTCAATCTTGTCCTTTGGCATGGTTTTCTTCTCGGTACTTTTTCTCTTGCGCTGATTGGATTAGGGTTTTCCTTGAAGGAAACATGGCGATATTTCCGTGACAGGAATCAGTAGTCCGGATTATCGCCTGAAGAATCCTTTCAGCATCGCGTAACGGTTGCTTGACCCAAACCGCTTCGCTGTATTTCCGGCAGGTAGGGTCGACCGTGTCGCTCTCCATCCGCGGTGGCGATTTCCCGCTTTCGCCAGCCGGCCAACTCTTGCAATCCCCTCGGCAGCCCCTCCTCTGCGCCCGGTTGCAGGAGCCCCGCCCAGAATACCTGTCTTATCACCGCCCCCGGTTTAGCACATCCATCCGGCATTTTTCCCGTCAGCCTTGGATGGTGACACCCGTTTATTCGCGTTACAATGGACTTGGTTTGATAATTTGGCATCCTTGGAAGAAAGTGGAGACCCATGCCTTTGAGAATTGCCACCTTGGAAGATGACTGGACCTCCCTCGCCGACAGCCAGTTGGGGGATTTGGCCGCGCAATTGCGCGGTGACCTGGTACGGATGGGGGATCCGGAATATGAAACGGAACGCCAAATCTGGAACGGCATGATCGATCGGCGGCCGGCCCTGGTCGTGCGCTGTGCCCAGGTTTCCGATGTCGTGGCGGCGGTCAAGTTCATGCGTGCCCATGGATTACGTGCTTCGGTACGGGGCGGGGGGCATAACGTGGCCGGAAAGGCCTTGTGCGACGGCGGCCTGGTCATCGACCTCGGTCGCATGAACCGTGTCCAGGTCGATTCCGCGTTATTGACGGCCCGGGTCGAGGCCGGTGCCCGCTTGGGCGATGTCGATGCGGCGGCCCGACCCTTCGGGCTTGCCGTCCCTGTCGGGGTGGTCAGCCGTACCGGCATCGGCGGGCTCACCCTGCATGGCGGTATGGGCTGGCTGCTGCGCCGCGATGGCTTGACGGTCGACAACCTGCTGGCTCTGGATGTGGTCACGGCGCAGGGAGAATCCATCACGGCCGGCCCCGGGGAGCATGCCGACCTGTTCTGGGCCCTGCGTGGCGGCGGCGGCAATTTCGGCGTGGTGACCTCCTTCACCTATCGCCTGCGGCCGGTTGGCCGTCAGGTCTGGTTTGCCACCGTGCTCTACCCCTATTCCAAGGCGCAGCAGGCCATTCGTTTTTGGCGCCAGTTCATGGCCGACGCACCGGACGAACTCAGCTCCTTCTGCGTATTGCGCGGCCGCCCCATGCAAGCTGCCGGAAAGGTTGTCCGCCAACCGGTGGTGGCGTTTCTGGCCTGCTATTCCGGGCCCTTTGAACGGGGCGAAGAAGTCATCCGGCCCCTGCGGGAATGGGACCAGCCCATCGCCGATCTTTCAGCCCCCATGGATTATCACCTCGGCGTGCAGCGCATGTTCGACAAGGATTATCCGGCGGGCCGTTGCTATTACTGGAATTCCCTGTTTTTCAACGACCTCGATGCGGCGACCATCGAGCAAATCGTGCATTACGCCGGAAGCGGACCATCGTCCTTGTCCTCGGTGAACATCTGGGCGCTGGGCGGGGCCATGAACCGGGTAAGCCCGTCGGAAACCGCCTTCTGCAAGCGGGATTGCCAATTCATGGTGGCGGTGGAGGCCAACTGGGAGGGGCGGGAGCATGCGACGGCCAACGTGGCCTGGGTGGGAGACTTTGTGGAGGCCCTGCGTCCTGCCTCGCGCGCCGGAGCCTATCTGAACTTTCCCGGCGGAACCGGCGCGCAGGCGGATCTCATCAAGGAGTGTTACGATAAAAACTTCGCCCGGTTGCAGGCGGTCAAGCAGTGCTACGACCCGGAAAATATCTGGCGGTGCAACTTCAACATCCTTCCCGGCAGCCCTCCTCCAGGCGATTGACCCGACGATCCGCTTCCTTGAGGATGGCCAATTCAGGATAATCGAACCGTGACGGCGAATGGTGATTGCCGACGATGTCGACCACCATCCGCACTTTTTCGGACGGAAGGCCGATACCGGTCAGCAATTCCCGGACAATGGGCGGGCCGTACTGTTCCTGGGTCTTGCCGTTGTTGTAGCCCAGTTCCCGCTCCGAAGGTTTAATGCCGACATCGTGGAGCAGGGCCGCAGCCAACACCACATCGCCGTCGCAGGGCGGAGCTGTTTCCATGAGGATTTCGGCATGCTGCAGGACATTCACGGCATGCTGGATGCGGCGGTAGTCGTTCTCGAAGAAATCGGCAAGGATTTTGATCAGTTGACCCTTTAAATACGGCATGTTCACTCCGATCTCAGGCGGGGCTGGGGCGGTTGCTGCGGCTGATGATAGGTATCATTACTCGGCCATGGATTTCAAGACAAGGCGAAAAAGGAAAAGATAAGGACCATGCGATTGGTTTTTTTTTCTGGTTGGTGGCTTTTTGGATACCTGGTGTTGGCCGGCTTGATCCTGTCCTGGATCTTTGGCGATCAACTGGTCCTGACGCGTTATACGGGCTATCTCATGCCCTGGCTGCTGCTTGGATTGGTGCCCGGAGCACTGTGGGGCCTGCTGGCGCAGCAACGCGCTCTCGCCGCCTTGCTGGGGATTTCGGTGGTTATCATCATGGCCGCTTATGCCCCTTTGTTCTGGCCGCGCAAGGCGGTGTCCGTGCCGGGAGCCATGGAACTCAAGGTCCTCAGTTACAACGTCTGGTCGAAAAATTCGCATGTGGACCGCATGGCCCATGTGGTGCGGACGGAACAGCCGGATCTGCTGCTTTTGCAGGAAATCACACCCAAGGTATTCGAGAGACTCAAACATAGCCTCCAGGGCCTATATGAGAAGCAGGACCTCTACTATACCTATGAGCCGAAGTTTCTACTGGCGGTGATCAGTAGATATCCGCTTGCACCCAAAGAAATCACGAAGGGGATGGGGCGCGTGCAGAAGGTGGTTCTGGCGTCTCCGGATGCCGGCATTACGGTTTATAACGCGCATTTTGTGCGACGGGGCGGGTGGCAGCGCCGCCGCCTCCAGATTGCCACGCTGTTACAGGAAGACATCGTCCACAAACAGGGGCCGGTAATTTTGGGCGGAGACTTCAACACCACCGATCAATCGCAAACCTATGGCATGCTCTCCAAGTATCTGTCCAATGCTCATTGGCAGGCGGGCTTCGGGTTCGGATTTACCTATCCTTCCCCTTCGCTGAGAGTTCGCGGCCGCATTCCCTTGCCGGCCCTGGCGCGTATCGATCACATTTTTTTCAACGATAACTTGGTTGCCATCCAGGCCGGGACCCTGAAAGATTCGGGCGGCTCTGATCACTTTCCGGTCGGGGCAATTTTGCGTCTAAAACCCTCTCCATAGGGCGGATTTTCTGCGACAGGAAGCACCTCCAGTCTTGACCTCGTCGTGCTTTATCTTCATATTGTGCGTTTGTCCCACCTTTGCCCTTGCAATGGACCTGATACCCTTTGCCGTGCAGATTTTGCATGAGGAATAACCAAAAAGGATTGCCCATGTCATCGAGTCGTTTCGTCATTACGGTCATCGGTCTGGACCGGGTCGGCATCGTTGCCGGAATTACCCGGGTGCTGGCCGAACACCAGGTCAATATCGCCGATATCCGGCAGAGCATCATGGATGACCTGTTCACCATGATCATGCTGGCCGAAGCCAAGGGGGAGAACTTTGACCTGGCGGCTTTTCAGCAGGCCATGCAGGCCATCGGCAAGGAACTGGGTGTGGAGGTCATCGTGCAGCATGAGGATGTTTTCCGCTTCATGCACCGCATCTGAGGAGGCCGGCCATGCTGATTCATCCCGAGGAAATTCTTGAAACCATCAAGATGGTGACCACCCAGCATCTGGATATCCGCACCGTCACCATGGGCATCAACCTGCGCGGTTGCTGCCATCCGGATCTGGAAACCTTCAACAGCCGGGTCTACGACCGCATCCTGCGCTGCGCCGAAAACCTGGTCCGGACCGCCGAAGAGATCCAGAACCTGTACGGCATCCCCATCATCAACAAACGCATCTCCGTAACGCCCATCGCCATCGTTGCGGAAAGCTGTCAGTCGGAGGATCTGGTCTCCGTGGCGCACACCCTCGATCGGGCCGCCCACGAGGTGGGCATCGATTTCGTCGGCGGTTTCAGCGCCTTGGTGCAGAAGGGCATGACGCCCGGCGACCTGCGTCTCATCCAGTCCATTCCCCAGGCTCTGGCCACCACCCGCAAGGTCTGCGCCTCCGTCAACGTGGCGACCACCAAGGCCGGCATCAACATGGATGCGGTGGCCCTCATGGGCCGCATCATCAAGCAGACCGCGGAAGCGACCCGGGATGCCGGCGGCCTCGGCTGCGCCAAACTGGTGGTCTTCGCCAACGCTCCCGACGACAATCCCTTCATGGCCGGCGCCTTCCACGGCATCGGCGAACCGGACTGCGTCATCAATGTCGGGGTCAGCGGGCCGGGGGTGGTCAACCACGCCGTGCGGGAGTTGCGGAATCCTTCCCTCGGGGAGATTGCCGAATGCATCAAGAAGACCGCCTTCAAGATCACCCGCATGGGCGAGATGGTCGGCAGGGAGGTCGCCCAACGCCTTGGCGCCCAGTTCGGGGTGCTGGATCTGTCCCTGGCGCCGACCCCGGCGGTAGGCGACAGCGTGGCCGCCATTCTCGAAGCCATGGGCCTGGAAAGCTGCGGGACCCACGGCACCACCGCCGCCCTGGCGCTGCTCAATGACGCCGTCAAGAAGGGCGGCGCCATGGCTTCGTCGTCCGTGGGCGGCCTGAGCGGGGCTTTCATTCCGGTGAGCGAGGATGAGGGGATGATTCGGGCGGTGCAGCGCGGTTCCCTGACCCTGGACAAGCTGGAGGCCATGACCTGCGTCTGCTCCGTGGGCCTCGACATGATCGCCGTGCCGGGCGATACCTCGCCGGCCACCATCTCGGCCATCATCGCCGACGAGATGGCCATCGGCATGATCAACAAGAAAACCACGGCGGTGCGCATCATTCCGGCGCCGGGGATGAAGGTGGGGGATATGGTGGAGTTCGGGGGGCTCCTCGGCATCGCGCCGGTGATGCCGGTACACAATTTCAGCTCCGAGGTCTTCATCGCCCGCGGCGGTCGGATTCCGGCACCGATTCAGTCTCTGACCAACTGACACAGCAAAACCAGGTTCACGACTTACCTGGCAGCGTCTTCGAATCACCGAGAGGCCAACGATCCCGGCTGCCGGCCGGGACCGGCGAACCTGGTTTTCCGGTTTTGACGTGGATAGTATCCAAGGTCAAAAGCAAGATCGCGGGTCGCGTCCCGCAGGACGCCTTTCTTTTTATCCAAGCGGCCACAAGTAAGCAAAAAGGGCCTTTCTCCTGCGGAGTGCATGGCATTCGCGGGAGGCGGCGGCTTTTATCAACGGGTCCACATCTTACGTGAAAACGTCTTCGATCCAGCCAGAGGCAAACGGCCCCAGCTGAACAAGTTCAGCTGGGCAGGATTGTTCCGGTGGCACTTCGTTGGGAATGGCAGCGGTGGTAACGGGATGTGCTTTCCATGATGCAGGCCCTGGCCTGCTTATGTTTTTGCCTTCCATCCAACCAGCCGCGCCCGTTACTGCCTTTGGATGCATGGCGCCCGTCAGGTTCCACAGAAAGTCCGGTAGGGCTGGGAGGAAGCAGGCGGCGGCTCGCGATAAGCGGCATATTCGGGGCGATGGTCGTAGGGCCGGGCCACAACCTCGAGGAGCGTTTCCAATACCGCGTAATCGCCCCGTCCGGCGGCTTCGAGGGCGGCTTCGACCCGGTGATTGCGGGGAATCACCGCCGGGTTGTGAGCATCCATGAGCTCCCGGGAGGCCTGGATCGGCTCCTGCTGCCGACTCTGCCGCAGTTGCCAGCGCTGTTGCCATTCGATAAAGGCCGGGTGGCGGAAGGGCGGGCCGTCGGGCGGGGTTTCCAGGGCCAGGTCGCGCAGGGTGTTGGTATAGTCCGCTTGGGCCTGCTGTAGGCAGGCCAGAAAATCATGGACCAGCGCGGCGTCTTCCTCCTCCTCGTTGAACAGTCCCAGTTTGGCCCGCATCCCCGACAGCCAGGTTTTGCGAAACAGCTCAGGAAACGCATTCAGGCAGTTGTTGGCGAGCTCGACGGCTGTTTCCTCATTCTCGTTCAACAGCGGCAGCAGAGTTTCGGCGAAACGGCTCAGGTTCCACTGGGCGATGAAGGGCTGGCGGCCGTAGGCGTAGCGCCCGCCGTGGTCGATGGAGCTGAACACCGTCGCGGGGTCGTAGCGGTCCATGAAGGCGCAGGGACCGTAGTCGATGCTTTCTCCGCTGAGGGCCATGTTGTCGGTGTTCATCACGCCGTGAATAAAGCCGACCAGCAACCAGCGGGCCACCAGGGACACCTGCCGTTCCTGTACGGCTTGCAGCAGGGCCAGGAAAGGATTTTCCGCTTCGATCTGGTCGGGGAAATGGCGGCGCAGGGTGTATTCGGCCAGGATGCGGAGTCCGTCCGGCTTCTTATGGGCCGCGAGATATTCGAAGGTGCCGACGCGGATGTGGCTGGCTGCCACGCGGGTGAGAATCGCTCCCGGAAGAGTCGTTTCCCGATAAACCGGTTCACCGGTGAGAACGACGGCCAGACTGCGGGTGGTGGGGATGCCGAGGCCCTGCATGGCTTCGCTGATGAGGTATTCCCGCAGCATGGGTCCCAGGGCGGCCCGCCCGTCGCCGTTGCGGGAATAGGGCGTACGTCCCGAGCCTTTGAGCTGAATGTCGAAGCGCTCGCCGTGCGGAGTGATCTGCTCCCCCAGCAGCAGGGCCCGGCCGTCGCCGAGGACGGTGAAATGTCCGAACTGGTGGCCGGCATAGGCCTGGGCAATGGGTTCGGCGCCTGCCGGCAAACGGTTGCCGGAGAACACGGCGGCCCCTTCCTCCCCGGCCAGCAATCCGGCATCCAATCCCAGGTCCTGGGCCAGGGCCCGGTTGAAAATGACCATTTTGGGCGCGGCCACCGGCACGGGGTTCAGGCGGGCGTACAGGTACTCGGGCAGCCGGGTGTAGCTGTTGTCGAAATGCCATCCGGGGCGGGGGCTGGTGTTCCTGCCGGAATTATTCATAGAGAGCGGGCTCCTCTCGCAAGTGACCGGGATCCAGGATGTGCAACAAGTCTAACGCAGGTTTTCGAAACAAGGCAAGGCCCCCCTGATTACAGCGGAAACAAAGAATTCCCTTGACCGAAGCCGCCATACCTGATATCCGAAGCCCTCAGTAAAACGATTTTTTATTCGCATATGGCAACAGGCGGGATTGAATTCGATTGAACGTTTTCGGCATTGGCGCAAAAAGGGAGCAATTATGAGTGAACATCCGATCATCCTCAGGAACCGCTGGATTCCGGTAGTGGCCTGCGTCGTCATCCAGTTTTGCCTGGGTACGGCCTACATCTGGTCGGTTTTTCAGACCGGCATCGCCAACAAGTTGTTCGGCGGCAACAACGCGGCCGCCGCGCTGACTTTTTCCCTGCTGCTGGGGGTCCTGACCTTCGGCAGCACCATCGGCGGCCGGATGCAGGACAAAACCTCGCCGCGGCCGGTTATCATGATCGGCGGCGCCATGCTGGGATTGGGGTTCATTCTGGCCTCCTTTTCCACCCCCGCGGCGCCGTGGCTGCTGTGGCTCACCTACGGGGTGCTGGGCGGCTTCGGCATGGGCATGATCTATTCCACCCTCATCGCCTGCTGCCAGAAATGGTTCCCGGACAAAAGGGGGCTGATCACCGGGATCATCGTCTCGGCCCTGGGTTTCGGCGGCGTAATTTTTACGCCCATTGCCCGTGCGCTGATTGTTCGGTTCGGCGAGCGCGGCGAATTGCAAACCTTTTTCTGGCTGGGCGTCATCTTCCTGGTGGTGACCATCCTGGGAGCGCTGTTCGTGGAAAATCCGCCGGTCGGGTTCAAGCCGGAGGGCTGGAGCGGGCCGGTGGCGAATCGGCGCAATATGGCGCATCATCAGGATTTCAAGCCCAGCCAGATGGTGAAAACCCGGCAGTTCTACCTGGTGACCCTGACCCTGTTGCTGGCCTGCATGTCGGGGCTGATGATGATCGGCTTTGCTTCGCCCATTGCCGTGGCCAAGGGTCTGACCGTCGAAGTCGCCGCGGTCGGGGTCATGATCATCGCGATTTTCAATTCCATCGGACGGGTTTTCTGGGGCTACGTGTCGGACAAACTGGGCCGAAAAAACACCATCCTGATTCTGCTGGGGGCGACGGCCGTCAGCAGCCTGTTTGTCAGCGCCGTGCCCGGTCTGATGATCTTCGTGCTCATCGGTATCATGGGGTTTGCCTACGGCGGATTCCTGGGGGTGTTTCCGGCCCTGACCGCGGATTTCTGGGGACCGAGGAACATGGGGGTCAATTACGGCATCGTTCTGCTCGGCTTCGGTGTCGGAGCCATCGCTTCTTCGTATATTGCCGGTTATTATAGAAACCTGGCCAATATCGTGGAAGTGGTCGATGGCGTCAACAAGGTGGTGGGTACGGATCTGGCGAAAATGCAGCCGGCATTCATCATCGCTTCGGCCGCCGCCGTGCTCGGTATCGTGTTCATGTTTCTGCTGAAACCACCGGCGTTGCAGGAGGTGGAGGAAGAGTGACGGGCCGTCCGGCCGCCCGAACTCGCTAAATCTGTCTTATTTTTGCGGCGGGCATGGCATTCGCGGGGGCGGCGGGTAAAGTTGTGGTGACGGAAACCTTTTCAAGGAGGTAAGCCATGCAGAAGTCCGAGGTAAGGCGCGTCACCCCGGCTGAAACCCGCCGCCGCCTGGATGCGGGCCAGGCGATTCTGGTCTGTGCTCATGATTCCGACGAGAAGTTCGCGTCCATGCACTTGCAGGGAGCCGAATCGCTGCATCATTTTCGCAGCAGGCTGGCCGAAATCCCAAAGGAACAGGAGATTATCTTCTACTGCAATTGAACGGATGAAAACACGTCTGCCGGTCGGGCAGTCGAGCTTTGGGAGCAGGGCTATCGCAATCTCGGCGCGCTTGCGGGCGGGGTAGCGGCCTGGAAGGCGGCGGGCCTGGCCCTCGAACCATGAAGGGAGTTTGGAAGGTTCACTTTCGTGGTTCACGCCTTATTTGAAATGTAATGATCAAAAAATTGACACAAAACGATTAAGACTTTTTATTTTTGACTATCCCCAACGGCTCATTTTATCGCCTTTTGCCGAACCGCATCGCACCTTTCCCTTATTTCTCGAAACCTTGGCACAATATTGGCATATATCAAAGTGCCCGAAAATCCTTTTGCGCCGTGACGAAAGGCCGGATCCGTCTCCATGTGCGATTCCCATAAGCCCTTCTCTGAACATCCACCGGAAAACGCTTCAGGCAAGCCTAAACCGGCGGTTGAAAGGCCCGATGCCATTGCGGCCCCGCTGGTCGGTGCCTTGAGCGCCGACCTGTATCGGACCTTCATGGAGCAGTCCATTGACGGCATCGTTATTATGGACATGGAAACGGCGGGCGTGATCGATGCCAACACGGCCTTTGCCGAAATGCTCGGATATACGGTGGAAGAAGTGTGCCGGATGAAGGTCTGGGATTGGGATGCACACTGGTCGCAAAAGGAACTGGAACAACGGTTCGCGGACAACGACTGGTCGGAACGACGATTCGAAACCCGCCACCGGCGCAGGGACGGCCGGATTTTGGATGTGACCATCAGCTCAACGCAGATCCAGTGGCAAGGAAAACCGGTGAGTTTCTGCGTGGTCAGGGACATCAGCGAGGCCAAACACCAGCAGGACAACCTGCGGCAGGAGCTTGCACGCTGGCAACTGTTGATGGAGCATTCCTACGACGGTATAGTGATCTTCGACCCCAGCAACCACTCGGTCCTGGAAGTTAATCCGGCTTTTGCCCACATGCTCGGCTATGAGCCCGGGGAAATGATCGGTATGCATCCCTGGGACTGGGATGCTCGTTTCAGCCGTTCCGAGATAGAATCCATGGCGGATTCGCATCCGCCCGATGAGGAACGGTTTCTCGAAACCTGCATGCGTCGCAAGGACGGTGATTTTCGCGAGGTGGAGATCAACGGCACCCCGATGGCATCGTTCATTAACATCTGTGTCTGTCGCGACGTCACCGCCCGCAACCAAGCCGAACGGTTGTTGATGGCCCGCGAACAGGAATTTCGCAGCCTGACGGAAAATTTTCCCGACGCCATCGTTCGTTATGACCGGCAGTTGTGCCGGCTTTACGTCAACCCCGCCTTCGAACGCCTGGTCGGCAAGAACAAGACCGCACTGCTTGGCCGGCCTTTGGAAAACTCCCCGTCCTTTGATCTGTCCACCTATCGCGCCGCTCTCGAAGCAACTCTTGAAAGCGGACAGCCCCGGGAACTCGAATTCAATCCAAGCCCCTCAGAGAACCCGGCCCGCTGGGCCCATGCCCGCTTCCAACCGGAATTCGGCAAGGATGGCGTGGAGGTCCAATCGGTACTGGTGGTGGTGCGCGACATCAGCGAAATGGTTGAGCAACGGGAATTGGCTCGACACCTGGCCTTTACCGACACCCTGACCGGCCTGCCCAACCGGGCCCTGTTCGAAAAGCGGTTCAGGGATGCGGCCGATCCGGTGCAGGCGGCGGACAAACCCTTTGCCCTGCTGATCCTCGACATCGATCATTTCAAGGACATCAATGATACTCTCGGTCACCAGACCGGCGACGAACTGTTGCGTCAGGTGACCATGCGTCTGCCGCGCTGCATACGCGAATGCGATACCATCGCCCGGCTGGGGGGCGACGAATTCGCCATATTGATGACCGGCATCCAGGCCGTCGGTGACGCCACCGAAGGAGCTGCCCGAATCCTGGATACCCTACGTAGGCCCTTTCATATTGACAGCCAGGAAATATTTGTTTCCGGTAGCATCGGCATCGCCTGTCATCCTTGGGACAGCAACGATCTGAATGAATTGTTCACCTTTGCCGACACTGCCCTGTACAGCGCCAAACGGCAGGGCCGCAACAATTTTCAATGTTATTCGCCGGCCCTTTCCCGTCATGCCGCTGACCGGATGTCCCTCCTCTCGGCCTTGCGGCACGCCTGCAGGAACGAGGAACTGCAACTTCACTTCCAACCTAAGGTGCTGTTGGAAAGCGGCCAGGTGGTCGGCGCCGAAGCCCTGGTACGCTGGCACCATCCGGAGCGCGGCATGTTGATGCCCGATCGGTTCATCACTCTCGCCGAGGAGAGCGGTGCCATCATCGGGATCGGTCGCTGGATCCTGGCTAACGCCTGCCGCGCGGCCGTGCGGTTCAACCGGGAAGGTGCCGCATCTTTTAAAATTGCGGTCAACCTTTCTTCTCGGCAATTTATCCAGCACGATCTGGCCGGAGAGGTGAAAGGGATTCTGGAAGAGACGGGCTGTCGTGGAGAATGGCTGGAATTCGAGATCACCGAAAGCCTGATGATTGAGGACAACCGGGAGATCCGGGCGACCTTCGAGGCCTTTCGGGATTTGGGCATTTCCATCGCCATCGATGATTTTGGCACGGGTTATTCGGCGCTGAATTATCTCCGCCGGTTTCCCATGAATGTACTCAAGATCGACCGTTCCTTCATCAACGGCATCGAAGCCGACCCGCAGAAGGCCGGCCTGGTTATGGCGTTCATTTCCGTAGGCACGACCCTGGGGATGGAGATCGTCGCAGAAGGGGTGGAAACCGCCGCCCAGTCGGCCGTGCTGCAACAACTGGGTTGCGCCCTGGGGCAGGGCTACCTGTTCGGCCGACCTCAATCCTTGGAAGATTTAATGGGTCTGCTACAGGCCCGGTAAGCCCATCTCCACCGGGGAGCGTCCCGAATGGAGAAAGAGGCCCATTTCGGAGCGTTGAGCAGGGTTACTGCTTCAGGGTGGCAAGGTGCTCCAGCAGCGCCTGCAGTTCGCTCTCTGTCAGCTTGGGACCGAAGTTGCTTTTGCCCATCATCCGGTCGACCGTCTGTCGCCAGGTGGCCGGATCGTGGCCGGCACGTTCAATTCTGCCTGTATCGTGGCAGACCGTGCAGCGGGTCTGAAGAATTTTCCCGCCGTCCACTTCCGCTGCCTGTGGATTCCTTTCCGGACAGCCTGGCAGGAGCAGCCCGCCCAGGAGCGCACCAAAAAGTACTGCCCATAGCCGCTTTTTCATTGTCGATCTCCTTGTCGGTGACGTTTTCAGCGTGATGCCGGAAAATCCCCCGCTTCTTCGCTGTTGGCCTGAAAGGCGACCACCTTGTGCTATGTTTCCGCCTTGGGCATCAGAATCCATAACAGCAGATAGATGAGAATTCCCGGGAAGGCGGCACTGAGTATGCTGACCAGCACGTAGATAAATCGTACGACCCACGGGGTCCAACCGTAATACTCCGCAAACCCGCCGCATACCCCGGCGATCATCCGATTGTTTCTGGAACGGGCCAGTTGTCGGCTCATGCAAAAACCTCCTTGATGCTGCTATACCATATCAACCTGTCGGAATTTTGCAATGGAATGCCGGCAATACTTTTGGGCCCGCCGGCCGCGGATTGGTCGCGCGAAAGCCGATCGCCAAAAATTCCGATTGAACGAAAAAAGAGGTCGTGTAAGATGACATCAGGTTCATCCACGATGTTGACCCGGGGCCAAAGGGGGCGGAGTAAATGCCTGAAATGAAAGAAGATGCTGCAAATTCGCAGAAACCGGAGCTAGGCGGCGGCGATTCGTCCGCCATCCAGTACAATCGCAACGGTCAGGCAAAGCTGCAGCAGCGCTCGTTCCTGCTGATGCTGACCCTGGTATCCCTGCTGTTTCTGTTTCTGCTGAAACCGTTTTTCGGTGCGGTCTTTTGGGCTTGCGTCATCGGCATTCTGTTCCATCCCCTCCACCTGAGACTGCTCCGGACCTGGCAGCGGCCCAATCTGGCGGCGTTGACGACGCTGATGGTTTGCCTGCTCATCGGCATTGTTCCCGTCCTGTTCGTGCTGGGCTCCTTCTTTCAGGAAGGAACCCAGATTTATCAACGACTGCAGACCGGCGAACTCAATCCCGCCGCTTTCCTTGATGGCGTCAAACAGAGGGTGCCGGCTGTGACCGCCATGATGGACCGCTTTGGTCTGGACCTGAGTGCTCTTCAGGACCAGTTTTCCGAATTAGCCATCACCCTGAGCCGGCATGTGGCCGAGAATGCCGTTCAACTCGGACGCGGGACCCTGCGCTTTTTTATCAACCTGGGTCTGATGCTGTACATGGCGTTTTTCATGCTGCGCGATGGCTCGAGACTGGTGGATCTGCTGATTCGCGCCTTGCCCCTTGGCGACGATTGCGAGCGCCTGCTGTTGGCCAAGTTTGCCGAGGTCACCCGGGCCACCGTCAAGGGCAACTTGGTGGTGGCCACGGTCCAGGGCACCCTGGGCGGAATCATCTTCTGGCTGCTGGGCCTGCCGGGGCCGTTGCTGTGGGGGGTGATCATGACCTTGTTGTCCCTCATCCCCGTGGTCGGCGCCGGTCTGATCTGGGGGCCGGTGGCCATCTATCTGGTGGCGGTCGGCAAATGGGTGCCGGGACTGATCCTGGCGGCCTTTGGAGCTGGAGTGATCGGACTGGTGGACAATATCCTGCGCCCCATCCTGGTCGGCCGCGACACCAAGCTGCCTGATTACATGGTGCTGCTTTCCACCCTCGGCGGCATTGTACTGTTCGGAATGAACGGGTTTGTCGTCGGCCCTTTGATCGCGGCGCTGTTCGTGGCTTTCTGGGAGATCTTCATTCGAGAGTTCAATCCCTCCATGCCGGTGGTTGCCGAAGGGGACGGAAATGGTGCGCAAAAGGAAAGCTAAATGTGCTAAAATACTTGTAGAAGACGGAGAATGGCTACCTCTGGGGTGCCGACACCGCTGATCGATGTTCGCCAACACTTCCAGAAAATGCCCCGATGAGGTCCCGGTGAGCAGGCCCGTCTCGGAACGGGAAGCCTGAAGGGTCCCGGGTGGGCATGAGTAATATGGCAGAGCGAACAGCCCTGAGTCGCGGATCGGCACCACCGGAGGTTATTTTTTTGCCCATTTATCAGGAGCAGGGAAAATGATTATCGATCTGGACGCGCTGAAAAACCTGATTACCAAACGCACCGATGAGATTGAACAAATCGTTGCCGGCAGCGGCTATCTGGTCCGTACCGTCGTCGGGGTGGGTACCTATCTGCTGGATCTGGACGGCAACGTCGACCTGCTGACCGCCAAACAACAGGTCACTTTCGAGAGATTCATCAAACCGCTGCTCGAGAAGTCGATTTAATGCCCTCCGCAACAGCCTTCCGGCGTCTTTCCGTTCACCATCTCATCGATACTTTCGTCCATGGCCTGTTCCAAAGCGATGATGGTGGCCTCGAACTGCGTGGCGGCCAGGCCCTTAGCGCAGGCGGGGCAGGTGGAATAGGTCTTTTTGAACCAACTCAGGGTCTGGTGCAGCGCTGCCCCGCAGTAGGGGCAGCCCAGCATCAACATTTCTTCCGCAAGCACGTTGCTGATCTCCTCGGTGTGAATTGGCGGGCATGCAGTGCCCAATGATGTTGAACTGCCTCGCCAGCTTAACAGAAGCGCGGGTGTTTTGGCCATACCAAGGTTTATCCTGAACTCGCGGCCAACGCGGTTTTGGTCTTGATCGCCGTGGCTTGCGCGTTGCTGGATCGTCAGATGGCACGCCTGGCCGAAGAGTTTGAAAATAAGGGTGGCTTTTCGGAACGCCTGCACCGCATTCGCAGCCGAAAACGAGGCTATTGACAGCCACGGTATTTCATTTCCCTGGCCCCATGCCGATTCCCGCTATGACTTTGCCACAGGCCGGGCAACCGCCGTCAGGCCGGAGGTGGTTTTCCACCACCTGGAAGCCGAGGCGACGAATCACCACCTCACCGCAGTCGGGGCAGAGGGTGTCGGCTTTTTCCGCGACGTTGCCCAGGTAGATGTAACGCAATCCCGCCTCACGGCCGATGGCCGCCGCCCGGTGCAGGGTTGTCACGGGGGTCGGCGGCACGTGATTCATACGGTATTGGGGAAAAAAGCGGCTGATGTGCCAAGGCGTGTCGGTACCCAGTTCCTTGACCACAAAATCCACCAACTCGCGGAGTTCGACCGGATCGTCGTTAAGGCCCGGAATGATCAGGGTGGTTATTTCCAGCCACAGTCCGAGGGTCTTCATTTTGATCAGACTGTCGAGGACCGGCTGCAGCTTGGCGCCGATGTGATGGCGATAGGTTTCATCGCGGAAGCCCTTCAGGTCGACGTTGGCGGCATCCAGCCAGGGACGGGCGTCATCGAGGAGGTCGCCGGTCATGTAGCCGTTGGTGACGAACACATTCGCCAGGCCCGCGCCGTGGGCCAGAAGTCCCGTATCACGAGCGTATTCGTAGAAGATGGTCGGCTCGGTGTAGGTGTAGGCGATGGACCGGCAGCCGGCCTTTTGCGCCTGGGCAACGATGTGGGCGGGGGAGGCCGGGTGGCCGCCCAAGAGGTGCTGCTCGCGGGGCATCTGGGAGATTTCCCAGTTCTGGCACCAGGCGCAGCGGAAATTGCAGCCCGGTGTGGCGATGGAGTAGGACAGGGAGCCGGGGTGGAAGTGGAACAGGGGTTTCTTTTCAATGGGATCGACGGCCTGGCTGATGGTGCGGCCGTAGACCAGGGTATAGAGGACCCCGTCGCGGTTTTCCCGCACCTGGCAGAGCCCGAGTTGTCCGGCGGCAATGGCACAGTGGTGGGCGCACAGCCGGCAACGAACCCGATTTCCCGTCAGTTTGTCGTAAAGCAGGGCTTCTTTCATGGCTGGCCTCCCTGATGGATTTTCCTTCAGTCTACCAGTTTCTTTTCGGCCGGAAGCGACTTTCCGGCAGTTTGGGTGTCGGGAGGGAGACTGCGGTCTTTAAAAAACCGGAGAAAACTGCTATTATTCCACTTCGTTCATCTTATTCCAAAAAATCTGCTGCGAGGTGTTATGCCGGTTCTTGTTGAAGCCATTTCCATCATTGTCCGCATGGATGCCATTAACATGAAGTATTCCGGAGGATGGCTGGGCTTCATGCGCGGGGTGCCCAATCAGACCCTCTGCTTTGATGATGATCTGGCGCGTATCGGTTTCATGGCCTCCAACGAAGCTGAAGCATACATCCGGACGCTGGTGCAGGGCGGGCTGACTTTCATGCATGAGGAGCAGGCCATCGATATTGCCGTGATCGATCAGATCCGTGGCCCCCTGGTGCCGGTAAAGTGGCTGGATTTTGCGCGCGTGCCTCTGGCCACGCCCGAACAGAAGGTTACCGCATGCTGGCTTCATCATGCACCCAAGGGGACTGTTGCACCACGTCCGGCGCCGCCCATGACCCTGGCCACTCCGGCCGGCTGGCAGTACGAAGAGTCCCTGAGTGCCAATGTGCGCTTCGTTTCAGCGGATGATCTGGATGAAAACTTCAAATTCCTGCGCCATGAGCCGGGTGTCGATGTATACCTGGATGTGACCACGGGGCAGGAGGTTTACGTCGGCCGCAAACGCCGCTGAGGGGCAGGGCGGCTGCTGGTTTTGTGCCGGCAGGAATGCAATGGGTTGAAATCTGGAAGCGCTGGTGTCTGCGGGCCCGGCGCTTTTTGGTGCCCGTAAGAGGGCGCAAAGGGCAGGTTCGGATTGCCAATGACTTTGGAAACACGCCAGAATAATGCTGGGACCCCTCCCGTAGAGGGCGGCCTGCGGGAGATGCTGACCGTCGCTCTACCCATGGTCATCTCCCATGCCAGCGAAACGGTGCTGATTTTCACCGATCGGGTGTTCCTGTCACGACTCGGGCCGGTGCCCATGAGCGCCGCCATGGCCGGCGGTCTGACCGCCTTCATGATGATGACCTTTTTCATCGGCCTGACCGGCTATGCCACGGCGCTGTCGGCCCAGTACCTGGGGGCCGGACGTAAAGAAAACTGCGCCTTGGTCCTGACCCAGGCCGGACTGCTGGCCCTGCTGGCCACTCCCTTGATCCTGGCGGCTCGGCCCCTTGGCCATGGTTTGTTTCGGATCATGGACCTGTCGCCCGAGCAGTTGGTACAGCAACGCCTCTATTTCGATATTCTGCTTTACGGGGCCATCCTGGTCCTGCTGCGCACCTGTCTGAGCAGTTTTTTTTCCGGCATCGGTCGCACCCGGGTGGTGATGTTTTCAGCCATGACCGCCATGGTGGTCAATGTCGGCGCCAACTATGTACTCATCTTCGGCAAGCTTGGCTTGCCCGCTCTCGGTTTGCGCGGAGCGGCTTACGGCACCTTGCTCGGCAGTCTGTGCGGCCTGCTGGTACTGCTGACATCCTATCTTGGTCGCAGTAATCGACAGGAATACGGGGTGTTGGCTTCGTTGCGTTTCGATGGCCAGGTGATGGGAAAACTACTGCGCTATGGCTCTCCGGCCGGTGTGGAGATGTTTCTCAACCTCCTGGCCTTCACGTCCATGATCCTGATCTTCCATGGCCACAGCCTGGTGACGGCAGCCGCGGTGACCATCGTTTTCAACTGGGACCTGGTTTCTTTCGTGCCGCTGTTGGGCATCCAGATCGGTGTGGTCAGCCTGGTCGGCCGCTATCTGGGCGCCGGTCGGCCCGACATCGCCGAGCGTGTCACCCGCTCCGGTCTGAAGATGGCATGGGCCTATTCTTCACTGATCCTGATGTTGTTCGTCAGTTTTCCCGGGCAACTGGTGGCGGTCTTTCAGCCGCGTGAGATGGATATCGTCTTCCACCAGGCTGCTCCGTTGGCCACCACCATGCTGCGTCTGGCAGCGTTTTGGGTGTTGGCCGATGGGGTGATGCTGGTTTTCAGCGGTGCTTTACGCGGGGCTGGAGATACCCTCTGGGCCATGTGCGCCTCGGTGGCCTTACACTGGTTGCTGATTCCCGTGCTGGTGCTGTTCCTCAAGGTTCTGGAGTTGCCGCCCCAGTCCGCCTGGTTGGTGCTCATCGCCTTCTTCCTGAGTTTCAGCGGCCTGTTTTATCTGCGCTATCGTAGCGGAAAATGGAAAACCCTGTCCGTGGTGCGGGAAAGCAAATAAGAACCATAACGCATCATCTTGACTTGGGATGGCAGAGGTTGGCCCGGGCATGGTTCATGCTGTGTCTGCGGCGGCCTTGATGAACCCGTGATTCGATTCAGGAGAAAATGTAATGCTGTGGCCTTTGGTTGCCGTGATCGGTGGTCTGTTGCTGCTTCTTTGGAGTGCCGACCGCTTTGTGGAGGGGGCGGCCATGACGGCGCGCTATGCCGGCATGTCGCCTTTGCTCATCGGTATGCTGATCGTGGGTTTTGGCACCTCCGCCCCGGAAATGGTGGTTTCGGCTTTTTCCGCGGCGCAGGGCAATCCGGGTTTGGCCCTCGGCAATGCCTTCGGTTCCAATATCGCCAATATCGCTCTGATCCTGGGGGTGACGGCGATCATCAGCCCGATTCCGGTCAGGTCCAGGGTTTTGCGCAAGGAGCTGCCGGTGTGCATGGGCGTGACGGTGCTGGCGGTTCTGCTGCTGCTGGATGGGCATTTGTCGCGTTTGGACGCCGGGGTGCTGCTGGCGGTTTTCAGTGTTTTGATGTTTTGGTCCTTGTGCCAGGGAAGGCAACCGGACAGTGATCCGCTGGCCTTGGAGGTGGATCAGGAATTGCGGACCCATGCCCTGTCCCGGAATGGGGCGCTGGCTTGGCTGTTGCTGGGCTTGCTGCTGCTCATTGTCAGTTCACGGGTGCTGGTCTGGGGGGCGGTGGCCATTGCCCAAACTTTCGGAGTCAGCGATTTGGTCATCGGCCTGACGGTCGTGGCCATCGGCACCTCCCTGCCCGAACTGGCCTCCTCCCTGGCGGCGGCCCGCAAGGGCGAACATGAAATCGCCCTGGGCAACGTGCTCGGGTCCAACCTGTTCAACACCTTGGCCGTGGTCGGCATTGCCGGGGCCATTCAGCCCCTGACGGTAGCCAAGGAGGTGCTGACCCGGGATTGCCTGGTCATGAGCTTGCTGACTTTGTCCCTGTTTATCCTGGGATATGGCTTCCGGGGGAGGCCGGGTCGCATAAACCGTCTGGAGGGCTTGATGCTCTTGCTTTGCTATCTGATCTATAGCGGATGGGTGGCGTCGTCGGTTTTGAGTGGCCGATAGGCGACCTTTATGGAAGATATAAAACCCCCTGTCATCAATGTGTTGACAGGGGGTTTTTCATGTTTTACTTCAGGTTTTAAGGGCGCTGCTCCCAGATCGGAGCCGGCTCGGATCCAGGTACGGAGTCGGGACGCCCAGCCTATTGGGCATGCCGACGGATGTATTCCTTGATCTGCTCCGTGTCGGCGTCGGTGATTTCGCACCGGCGAGGACGCTGTTCGATGTCCTTCAGGGAATCCGGCAGGGGCGGTACCTGGCCGATGGCTTCCTGCACCGCCTCGCCGAATTTGGCCGGATGGGCCGTGGCCAGGCAGATGAGGGGAACTTCCCCGCCGGCCTGTTCGCGGCCGACCTTGACGCCGATGGCGGTATGGGGGTCGAGAATGTAGCCGGTGGCGGCGTGGAAGTCGCGGATGGTCGCCAGGGTTTCGGCACGGCTGGCCGAACCGGCCAGAAACTCGCGCGCCACCTGCCGGCGCTGGTCGGCATCGAAGGTCAGGCGGCCGCCGGCGGCAAATTCAGCCATGGCCTCGCGCACCCGGTCGCAGCGACGGTCGAAGAGGAAATAGAGGTAGCGCTCGAAGTTGCTGGCCAGTTGGATATCCATGGACGGTGCCGGAGTGGGCACGACGGAACGGATGGAATAGTCGCCCTGGGAGACGAAACGGGTCAGAATATCATTTTCATTGGTGGCCAGAATCAGCCGGCGAATGGGCAGTCCCATGCGTTTGGCGATATAGCCGGCGAAGATGTCGCCGAAGTTGCCCGTAGGTACCGAAAAATAGACTTCCTTGCAGCCGGTGGCACGTTGCACCCGACCCCAGGCGTAGAAATAGTAAACCACCTGTGCCAGGACCCGGGCCCAGTTGATGGAGTTGACCGCGCCGAGGGCGAAGCCGGTTTTGAAATCGAGGTCGCCGAACACCTCCTTGACGATGCGTTGACCGTCGTCAAAGGTCCCGCGAATCGCCAGGTTGAAGACGTTCGGGTCGGTGACCGTGGTCATCTGCAGTTCCTGAATGGGGGATACCCGCTGGTGGGGGTGGAGGATGAAGATGTTGATGTTTTCCTTGCCCCGTACGCCGTAGATGGCCGCGCTGCCCGTATCGCCGGAGGTGGCGCCGAGGATGTTCATTTTGGCGCCCTGTTCCCGCAGCAGATATTCGAACAGATTGCCCAGAAACTGCAGGGCCACGTCCTTGAAGGCCAGGGTGGGGCCGTGGAACAGTTCGAGAATGTAGACTCCGTCCTGGTGCACCACCGGGGTGGTTTCCTCATGGCTGAAGGTCTGATAGGATTTGTCGATGAGCTGCTTCAGGTCGGCCGAGGGGATGCCTTCCGTGAACAGGGAGATGATGCGAAAAGCCAGTTCCGGATAGGCCAGATGGCCGAGGGCGGCCAAATCGCCGGGCGCCAGGACGGGAATGCTTTCCGGCAGCAACAGGCCGCCATCGTCGGCCAGTCCCATCATGACCGCCTCTTTGAAGGACAGGTTGGCGGTTTTGCCGCGGGTGCTGATATAACGCATGGGAATTCGACTCCTTGATTTTGGGCAGAAGAATGGTTCGGTCAGGCGCCGACGGGCCGGGAAGCTGAACGATTTAAGGCGGCCACGGCGCCGCACATCATAGCAGCCCGGGAATGAAAATGGAAGGGGGCAGGGCGACTGACACCGGCAGGGCCGCCGATGGGATTACCGTTGACAGGGTCGGTTGCAACGGGTAGAAATGGCGTTGGTCATCGCCTTGGCGTCGGCCTGGAAAGGATTCGAATGTTCATGAAAATCGGGGTGCTTTCCGACACCCATATGCGTCAGCCTTTGCAGTATGCGGATTTCTTTGAGCGGTTGCTGGCCGGGCCCTTCGCCGATGTCGCCATGATTCTGCATGCCGGAGATCTGGTGGACGACGATCTGGTTTGCTGTTTCGGGAACTGTCCGGTGCATGCGGTACGCGGCAACATGGATCCCGCCTCCAGCCGACTGCCGGCGAAAAGGGTCGTGGGTGCCGGCAGGTTCTCCATCGGCCTCTGTCATGGCTGGGGACCGCCGGAGGGTTTGGAGCGGCGGGTGCTGAACGCATTTTCCAATCAGGCCATCGACTGCCTGGTCTTCGGCCACAGCCATGCTCCGGTTTGCCGCGAACTCGACGGTGTGCTGCTGCTCAACCCCGGCAGCGCCGTGAATCCCCGCGGTTGGCCTCACCCGACCGTGGGCTTGCTGGAAGTGGGCGAGGGCCTCTCCGGTCGCATTATCCCTCTGTCCTGATGGGAAAGCTGTTTTCCCTCGGACTATAAGGTCCATGCCGGAATGATGGGTGGGTTGGCCGCATGTTTGGTTAGTGCAGGATAGGCAGCGCCGGTTTCGCCGCCAAGGGCGGCACCCGGCGGGGAGATCAATTCATGGAACAGCTTTGGGCCCCGTGGCGCATGACGTACCTGGAGTGCAAGGACAAGGATGCCGGCGATTGTTGCGTGTTCTGCATTCGCGATCGGGTCGATGAAGATCCGCAGCGGTTGGTGCTCTTTCGGGGCCGGCATGCTTTCGTCATCATGAATAAATATCCCTATAACAACGGTCATCTGCTCCTGGCGCCCTATCGGCACGTGCCCGACATCATTGATCTGACCGATGAAGAGATGGCCGAAATGCACCAAATGCTCCGCTTGGCCCGCAATGTCCTGCAGGAAGCCCTGAATCCCCAGGGATTCAATATCGGCATCAACCTGGGTCGGATTGCCGGTGCCGGCCTGGCGGATCATCTGCACATGCACATCGTCCCGCGCTGGAGCGGGGATACCAACTTCATGCCGGTATTCTCCGAAGTGCGGGTCCTGCCCCAGCATCTGGATGCGACTTATGCCCTGCTGGCGCCTCTGTTTCAAGGCAAGAATCCTTGAATTTTTTCGTTTTCTCGATGAACAAGCCGACCAGGCTCGGCGTTCTGTCCGGTTACCGTAACGAAAGGGATGTATAGGCATGCTTGAACTTTTCTCAAAAGGCGGGATACTGATGTATCCCATCCTGGCCTGCTCGGTCATGGCCCTGGCCATTTTTTTCGAACGGCTTTGGACCTATGCCCGTTTGGGTCGCGGTACCAAAGAGTTGGTGCGCGAGGTGGAAGGTCTGGTTCACAAGCAGCGTATTGATGAGGCGATTCTGGTCTGCCAGCGTTCCGGAACCCCCCTGGCCCGCATTCTGTTGGCGGCCTTGCAGAACCACGGTCGGCCGCGCGACCATATTAAAACGGTGGTGGAAGAGGTCGGTTCGCGGGAAGCGGCCCCTTTGGAGCGCTACCTCGGCCTGCTGGGGACCATCACCACCATTTCACCCCTGCTCGGTCTGCTTGGCACGGTACTGGGCATGATTCGGGCCTTTACCATTATCGCCGCTGAAGGGCGCGGTACCCCGGCCACCCTTGGCGGCGGTATTTCCGAGGCCCTGATCACCACCGCAGCCGGCCTGTTTGTCGCCATTCCGGCCATCCTGCTGCATAAATATCTCACCAGCCGGGCCGAGCACATGGTCATGGAGATGGAAGAGAACTCCCTGCGCCTGGTCGATCTGCTGGGAGGGTAATCCATGGCTTTCCGGAAAAAGAAGTTCGAGACGCCACGCGTCGATCTGACGCCCATGGTCGACTGTGTTTTTTTGCTGCTGATTTTCTTTCTGCTTTCGACCAGCTTTGTCGAGGCGCCGGGCATCACCGTCAAATTGCCGGAATCGACGGCCCAGGAACGACAGCAGGAGGTCAAGGAAGTGAAGGTTTACCTCTCTACGGCCGGGGAAATCTATGTGGGCGAGAAGCGTTTCGACAAGGCCCAACTGGTCTCCCATCTGCGCAGTTTCGGCGCACAGGCCGAGGAGATGACCTTCCTGTTGCTGGCGGATCGTGAAGCCCAGCACGGCAAGGTGGTGGAACTCATGGACCTGGCGCGGGCGAACGGCTTTGCCAAGCTGGCCATCGCCACGGAGTTGCCGGAGCGCCGATGAGCGAGGACCTCTATCTGGCCATGGATCTGGGGGGTACCAATTGCCGGGCCGGATTGGCAGGTCTTGACGGCCGGTTGCGGAATATGCGGCGCATGGCCACTCCGGATCTTGCCTCGCCCCGCGATTTTGTGTCGGCTCTGGCCGATTTCTGCCGGCTGGTCATGGGCGATGTCAGGGTGCAAAGCTTCGGCCTCGGCGTGCCGGGGGCCGTGGAGGCCGCGGGCCGCATCGCCTTTTCCCCCAACCTGCCGCAGCTCAACGGGTTGCCGCTGGCGTTGGAACTGCAGGAGTTGCTGGGCATGCCGGTGCGGGTAGTCAACGATGCCAACGCCATCGCCGTGGGCGAAGCCTGTTACGGCGCCGGCCGCGAACTCGACTCCTTTCTCACCATCACCCTCGGCACCGGGGTCGGCGGCGGCCTGATCCTGCGACGTCGACTTTGGGAGGGGCCCGACGGCACTGCCGGGGAGGTCGGCCATCTCATGGTGGAGGCCGAGGGGCGGTCTTGTGCCTGTGGCAGTCGCGGCTGTCTGGAGCAGTATGCTTCCGGGCCGGGCCTGGTGCGTACCTACCGGGAGTTGGCCTCGGCCGTGGCGGGCGCCGTGGCGCCAGGGCCGGCCAGTGGCGAGGAGGTGGCTCAGGCGGCGGAAGGCGGCGATGCCATCGCCCTTGCCAGCCTGGGCGAAGCGGGCCGCCGTCTCGGCCAGGTCATCGCCGGCGTCGCCAATCTGCTGAATATCGATGGCGTGATCATCACCGGCGGTGCCAGCGGCCATTTGCCTCTGATGCTGCCGGCTTTGCATCAGGAATTGCATCTGCGGGCGTTTGCCACCGCCGGCCGGCGCCTGGCCATTCAACCGGGGATGCTGGGTGATGGGGCCGGCCTCCTCGGCGCCGCCCGCCTGGCGGCCATGTCCCCGACGCACTTTTCCGTGAACGATGAACCTCTGAATTCATAAGGAGCCCCAGCATGATCCAAACCATTGCCATTTTGAACGGCGGCGGCGATTGTCCCGGACTCAACGGTGTTATCCGAGGCGTGGTGCGGGCCGCCGTACTGCAACGCAATTGGCGGGTCCTGGGCATCGAGGACGGCTTCGATGGCCTGGTCGACCGTCCGCGTTATCGGGATCTGGACCTGGCCTGCGTCCAAGGCATCCTGCCGCGCGGCGGCACCATTCTCGGCACCAGCAATCGCGGCAATCCCTTCCGTTATCCCGTGAAGGTCGATGGCAAAGTCTGTCTGCAGGATGTCTCGGAGCGGGTGCTGAACAATTTTCGGCAACTGGGCGCCCAGGCCCTGATTGCCGTCGGCGGCGACGGCACCTTGAAGATTGCCCGGCGCCTGAATGATATGGGCATGCCGGTGGTCGGGGTGCCGAAAACCATCGACAACGATCTCCGCGGTACGGATGTGACCTTCGGCTACAATACCGCCGTCAGTATCGTCACCGAAGCATTGGATCGTTTGCAGACCACCGCCGAAAGCCATCATCGGGTCATGGTCCTGGAGGTCATGGGCCGGGATGCCGGGTGGATCGCCCTGGAATCGGGCATTGCCGGTTCGGCGGATGTGATTCTGATTCCCGAAATCCCCTTTGATCTGGAAAAGGTCTGTCGGCATATCGTCCGGCGCCGTTCGGCGGGCAACCGTGCCACCATCGTCGTGGTAGCCGAAGGTGCCTTTCCCGTCGGCGGGCATAAGGTGGTCCAGGCCACCGCCGAGGAGACCTTCGGGCTCGAACGTTTGGGCGGCATCGGGCATTATGTGGCTGACGCCTTTGAAAGGGTCCACGGCCTGGAAACGCGGGTTGTGGTTCTGGGCCATGTGCAGCGTGGCGGGAGCCCCACCCATTTCGACCGCATCCTGGCGAGCCGTTTCGGGGTCAAGGCGGTGGATCTCATCGATCGCGGTCAATTCGGGGAGATGGTGGTGCTCAAAGGGCGGGAGGTGGTGGCCATGCCTATCGAAGACGCGGTCTGCACCCAGAACCGGGTTGATCCGAAAGGCAATCTGGTTTGGACTGCCGAGCAATTGGGTATCATGATGGGGCGCTGAAAGTGTGCGGTCTGCAGTGGCGGAGGGTGTCGTGCCCCCTCCGCCGCGGGCCTGTGTTGAACCGATACTTTCAGTCTCCCGATTGCAGGCGGTCCTGGCCTGACGCGGCCAGAAAGGAGGCGCGCCCTTTGGGCGAATCCTGTCGCCCCGGACAGCTTTCGTAGCCGGGACATTGGTCGAGGACGCAGGGTTCGACGTGGATGGTGACATCCGCTCCCGGGATGCGTTGCTTGATGCGCAACTCCAGGTGATCGGCGATGGCATGGGCCTCCTCGACGGAGAGGAACTTGCACAGGGTGAGGTGAAAGTCGATGATCTTCTGGGAACCGGCGCGGCGGGTGCGCAGTCGATGATAACCCAGCAGGTCCTTGCGGTGGGCCTCCAGCACCTGGGTTATTTCCTCCCTCAGGGTGTCCGGCAGGCGCTCGTCGAGAATGTCGCGCAGGCCATATCGTACCAGGCCGAAGGCTTGGTAAAAAATATACAGGGCGACGACGATGGACAGCACCGGATCCAGCCAGGCGATGCCGAACCAGGTGATGAGGACCAGGCCGACCAGCAGGGCCAGGTTGGTGTAAACGTCCATGGAAAAATGCAGGGAATCGGCCTGTAGGGCCGATGAGTCCGTTTCCCGGGCGGTTTTGACCAAAAACCGACTGACCTTCCAGGACACCACGGCACTGCCGGCCAGTACTGCAATCCCGCCTTGAAGGTTGCCGAGTTCCACCCCGGCGAGCAGGCGGCGCACCGATTCGACCATGACCCAGAGGCCGGAGGCGCCGATGACCACCGACTGGATGATGGTGGCCAGGGTTTCGAATTTGCCGTGGCCGAAGGGGTGTTTGCTGTCCGGCGGCTGGGTGGCCTGCCGGATGGCCAGGTAGTTGGCACCCGACATGAGGATGTCCAACAGGGAGTCGATGGCCGAAGACATGACCGCCATGGAGCCCGTCAGCAGGCCGGTGGTCAGTTTGACCAGGGTGAGCCCTGTGGCTGTGGCCATGGAGATGCGGGCGGCGCGGATTTTTTTTCTGTCGTTATCCATAATGGGGCGGTCTTTCATGACGGCGGCTCTTGATAAGCGGCATTGATGGCCTGAAGGCCGCGGGACTCTAGCACATTATAGTAAAAAAATCGAGCTTTGGTCGCCACGGCACCTCCCATAAGAAACATTGCACGAATCCTTTTCCGTCAGTTTTCTCCCAAACCGGTTGCCAGGATGTTGGCCCGCCTGCCAGGTTGGCTTGGGCCTGATACGTGCTGGTCGGTAAATGGTTTACATCCGCAGGACCCTTTGTTAACATAATGCCGATTTTGACGGGCTATCTGTCCGTTATTTGATGCGATATTCCAGGAGCCGCCACGCTGTCATGAGTCAGGTTACCCCCATGATGCGCCAGTACCTTGAAATCAAGGCGCAATATCCCGATGCCATTCTGTTCTTCCGGCTCGGGGATTTTTATGAAATGTTCCTGGACGATGCCGTTACCGCCTCGCGGGTTCTGGATATCACCCTGACGTCGCGGAACAAGGGAGCTGAAGAACAGATTCCCTTGTGCGGGGTGCCCTTTCACAGCAGTCAACCCTACATCGCCCGGTTGGTGGACGCCGGATACCGGGTCGCCATCTGCGAACAGGTCGAGGATCCGCGGGCGGCCAAGGGCATTGTGCGGCGCGAAGTGGTGCGCGTGGTTACTCCCGGGCTGGTGGCCGACGCGGACAGTCTGCAACCCAAGGAGAACCATTACCTGGTCAGTCTGGCGGCGGATGCCGACTGCTGGGGAATGGCGGTGCTGGATATCAGTACCGGCGAGTTTCGGGCCACGCAAGCCGGGCAATTGGAAACCCTGCGTGGTGAGTTGGCTGCTCTCGGCCCCCGCGAGATTCTGCTGGCGGAAAGGGAGGACTGCCCCTGGCAGCCGCTGTTGCAGCAACTGGCCGGAGACGGGTTGGTCACCCGCCTGCCGGCCTGGGTTTTTGATCCGGACCACGGCGCCGCCCGGTTACAGGAATTCTTTTCCTGCCAGAGCCTCGAGGTTTTCGGCTGCAGTGGTCTGCCGGGCGCCCAGGCGGCGGCGGGAGCGGTACTGCACTACCTGTCGCGCACCCATATGGATCGGGCGGGCCACATCCGCCCCCTGACCACCTACCATACCCAGGACTACATGGTGCTGGACACCAGCACGCGGCGCAACCTGGAACTCACTGCGACCCTGCGCGACGGGCGCAAGAAGGGTTCCCTGCTCGGTGTTCTGGATCAGACGGTGACCGCCATGGGAGGTCGCAAGCTGCGTCACTGGCTGCATCATCCCCTGGTTGATCTGGAACGGATACGGGCCCGTCACGAGGCCGTCGCGGAGTTGCTGGAACAGAGCCTGCTGCGGGCCGATCTGCGCGCGGACCTGGATGGGGTATACGACCTGGAGCGCCTCAACGGCCGGGTCGCCATGGGCCAGGCCAATGCCCGCGATCTGGTGGCCCTCAAGTCTTCCCTGGAGCGACTGCCGGTCTTGCTGGAACGGTTGGGTTCATGCCAGAGCGCCCTGCTGGTGCAGCTTCAGCAGTCCGTCGATACCTTGGCCGACCTGTGCGCGGGCATCGCTGCCGCCCTGGTGGACGACCCGCCCGTCGGTTTGCGGGACGGGGGCCTGATTCGCGACGGTCATTGCTTGGAATTGGACGAACTGCGCGACATCCGCCGCAACGGCAAGAGCTGGATCCTGCAACTTGAGGCCCGGGAACGGCAACGCACCGGCATCGCCTCCCTGAAGGTCCGGTTCAACAAGGTCTTCGGCTACTATATCGAAGTGACCCGCAGCCATCTGGCCAAGGTTCCAGAGGATTACCTGCGCAAGCAGACCCTGGCCAATGCCGAACGCTTTTTTACCCCGGAACTCAAGGAATACGAAGAAAAGGTACTGGGAGCCGAGGAAAAGCTGGTGGAACTGGAATACCAGCTGTTTCAGCAACTGCGTACCGTCGTGGCCGAGCAGGGCCAACGTATTCAGCACACCGCCGAGGCGCTGGCAACCCTGGACGTGCTGCTGAGTCTGGCGGAGGTCGGCCATCGCCGCGACTACGTGGTGCCCCGGATGGATGACAGCGACGTGCTGGAGATTCGGGAGGGCCGGCACCCGGTCATCGAGGCCATGGAGCTCGGGGAAAACTTCGTCTCCAACGATTTGGCCATGGATTGCCGGGAACGGCAGATCATGGTCATCACCGGTCCCAACATGGCCGGCAAGTCGACCTTCATGCGCCAGGTGGCCCTCATCGCCCTGATGGCGCACATGGGCAGCCTGGTGCCGGCCCGGTCGGCCCGCATCGGCCTCATCGATCGCATCTTTACTCGGGTCGGGGCCAGCGACAACCTGGCCCAGGGGCAGTCCACCTTTATGGTGGAAATGACCGAAGCCGCCCATATTCTCAACCATGCCACCTCGCGCAGTCTCATCGTGCTGGATGAGATCGGGCGCGGCACCTCGACCTTCGACGGTATCAGCATCGCTTGGGCGGTGGCCGAGTATCTGCACGACCAGGCCCGGGTGGCGGCCAAGACCCTGTTTGCCACCCATTATCATGAACTGACCGACCTGGTGCATACCTGCGAGCGGGTGCGCAATCTCAACATCGCGGTCCGCGAATGGCAGGATCAGGTCATTTTTCTGCGCAGGATCGTCCCGGGGCCGGCCAGTCATTCCTACGGCATCCAGGTCGCCCGTCTTGCCGGGCTGCCGGATGCGGTCCTGGGCCGCGCGCGGGAGATCTTGCAAAACCTGGAAAAGGGCGAGTACGAAGTCAACGGCCAGCCGCGCCTGGCTCATCGCCGGATCCGGACCCGGTCGCAACCGGCCAGTCCGCAGTTGTCCCTGTTCGCTCCTCAGACCGATGCCCTGCGGGACCGGTTGCGGGAGGTGGATATCGCCACCATGACTCCCCTGGAGGGGCTCAACCTGCTGCATGAACTCAAAAAGATGATGGAGCCATGACTGTTGCACGACGGATAATCGGATTGTTGCTGTGCGGGCTGGCGCTGGCCGGTTCCGCCCTGGCCGCCGGCCCCGGTGATGCGGTGTTTCTGCGGGCCCGACGGGCTTACCAGGAACTTCAGGGCTCCCCGCAGAAACAGCAATCCCGGGATAACTGGTTGCGGGTCGTCGCGGAGCTTGATGCCGCGGTGGCCGCTCATCCCGGGCATGCCGAAGCGGCGGATGCCCTGTTCCGGGCGGGCAAGAGCTGGGAGGGCCTCTACCGGTTTTCAAGGCGGACGGAGGATGCGCGTTCCGCGGTGCAGTGTTACGACCGCTTGGCCGCGGATTATTCCGCCAGTTCCCTGGCCGACGATGCCCTCTACCTGGGCGGCAGCGTGTTGGAGCGGTTGGGCGACATGGCTTCGGCCTTTTTGCGCTATCAGTCGGCGGTAGAGCGTTTTCCGGAAGGCGACCTTACCCCCCTGGCCCGCTTGGGACGCGATCGACTGCAGGCTCACGCACCGAAGGAGGTGCCGGCGGTTGCTGCCTTGCAGCCGGTCCCGGTTCCTGACGGGCCTGCCGGGCCGGTGGAAATCAGTCAGATCCGGCACTGGTCCAATCCCGGTTATACCCGCATTGTGCTGGAGATGGACGGCCGCGCCGAGTACAAGGTGAACATGCTCAGGGCCGACCCGGCCCACAACGTCGGCCCGCGATTGGTCATCGACTTTAATCAGTCCAAGCTGCATCGTCGCATTCCAACCCGGGAAACGGTGCGTGACGGCCTGCTGCAGAGCATCCGCACCGGCTATCCCGACGACCGGACCGCCCGGGTCGTTCTCGACCTGGTCAGTGTTCGGGATTACAAGATTTTTCCCCTTTATGACCCCAACCGGCTGGTGATCGATGTGGCGGCCGCCGAAGGTGCGGTGTTGCAAAGCCGCACCAGCGAACTGAGTTCCTTGCCGGTTCCGGATCGGGACCCCATTGCCCGGGTGGTAAGCAGAGCCGAACCGGAGCCGCCGGCCACGATGCCTGCCGCGGCCAAGGCTCCGCCCGCCGGCCTGCGCCGCATTGTCGTCGATGCCGGTCACGGCGGCAAGGATCCCGGTGCCGTCGGTCCTTCCGGCATCAAGGAAAAGGACGTCAACCTGGCCATGGCCCTGGTGGTGGCCAAAAAGCTCGAACAGGAGCTGGGGTGCGAAGTTATCCTGACCCGCAAGACCGATGTTTTTTTGCCCCTGGAGGAACGCACCGCCATGGCCAACCGGGTCGGTGCCGACCTGTTCATCTCCATCCACGCCAATGCCAGCCCCAACGCCCTGGTACGCGGGGTGGAAACCTACTACCTCAACTTCTCCCGCAGCGACCGGGCGGCAGCCGTGGCGGCCCGGGAGAACGGCACCTCTCTGAAGCAGGTCGGGGAATTGGAACTCATCCTTTTCGACCTGATGGCCAACGCCAAGATCAATGAATCCAGTCGCTTGGCAAAGGAAATTCATTCTGCCATGGTTCGCCAGCTGAGCGCCAATTTCGACGGCATCCGCGATCACGGGGTGCGTCAGGGGCCCTTCTATGTTCTGGTCGGAGCCAACATGCCGTCGGTGCTGGTGGAAGCCGGCTACATCAGCAATGCCCAGGAAGAGCTTCTTCTGACCCAGCCCCAATTCCATGAACGCACGGCCAAGGCCATCGTCGAAGGGGTGCGCAACTTCATTCAACCGCCCAAGGGTGTTGCCCAACGATGAACTCCATGCTGGCTTTGAATCTTGAAGGGTATTTCCCTCCCGCCTTGTTTGGTACCCGTGCCGGTTCTTTCCAGGACCAGCGCCTGGCGTTGCTGGAGGGAGCCGGGGCTTTTTTGCGCCACTACCAGGAGTTGATCCGGGCCGACCACCGCCAGGGGGCTTCCGGAAAGCAGGTCGTGGCGGATCTGACCCTGCTGGCGGATACCTTGATCGAAGTGTTGTTCCGGGCGGCATCCAGCGATTTGCCCGATAAAGGGCACAACTGGTGCGCTCTCATCGCTCTGGGCGGCTACGGTCGCAGTCAGCTCAATCCCCGCTCCGACATCGACATCATGTTTTATTACAGCGGCAAGGGCAAGGAGTTCTCCGAGCAACTCAGCGAGCGGATGCTCTACCTGCTGTGGGATTTGGGCCTTGATGTCGGTTACAGCATCCGCAACGTCCGGCATTGCCTGGATATCGCCGAGCAGGACATCACCGCCCGCACGGCCCTGCTGGATTCACGGTTTCTGGTCGGCAACCCCATCTCCTACCAGGAATACGAGAAGATGGTGCTGGACAAAGTGCTGGCCTGGCAGAGCAAGGTCTATATCCGCCAGAAACTGGAGGAAAATGCCCGACGACTGAGCCGTTATGGCTCGTCGGTCTACCTGCTGGAACCCAATATCAAGGAAGGCGAGGGCGGTCTGCGGGATCTGCATACAGCCATCTGGATTGCCCAGGTCAAGTTCAAGGGCCGCTCCATGGCCGACCTGGTCGCCAAGGGCATCATAACCGAGCGGGAGCAGAACGAATTCGAACGGGCCTTCGACTACCTGTGGCGCATCCGCAACGAACTGCACTATCTGTCCAACGGCAAAAACGAACAATTGCGCTTCGATCAGCAGGAAAAGATTGCGCGGTTTCTCGGCTATTGCGACGATGGCAGGGCTTTGGCCGTCGAACAGTTCATGCAGGACTACTATGCCCACGCCACCCATGTGGAGGAGATCTCCTCGCGCCTGATTGCCAAAGTGCTGCAGCATGACGAGTCGCCCGTGGACACGGCAGCCGCTTGCATGGTGCGCCAGATCGGCGAAGGGTTCTATGTCCTGGGGCGCGAACTGCGTCTGCGCGAAGAAGATCTGTTCGTACGCGATCCGGCCATGATGATGCGGGCCTTTCGCCTGGCCCAAATCCATGAGGTTTCCCTCAGCCTGCAGATCAAAACCCTGATTCGGGACAATCTGCATCGGCTCAACGACCGCATCCGGCGTTCCCGCGTCATGGTCGACAATTTCATGGATATCCTGCGCGACCAGCGAGGACCTCTCAAATCCCTGCGGGATATGCATCACCTGCGTTTCCTCAATCATTTCATCCCCGAATTCGGGCGCATCTACTGCAAGGTGCAGCATGACGCCTATCATATCTACACCGTGGATATTCATTCTCTGTTCGCCATCGCCGAACTGAGTAAGCTTTGGGAGGGGATATACGCCGAGGATTTGCCCCAATTGACCCAGGTGGCCAATGATATCGAAAAGCGTGAGTTGCTGTTGTTGGCGATTCTGCTGCACGATGTAGGCAAGGGGGAGGGGCGCGACCATTGCAACAAAGGGGCTGACCTGATGCCCACCGTCGCCCGGCGTCTGGGCCTGAACCGTGAGGACAGCCGTCGCCTTGAGTTTCTGGTCCGCCATCACCTGCAGATGGCCCATATCTCCCAGCGCCGGGATCTGCACGATGACCGCCTGATTGTCGAATTTGCCCGGCTCATGGGCATGAGCGAAAACCTGAAGATGCTCTATCTGCTGACTTTCGCCGACCTGCGTGCCGTCGGGCCCGATGTCTGGTCCGGCTGGAAAGGCATGCTGCTGCAGGAATTGTATGAAAAAACTCATCTGGTTCTGGAGCGGGGCAATTTCCTGCAGGAAATGAAATCGGAGAAAGTACGCAACCGCAAACGCAAGGTGGCCGGTCTGCTGGCGGATGAATTCGATGCCAAGCTGATCAGCGACCGGTTGCGGCAGATGAGCACCCGCTATCTGCTGGCCTACCGGTCCGACGTCATCGCCGATCATACCCGGCTGATTCTGCGAAACCGCAACCGGTTGCTGACCTTTCGCGTGGAAACCGACCCCGATGGGGCCTTTAACCAGATCACGGTGGTGACCCGTGACGTGCCGGGACTGTTCGCCAGCATCACCGGCGCCATGGCCGCCTTCGGTCTCAATATCCTCGGCGCCCAGATCTTTACCCAGCGGGACGGTACGGCTCTGGACATCCTTCAGGTGCAGGGGACGGGCGGGCAACCCCTGGCCGACGAGCAGCGCTGGCAGCAGGTGGAGGAAACCCTCCTTGGCATCCTCGAAGGCCGCATCCAGGTCGAGGAGTTGATCGGTCGCCGCAAAAAACCCGTCTTTTGGGGACAACCTCATCACCCCATGGTTTCCAGTCGCATCGATGTGGACAATCAGGTATCAGCCGAATATACGGTGGTGGATATCTATACGCACGACAAAATCGGCCTGCTCTATCGCATGACCCGCACCTTCCGCGATCTGAGCCTGTATATCGGGGTCGCCAAAATATCCACCAAGGTCGACCAGGTGGCCGATACCTTCTATATCCAAGATATTTTCGGCCACAAATTGACCGATCCCCAACGTCTGGAAGAAATGCGCGAAGCTTTGCTGAAATGCCTGGACCAGGAATGATTTTACCCATAAAAATATAAAAAAATCAGATATATATGGATCAAACCCTCGATAATTTTCTTAATTTTTTGGTAGTTGAAAAGGGACTGTCCCGGAACACCCTGGATGCCTACGGACGGGATTTGGCCCGCTATGTGACCTTTCTCAAAGAGCAGAAACTGGAATCCCTGGAGGCCGTCAATTCGCCTCTGGTGCTGCGTTTTCTGGGTCGCCTCAAGGAGTGGGGGCTATCGCCTCGCAGCCGCGCCCGGAGCTTGGTTTCCCTGCGTATGTTTCACAAGTTTCTGCTCAACGAGGGATTGACCTCGGCCAATCCGACGGAACTGGTTACGGCCCCCAAAAGCTTGCAGGCGCTGCCGCGCACCCTGTCTCCGCGCGAGGTGGAGAAGTTGCTTACGGCGCCCTGCGGTGAACGTTGGATCGATGTACGGGATCGGGCCATGCTCGAGATTCTCTACGCCACCGGCCTGCGGGTTTCGGAACTGGTCGGGCTGAAACTGTCGGACCTGCAGCTCGACGTCGGCTATCTGATGGCCTTCGGCAAGCGCAGCAAGGAACGGATCGTGCCCATGGGTGAAGCCGCCGCCACGGCAGTGCGGGTCTACCTGGCGCAGGGACGACCTCAGTTGGCCCGCGATAAAACGACACCGTTCCTGTTCCTGAACCGCTCCGGTAATGGGTTGACACGTCAGGGCTTCTGGAAGATTATTAAACGGCGGGCGCTGGAATCCGGGATCTGCAAAAACATCACCCCACATACCCTGCGACACTCTTTTGCGACCCATTTGCTGGACAATGGTGCCGATCTGCGCGCGGTGCAGGCCATGCTTGGTCATGCCGACATCTCGACGACCCAGATTTACACCCATGTCACCCGCGAACGTCTGAAAAAGTTGCACCAGCAGATTCATCCCCGCGGTTAAAGGATGCCGGCCGAATGGCCGCAATTTTTTCAAGAGAGGCTTTAATGAAATACGTGGTTTTATTGGGGGACGGCATGGCGGATGAGCCGATAGCCGCATTGAATGGGAAAACCCCTCTCGAACATGCCCATACACCGGCTATGGACAGTTTGGCCCGGGACGGCGAAATCGGCCTGGCTCAGACCATCCCGCCGGGATTTCCCCCGGGCAGCGATGTCGCCAACCTGTCGGTCTTCGGTTACGACCCCCGCATTTGCTACAGCGGTCGTTCGCCCCTGGAGGCCGCCAGCATGGGAGTGGCCCTGGGCCCTGCCGATGTCGCGTTCCGCCTTAATCTGGTGACCCTTGGCGAAGGCCCTTGCGGAGAGATCATGGAGGATTTTTCCGCCGGCCACATCACCACCGAAGAAGCCAGGCAATTGCTGCTGTTTCTACAGGAAAACCTGGGCAGCCGGGAGTTCGAGTTTTTCCCCGGCGTTTCCTATCGCCACCTGCTGGTCTGGCGCGCGGGGCGGGATGACCTGCAATTCACGCCCCCACACGATATCAGCGGCCAACCCATCGGTGCCTTTCTGCCGTCCGGCGACGGGGCGCCCGTCCTCATGGATCTGGCCGCCAAGGCTCGCCGCTTGCTGGCCGGGCATCCCGTCAATCAGGCCCGGTTGGCCGCCGGCAAGAAGCCGGCCAACGCCATCTGGCTGTGGGGACATGGCCGGGCACCGCAAATGGAACCGATTACCGCCCGCTACGGTCTCTCCGGCGCGGTGATTTCGGCCGTCGATCTGATCAAGGGCATCGGTATTTATGCCGGGCTCGATGTAATCAATGTGCCGGGCGCCACCGGCTATCTCGATACGAACTACTTGGGTAAAGCCGAGTATGCCCTCGAGGCCCTGCGCAGCCGTGATTATATCTATGTGCACGTCGAGGCTCCGGACGAAGCCTCCCACGGCGGCCTGTTGCCGGAAAAGATTCAAGCCATCGAAGATTTTGATCGGCTGGTGGTCGGCACCATGGTGGAGGGTTTGCGGAAACTGGGCCCGTTCAGAGTGCTGGTGCTGCCGGATCATCCAACGCCTCTTTCCAAGCGTACCCACACCAGCGACGCCGTGCCCTATATCCTTTATGGTTCCGACGGCGAATTCAGCAATCCGATCCCGGCCGACGGCTATCACGAACGGGCCGCCGTCGCTTCAGGGCGCTATCTGCCGGAAGGTCATCGGCTTATGGAGCGGTTGGTGCACGGTCCCGCCTGATGTACCCCGTTGTTTATTTTTTGCCCCTTCTGTCATCACCGGCAGAAGGGTTTTTTTGTGCCTGGGCCCGGGGCATTTTCGGGCTTGGAATGTCGCTCTTTCCCGACAGTTACCGTCTATTGCACATCTTAATCCACGACAATTCCTCGACTTCTTTTTTATCCTAAAAAAATACATTTGATTTCAGATGCTTTTAAGCCCCACCCGGTTCTCCTGAAGGGAGTCATCCGTCGGCAAATCACGACAGAGAGGGCAGTTCTTGTCCCTGGGGGTTGGTCTTTTCACTGCCGGACCGACCCATTGCTGCGCTAGGAATAGCTCGAAAACTCAAAAGATTAAAAGATGGCTTGTATTTTCATGTCAAGTTTCACCATGCCATGGACGGCAAAACCGAAAATTGGGCACGTCTCCAAAGCGTTACAATTTCACCAAGTCAATACTAACTTTTTGAAATTATATGTATGTCATATCTTCTGACATTTCTACCATTTTAAAAATTCTTAAAAAATAAAGAAATATAATTTAAAAATATAGTAAAATTTCTCCAATAATATGAAAATATTTCACTTTTATAGGGGGTTAGCTTCCTTGGCACAGGCATTGCTATTAGAAGGGCAGTAAAAGAAATTTGCTGAATGTTTTATTGATTGCGTTATCTCAGCAGGAGGATGGGCCAAATAGAAATTCTAATTATCACTTTTCCTCCACCGTTGAAAGGGACTCAGCCATGATTTAAAAAGTTAATAATTATTTCGAAAAGGGCAAAGTCAGAGCAATCTGATGACGCAAAGCCGCGGGTCCATGTCCTTGGACAGCCGGGTTGCCGAAACTGTTATTATTTTCATGGGGATGAAATATGACAGGATTGATCTGAAAAAGCCTTTCTTGGATCCGGGAAAGGCTTTGTTTTTGGGCTTTTAAAAAACACCTAAAAGAGGAAACGATGAAAAAAAATCCAAACCAATATTTTAAAAACTGGCAATGGTTGAAATTTTCTTTGGGACTTTTGGTTTTGATTCCGCTGTTCAATATCGGCTCGGTCCATGCTTGGACCAGGATTGTGAAAACAACGACGACATCCACAACCACCGTCAACCCGGGAAAGTTTGAATTTTCCGCCAGCACCTATTCCGTCAACGAAGGGGCCGGGAAGGTCGACATCATTGTTAAGCGAGTTAACGGGTCTTCAGGGGCGGTCACTGTCGATATCCGCACCCTGGCGGGTACCGCCAGTACGCCCGCCGATTACAGCGGTTTCAGTTGGACCACACTGAAGTTTGCCAATGGGGAAACCCAGAAGGTAAAGAGCATCAGCATCGTGGACGATAAACTGGTCGAAGGCAATGAAACCTTTAATGTCTCCCTTGGGAATCCAACCGGCGGCGCCACTCTGGGCAGCATCACCAGCGCGACGGTGACCATTGTCGACAACGACAAGGCAACCACCACCAGCACCTCTACCTCTACCTCTACCTCTACCTCTACCTCTACCTCTACAAGCACGAGTACCAGCACTACCCCGACTTCCACCAGCACCAGCTCGACTTCGACCAGCACCAGCAGCCTGGGGTATCTGCCCGTGTTTCCCGGCGCCATGGGCCACGGCACGGAAACCAAGGCGGGACGGGGCGGACAGGTCATCAAGGTGACCAACCTCAACGACAGCGGTGCCGGTTCCCTGCGGGCCGCTATCGATACCAGCGGTGCCCGGATCATTGTTTTCGAAGTCGGCGGTACCATCAATTTGGCTTCGGACCTGAACGTCAGCAAGCCCTATGTGACCATCGCCGGCCAGACGGCTCCCTCGCCCGGCATCAACCTGCGCGGCGCCGGCATGCGCATCACGACCAACGATGTTTTGGTGCAACATATCCGCATCCGTCCCGGCGATTCCTCTTCCGGACCTAGCCCCTCCAATCGCGATGCTCTGCAGGTGCTCGGACCCAATGCCTATAACGTTGTGGTCGATCATGTCAGCGCCTCCTGGGCGGTGGACGAAAACATGAGCACCTGGTATGCCCTCAAAAACATAACCTTCAGCAACAACCTGCTCAGCGAGGCGCTGCATTCATCCATTCATCCCGAAGGCTCCCATTCCATGGGTCTGCTGCTGGGTGAAGGCGCCCGGGATATCACCCTGGTAGGCAATCTTTTTGCCCACAACAACGACCGTAACCCACGTCTGAAAGGGGACGTTACCGCTGTGGTGGTCAACAACCTGTTTTATAATGCCGGCGCGGCGTACGGTAACTTCATGTCCATCGGTTCCAACAACGGCCCGAACATCGTCAGTGCCGAGGGCAATATGTTCATCGCCGGTCCCAACACCAAAACCGGTGCCGCCGGCATCAAGGTGGAAAGCAGCGCCGTTTCCGGCACCAAGGTATATTTTAATGACAACAAGGCACCGGGCAGCGGACACACCAGTACTTCCTACCTCGTCACCAGTCGCCCCATTTGGCATAAATCCCTGGTGCTGCGTACCAGCAGTGAAGTGGAAAGCCGGGTATTGGCTTCGGCCGGAGCCCGCCCGGTGGATCGGGACCCCGTCGATACCCGGATTGTCGGGCATGTCCGCAACCGCAACGGCAAGATCATCAACAGCACGAGTGAAGTCGGCGGTTGGCCGAACCTGACGGCAACCAAGCGGACCTTCACCATCCCGGCTAATCCCAATGTGGATAGCAGCGGAAACGGCTATACCAACATCGAGGAAGTCCTGCATAAGATGGCGGCGGAGGTGGAAGGCCGGTAGCAGCCCTGCAAAAGCTTGGGTTATGGATTAATCTTAAACCGTCGGAACAAGGATCATCCTTATTCCGACGGTTTTTTTTGCGAGGAATCAGATAAATAAAGTATGGGTCATGGGGAGCCAACCGGAAAATAATTGTTACAATAACAACTAATTCCATTCGGGTTCAGGAGCCAACGTGAAATTGCCCCGTTTCGGTTGCGTATTGTGGTTGATTGTCTGCTTTTCCTTGGGCTCCACGGGATTTGCCTCGGGCTTGGCCGTCTTTTCGGGAGCAGAAGGCTTTGGGTCAGCAACGCGAGCAGGCCGTGGGGGAAGCGTCCTGATAGTCACCTCCCTTGCTGATTCCGGGCCTGGCACCTTGCGAGAAGCTCTGGAAGCCTTTGGGCCACGTATCATCCTGTTCGAAGTGGGTGGTACCATAAAACTTCGGAAGGATTTGCATCTGCGGCACCCTTTTGTCACCATCGCCGGGCAAACCGCCCCATCTCCGGGGATCACCCTTAGCGGAGCGGGATTGCGCATCACCACCCATGACGTTCTGATTCAGCATCTGCGCTTTCGTGTCGGCGATCTCCCCACCGGTCCGCCCCCCGGCAACCGCGATGCCATTCAGGTTCTTGGTCCATCAGCCTCCAATATTGTCATCGATCAGGTCTCGACCAGCTTTGCCATCGATGAAAACATCAGTTTCTGGGGCGGACCGCACCATGTCACCGTCAGCAATTCCATCGTCAGTTTTGCTCTGAGAAACTCGATGCACCCTGAAGGGCCGCATTCCATGGGCATCCTTGTCGGAGACGGCTCTCATAACATTTCTCTTATCGGGAATCTTCTCGCGCACAATGTAGAACGTAATCCTCGGATCAAAGGGGACAGTTCCGTGTTGGTTGTCAATAACCTGATTTACAACGGTCATCGTTTGATGTCCGTGGGGTCTCCATCCGGTCCGGCGATGGTATCGGCCATCGGCAATGTATTCCTGCGCGGTCCGGATACGCTGGGCGGCATTAACCCAATTCATATCGAAAGCAATGCCGCTTCGGGCACCAAGGTTCACTCGCATGACAATTGGTACAACGGGCGCCTTTTCCGGCCCGGAGCGGGACCTTGGGTTGCAGAGGTTCCGGTCTGGGTCCAACCCCTGACCATCCGTCCGGCATATCAAGTTCCGGCATTGGTGACCCGGCACGCCGGAGCGCGACCGAAGGAAAGAGATGCAGCGGATCGCGCTTTGTTGATGCCTTTGGGCGGTTTCCGGGGACGTATCATCGATCGCCCGGGGCAAATCGGCAGCCTTCCGGAGCCCTTGGCTACAAGACGCGTGCTGCAGATACCGCCGCATCCCCATGATGACAGCGGGGACGGCTATACCCATATCGAGACATGGCTCCATCGAATGTCACGCGATTTGCAGTGAGTTCCACATCCTTAAGTCGACTTTTAGATTTGTGTTCATGTAGTGATATCGGATGATTAGCTGGTGGTTTTTACTTGAGAACCGAACACTTTGGCCATGACCCGGGAAGTTCAGCGTTTGTGCAGAGACGCAGATGCTTGCACCGAAAAAATTCCCTTTAATTTGGCGTCGGGAGCGGGAAACTGGCTCTTTCCCGATGAAAACCATCTTCAATGCAATAGGATCAAGGAAGTCATATGGCCAAATCCCGTTCATTCAAGGTGATGTTGCTGTCCTCCGGCAATTTGCTCAGTTCCGTTGCCTCTCTGGCCAGTTTGGCGGTCCTTGCCAGGCTGTTGGCCGTGCCGGAATATGCCACCTATCGCCAGACTCTGCTGGCCTTTAATTTTGCTGCTCCCTTGCTCATGCTTGGCCTTCCGCAGGCCCTCTACTATTTTATTCCCCTTGAGAAGGATCGCGCTCGTGGATTAATGCTGGAGAACCTTCTCCTGCTCGCCATGCTGGGAGCATTATTCAGCTTATTTCTGCTGGTTGGCGGCAGCGACCTGCTGGCGTGGCGTTTTCACAATCCGGCGCTGAAAGAGACGTTGCCGATATTGGCCGTCTATCCCCTGGTGGTTCTGCCCGCAGCCTCCCTGACCGCCTGTCTGATGGCCCGCGATCGGGTTCGGGAAATTGCGTGGTATAATATTTTCAGTCAGTTGCTGGTAGTGGTCATAGTCATTGCCGTAGTGCTGCTCTGGCCGTCCATCAAAGCCGCCGTTTGGGCAACCGTCATCGGCGGGGTGCTGGTATTCCTGCCGGCGTTGCGCTTGATGTTCAAAAGCACGGACCAGACTCGGGCCGGGATCAGCCTTTCCAGCATCAAGCGGCAACTCTACTACAGTGTGCCCCTCGGATTGGGGGGTTTTGTAGGCAAAACCGCCTACGGGTTGGACAAGGTCGTGGTGGCTTCCCTTTGTACCACCGAGGCCTTTGCCATCTATGCCAACGGAGCCATGGAGGGTCCGCTGGTGCGGGTCGTCGTTGCGTCCATGACATCGGTGCTGGTGCCGGAAATGAGTGCATTGTGCCAGCGGGGTGAAAAAGGCGCAGCTCTCGACCTGGTCAAACGCGGCGGCAGCCGATGCGCATTGGTGCTGTACCCGCTGTTTTTCGGTATGTTCTGGATGGCACCGGAGCTCATGACTTTGCTGTTTTCTGAGACCTATGTGGAAAGTGCACTGCCATTCAGGTTATTTTTACTGTTTTTGCCCTTTAAGGTGATGAACTTCCAATCACTGTTCATGGCCTCAGGGAAAAGTCCACTAATCCTCTGGCGTTCCCTGGGGGATCTGCTTTTTACCTTGGCTTTCAGTGTTCTATTGGTCTCCCATATTGGTTATCTTGGGGCGGCGATTGCCAGTCTGATGACTTTTTATTTATGGCAACTTCCATTCAATGCCTTCTTTGTTAGACGCGAATATGGCGAAGGTTTTGGCAACATGTTTCCCTGGCGTGATATGGGAACCGTTTTGGGGGTTTGTGGTCTTACCTCATTGGTTTTTGTCGGCAAGTTTTATATTAGTAGTCCTCATGTATTGATTAACCTTATCGTCTATTCGTCTTTGTATGCCGGGTTGACCGCTTTGGTCATGATGAAATCCGGAATGATCAGCTGGATGTGGCTGCGGAAAGCATTGTTGGGTTCGTGACATGTTTCCACATCCATGCACCATGGCGGAAAAGGAGGTCTGACCATGAATGCCAAGGAGGAGCGTATTGCCATATTCATGCCCTCTCTGCGTGGCGGCGGGGCCGAGAAGGTCATGCTGAACCTTGCTCGAGGTTTCCTGGATCAGGGCATGAAAATCGATTTGGTGGTGGCTCAGGCCGAGGGTCCCTATCTGCAGGATCTTCCTGCCGAAATACGGGTGGTAGATCTAGGCGCGCCGCGGGTTCGGCAAAGCGTTCCCGGCTTGGCCCGTTACCTGCGCAACAGCCGCCCGACCGGCTTGCTTTCCGCCATGGGGCATGCCAACATGGCTGCCGTCCTGGCGCGCCTGCTGGCAGGGGTGCCTACCCGGGTGGTGGCAACGTTGCACAACACCATGGCTCCGCAGATATCCGGTTCCCCGACTCTGAAGAGCCGTTTCATGCTGTGGCTCGCCGGCCGTTTTCATGCCATGGCGGATGCCGTGGTGGCCGTGTCCGGAGGCGTTGCGGATGATGCCGCCGAGCTGATGAAGCTGCCGAGAAAGAAGATCCAGGTCATCTACAACCCTGTCGTCAATGAGCAATTGTTTCAGCGAGCTGCCGAACCGCTGATTCATGAATGGTTTCGGCCCGGGTCGCCGCCGGTGGTGGTATCCGTAGGCCGATTGACAGAGCAGAAAGATTACGGTGTCCTTGTTCATGCCATTTCCCGGGTCCGCAACAGCATGGAGGTCAGGCTTCTAATTCTGGGAGAGGGGGAACAACGTGAGGAATTACAGGATTTGGTGGATAAGCTTGGCCTTTCGGAAGCGGTCCTGTTGCCTGGATTTGTGTCCAACCCTTACCAATATATGCGCCTGGCGAAGCTTTTCGTATTGTCTTCACGCTGGGAAGGGCTGCCAACGGTTCTCATAGAAGCCCTTGCTTTGGGGATCCCCATCGTATCCACCGACTGTCCGAGTGGTCCGGTGGAAATACTCAAAGGCGGTCGGTTGGGGAGGTTGGTACCGGTCGGCGATGTGGAGGCCCTGTCGGCTGCCATCGGCAAAGCTCTCGCCGAGGCTGAAACGACCGGTGAGGATCCGGACCTGCAACGCTTCACAACGGCAAGTGCCCTGCAAGCCTATAGGCGATTATTACAAGGAGCGCAAGGGTGAATAAACTCGTCTATGCCTGCCTCTGGGTGTTGGTAGTGGCCATTCCCCTGGAGAATATGGTCGTTTTGGAAGGGGTCGGCACCATAAGTCGCTTCCTCGGCGCACTGTGTCTGGTGGTGGGCCTTCTTGCCCTGGTTGTCGAACGGCGTGGAAGATGGCCGGGAGGAGTTTTTCTGGCTCTGTGTTTTTTTGCGTTATGGACCATGACCAGTTTTTTCTGGACCGTCGACCTGGAGGTCAGCAAGAAGGCCATCATCACCACGTTGCAGTTGCTGGTGTTTTTCTGGCTGATTTGGGAATTCGCCCGTGACAGGTCGCGGCAGGCAGGCCTGATGCATGCTTATGTGGTAGGTGCCTGCGGTTCCTCCCTGGCGACGGTGTATGCCTATTTGCATGGTCAATACGAATTCTACGAGCGTTATTCAACCCGTGGATTCGACCCCAACGATCTGGGCTTGATGCTGGTCCTGGCCTTGCCCATGGCCTGGCATCTGAGCTGGGATCGCGACAACAGCAGGTGGCTGCGCTGGACGGCGTGGCTGTATCTGCCCTTGGGGGCGGTTGCCATTTTGCTGACCGGGTCACGAGCATCGTTTCTCGCCGCCATGGTGCCCGTGGCATACATTCTCTGGAGTTCCCGCCGCCTGTCATGGGGACAGGTGTTGATAGGCACGGGAGTAATTGCCCTAGCCGTTCTGGCGTCCCTTAAATACGTGCCGGCGACCTCCTGGCAGCGGTTGTCCACTATCGGCATGGAGCTGTCTCGCGGTTCCGTGGGCGGGCGCGGCAGGATTTGGCGGGACGGCTTTCAGGTGTTTCTGGAACACCCCCTTTTCGGCGTGGGAGCCGGAGCCTTCCGAGGCGGTTTGGCTGCCAGGTTCGGATACCAGGCGGCGCCACACAACCTGTTTTTGTCCATCATGGTTGGCCTGGGTATCGTCGGTCTGGGTCTGTTCCTGACGGCTCTTTACTGGGCCATTCGCAGTCTTCCCAGGATGCCCCGATCGCAACGCCATCTTTGGATAGCTTTACTTGTGAGCTGGTTTACGGGCGTCATGACCCTGGGCTGGGAATATCGTAAGACGACATGGTTATTGCTGGCTCTGCTCGCCGTTCAGGGGGCCGCCGCTCTGGAGACAGAGATCCCGGAGCCGCATCCGGCCCTGGAGGAAAAATAACGGCCATGGAGATTCGCCTGACCTTTATCATACCCACCCTGGCGACCGGTGGCGCCCAGATGATGCTGTGGAAACTATTAAGCGGGATGGATCGACAATCGTTCCTGCCGGAGGTCGTTTCCCTGGGGGGCAACAGGCCATTGAATATCTCTTTGGCGGGACGGTTTGCCGAGTTGGATATTCCTGTGACGGTACTGGATTTCAGCACTGCTCATAAAGCCTGCGGCGCTTTTCTGCAATTGGTCAAACACCTGCGGCAACGGTCTCCGGACCTGGTGCACACCTGGATGTATCATGCTGATCTTATCGGCGGCCTGGCGGCGCGATGGGCCGGGTCTTTGCCCGTGGCATGGAATATCCGTCATAGCGATCTTTCGGTAGGAGTCGATCGCCTTCGAACCCGCTTGGTAGTCCGGGCCTGCGCCATGTTGAGCCGGCGCTTGCCGGTAAAAATCGTCTGTTGCGCGCAACGGGCTCTCGATGTGCATGCGACGCTGGGATACGATCGCGAACGTATGGAGGTGATACCCAATGGCTTCGACCTGGCAAGATTTCGACCCATGCCCGATCTGGCCGGGGAAGTGCGGCAAGAGTTGAACATCGATCCGAACGCCTTGGTTATCGGCCTGGTCGGACGTTTCCACCCCCAAAAAGGCCATGCCGTGTTTATCGAAGCGGCCAGGCTGCTGATTCGTAACCAACCTGATACGCACTTCGTACTCTGTGGGGACGGTGTGGACTGGCAGAACCCGCCCCTGGCTGAAACTATTTCCCAGGCCGGGCTTGGCGAGCGGTTTCGTCTCCTAGGTCGTCGCGAGGACATGCCCCGTCTATCCCAGGGGCTGGACGTGGCAACGTCCTCTTCTTTGTGCGGCGAGGGTTTTTCCAATACCATCGGCGAAGCCATGGCCTGCGGCCTGCCCTGTGTGGTCACCGATGTCGGTGACTCCGCGTCGATTGTCGGCGATACGGGTCTTGTAGTGCCGCCCGGAGATGCTCAGGCCCTGACAGAGGCCTGGAGACGCTTGGCGATTCTGGGTGCCGAAGGGAGAAAAAAACTGGGCGAACTGGCCAGGCAGCGCATGGAGACCCATTTTTCTTTGCCGGTAATCATCGAGCGCTACCAGCAGTTGTATCGGGATTTGGCAGTTCCGCCATACACGAAGAAGGTCCTTGGTTAAAAAGTTGGCAACTATTCAGCAACCGTGGAGGAGAGCCTCGCGCCCTTCACACCCATGGCCGCCAAAACCCTCCCCTGGGGCTTGACGACTGCTATCCGGGCGCCAGCAACCCTAGACTTGGGCTACCCGCCACCCTTCAGGGAACCGTTAAAGAAATTTCTGCAAAAATGTCTCGTATTTTTTATCGGCCAAGCATGGGCAGGTCTTGAAAGGTATGAAAATTTAATGGTTTCTGAAAAATCTTTTGAACTACCCGACTTGAATCTTGGGACGGCTACCGAAGCAGAATTGGCTCAATGGCTGCAAAGACATGGCAGCAAAGTCGTATTTCATCAAGGGCGATATTGGTTGGTGAGTCATGCCCATTTTTATCAACCGGTGCATTGGTTGGCGCGTTTCAAGGCCCATGAATTGATAAAACCCTCTGCCTGGTGCTGGGGGTATCGTGCCACCTTGGATGAAGGTTCAAAAGAATTGGCAAACGCCGCACTGCCCATCCATATCTTCGATCAATTGTCGGGTTTCGGCCTATCCATGTTACCCGGCAACAAGCGGCGTAACCTCCGGGTCTGCGAAAAGAATGTGGAAATCAGAACGGTCTTTGATCTTAACACTCTCGCCGAACAGGGCTATCCGCTTTACCATTCATTCTTTTCGCGCACCCGCTATGGCCATCTTCGGCCGCGGACGATCTTCGAAAAGCAAATTCGCAAATATTTCGATGCCGGCTTCACGACGGTCCTTGGCGGGTTCGTAAAAGGCCGACTCGGCGGCTATCTCATTGGCATGTGTGTCGAAAAAACGGCCTATATCAATATGTTGATTGTCGGCACCGAACAATTGCCCCTGCAGATCAGCACCGGTTTGAAATACGCTTTTCTGAAGTATCTCTCCGAGCACAAACCGCATATCACCGAAGTTGCCGATGGCCTCCATGCTTTGGAAAATCCCGGTCTGTGCCGTTACAAGGAATTGCTGGGCTTCAGGGTAATTCCGATCCCGTGCGCAGTTTGGATGTTGCCGGGCTGCAAAACCTTCATCAAACATCGCTGGCCGCACAAGTATTACCGAATTATGGGGCATTACTGATATACGGGAAAATGAGCGTACCTCTCGACGCTGCGGGACGCTCTAAGGTTTCTTGATCCTCTTCAGGGAGAATCGCTGTAATGGCTCAGGTTTCTACCTATGTTTTGCGTGAAATTTTTCCAGAGGATGCCGCGGCCGTGGCTAAACTGGAGGCTCGCATCCATAGGGTTGAAGCTTGCAGTGGCCGGGATCGGATCAAGTGGCTTTTGGAAAATGCAGAAATCAGGGCGGCCAACCTCAGCATCGGCGTGTTTGATGGTCAGCGAATGGTCGGTTATGTGCTTGCCTTCCTGGATGATTCACCTTGCTATCCGCCCTCCACTTTGACATGCGGGGTAGGGGAGACCGCCGCTTGCGATGTTCCTGGAATCCATGTCGTGGACATGGCCGTCCAGTCGCGACATCCCCATGCTGCGGCACGATTGTTACGCGGGTTCTGTCATCGTCTGCGTTTGCGTAGCAACCTTGCGGATCGGCCTCTGTACGGTTTTTGTTCGGATGCCTGGTTGAACCGTTTCAAGCGGCTTCGCCGTTTATTTGATTTTCTGGGATTGGCGCCGGGCGCCGCGAGGTCCCTCCCTGCGGCCCAAGAGCATTTGCGTCATTGGATTTTTGCGCTTCGCCTGCCTCCTGACGATCGCGGGATTCCGTCTCTTTCGCAATCCTTGCGCGGAATCGAATACTATCCCCATGCCTGCGGAGAGTGGACGATAGGGGTCCTGAGCAATTTCCGGGCGTGGGATGCCCTTGAACCTTTCTGGGACAAACTGCTGACGCAAACCCAGGGCGCGAACGGTTTCCAAAGTTTCCCATATCTGAGGACCTGGTGGCAGCATCTGGGCTGGGCCGGCGAATTATATATCATCGTTGTGCTGAACAATGGACAACCGGTGGCTATCGCACCCATGGAAATCACCAAGGTTCCATGGCTATTTGGTAGTCTGCGGCGGTTGACCTTTTTGGGACTGAATCTGGAAATGGATCGGCCGACGGTGCTCGCCGCCGAGACCAACGTCCATGCCAGCACCCTGATTGTGGATTATCTGGTTCGACGCAAAGGGGATTGGGATTTCATGGTTCTCTTTGAACAGTTTCCGGACAGTAGTGTGGTAAAGAATTGGTCCTCGCAGTTGAATGAAGCCGGATTCTTGGTGAGCATGACGCCAGGCCCTGAATCGTCCTGGGTCGATATCCAAGGCACTTGGAAAGAATATCTAGATGGCCGGAACCGCAGCATTCGTAAGAGCATCCGGCGCAAGGTTGACGCTTTGAACAAAGCCGGGGAACTTCGTTTCGAAGTGGTCAGGCCCGAAACCGAGACCGGATTGCTGCAGCGCTATCTGGAAGTAGAGAGACGCAGTTGGAAGCCGGCAGCAGGGCTTGGCGCCGGCAAAACCTCGGGACACATCAGCTTCTACCGTGATGTGATCGAGCGCTTTGCCGCCTGGGGCGGAGTTAAATTCGCTTTCCTATATTTGGATGAAGTGCCTATTGCCGCCACTTTCGGATTAACATGGCACGACCGCTTTTATTCTTTGCACATTGCTCATGATGAACGATATGCTCGGTTCTCCCCCGGCTATGTCCTCACCGCCTTCGAACTGGAAGAGGCCTTTGCAGAGGGCAGTTGCTCGGTTTTCGATTTTCTTGCCGGTTTTTTAGCCAACAAAGGTGGCTGGGCCACGCATTCCATTCGTACCCACTCGTTGTTTGTCAATCAAGCAACCTGGAAGGGAAAAGCCTATCATTGGTGGCTGTTCTCCTTGAAGCCGTTCCTAAAAGGCGCCTTGAGGCGATGCGGTTGGCTTGAAAGGGCCATGCATTGGCGAAAGCGGTGGCAACTTTTAAAATAAATCATGATTTCTATGTATTGCCGGATATGCGAAATTATTCGGTGATGCCGTGGATATTACTGAAAAAATTGCTATAATGAGAGGCATTGTTTTTTTCGTTTGAGCTCAATGAATTTCTGGTGATAACTACCATGGCCCGAATAGTACTGATTGCCAGCGTTGCCCAGTCGCTGCTGGCATTTCGAGGATGCTTGCTGGAGGACATGGTGGCCGAAGGCCACCAGGTCTTGACCTGTGCCCCACCGACGGAGGAACAGGTCATCAAGGATCTGAGAAATCTCGGAGTGGATTTTTGTCCTTTACCCATGGCGAGAAACAGCATCGATCCCCGGGGAGACTTGCAATTGGCTCGGCGCATGAAGCAATTGTTCGAGGCTCAAAAGCCGGATCTGGTTTTTTCCTATACCATCAAACCAGTCATTTATGGGTCCTTGGTGGCAAGGTGGTGTGGAATACCATCCGCAGCCATGATTACTGGCTTGGGAAAAACCTTTTCAGGAATATCCAGGCAGGACCGGGCCGTAGAGAAAATCGTGCGACTGCTATATCGGGTTTCCCTGCGCCGAGCAAATCCGGTATTTTTTCAGAATCCCGATGATCTGCAACTGTTTTGGCGGGCAGGATTGGTTAAGAGGGATAATCGCCCAACCATGATTCCCGGCTCAGGGGTAGACTTGGATTTTTTTACTCCGCGCCCCTTCCCGAAGCAACCATCCTTTCTGCTTCTGGCCCGAATGATTGCCGCCAAGGGCATTCCAGAGTATGTCGCCGCGGCAAAAATTTTGCGGCGGAAGTACCCTTTCGTCCGGATTCGCATGGCTGGGTTTATCACGACCGGTTCGGGCAGTATCACTGCACAACAAATCGAGGATTGGCAGCGGGACGCGGGAGTCGAATTTTTGGGAGGGTTGGACGATGTTCGGCCTGCCTTGACGAATACTTCGGTATATGTGTTGCCTTCCTGGTACCGGGAGGGTATCCCACGTTCCATTCTGGAGGCGATGGCCATGGGAAGGCCTATCATAACCACCGATGCCCCGGGCTGTAGAGAAACGGTTCGGCCTGATGAAAATGGTTTTCTGGTTCCGGAAAGAGATGCAGAGGCACTGGCAAATGCCATGATAAAATTTGTTGAACAGCCTGAACTTATCGAGAAGATGGGAACAGCTTCTCGTTTATTGGCGGAACAGAGGTTTGATGTGCGACGAGTCAACAATATCATTTTGCATCGACTTGGCTTGCGGCAATCCGCTGCGAATCCCAGCGTCCGAAAAATCTCTTCATCATCATAAATAGGGTCTTTATGGAAGAATATTATGAAATAGATAATTTATCAAAATCGATTGGTACCCCATTCTATCTTTGCGAAGAAGACAACTTTATAGCAAATTATCAAAATATATGCCAAGCCTTCCAGTCGAGATATAAAAATTTCATCTTGGGTTATTCTTATAAGACCAATTATTTGCCATATTTGTGTAATATTGTTAAAAACTTTGGTGGCTACGCCGAGGTTGTTTCAAGACTTGAATATGATTTGGCTCTTGCTGTCGGTCAAGATCCAAGCAGGATTATTTTTAACGGCCCATTGAAATCTTTCCCCGATGTCGAATTAGCCATCGAAAACAACAGTATATTAAATATCGACTCTTGGTATGAATTGGATTTCGTCGAGGAAATAGCCAAACAAAACCCCACCAAACCTGTTCAAATCGGTTTGCGTATAAATTTCAATTTTTCCGATGAGGAAGGCAGATCGCATATTCAATCAGGGTTGGCGACCGGAAGATTTGGCTTTGCCATCGAAGAACCAAATTTTTCGCAAGTTGTTTCAAAAATTCGGCAATTTCCGAACATCGTCGTCAACTGCTTGCATGGGCATACCTCTACCAGTACGCGCCAAGTTTGGGTTTATGAAAAAATCACCAGAACCCTTTGCGATCTCGCTGCTGCCTATTTTGAAAATACGGTTAATTTTATCGATATAGGAGGAGGTATTTTTGGCAAGGTTCCAGAGGTAATGAAATCTGGCCCCACTCCAAGCTTTGATGATTATGCTGAGGCGGTGTGTAAAATAATGACATCGCATTCATGGGTTAAGGAAAATTCTCCATATTTGATTCTAGAGCCAGGCGTGTCTATAGTCGCTGATTCGCTTTCGTTCATAACCAAAATTATTGATATAAAAACTGTCAATAATAAGAATTTTTCTTTGGTGGATGGAAGCATATACAATATCAAGCCAAGCATGCATTCAATTAACCATCCATTCAAAATAGTAAAAGAATTTAAGGACGACAGGCAAATAGTCACAAATTTTGTTGGCTACACGTGTATGGAAAAGGACTATTTACTGAAAGACGTGGCCTGTGAGGCCCCGGAAAAAGGCGATTTTTTAAAGATATATAACGTCGGGGCCTATACAATTGTGATGACTCCGCCTTTTATCAATTCTGCACCTCCGATAGTCGTAAAAATCGGTGATCAGTTCAAAGTTATACGTGCCAGGCAGTCCTTCGATGATTTTTTCAAAAACTATCTTATTGAGATGGATTAGATTATGTTTAATGTCTTATTGACGAGTGCCGGTCGTAGAAATTATTTAGTCCAATATTTCCGAGAGGCACTGGCAGGCCAAGGCAGTGTGTTTGCGGCAGATGCTTCAGGAGCAGCCTCCGCGATGCAGGAAGCCGACCGCGGCTTCGTTGTGCCCCCCGTTACGGATCCCTTCTATATTCCAACCGTCCTGACTTTATGCAGGGAACATCAGGTGCGCCTGCTCCTTTCCCTCAACGACTTGGAGTTGCCGGTCCTTGCCGCCCATCGCGATCTGTTTCAAAAACAGGGTACTTTCCCCGTTGTCTCAACTCCGGAAGTGATCGAAATCTGTTTCGACAAATGGTTGACCGTTCAATTTCTGGAAAAATGTGGATTGCAGGCTCCCAAGACCTATCTACATCTCGATGAACTGCGGTGCGCACTCGACGAAGGCCGGGTTGAATTTCCCCTGGTGGTCAAGCCACGCTGGGGCAGTGCCTCCGTGGGTATTGAATATCCCTCCAACTGGAAGGAACTTGAACTTATTTTAGAGTTGACCCAAATGCGTATTGCAGTCACCGGGGGTGCGGAGGCGTCCGCTCAGTCCTCCCTGCTCATCCAAGAACGATTGCGCGGCAGCGAATACGGCCTGGACGTGGTCAATGATTTTAATGGACGCCATGTTGCGACCTTTGCCAAACGAAAATTGGCCATGAGGGCAGGGGAGACGGATCGCGCCATTACGGTCACCGAACCTGAGCTATTGGCGGTTGGGGAGAAAATTGGAACCAACCTGGGACATATCGGCAACCTGGATTGCGATGTTTTTTTCGATGGGCAGCAATGGAAGATCCTTGAGCTGAATCCGAGGTTTGGCGGTGGCTATCCTTTTACACATATGGCGGGGGTCAATCTGCCAGCCTTGTTGATTGCCTGGGCGCAAGGACTGGACCTCGATCCGGCTTGGCTGCAGGTCAAGAATAATGTTGCCTCGGCAAAATGCGATCGATTGGTAAAGATTCAATCCGTCTTTACCGGGCATTGAACCCGTCCATTCGTAACCCGTTTTCGCCAAGGATGGGGGGCGGCTAGCTTTTGAGGAGTTTGCGAAATTCACGAGTCAATAACGGCAAAATCTCGAATAGATCGCCGACCAACCCATAATCAGCCACCCGGAAAATGGGGGCTTCCTCATCCTTGTTGATGGCAATAATCATGTCCGAGGAAGACATGCCGGCCAAGTGCTGAATCTGACCGCTAATTCCACAGGCAATATAGATTTTGGGGCAAACCGTTTTGCCGGTCTGGCCCACTTGGTGAGAATAGGCAATCCAGCCGGCATCCACCGCCGCCCTCGAGGCACCGACGCCGGCTCCCAATACTTCGGCAAGCTCTCGAATCAATTGAAAATTTTCCGGAGTCTGCAATCCGCGACCGCCGGCAACGATGATATTGGCTTCGGAGAGATTGACGGTTGTCTCCGACTCTGTTTCAAAGCGTAACCGCTGAGTGCGTGACAACAGCAGAGCTTCGGCCACCTGTTCCACGATCAATTCGCCTTGGCGCCCAAAATCGGCAACGGCTTCCTTCATGACCTTGGGCCGTACAGTGGCCATCTGGGGACGATGATTCGGACAGATTATGGTCGCCATGACATTCCCGCCGAAAGTAGGGCGGGTTTGCAGCAAGCCACCTGTTTCCGGGTCAACCTCCAATCCCGTACAGTCTGCCGTCAGGCCGGCGTCGATAATCGTCGCAACCCGGGGAGCAAGACTGCGGCCGATGGCGGTAGCCCCGCAGAGAAAAATCGTCGGTTTGTAACGTTGCAACAGATCTATCAGGACTTTTGCATAGGGTTCATCTTGGAAAAAAGCCAATCCGGGGTGTTCTACCAAAAAGACGCGATCGGCGCCGCGGGCAATCAGGACCTGAACCTGCGATTTAATCTCATGACCCAAAAGTACAGCGCAGAGTGACACTTTTAAGGCATTGGCGAGTTTGCGCCCTTCGCCGAGCAATTCATAAGTCACGGACTGGACAACGCCATTCTTTTGTTCCGCGAACACCCAAACATCTTGAAAAGCGGATGAATCCAGGGAGGACGGCCGAACATTACATATTTCGATTGCTCCGGTTTGGCAGGCGTCAAGACATACGCCGCACAATGTACATTTATCCAAATCTATATTTGCGATTCCATGGATCATGGTAATCGCGCACCAAGGGCAGATGGTTTCACACGATCCGCACGCGGTGCAAAGCATTTTTTTGATGGAAATTGATTTCATTAAAACATCTCCAGTTAACCTACTTGGATTTGGCTGAAAAAATCGCCTCAGATACCTTTTCCATCAAAGCCTGTATCATCTCTTTGGTCTCTCCGGTCCATGTCTGTCCCTGGCAACGCATAGGCGGGCTGAATATTTTGAGGACCCTGGTCAATGACCCGGTCCTGCCCAATCGTTTAAAATCACAATCCAGATCCCTTGCCGTCCAATGCAGGACTTCTTTTTTCTTAGCCTCGAGAATGTTTTTAAGGGTGGGCAGGCGCGGCGTATTGATCTCCTTGACGACCGTGAGTACGCACGGCAGTGAACTCTCAAGAATTTCACTTCCATCATCCAACATGCGAGCAGCAACAATTCCGGTTGGGGAAATCCGTTCGATCTGCCTTACAAAGGTAATTTGGGGTAAATCCATATGAGCCGCAATTCCTGGCCCAACTTGAGCCGTATCTCCATCTGCCGCCTGTTTTCCGCAAAGGATAAGGCTATAATCGCCGATTCTGCGTAACGCCATGGACAGGGTATAACTTGTTGCCCAGGTGTCGCTTCCGGCAAAGGCCGGATCGGAAAGGAGGATGCCCTGATCTGCTCCCATGGCCATGGCTTCTCGCAGTGCGGTTTCAGCCTGGAGCGGTCCCATGGTCATGACCGTGACCAAGCCTCCCATCGCCTCCCTAAGCCTCAAAGCCTCCTCAATAGCGTACATGTCGAAGGGGTTTACCATGGCAGTAACCCCTTCGCGGATCAAACTGTTGGTTTCGGGATCGATCTTGATTTCAGAGGTGTCCGGAACCTGCTTGATACAAACAATAAAATGCATAGGGAAAATCCGTGTGAAAGCGTTAATCGACAAATGGGGGGAGCATTTTTCCAACCAGTAAACTATAAATCATTTTAAAATTCCAGAGCATCATTTCAAGATGGAAGGTGAACATATCTTTCTGGTTTTGCACTTTTCCCCATGGAAGGTCATCAATGCCTGCCCCATCTGGTAATATTTGGTAGGCAAACCTTCAAATTTTCTTTTAGCCGATTCGTTAAGTCACGGCATGTTGGGCCAAGAACCTTATCTGTAGAACTTAAAAATCGAAACGAGACGAAACCCGCGAGCATCAAAAATGAAAAGCGTATTCTAATAAAATACATCGATATGGTGTGTGTTTTGATGAAAAAAGGTGCTCCGGCTATAATTTATAATTAAATAATTATAGAAAATTTTTTATTAAATTATTTTTTTGCCGTCAGACGATATTGATTTTGGTGCTATAATTCTACCAGCAAAGCAATTCTATTCAGGCAAAGCAAGCAACGCAAGGTAAGACATTGAATATGGACCTTTTGAAAAAAATAATTTTAAGTAAAAAACTTTTGTACTATTTTTTATTTTAAGCGAGGTGCGAAAAATGGAAATAATTGAATCCATACGTGGCTTCATTTCAACCGAAATCTGCTCTGGCTCGGTTCAAAAAATTGATGATGCAGATCTGCTAATAGAAAATGGCATTATTGATTCAGTAGGAATAATGCTTCTATTGGGCTTTATTGAAGAAAAATTTGCCATCACTATCGATGGTGACGAATTGATACCTGAAAATTTTTCAACTATCGCCACAATTTCAACTCTTGTTGGCAAAAAGATTGGATAAATGGAGGAAAGGAATGGAATTTTCTCTCACTGAGGAGCAAAAATCCCTTAGGGATGCGGTTATTCGATTTGCTCGACAGGAAATAAAACATGATTTGTCCCTGTGTGACAAAGAAGGTCGTTTCCCGATTGAGTCCTGGAAAAAATGTGCTGAAATGCAGATAATGGCTCTGCCTTTTGCAGAGGAATATGGCGGTTGCGGTAGCGATTTTTTAACAACCGTCGTCGTACTTCAGGCTCTTGCCTATGGGTGCAAGGATGCAGGGTTGGTCCATGCTGTGATTACCCAGATTCTTTGTGGTATACAAATCAACCTTTTTGGCAGCCTGGAACAGAAAAATCAATATCTTCCGATGTTATGTCAAGGGGAAAAGATTTTTGCCCAAGCCATTACCGAACCGGAGGCCGGTTCCGATGCCTTGGGCGCCATGCGCACCCTGGCACTGAAAGTTGACGATGGTTATGTCCTCAATGGCACCAAAGTGTTCATCTCCAATGGACCCATTGCGGATGTTGTCATTGTGTTCGCGCTTACGGATCCTGCTGCTCGTCGGCTTGACGGGGTTTCCACCTTTCTCATTGAAAAAGATAATCCGGGTTTTGAGCAGTGCCGGCCCATTGAAAAGATGGGACTTTGCACATTGCAGAATGGCGAACTGGTTTTCAGAGATTGCCGGGTTTCGCCAACCGCGTTGATAGGACGCGAAGGGCAGGGTGCGATCATTTTCAACGAGTCGATGGAGTGGGAACGCAGTCTGATGCCGGCAGCCCACCTTGGCACCTTGGAACGGGTACTTGAGACTTGTGTAGGCTATGCGCGCAAGCGTTCCGCTTTTGGACAGCCTATCGGCAAGTTTCAGGCTGTGGCCAATAAAATCGTGGACATGAAGACGGTTTTCGAACTTGGGCGTTTGATTCTGTACAAGGCCGCTAGCATAAAATCCCAGGGGCGGCGGGCAGGCATGGAGGCCTCCATCGCCAAATTATTTATCAGTGAAGGCTTGAAACAAAGTTGCCTGGACGCTGTACAGGTGCATGGCGGTTATGGTTTCACAAGGGAGTACGAGTTAGAAAGAGATTTGAGGGACAGCGTTGCGGCAACCATTTATTCCGGCACCAGCGAACTGCAGCGTTCTATTATATCGCGTCTGATGGGGCTCTGACCATGGCCGACCAATTGGTACAGCAATATCTGGATGAATCCTTGGCTTCTGAAGACAAGGTGGCTTGTACGGATGGTCGTAAATCCCATACCTACGGCCAATTAACGCATTTTTCCAACCGGTTGGCCGCGCTTCTCCGGCAATGGGGAGTGGGTCGCCAGGACCGGGTTCTTTTGTTCATGCGGCGCACGGCTGATTTTATTCCTGCCATTCTCGGGGTGCTTAAAGCCGATGCGGTATACGTACCCGTTGACCCGAAGTCCCCCCCGGAAAGATGGTCCCAAATTGTTGACGATTGTTCTCCGGCTGTCGTATTGAGCGATGGACCCTCGGCAAACTCTTTAAAGTCCGCCTTGCCGTTACACATGCCTGTTATTCAAATCGATACCGACGGAGATATTTCTTTCACCGTTAACGGCATTCGTCAATTTCAGGATGAGATGGGTTCCCATCCTGAAATTATCCCTACTTATCGCAATGTACCCGATGACCTGGCTTATATTCTATATACTTCCGGGTCAACTGGAAAACCCAAAGGGGTGATGATCTCTCATCGGAATATCCGCAACTATATCGATTGGGCGGTGGAATATTTCGGTATTCGCAGCGTAGATCGAATTCTCGGCACGGCTCCCTTTCATTTTGATATGTCGACTTTTGACCTTTGGTGCCCGATAAAGGCAGGCGGAACCCTTTGTCTGGCCAATGAGGGACATACCATGTTTCCGGAAAAGCTTCTCGGCTACATGGAAGATCAAAAGGTTACCATCTGGAAGGGGATTTCATCCTTACTCTTCTATCTTGAGCGGGCCGGGGTGCTCAATGCGGACCGCATACCCGACTTGGATCGGGTTCTTTTTGGCGGCGATGCCCTGCCGGCTCGGACATTGACCCGATGGATGGAGGTTTTTCCCAGCAAGAGCTTCTTCAATGTCTATGGTCCTACCGAAGCGACGGGCATCTCTTTTTGCTACCCGGTTCAGGAACCTCCGGATAACCCTGGCGATCGCATACCCATCGGTTTGCCCTGCAAGGGCATGCAGGCGGTTCTGCTTGACCAGGATCAAATACCTGTCCCCTTCGGGGAAATCGGCGAGTTGTGTCTAGCAGGACCGGGACTCAGCAGGGGGTACCTCAACGAAGCGGACCGTACAGCAGATTTATTCTTCAGGGCCGAAATCAATGGGGCACCGCTTCAAACCTGGTATCGAACCGGAGATCTCGCTTTCCAGCGAGATGACGGCCATTACGTGTTCGTCGGCAGAGGCGACAATCAGGTCAAAATCATGGGGTATCGCGTCGAGTTGGGAGAAATCGAGCAGGCCCTGCTTGGTATTGACGGTGTCCGGGATGCGGTGGTCGTTGCTGTTAATCGTGGTGGGTTGCCTGAGTTGGTAGGATTTATTGAAGAGACCAAGACCTTGGATCTCGGCCAAGCGTTGTCCAAATTACGCGAACGCATTCCTGGCTACATGGTTCCGCGACGATTGCTGAGGATTGCGGAAATCCCTCGGTGCGGCCGCGGAAAAGTCGATCGCGCCGCATTGCGCAATATGGCCATGGAGAACAGCCATGTGGATGGATGACGCATCCGTCAGGCGGTATCTTTCAACAATATTGAACATTTCAAAATCGGTCACGTTGACCGATGGGCATGTTCATCCATATGAGGTGATGTACGACCAAGGTCGGTATGAACCTAATTCCCAGACGGAAGGTGTCTTCAGCACCGGCAACGTTAAATATGTTCCCCCCCGTATAGGATCTTTCGAATGTAACGAAGGTATCGGCTTTTCGTCGGATGCTTCAGAGGAGCGGGCTGAAAGAATGATGCTGCTGGCTCTGCGTTGCCTGTATGTTCATTCCGGGCCTCGAACCTGCATGGATCAGGCGATGATCGCCGGGATAAAGCGCTTGGTTCTTTTGCCCGTGGCGCAACCCGGTAGGACGGCTGAAACGCGGCTTGCGGAAATGGCCAGAATTTTTGGAGGCGATCCTCGATTTATCCTTGGGTATTCCCTGCCCAATACCCTGGCGGCTGAAGAGGTCGAAGAAGATGTGCGGCGAAATCGGGGAATTTATGGAATCGAGGTCTTGAAAGTGCATCCCAACCTGTCCGGTCACGATCTGTCCTCAACGGCAGGGCTGGATAGAGTCAATGCGCTGCTGGATTCATCAAAAAAAAATAACCTTCCGGTCATTATCCATGGCGGCCCAAGCCCGAGAATGAAATGTGCTGCTTACCGCAACAATGGAGTATTGCAAAATTTGGCAAAGATCGATTTTGGTCGGACCGACTGGCCTGTTGTGATCGCCCACGCAGGTGTTTATGGGTTGAGTTTTGAGGAGGTCCAAAGCGCGGCAATACCCATTCTGGTAAAGCTTTTAAATAAACATGAACATCTTTTTATTGATACATCCTCTCTGTCTTTGAGTTCGATTGAGGTAATTTTGAAAACGGTTGATTCAAGGAGGATCATATTTGGTTCGGATGCGTTTTATGAATATTCATGGAAATCGGCCGTTAGAATCTTTTCAGTCATTGAAAAAATTTTTTCCAAGTATGAAGATATGTTTGCAAGGATTGTCGGGCAAAATGCCAACAACATTTATCCCCTAAAGGACGATGGCAATGCGCGAACTTATGATGACCAAATATTACCAATTTCTTGAACATTGGCATCAATTTGGTTTTTTTTCGGCGTTGAAAATTTCCCTGTATAAACAAGAGGAAATGGTGCCAGCAGAGAGAGACCTCCATTCTTTACCTGCTTTAAAAAAATCATCCTTGGCCAATCTGGATATTCTAGATTTAGGTGAACAGGAATACCATTTTATGGATTTGAAATACACTTTGAGAAGTCGGCGCGAGCGGGCACGGTATTATTTCAAACGCGGGTACCGCACTTTTGTCATGGTGGAGGGCAAGCGCGTGGTCGGCGATCTGTGGTACGTGACACCCAAGATAAGTCTTCTTCCTTTTGTGCATCCGCACGTGAAATGGTTTGGCTTGAACCTTGGCGATAATGAGGCCTATTTGTTCGACATGCAGGTCGATGTTGGGCAGCGTGGAAGTGGCCTTTCCACCGCTTTTCACGGACGGGTTCTAGAGATTCTACGTGACCAAGGTTTCCACAAGGCCTACGGTTGCTATGTCACCAAAAACATTCCTGCTTTATGGATGCATCGCATGATTGGTTATAAGGAATTGCCGCATTGCATTGTACGTAGATATCTTTTTTTTGAAACTGCAATGGAAAAATCATGAGTTTAGGACAAAGGTCTTGAAATTTTTTGAATTTGAGCGTATTTGGCAAGGATAGTTCGAATTTACCAACCATAAAAATTCAAATTAAATCACTGCCGAGTTGCTGGGGGGCAAGTTTAATGTGTTCCCTTTTTTTATTGAAAAACCAGCATGTTTGTTGTTTGACTTATAAAGACTAAACGAACCTTTTTAATGTTTCACATGTGCTGAATCATGTTTAGATGGTACCGGTTTTTCTGAATTGTCGACTAAATGGCACCAATGGCTTGCAATCCCCCAGAAAATGATACAATTCAAAGAACATGTGAAGAAATATTCGCATTTAATGCCTGTTTACCCGGAAAACCCTGGGAGCTCACGCTGGGGGTGTCAGGGAGGGCAGTCAAACTCCATGTTTGGGGCCAAGCCTATCGGCCATGATTTTTTAACCTCCTTGCCGCCGCTCCTTATTAAATGAGTGGTTGGCCAAGACCACGAGGCAAGAAAATGACCGAAGAAGTCCTCTCATCCAAATCACCGCTGTCCTCCAAGGTCCGGGGTCCCTTAAGTGGGGAGTCAACAGCTTCCCAGATTGAATATGACTGGGAGCACGATTATGTCATCCCGAATTTTCAGGTTTTTCCTGCAAGCGAAGAGGAATACGCCGCCTGGTTAGATCGCCATGGCTGGAAAATCAAGGAGTTTCGCGAGCGATTTTGGAAGAAGAACCACGGCTTTTACGAACCGGTCCACTGGATGGCCAGACTCCATGGCGATGAGGTTGGTAAGCCATGTAGGTGCTGCTGGGGTTATCGCGCCACCGTTGAAGAGAATAATGCGCATTTGGCTAACGGAAGTTTACCTCTACATCTGTTTGATGAAATGAAAGGCTTCGGTGCGCATCGATTATGCAAAACGCGTCGTTGGGATATAAGGAAATGTTTAAAATTGATGGAAATAGTTCATATTGATAATCCTGAATTCTTGTTGAAGGAGGGGGTGGATTTGTTTCGTGCCAATTATAATCGTACACGTTATGGTCTATTGATGAGCCGTAATTTATACAATAAATATATCAAAAGATATTTCGACAACAATTTTTTTTGTGTTCTAGGAGGGTTCATTGATGGAAAACTATCCGCATACATGATCACTTTTATCATTGAATCTACAGCCTACCTTGATAGTATCATCATGAATGAATCCGGCCGACTGGCCCAAGCGTGTACGGGACTGCAGTTTGCCATGATGAAGCATCTCGGAAGGAACAATCCAGAAGTGGTGCAGGTGGTCGATGGAATGCATGCCAGGGAGAAGCCTCATCTGGACAGGTACAAGGAAAAGTGGGGATTCCGGGTGGCCCACATCCCAAGCCGGTACTGGTTTTTGCCGGGGACAGCTGCGCCCTTGAAATTCTTCTGGCCGGATAAATTTTATCGTTTGACAGGACAGGGTTGAATTCCATGGTTGACGCCAAGAGGGTGTTCGATGTCACAGCTGCCGTGGCCGGGATAGTGATGCTATCGCCGGCCTTGATATTATTGGTTTTTTTGTGCCGGTGGCTGCTTGGTTCACCGGTATTTTTTCGCCAGACAAGGGTCGGAATGAATGAACAGCCGTTTACGGTTCTCAAGTTCCGGACCATGCTGGATGCCAGGGATGCGGCAGGAAATTTGTTGCCCGACGGAGAACGTTTAACCAGATTTGGTACACTTTTGAGAACGACCAGTTTGGATGAGTTGCCCGAATTGCTCAATGTAATCAGAGGCGATATGAGTTTGGTAGGGCCGCGTCCGCTGTATGCCCGGTATCTGCCTTATTACAACGATAGGGAACGGATGCGGCATGCCGTTCGTCCCGGGTTGACGGGATGGGCGCAGATTCATGGCCGAAACTTTCTGCCATGGAATGAACGATTGGCTCTGGACGTCTGGTATGTCGAAAATCGCAGCCTTTGGCTGGACCTGAAAATTATTCTGCGTACGCTCTGCCTGGTTTTTCAGCGGCAGGGGGTTGCTCCCAACTCCTACTTGGTTGAGCCGGACCTGGATCAGGAACGCGCCGCAGTCAAGTTGGAGGGGCAATGGAAATTAGCGGAAGCCCACCCCAGGAGAAGCAATGAAAGTGAATTCCCCAATCCCCATGGAGCAGCAGAATAGACCGGTTCTCGAACAGTTTGCCCCTTGGCCGGTTTTCGATGAGGGGGACATGGAAGCTGTGAACAGAGTTCTGGCTTCGGGAAAGGTCAATTATTGGACCGGTCCGGAGGGGCGTGAGTTCGAAACCGAGTTTGCCGGCAAGGTCGGCGTGCGTCATGCAATTGCTGTGGCCAACGGAACCGTGGCCCTGGAACTGGCATTGCAAGCGCTGGACATCAGGCCCGGCGATGAGGTCATCACTAGTTGCCGTACCTTTATTGCGTCGGCCAGTGCGATTGTGATGCGAGGCGCCGTGCCGGTTCTCGCCGATGTGGACCCCGAAAGTCAGAATATTACCGCAGAAACCATAGCACCCCTGATTTCGAGCCGCACCCGGGCCATTATCGTGGTCCATCTTGCCGGCTGGCCCTGCGACATGGACCCGATCCTGGCGCTGGCACGGCAGCATAAGCTCAAAGTCATCGAGGACTGCGCCCAAGCCCATGGCGCCTGCTACAAAGGACGACCCGTCGGCAGCTTGGGCGACGTATCCGCCTTTTCCTTCTGCCAGGATAAAATCATGACCACGGGCGGAGAAGGGGGCATGGTCTGCACCGATGATGAACAGATTTGGCAGCGGGCCTGGTCTTTCAAAGACCATGGACGCAACCTGACAAAAAGTTGGCCGCCACGCAGCGGGATTGCCTTCCGCTGGTTACACGACTCCTTCGGCACCAACTGGCGGATGACTGAGATGCAGGCCGTTCTCGGTCGCCGGGCGTTGCAAAAACTGGATGGATGGGTGACCAGGCGACGCGCCAATTCTGAATTGTTGACAAAAATGCTTGCGTCCCTGTCCGTCCTGCGAACTCCCAACCCTGGAGCGGACTATTTCCACAGCTATTATAAGTATTATGCCTTCCTGCGTCCGGAACACTTGCCTCCCGGGTGGGACCGAGACCGTATTCTGGAACAATTGAGGAATCGCGGCGTGCCGTGCTTTTCAGGTAGTTGCCCGGAACTTTACCGCGAGCAGGCGTTCATTGCTGCCGGTTGGGCTCCCGCGAAGCCTTTGCCGGTCGCGCGGAGGCTAGGGGAAACGAGTTTGATGTTCCTGGTCCATCCCACCTTGGGAGAAAAAGAGATGTGTCTGATTTTTCAGAATTTGAGTGAGGTTTTGGGCGATGGATGAGCGGTGACACGGTAAGCAGTATTTAATGAGCTTGTCGAGGAAAATTATTCAACCTGCCGTTTGACAAGAGAAGCGGCCATGATATTTTCTTAGAAGGGTAGTCAAGAAACTTTTTTGTTTTCATGGAAAATGGTGGATGGTAAAGCGATGAATATCAATATCTATGATTTGACCCTGAAGTTCAGGAAGTTCTGGATACTTGTTGTTCACGTATTGGTAATTGTTCTTTCTTTAATCAGTGCCTTCGGACTTCGGTTCGACTTGGCTGTTCCGGCGGATTACTGGAATGCCGTTCTTCAGTTGATTCCCTATTTGATTGCCATCAAATTAACCGTTTTCTGGGCCATGGGCCTCTCCGAGGGTTGGTGGCGTTATGTCTCTATGCCAGATCTGGTGCAGATTCTCAAAGCAAACCTTATTGCATCCGGTCTCTTTGTTATGTATGAAGTGTTCTTTCCCTTTAAACCGGGTTTACCCAGATCGGTTATCATTCTGGACTTTATTCTGTGCTTTTCGATGATGATCGGCCTTCGGGTACTTACGCGAATCATCCGGGAGCAGATTGCTTTGCGGTCCAAAGGGTATAATTCGCGCCCCAAAACCGCTCTAATCATTGGCTCCGGGGCGGTTGCTCAATCCATTGTCAGGGAAATGCGTGAAAATCCTAAAATGGACAAGTCCATTCTGGGTTATTTGGATAGCGATGCGAAGCGGGTCGGCAAAGTGATTCACGGGATACCCGTCCTCGGTACTTTTGAAGACTTGGAGAGGGTATGCCAACAACGGGGGATCGACTTGGTGATCATCGCGCAAACCTCCGTGAATCCCAAAGAATTGCGTGAAATCGTTGGTTTCTGCCAAAAGAACCGCATCGTCTCCAAAATTTTTCCGGCGGCGGGTGACATCATCAACGGCCGGGTCGCTCTGGAACATTGCCGCCAGGTACAACTTGAAGACTTGTTGGGCAGAGTGCCGATTCGACTTGACCTGCCTGAGATTCAGCAGTACCTGGCCGGCAAGAGAATTCTGGTTACGGGCGCAGCCGGCAGTATCGGCCGGGAAATCTGCCGGCAGGTTTGTCGGTTCCATCCGGCCCGGGTGGTCCTGGTGGAAAATGCCGAAACTCCTTTGTTTCACCTGGAAAACGAATTGCGGGAAAGCTATCCGGAACGCCACATTGTCCCCAGCCTTTGCGATGTTCGGGACAAAGATCGCGTAGCCCAGGTATTCTGGGAGCACAAGCCCCAGGTTGTTTTTCATGCCGCCGCTTACAAGCATGTTCCCATGTCCCAGGTCAACCCAGTTGAGGTGGTTAAAAACAACATTTTCGGCACCCGCAATATCGTCGATGCCACCGTGGCTATCGGGGCAGAGCATTTTGTATTGATCTCCACGGATAAGGCCGTCAATCCCACGAACATCATGGGAGCAACCAAGCGAGCGGCAGAAATCTATGTGCAAAATCTGCCTCGAAGCGGCCGTACCAAAGCGGTAACGGTCCGTTTCGGCAATGTACTTGGCAGCCATGGCAGCGTTATTCCGACCTTCCGGGATCAGATCCACAAAGGCGGTCCGGTAACCGTGACTCACCCCGAGATGACCCGTTTTTTCATGACCATCCCCGAAGCGGTACAACTGGTCCTGCAGGCCGGCTCCATGGGCGAGGGGGGAGAAATCTTTCTCCTGGACATGGGAGATCCGGTTAAAATCGTCTGGTTGGCGGAGGAAATGGTTCGGCTTTCGGGTCTGCGTCCCTATGAAGATATTGACATTGTCTTTACCGGTTTGCGCCCCGGTGAGAAATTGTACGAAGAGTTGTTGATAGCTGGTGAGGGTGTCAAAGCCACCCGGCATGAAAAAATCCGGGTGCTCCAGGCGACTACCGTTACTGAAGAATTTCTGCGACGGGAAACAGAAGCCCTGTTGGTCGGCACTCGCAATCTGGATGCAGAGAAAGTGCTCACTGTCCTCAAGGAACTGGTTCCGGAATACCGGGAAACCGGCGAAACCGAAAAGGCAGGGACAAACCATACAGAACTGGCTGAGGCAACCTTGGCAAGAATGGGGATTGCCAATCGCAAACGCCCTGTCTGAGAACTATCGAAGTCATCGTGCAACTCTCGTTTTGGCATCCTTGGCAACGCATTGACACGACTCGCTCTTCTGGTAGAAATATAAGTGAATTTCGCCGTGTTTCTCCGGGGCCGTAGGGGCGTTGTTTTCAAATGGCAATCATGGTTACGACCCTGGGGATTACCGCTCGTTCCGTGAACCTCATGGCGCTGGCGGTCTGTCACATTTCTTTTTTGGGGGTGCTATGAAAAGAGCAATGGTTTGGGGGGGATTGTTGCTGGCGTTATCCATGGGACAACGGAGTTGGGCCGAGGATGCTGTTGTCGCTGAGTCGCCGACCATGGTCGAACCGGCAGCTGCGGTGGAACAACCTGCGTCGATTGTGCCTTCGACCCTGTTTTCCAGTGGACCCTTTGATTCCGTGGGGGGGCTGGGCAGTCTTGGCGAGGTCATCGGCAGTAAAAGGGGATATATCCATCCTTACCTGTCCATCGGAGAGACCTTTACGGACAACGTCTTCAATGTTGATACCGGAAAACGCAGCGATTTCATTACCCGCATCATTCCTGGTGTATGGGTGGCCTTGCCGGCCAGCCGTTTCCAGCCCATCAGTCTGAACACCCTGAATACCGCACCCGGTGGCCTTGAATTGACCAGGTTTCGCGACAAGGGAGTCGGCCGTTTTCAGGCCTTCGCCGGTTACCAAGCCGATTTGCTGCTGCATAAACGATTCGATGAAGAGGATCGTGAAAACCATAAAGCTCAGGCATTGCTCAGCTATAATTTCCGTGGCGGCCTTTCAGTAGAGATGTTCAATGTGTTTGAAATTGATTATGACCCTTACCAGACCGGTGACAGTACCGAAACGGAGAAATTCAAGTCCAATCTGTTCAATGCCCTGATCAGCTATGAAATCACCCCCAAAACCACCGTTGAAGCTGAGTATTCTTTTTACACCCTCAGTTACAGTTCGGATCAAAACGCTTTTCGCGAACGGGATGATCATCGGTTCACCGGTCGCGGATTTTATCGTTTTATGCCGCGCACCAGTCTTATTGTCGAATATAATTTCATAAATGTAGATTATGATCAGGATATCCAGTCGGACAGTCAGGAACATCAATTTTTGGCCGGCGTTCAGTGGCAGCAGACTGCCAAATCTCGTTGGCGCCTGCTGGCCGGTTATGGACTGAAAGACTTCGATCAGGCCGGACTGGATGAAGAAAGCAACTTTTTGGCCGAGGCCCAGTTTGTCCATCGCTTTACGCCAAAAACCCATATTCAATTGCGATTCAGCAGACGGAACAACGAATCGGATATCGCCGCGGCGGACTATATTCTGTCTCATCGTCTTCAACTACGGTATTACCAGCGTATCCTTCCGAACCTTCTTGCATCTGTCAACCTGTCCTATCGTGATAACGATTATAAAGGCACGTCCCGAAAAGACGATTTTTTCGGTGCCGGATTTGATTTACGCTATGCTTTTACGGATTGGTTGACGCTGGCCGGTGGTTATGAGTTTTTACAACGGGATTCCAACCTGCCGACCTTGGATTATGATCGAAATACCGCCTATCTGAACTTGGTATTTTCGCTGTAAACCGGGCTGGCGCAAGACATGAGGAGGCCCACTGCCATGAAAAATGTCCCTTGGATCCTTGCTCTTTCGTTGCTGGTATGTTTTTGGGTACCCGTTTTAACTTATGCCGCTGAGATCGACTACCGTATCGGGGAAGGGGATGTGTTACGGGTTCTGGTATACGACAATCCCGATTTGAACACCAATGCCCGGGTCAGCGGCCAGGGAACCATCATTTTTCCCTTGGTGGGGGAGGTGGCCATCGGCGGCCTGACGGTTTCCCAGGCAGCGCAAAAGATTGGGCGCGAACTTGCCAACGGGTATATCAGGGATCCGCAGGTAACGGTTTTCGTGGAAGAGTTTCGCAGCCAACGGGTGACCATCATGGGCGAGGTGCGGACACCCGGTCTGCATGAACTGAGTGGTTCGACCTCGCTCATGGAGTTGATCTCCAAAGCCGGTGGCCTGACCCCGGATGCCGACTTTCAGGCCACCATTAATCGCAAGAGAAGCTCTCCCCAGGAGGCCGAGCAACAAATCAATGTTAATCTCCGGGATTTGCTGGATCGCCGAGAAGGAACAGCGGATGTTGCTCTGCAGGACGGAGACAGCGTCTTCATACCTCGGGCGGGCGTCTATTATGTCACCGGTCAGGTGAGACGGCCGGGGTCCTTCCGACTTGAACCGGGAACTTCCGTCATCAAGGCCATCACTATGGCTGGGGGCTTTACGGAACTGGCAGCTCAAAAGCGGGTGCGTATTATCCGAAAAGTAGATGGTGTCGAAAATGTCATGCAACGGGTACCGCTGCATATGCCGGTCATTCACGAAGACGTTATTGTGGTTCCCGAAAGCTTTTTCTGAAACCAACGGGTAAGAGGCGCCGTCAAGCCTAATCGATTATTGGTGCCCCATGGCGCCCAGTCCGATGTCATCCGCTTGCCAGCCTTGGATTCACTACTTGAGAGAAGGATGATTTATGGCCTTGAACCGATCGGAAATTCATCTGCGTGACATAGGCAATACCCTGCGGAAATACCAAAGAGTTGCCGCAATCTTTTTTCTGTCGGTGTTTGGACTGGTTCTTGTAGGCACCTTTGCTGCTACGCCTTATTATGAAGGGGCGGCGAGGGTTATGATTGAAAAAGTCGAGGGCGAAAGCCTCGGTGGTTCATCTTCCGGTCGCGGCATCGATCCCGAATTCTACCAGACCCAATACCAACTCATACGCAGTAGGGCGGTTGTCGGGCGGGTGATCAATCTCCTCGATCTGGAAAGAAATTACGACGCATACCACGAAGCCGCATTGAAGCGCCAATCCTGGCTTCAGGCCTCTTGGCGTCTGCTCAAGAACGGGGTGGGTAGTTTACGGCAGAAGACCATTGGATTGGCCGAAAGTGGCGGCGACCCACCCCCTGCCGACGACAACAAACGGCGCGAATTCATCATCGAGGAAATCCGCAGTCACATGACTGTGCGACCGGTAGAAGGCACACGTTTGGTGGACATCGTCTATCTTTCTCCCAACCCGCAACTGGCTTCTCTGGTCGCCAATACGACCGCCCGGGCCTACATCGAAGAGACCCTCGAACTGAAAATGGAAGCCACTCGGCGCAATCTCGAATGGATGTCGAAAAAAGCCGAATCCGAAGCCGAAAAGCTGAAAAAATCCGAACAGGCGCTGCAAGCCTACATGCGAGCCAACAACATTGTTACTTTGGAAGACCGATTGACTGTCACGCCGGAGACGCTTTCGGAGATCAATCTGCAACTGCTGCGGGCAGAAACACGACGCAAGGAATTGGAAATTCTTTCTGCAAAAGTCGGACGCGCCGGCAGCAACTACCAGAACGTCGAGGCTGTCGCAGCGGTCTCCGCCGACCCGGCTCTGCAAGCTATCCGGGCCCAGATTGTTGAAACCGAAAAAAACATCATGGAGTTGTCCAACAAATACGGTTCTCGCCATCCGTTGATGGTTAAAGCGCAAGGCGATCTTTCGGTCCTGGAAAGAAAAAAACGCCAGGAAATCGACCGCATAACACGTTCCATTCGCAATGAATACGAACTGGCACTGTCCAACGAGCGCACCCTACGCGGAAAGCTCTCTTCAACGAAGTCCGAAGCCTTTAACCTCAACGAAAAATTCATTCAGTACGGTGCGTTGAAGCGGGTGGTGGATACCAATCGCCAGTTATACGATGCCCTGATGCTGCGCCTCAAGGAACAGAGTATCACTGAGGAGAAACAGCCCGTCAGCCTCTGGCTGGTGGAGCAGGCGGTACCCCCAAAGGTGCCTGCCAAGCCCTGGAAAAAAGCCAATTTGCTTATCGGGATGGTGGTGGGCCTTTTTGGGGCTGTCGGCCTGGCCTTTTTGCTTGATTATCTGGACAACACCATCAAGGAACCGGAACAGGCTGAAGCCGCCCTTGGTCTGCCTATTCTGGGCGTGGTGTCACGCCGCCACAAACATCAGCACGGGCCTGAAGAAGCGGTGCTGCGCGATCCATTGTCACCGTTTGCCGAAAGCTATCGCGGCCTGCGAACCGCCATCTTTCTCTCTTTTGCCGATCGACCACCGAAACGTATTCTGTTTACCAGTTCCGGCGCGGGAGAGGGCAAGTCGACCACCGCCGTCAATTTGGCCATGGTTCTGGCCCAGTCGGAAAAACGGGTCTTGTTGGTTGATGGCGACTTGCGCAAACCGAGGCTTCACCAGATTTTCAAGGTGAACAACAGTAAAGGCCTCAGTACTTACCTGGCTGGGGCCACGGATGGACACATCCTGTGTCACACCAATATTCCCAACCTGTCGGTTATTCCTGCCGGGCCCATTCCGCCCAATCCTTCCGAGTTGCTGATATCAAGTCGGCTTGGAATGTTGCTCGACTCCGTGGGACAGGAGTTCGATGTGATCATCTGTGATTCGCCGCCGGTGCTGCCCGTCTCCGACGCCCGATTGCTGAGCAGTTTGTTTGACGGAGTGATATTGGTCGCCTTGGCCGGGAAAACTTCGTATGACATTGCCCAACGTTCCATTAAAATGCTTAGGGATATCAATGCCCGGCTTTTGGGAGTCGTTATAAACTCTTTGGAGATTGAGAAAACCTCCTATTATCACCACAGCTACTATCACTATTACGAAGGTGACAAAAAAAATAAGAAGGCGACCGGTCAACCCGAGGCAACATGATTGATCTGCATTGTCATATTCTTCCCGGCGTTGATGACGGCTCGCCGGATCTGCAGACCTCGCTGCGCATGGCACAAATGGCCGTCGACGATGGAGTCAGTCATATTGTTGCCACTCCTCATGTCAAGCACGAGGGGGTTGACGACATGGACCTGGCTCGACAGGTCGCCCAATTGAATGGTCAATTGCTGCTGCACGGCATACCGCTGACCGTCTTGACCGGCGGCGATGTCGTGGCCGCCTTGCCACCCCAGTTGGCTGGTCGGTTTACCATCAACAACACCCCTTATATTCTTCTCGAGTTTCCCCATAGTCATCTGCCTGCAGAGGCGGAAAAGACTCTTTTTGAATGGCAGGCGGCCGGTTTGCGCCCCATCATCACTCATCCAGAGAGAAATCCCACCATTCTTCGGAATCCGGATCGGCTTCGGCATCTGGTCGAGGTCGGAGCCCTGGTTCAGGTTACCGCCGGCAGCCTGACCGGCGAGTTTGGCCAGGCTTGTCGCGCTTGCGCCATTTATCTGCTGGAAGCGGGGCTGGTGCACTTTTTAGCCAGCGACGGCCACTCCAGCGAATTCCGTAAACCCCTTTTATCTCATGGGCAGCAACTGGCTGCCGGCATTATTGGTGAAGGGCCGGCCCGGGCCTTGGTGACGACAAATCCGGAAGCGGTGATTTTCGGGAAGGATTTTCATGTCTAAATTTTGCAATGTGGTTTTGGGCGCTTTTCTCCTGCTGGCCCTGTGGCTGCCTCACCCAGGTCAACCGCTGGCCATGAGCGTTCTTTTATGCCTGATTTTGATCGGCCTGATGGCTCGGTTGCTTGAAAAAGAAAAACCTTTGGCTCTGCCGCCAGGGTTCTGGGCGCTAATGGGCTGGATGATCCTGACCCTCGCACAACTGGTTCCCTTGCCTCCCGTTGTCTTGAAGTTTCTGGCCCCAGGCACTTGGGAGCTTTACCGGGACAGCATCTGGATTTTGAATCCCGGCACCTGGATGCCCTTGGCGCTGGTTCCCGAGGTAACGCTCAACGGCTTTTTCGGACTGGTTATCTTGACGGCGCTGTTTGTCTTGATGGCCGACTTGGGTCGAGACCGGGAGGAATTGACTTCGAACATCAAACTTATCGGCTGGGGTGGCGGTATTTTTGCCCTTTTTTTGCTGGTCGGGTTCGGCAAGGATCCTGTCTTGACAGCCAATCCTTCCCATTTCTGGCCGTTGGTTCCTGCACCCTTGTTTCGAGTTTGGGCGGTTTTGCCATTGACACTGGCGGTGTTCATCCGCTTTCGGCCGGGGGTGGCCTACGGGAATTTTTTCCAAAGAACCCTTTCCTTGTTCAAACGGCCACAACTCAACCTTCACCTCAGTTGGTTTTTGGCCGCATTGTTCATGTTATTGGCCGGGGTTCGGTTGGCCACGCCCCTCGGCTTGCTGCTCATGTCCGGCGTATTCGGCTGTTTTGCAGCGTTTTTGCTGGCGCGCCGGGAAACGCGCTCCTGGTGGGCTTGGCCCCTTGGGTTTGCAGCCTTGTCGGTGCTGGCTGCCGGGCTGTGTTTCAGGGTGAGCCTGATGTCCCCCGAGGCTTCCCACCGTCTTTCGACGGCGCTGATCTTTGACCGTCTGGCCATGGTGCGCAGCCATATTCTGTTCGGTATCGGCTTGGGCAACGAGGAGTACCTGCTGCCCCGTTACTCCCATGCCGTGCTGGCCGTGGGGGGGCCTGCCCCGGCTTCGCAACATCCGATTTGGTCCTGGTTGTTGGCCGGCGGCGTTATCGGCATTCTTTTTTGTTGCGGCTTCGCCGTTGCTCTGCTGCGAGAATCTTTCGCCGGATGGCGAAGGCGGCACAATCGTTTATCCCTGTTGCTGGCGGCAGCGGTTGCGGCCGGCCTGATTGCCTTGCTTTTTGCAAGTTCCCCCTCTCTGGATGCGGGCTTGTGGTGGTTTTTGTTGGCCGGATTGCTGTTGAGTGCCGTTGATTTCGGTTCCATGGGCACATTGGACCGGCCGGCACGTATTTTTACCACCTCGGGGAAAGTGGTGAGCTGCATCTTGGTCGGCTCGTTGCTGGTTACGGGGATTTTGTTTCTGGGCGGGCAAGGTTTTACGATGCTTGGACGCAACGGCAGTCCGGGATTGTCAAGACGAACAGACCCTGTGGCCCCGCCGCTTCTTTCGCCGCGACTGTCCAGAGCCAGGTATTGGACACCTTTGGACTATCGTCCACATCTGCTGTTGGGAGAAGCCCGGCTTGCGGATGGAGATTACGACGGGGCGTTGCCGGCGTTCGTTGCGGGGCTACGCTTGAATCCGGTCAATGGACCCATGCTGTATCGATTGGGAAGGTTGCTGGCGGGGCGCGGGCGCATGGAGGATGGGGCCGCGCTCATGGAAAGTGGCATGCGTTTTTCACCGCTCAATCTTGACATGCGGCGGGACAATGTCCTCTGGTTGCTGGACAACCAGAGGCCCGAACAGGCTTTGGCGGGGGTCAAGGGGCTTCTGCACCTGGCCCCTGAACAGACCCTGTTCTGGCTGGAATACTTGAGTCGGGAGGGGTTTGCCGACCGGGAACTGCGGACCGTCTTGCCTCCGCACAGTGCCGCCTATCTGCAGTATGGGGAATGGCGACTAAAAGAAGAGCAACCCCTGCGGGCCGAATGGGGTTTTCGGCAGGCAGTGGATGTTGCCCGGCAGACCCCTCATCCTGAAGCGGACGCGTTTTTGCGTCTGACCTATTTCCTGGTCGAGCAGGGGCGGATTGATGAGGCCTTGTCCGCGGCTCGAACCGGCTTGGAAAGAGTCCCCGGCAGCCTGGATCTGATCCTCCTGGCCGGCGGCCTTTACGAGCGATCCGGACTGACTTTCCGGGCCCGGGAACTTTACCATGACGCCTTGCTGCTGCATCCCGGGAACCAGGAGGTCCTGATGCGGTTGCGGCGCCTTGGCGAGGGATGATCTGCCGCTTCTTTGATTGTCTTTGCTGTGTGACGAAAAAAAATTCGTATAAAGGTTTATGAGGCCTGGCTCGATACCTCAGGCGGCCCAAGGGATTCGGCCAATATGGCTAAACCCTTGTTTATGCTTCCCAAACAGCCCGACAGATTTGCCTGAACCGTTACTTTTTGGTTTCCAGCGCAGTCCTTCACCCCTGCCAAGACAGTCCTTCGGGTTCCTTCGGTGCGACTCTACAGCCGAGTTTCAGGTTGAATATTACCTTTCGATTTGGTATTTTGCCAAAGATATGCGCCAGAAATATGCGACTTGAATCGACTCGAGAACAATCTGCAAGGATGTGTAATTGTGAAGAAAATTGTCATCGACGAAGAGTTTTGCAAGGGCTGTGGTCTGTGTGCGGAAGCCTGTCCGAAGAAACTGCTTTCCGTTGGGAAAAAGCTCAACAAACAGGGTTATCCATTGGTCGAAATCAGCGACGAGGATCAGGACAAGTGCGTCTCCTGTGCCCTGTGCGCCAGGGTCTGCCCGGATGTGGCCATCCGCGTTTATCGTCAGAAAAAGGCTCAGTAAACCCAACCCGGCAGAACAGTCTCGGCGTTCTGTCTTTGGTTTGCCGGGTTGCTGTTCATATTTGTCGGTCCGGAGGAAGCATTGAATAATCGGTTGTTTGTCAAGGGCAATGAAGCGGTTGCCATGGGGGCCATCGAGGCCGGTTGCCGTTATTATTTCGGCTATCCCATTACCCCCCAGAATGATATCCCGGAATACATGTCCAGGGAGATGCCCAAGGTCGGAGGATTTTTTCTTCAGGCGGAAAGCGAAGTTGCGGCCATCAACATGGTGCTGGGCGCCGGCGCCGCCGGAGGGCGGGTCATGACCTCGTCCTCGGGTCCGGGTATTTCCCTGAAAGCTGAAGGCATGTCCTTCATGGCCGGTTCCGAAGTCCCGGCGGTGATCGTCAACATGCAACGCCCCGGGCCTGGTCTCGGCGGTATCGATGCCTCCCAGGCCGACTATTTTCAGGCTGTAAAGGGGGCCGGACACGGCGGTTACCGCCTTATCGTGCTGGCACCCTGGTCGGTCCAGGAATTGTATGATCTGGGCATGCTGGCCTTCGATCTGGCCGATCGCTACCGGACGCCGGTCATGATCCTGGGGGATGCCATGCTCGGCCAGATGAAGGAAGCATTGATTCCCCACTCCTATCACCGTCCGGCTGATCTTCCGGAGAAAGACTGGGTGGTCTGCGGCAAGGGCCGGCGCAACCACGCCAATGTCGTTAAATCCCTGATGCTCAAGGATGGCGAACTGGAAGCGCACAACTGGCATCTGCATGCCAAATACGACCTGATCAAACAACGCGAGACCCGGTGTGCCACGGATAATCTGGACGGTGCGGAGTTGCTGGTCACCGCTTTCGGTTGTGCGGCGCGCATCGCGCGGACGGCCATCGACATGGCCCGCGGAGAAGGCATGAAGGTCGGAATGATTCGGCCCGTTACGGTCTTCCCGTTTCCCTCCGAGGTGTACCTCCAGGCGACTGCCCGGACTCCCAAGGTGCTTTGCATCGAATTGAACAACGGGCAGATGGTCGAGGATGTGCGGCTGTCCGTGGATCGACAGGCCGACGTGCGTTTTTACGGTCGGCCGGGGGGTACCGGTTCGCTGCCGACGCCGGAAGAGCTTCTTGAACAGATTCGCAAACATTACAAGGATTAATCATGGCTGTAAGCGTGCAACCGGTATTCGAGCGGCCGAAGGTTCTCAAGACGACGGCGACCCATTACTGCGCCGGATGCCATCATGGTATTGTGCACCGACTGGTGGCGGAAGCCATCGATCATTTCGGTGTGCAGGATCGCACCATCGGCATCGGTTCGGTAGGATGCAGCGTCCTGCTTTATGAATACTTTGACATCGATGTGGTCGAAGCGCCCCATGGGCGGGCGCCGGCAGTGGGTACGGGCGTCAAACGGGTCCATCCCGACAGCGTTGTGTTCACCTATCAGGGGGACGGCGATCTGGCCGCCATCGGTACGGCGGAGATTATTCACGCTGCCAACCGCGGGGAACTCATGACGGTGATTTTCCTCAACAATACCACCTATGGCATGACCGGAGGCCAGATGGCTCCGACCACCCTGCCGGGTCAGGTCACCACCACTTCGCCCTACGGGCGGGATGTGAAGGTTGAGGGCTATCCGATTCGCATGGCTGAATTGATCGCCATGCTGGGCGGCACCGGGTTTTCCGCCCGGGTGGCCGTCGATACCCCGCAACGGGTCCTTGAAGCGGGCAAAACCATCCGCAAGGCTTTTGGGATGCAGATTGAGAAACAGGGTTTTGCCTTCGTCGAAGTGCTTGGTGCCTGCCCGACCAACTGGGGCATGTCGGCCCTGGAAGCCAACGCCCGCGTCAGCGGTGAGATGATGGGCTATTTCCCCCTGGGGGTTTACAAAGACATCACCGTGTCGGCCTGACCCCATGGGGCCGTCGGCACGGGCAACGGAAACGGATTGGACCCATGAGCGATAATGTTTTTATGGCCGGCTATGGCGGCCAGGGAATCCTGGTAATCGGCAACTTGCTGGCATGCGGAGCCATTCTGGAAGGGCACAATGCTTCCTATTTTCCGGCCTACGGACCCGAAAAACGGGGTGGATCGGCCATGTGTACCGTGATTGTGGCCGACAGTGAAATCGGCTCACCGGTTATCGGGCGACCGCGGGTGGCGCTGTTGCTCAATCAGATTGCCATGGACAAGTATTTTTCGCAGATCAAGCCGGGCGGCATCTGTCTGTACAATTCATCACTGGTCGATCATCTGCCGTCGCAACGGGACGATCTTTGCCTGATCGCCATGCCCGCCAACGAGATGGCCTATGAAATCGGCAATCCGCGCCTGGTCAACATGCTGATGCTGGGCGCCTATGCCGAGAAAACCGGTGCGGTCCGCCTCGCCAGCCTGAAGGCCGGCCTGGAACTGATTCTGCCCGAACGCAACAAACGCTTTATTCCTGCGAATGTCGAAGCACTGGATCGCGGCGCGGCCTTTGTCCGGGATTCGGTGGCCGCCGCATGCTGATGGCATGACCCGGGTTGAATTCATCAAAATTCGGCGACCTGAAAAAGCTCTGCATCTGTGCCGGTTGGCAGAGGAATTTTTCGAGGCCGGCCATAAAATTGTGGTCACGGTCGGTGACGAAAACCAGGGAATCACTCTGGATCGGTTTATGTGGGTCTGGAAGAAATCGGCCTTTGTCCCGCACGCTTACGACAATGGGGCCGTGGACTGCCTGGATGAGCCGGTCCTCATTCTCCACGATGAGCGAAATCCCAACGGTGCCGATGTACTGATCATGGGGCGTCCCTGTTCGCCTCATTTTGTCGGGCAGTTCTCCCTGGTTATCGATTTTGCCGAAATCTATGATGATGAGCTTGCCACTCAGGCTCGCCAACGCTATATCCGGTTCCGGGAGGCAGGCTTTGCGGTGGCCATGCGTCAATAAAGCCGGTGCGGACAGCCTGGTTTGTTTGTCCCATTACCCGACTCTCGAAGAGGAACTGGCCCTGGCGCCGCAAGCCGCCGGGGCCTTGGCGTTTTGGCAGCTTCGCCCCGGTGCCATCCTGACGGTATCGGCACCGGACGGGAGCTGTTTCCGGGCCCGCTTTCTGGGTGACAACCGGGTTAAACCCTTTCAGGCCCTTCCGGATTTTAAGGATGGCGAGATGCAGTTCACGGTGTTTCAGGCCTTGCCCGGCAAGGAACGGTTTGAGCTGATTCTGGAAAAGTTGACGGAGATCGGTGTTCATCGCATTGTGCCCATGGTCACGCAACGCTCCGCAACCCTGGCCGACCGGGATCGTCCCCAGAAAAAGTCCCATCGCTGGCCTCATATTCTCCTGGCGGCCGCCAAGCAATGTCGACGACCCACCATCCCTGAATTGGCACCTGTCACTGGTTGGGAGGAGGCCTTGCAGGAAGCGGCCGGGGCCGACCAGGCCTTCATGCTCTTCGAGGGGGCAACGGATCTGACCCTGGGCCAGGCTTTGACTACGAAACGCCCCGCTTCCGTCGCCTTGCTGGTCGGCCCGGAAGGGGGGTTTGCCGGCGAGGAGGTTGACCAGGCCGGTCGGGCGGGCATTCGCCAGGTATCCCTGGGGGCAAGGATTTTGCGCACTGAAACGGCGGCTTTGGCGGGTGCTATTTTGGTTCAGCATCTTCTGGGGCGGCTGGGCTGATTTTCGCGGCTTTAGCATTGAAAGAATACTGCCCATGAACCTTGAGAACATGGCCGTGGTCCTGGTGGAACCCCAGGGTCCGCTGAATATCGGCTCGGTCTGTCGTGTCATGATGAATTTCGGCCTGAGCGATCTGCGACTCGTCAACCCCGCGACGGATCACCTGGTCGATGATGCCCGGCGCATGGCGGTCAAGGCCACGCCACTGCTGGAAGGGGCCCGATTGTATGCGAGCCTGGGCGAGGCGCTGGCCGACTGTCATCTGGCGGCCGGCACCACCCGTCGATTCGGTAAATATCGGGAGGATTTTCTGCACCCGGATGATGCCGCCGCGACTCTTCTCGAAGCCACGTTTCACGGTCGCGTCGCCTGGGTTTTCGGCCGCGAAGACAAAGGGTTGACCACAGCCGAACTGGAAATGTGCCAGCGGTTCATCACCATTCCCACCATGGACGAATGCCCTTCCATGAATCTGGCACAGGCGGTTGCGGTCTGCCTCTATGAAACCGCCCGGGCCTTTGGGGCCGCTCGCGGCAAAACCGCGGGCCAGCGCAAGGTCGCAAGCATCGCCAGCCAGGAAGCCATGTTCGGCCACATGCGTAGTACTTTGTTGGATATCGGTTATCTGGATCCGCAGAATCCGGATCATATTTTGCGCAGTTATCGGCGTATTTTCAGCCGCGCCGGCCTCACTGATCGCGAAGTACGCATCCTCCGCGGACTGTGGAGTCGCATCGACTGGGTGGAGGGTGAGCGGCGAAAAGGGCAGGGGAATGACGGAACCGATCATTGAGGAATTAACCATCGAGGCCCTGGCTTTTGGTGGACAGGGCCTCGGACGCCATCAAGGCAAAGTGATTTTCGTCCCCTTTACCGCGCCCGGTGACCGTATTGCCTGTCGCCTCCTGCGCAGCAAAAAGCACTACGCCGAAGGTCGGCTGCTGAATATCCATAGTCCCGGACCACACCGCCGGGAGGCTCCGTGTCCGGTTTTCGGCAATTGTGGCGGCTGTCAGTGGCAGCACCTCGAGTACTCGGCACAATGTCATTGGAAAGAACAGATTTTCGCTGACCTGCTGACTCGTCAGCTGCCCGTTTGTCGCAGTCGTATTCGCCCTTTGTCCGCTGCTGCGGAGCCTTGGGGATATCGCAGCCGGGCGCAAATCAAGTGCCATCTGACGGCACAGGAGCTGGCAATGGGCTTTTACCGCCCTGGCAGCCATTTCGTGGTGGCCATGGAGCAATGTCCGGTCTTGCATCCCGCCCTGAATGCCGCCAAGTCCGTCATCGCCGGATGGCTCGCGGGAAGGCCCTGGGCGCGCCAGATTCCACAGGTGGATATGGCCGTCGATGACCTTGGCCGGGTGCGGGCGGTGTTGCATTATCTGGGCGCCGACCGGGACCGCTTGAACCACTTTCTGGCGCCTTTGGCACGAGGGGCCGGAATCGCTCTTTTTCTTCAGTCCGGGCGCAAATCGAGTCTTGCCAGGATTTGGGGGGAAGAGGAATTGTCCATTGCCGTGGGGGAACCGCCGATGCTGCTTGGCTACGGTCCGGGAGGCTTCGCCCAGATCAACCTGGAGCAGAATCGCGCCATGGTAGAAGAGGTCGTGACGGCCTTGGCCGAAGATCCGCCAGGCCGGGTGCTGGATCTTTTTTGCGGCATGGGGAATTTCACTCTGCCCCTGGCCAGAATCGCCGGGAGGGTCATCGGTGTGGAGGATTACGCCCCGGCCATCGACTGGGCACGCCGGAACGCCGGCAGGGTCGGCATGACGCATATTGAATTCCACGCCCGACCGGCTGCCGGGGCGGCAACGGAACTGGCCGCCGGAGGAAACTTCGATCTGGTTTTGCTGGATCCGCCTCGAACGGGGGCCCGCGAAGTCATCAAGGAACTGCTCCGCCTTGCGCCGCGGCGAATTCTGTACATATCCTGTGACCCGGCCACCCTGGCCCGGGATCTGACCCCCCTGATTCACGGCGGCTATGAGCTGCTCTGGTCGCGGCCCTACGATTTGTTTCCCCAGACTCACCATATCGAAAGCATCACCCTGCTCCAGTTACGGTAACAGATGCCGGTTTAATTGTTTTTCTTGCTTTTTTAACCCTTGCGTGTTAAGAAGGTAGCGATACACTTGTTCACGAAAGAGAAGTGAGCTTCCAGCTCACTTTTTTTATTTCTTCGGGCTAAGTTCAGTTCAAGAAACACCGGCAGGGGAATTGCTGCATGACCCAGGGAACCGTCAAGGACAGAATCCACGCTCTCATCATCCCCATTCTCGAAGAACGGGGCATGGAACTGGTTGAACTCGAATTCAAGCGGGAAGGGCACGATTGGTTGCTGCGTCTGTTCATTGATCAGCCTACCGGCATCAGCCTGGATGACTGCGTGGATGTCAGTCGCGCCCTGGGTGTGGTTCTGGAGGTCGAAGATCCCATCGATGCCCCGTACCGGCTGGAAGTGTCCTCTCCGGGGTTGGATCGACCCCTGACCAAGCCGCAGGATTATGATCGTTTCGCCGGTCGCAAGGTCAAGATCAAGACGACCGTGCTCCTGGATCCGGATGAAAGCGGGCGGGGACGTAAAACCTTCGTCGGTCTCCTGCAGGGATTGCGCGACAACAAAGTCGCCTTGCAGTTAACCGACAAAAAAGGGATTCAGGTGGAAATCCCTCTGGATGATATTGAAAAAGCCAATCTAGAAATCGATTTCTAGATTGTTTTGAAAAATTCGCTAGAAATTTCCGCTTTTTTCTGGCCAGCGGGACAAGCGGAAGCGGCAAATTTTACTGAGGAGACGTTGACAGATGCTGGGAAATCTCAATCACATTATTGATCAGGTGGTCAAGGAGAAGGGCATCGACCGGGCAGTTCTGGTCGAGGCGCTGGAATCCGCGGTACTGTCCGCTGCCAATAAAAAATATCGCAATACCCGCGAACTGGAAGCTCATTACAATGACGATTTGGGCGAGGTGGAACTGTTCGAATTTGTCACTGTGGTCGAGGAGGTCGTCGATTCCTACAAGGAGATCGATCTCGAGGAGGCGCAGGAGATCGATCCCGATGTCGAAGTGGGAGATTCCCTCGGCATGAAAATGGAAGCCGGCAATTTCAGTCGCATTGCCGCCCAGACCGCCAAGCAGGTCATCATCCAGAAGGTGCGCGAAGCCGAGCGGGAAAAAATCTTCAATGAGTTCAAGGGCCGCGTGGGCGAGTTGGTCAATGGCATCGTGCGTCGCTATGAGCGTGGCGATTTGGTCATCGATCTCGGCCTTACGGAAGGCCTGCTGCCCCACCGCGAACAAGTGCCGCGGGAAAACTATCGTCAGGGCGATCGGGCACGGGTGCTGATTTCCGAGGTCAAGATGTCGACCAAGGGGCCCCAGGTTATTCTTTCCCGTACGCATCCGAATCTGGTGGCGGCCCTGTTTCAGTTTGAAGTTCCGGAAATCGCCGAAGGGATCGTCGAAATCAAGGCCGTGGCGCGAGAGGCCGGCAGCCGGACCAAGATTGCCGTGGCTTCCTACGATTCCGATGTTGACCCGGTTGGGGCCTGCGTCGGCATGCGCGGTTCGCGGGTGCAGAATGTCGTGTCGGAATTGCGTGGTGAAAAGATCGACATTGTCCCCTGGACGCCGGATGTCGGCCGCTTCGTCTGTGCGGCATTGGCGCCGGCCACGGTAACGCGTATCTATGTCGACAATGACGAGCAGGCGCTCGAGGTCATTGTTCCGGATGATCAGCTGTCCCTGGCTATCGGGAAAAAAGGCCAGAACGTTCGTCTCGCAGCACGCCTGACCGGTTGGAACATCGATATCAAAAGCGAATCCAGAGCGGCGGAACTCGAAAATGAAAGCTTGGAAGCGGAGAAAACCGCTTCGGCTGCCGAAGAAGCCGATGCACAGGGAGTCGGCATGACCGCCGCGGAAGGCGACGCAGAGCCCTCCGTCGACCTGCTCGAAGAGGTTGCAGGCCACGTTGAGTCCGTCGATGAATCGGAGACGGAACCTGAAGAATAACGCTGAATTGCCGTCTCGTCGTAGCCCGCAACGTACTTGTGCAGGGTGCAGGAAGGTCCTTGACCAAGACCTTTTGGTACGGTATGTTCTGAGCCCTGAGCAACAGGTTCTGGTGGACTATCGGCATAAATTGCCGGGGCGTGGAATTTATACCTGCATCCATCTGGCCTGCCTGCAGGCAGCCATCAAGCAGGGCCGATTTATTCGCGGTCTGCGTGCCGACGCCCTGCGGCCGGAAGCGGAGGCTTTGTGGAAAATGCTCGCTCGTCAGATTGAGGAGCGGGTGCTGAGCCTGATTGGCATGGCCCGTAAGTCCGGTCAATCCAGTTCCGGGTTACGCCAAATCAAGGCCGAAGCGGCCCGGGAGCGGTTGCCGGCACTGATGGTGCTGGCATTGGACCTGTCGCCCGGAACACGTGAAAAATTGCAGCAGTTCGCGGCTCGAAACGAGATACCCTGCTATATCGCCTTCAATAAGGCGGTCCTCGGTCAGGTTTTGGGCAAGGCCGAGCGTGGAGCGGTGGCAATCGGGGCCGGACCGCTGGCAACAGCGATAATTGAAGAGTTGGAACGGTTCAAAAGTATTTCGGGGGAGTCCTGATGGTAAAAAAGATGAGGGTATACGAACTTGCGCAAAAGATGGGCCTGGACAACAAGGCGCTGCTGGACAAGCTGCACCTGGCCGGAATCGATGCCAAGAGTCACATGAGCGTTTTGAACGAGGACGAAATGGCGAAGATCGAAGCTGAATCCGTCGACCCGGTGGAAAAGGTCGAAGAACAACGCATTACTCCGGGCGTCATCCGTCGTCGTCGCAAGGAAGTACCCCAGGCTGCCGATCAGGCCGTTGCCCCCGTGGCCGAAGAAGAGCAACCGGTGGCGGAACCGGAACCCGCTCTTGCGACCAAGCCTGCAGCGCCTGAAGTTCCGAAAGAGGAACAGCCGGCACCGGTGATTGCGGTCTCCGATGAGGCCCGGCCGCCTGTCGAGCCCGTTGTCGAACCGGTCGCCCTCGAGTCCGCCGAGGAAAAAACCGAACCTCAGGTCGAGCCGGAACTGCCGGAAATGCCTGTTGCAACGCCGGCGGAGCCGGTTAAAGCTGAAAAACCCGTCCTGGAAAAGCCGGCGGCACCCGCTGTCGGCTCCGTTGAGCCGGAGGCCAAAGTTGCCGGCGGCCGGGAGACCCCCCCCGTGGCTCAGAAGGCCACCGCCAACCGGGCGAAAATCCTCGGGCGCGTCGAGCTTTCAACGCTTGCCCCGCCGCCGGCCAAGGAGGAACGTCGAGCGCCCGCCGGTCGTGGCACTGAACGTCCGGCCCGCGAGCGGCAGCCGCGTCCGGCGCGCCCGGCTCCCGCGGCGCCTGGAGCCATGCCTCCCGCCATGCCGGAAATACCATTGGAAGGCAAGGAAGGACGGGGCGTCAAAAAGGCCAAGAAGGGCAAGGCGGCCACTTTCGACAAAGACCGCTCGGTACGAGACGAAGGCAAGGCCCGTCGTACGCGCCGCGAAGTTTACGAGCCGGAGCATGAGGACTGGCGCGGTGGCCGTCGTGGCAAGAAGGCGCCGAAGGTCAACAAGAAGACCGAAGTCACTGTTTCCAAAGCCATCAAGCGCGTGATTCGCATCAGCGACGTCATCACCGTTGCCGAGTTGGCCAAACGTATGGGTATCAAGGGCAAGGATCTGATCAAGGAACTCATGCGCCAGGGCACCATGGTGACCATTAACCACCCTCTCGACTTTGAAACCGCCGCAATTCTGGCTTCGGAATTCAATTACGAGGTGGAAAACATCGCCTTTGATGAAGAGCTGATCCTGGAAGACACCTCCGATGTCACCGTCGATGAGGTCGAGGAACATCTCCAGACCCGTCCGCCGGTGGTGACAATCATGGGTCACGTCGACCATGGCAAGACCAGCCTGCTGGATGCCATTCGTACAACCAATGTCACGGCCGGTGAGGCGGGCGGCATCACTCAGCATATCGGGGCCTATGATGTGGAAATCGGCGGCCGGAAAATCACCTTCCTCGACACGCCGGGCCACGAGGCCTTCACTGCCATGCGCGCTCGCGGCGCCCAGGTTACGGATATCGTTATCCTGGTGGTGGCCGCCGACGACGGCGTCATGCCTCAGACCAAGGAAGCCATCAGTCATGCCCAGGCTGCCAGTGTGCCGATCATCGTGGCCATCAACAAGATCGACAAGCCGGACGCCAAACCGGAGCGGGTCATGCAGGAGTTGACCGAGTTCGGCATGGTTCCGGAATCCTGGGGTGGTGAAACGATTTTTGTTGAAGTGTCGGCCAAGGAAAAAATCAATCTCAACGAATTGCTGGAAATGGTTCTGCTGCAGGCCGAAGTCCTGGATCTGAAGGCCAGCCCGGCCAAGCGGGCGAAGGGAGTCATCGTCGAGGCTCGCCTGGACCGTGGTCGCGGGCCGGTTGCTACGGTGCTGGTGCAGGAAGGTACCCTGCGGATCGGCGATCCCATCGTTTCCGGTACCTTCTTTGGCCGGGTACGGACCATGACCAACGACAAGGGGCAGCGCCTCGAGGACGCCGGGCCGTCCTGTCCGGTGGAGGTGACGGGGTTGTCCGGCACCCCGACCGCCGGGGAAAGCTTCTACGCCGTCGAAACCGAAAAGGCAGCCAAGGAAGTGGCCAGCCACCGCGAACGCAAATTGCGCGAGCAGGAACTGGCGACCACCAGCAAGTTTTCTTTGGAACAGCTTTATGCGCGCTTGCAGGGCGGCGAGGTCAAGGAACTCAAGGTCATCATCAAGGCCGACGTGCAGGGCTCCGTCGAGGCGGTGCGCGATTCGCTGCTTAAACTGTCCACCGATGCCTGCCGATTGGTGGTCATCCATGCCGGCGTCGGCGGCATTACGGAAGGTGATGTTTCCCTGGCCGCCGCCTCCGACGGCATTATTCTGGGCTTCAATGTAAGGCCGGAAACCAAGGCGGCCCTGCAGGCGGAAACCGACGGCGTCGATATCCGGTTGTACACGGTCATTTATGACGCCGTTGCGGACATTCGGAACGCCATGGAAGGGCTTCTGGCGCCCACCCTGCGGGAGCGGCACCTCGGTAACGTGGAGGTTCGCGAGACCTTCAATGTCTCCCGGGTCGGGACCATTGCCGGTTGTTACGTTACTCAGGGCAAAGTCCTGCGAAATGCCCAGGTACGCCTGATTCGGGACAATATCGTCATCTGGACGGGCAAGTTGGCTTCCCTCAAGCGCTTCAAGGATGACGCCCGTGAAGTGGCGTCGGGTTACGAGTGCGGCATCAGCCTGGAAAACTACAATGACATCAAGGTTGGCGATGTGATTGAAGTATTTGAAGTGGTTGAGGAAAAAACGGCTCTGTAGCAGCGGGCAGCGATGGTTGTCGGGGTTTTAAGAATCGAGGTGTTCATACCTCAAAGCCGGAATCTCAAAGAGAAGCGCTCGGTGACACGCAGCCTTCTCGGTCGCTGTCGCAACCGCTGGCCGGTCTCGGCGGCTGAAACCGGACTCCACGATCTGTGGCAGCGCGCCGAGTTCGGCATCGCCATTGTGACCGGGGACGAAGGGCAGGCCCATACCGTGTTACAGAACGTCGTCGCGGATATGGAGGGCAGCGGCCTGGCCCAAGTCTGCCGGCAAGATATGGAACTTCTTCATTATTGAAAGTATACATTTGCAAAGCTCTCGTTCACAAAAAGTAGGAGAATCGATTCACAAGGAGATCTCAGAGCTCTTGATCAAAGGGCTCAAGGATCCCCGGGTCGGTTTCGTCACCGTAACCGGGGTCGAAGTGACCCCGGATCTTCATCTGGCACGGGTTTACTTCACCGTTTTCGGGGATGACAAACAGCGCAAGGATTCGCAAAAAGGCTTGCAGAGTGCCGTGCCTTTTTTGCGCCGTGAACTCGCCAAGCGTCTGCGGATGCGTTATGTGCCCGATTTGCTGTTCCAGTTTGACGCCTCCCTGGAATACGGTAACCGCATCGAATCCCTGATCCGGGACATTCACGAAAGCGACAGCCATGACGAGCGCGATCCTGACGACAATTAGGGAAGGGCAGCGCTTTCTGGTCGCGTCCCATCAGAGTCCCGACGGTGATGCCATCGCGTCCATTTTGGCGCTGAGCCTGTTTTTGCGCGAGCAGGGCAAGGAGGTGGTCAGCTTCAACCTGGACGGTGTCCCCGAAGAATTGGCCTTTCTGCCCGGCGCCGACGGAGTGGTGCGGGAATTGCCTGAAGGCGCCTGTTTCGATGCCGGTTTTGTCCTCGATTCCGGCGAACTTCGCCGAGCCGGGGGGTTCCTGAAGGATTGCTGCCGGCAATTGATCAACATCGATCATCATCCCCATTCCGAGCCCTTCGGAGCCATCAATTGGGTGGTTGAGGAAGCCTGTGCCACCGGAGCCCTGATTTACCGCCTTATTCGTGACGGGGGCTTCAGCGTTTCGCCGGCCGTCGCCATGTGCGTCTATACGGCTATTTTGTCCGATACGGGTTCCTTTCGCTACTCCAACGCCAATCCCGAGGCCTTTGAAATCGCCTCGACCCTGGTGGGGATGGGTATTTCACCCTGGATGGTTGCGGGCCAGCTTTATGAAAACCGCCCCGCCCGCCAATTACGCTTGTTGAGCCGGGTTTTGAATACCCTGACGGTTTCGTCTTGCGGCCGTTTCGGTTCCGTCAGCGTTACCCTCGACATGTTTTCCGCAACGGGAACCGGACCGGAGGATACGGACGGATTCGTCAATTATCCCCGTTCCATTCGGGGGGTGGAAGTCGCCTTGTTTTTCCGGCAGACCGAGGCCCAACAGTTCAAGGTGGGTTTCCGCTCCAAGGGAAAGGTCAATGTAGGGGAGTTGGCGCGGGAATTCGGCGGGGGAGGGCATCATAATGCCGCCGGCGCGGTGGTCGACGGGGCCTTCGAAGAAGTCCGCACAACGGTTCTGACGCGCCTGAACGACCTGCTGCCTCTGAATTCATGAACGGCTTGCTGCTCGTCGACAAGCATCAGGGAGCCACCTCCCATGATGTGGTGCGCCAAGTGCGCCGGTTATTCGGAACTCGTCGCGTGGGACATGCCGGGACTCTGGATCCGTTGGCCACCGGCCTGCTTCTGGTGGCGGTGGGAGAGGCAACCCGCCTGGTCGAGTTTCTCATGGAAGGGGACAAGGTCTACCGGGCAACCCTGAAGTTCGGCGAGGTCACCGACAGTCAGGATTCCGAAGGCGCCGTGTTGTCAAGGCACGGCTTCGAAGGGGTGACCCGCGCTGCCATTGAAAGCGCCTGCGCCAATCTGGTGGGACCCATCCTACAGATTCCTCCCATGCACTCCGCCCTGAAAAGGAACGGCGTCCCCCTATACAAATTGGCCCGTCAAGGGGTCGAAGTGGATCGCGAGCCCCGACCGATCCAGATTCATGAGTTGCGACCAGAGGTTTATGAACCGCCATTTTTGTCCTTGACGGTTCGCTGCTCCAAGGGGACCTACGTGCGGACCCTGTGCCACGATTTGGGTCGGCACCTGGGTTGCGGAGCCCACATGACCGCCCTTCGGCGTCTGGGCAGTGGTTCCTTCAGGGTCGAAGAAGCCTTGACCCTGGAGGCCATTCAGCAACTGTCTTCCGATGAACGTTGTCGGCACTTATTGCCGCTGCGGGATGCGTTGCGGGATTATCCGAACCTGGCGGTCCGCCAACAGGCCTGGCGGCGCCTGGCTCATGGCATTCCGCCCGCCCTGTCCGATTTGGTCTTGGCGCCCCAATGCGAGACGGGGGCCATCGTGCTGCTGACCGCTGCGGAACAGCTTTTGGCGATTGCCCGCTGGGCACCCGAACGGGTACGTGAGCAACGGGGCGATTTTGAACTTCTGAAAGTCTTTCCGGATCTGCTGCCAGGCTGAAATGCGCTTTACTCAGTCGGGGATCTATGGTAATAAAAGGTGCGCTTTCAAAGGGAAATCCGCTACTTTCGTGCAAAGACAAAGATGGCGCCATCTTTGTCGGGACAGGTGGTGTTTTCCGATTTGGCAAAGTTCGCTCTTGTTTTCGGTAGCCCATCGCGGGCTCCTCAGGTTTCCCATTTACAGCCTGATACAGAGCATTAAATCATCAGGAAAGGAGGTGGCATAAGTGCTGGCCACGGAAAAAAAACAGGAAATCATCAAGCAGTTTGAACGTCATGAAGGGGATACCGGTTCGCCGGAAGTCCAGATTGCGCTGTTGTCTGAGCGCATCACCTATCTGACCGAACATTTCCGGACCCATAAGAAGGATCACCATTCCCGGCGCGGTCTGCTGAAGATTGTCGGTCAGAGAAGGCGGCTTCTCGATTATCTGAAAAACAAAGACGTTGAACGGTACCGTGCAATCATAAAAAGCTTGGGTATCCGCAGGTAGTATCGGGCAGCACGCTTCTTGTTCCCGGGAAGCTGCTGCCTTTGTTTTATCGAGGTGCTAATGGAGGTTGTCCGGAGAGAGCAGCCGGCCCCGAATGGGCATGGCCGGCTATTGTCTCAGGCCATCCTCCTTTAGCTGTTTGCAACAGACGACTTGGTGCGCCAGGTCATGGGAACATCTTGTTGCAGCAAAAAAGTGCCAACTAAGGCACGTTCCCACCGGCAGGGCCGGTGGGGTCGAACATGAACAAAGGAGATTGTCTTGGCTTACCACAAAGTAGAAATCGAATTCAACGGTCAGGCGCTGACCATCGAGACAGGCAAAATGGCCCGCCAGGCCGATGGTGCTGTGGTCATTACCTATGGCGACACCAAGTTGCTGTGCACGGCGGTGGCCGCCAAGCAGATGCGCGAAGGGCAGGACTTTTTTCCTCTGGTGGTCAACTACCAGGAGAAATTCTATGCCGGCGGCAAAATTCCCGGCTCCTTCTTTCGCCGGGAGCGGGGCGCCACGGAACGGGAGACTCTGATTTGCCGTCTCATCGACCGCCCCCTGCGGCCCCTGTTTCCGAAAACCTTCCTCTATGATACCCAACTCATGCCGACGGTGATTTCCGTCGACGGCATCAATGATCCGGACACGTTAGCCGTGGTCGGCTGCTCCGCCGCCCTGGAAGTCTCCGATATTCCCTTTTGTGGACCGATTGCGGCGGTACGCGTCGGTCGTATCGATGGCGAACTGATCGCCAACCCCACCCACGCCCAGCGGGCCGAAAGCGATCTCGATATGATCGTGGCCGGTTCCCGGGATGCCATCATCATGGTCGAGGGCGAGGCGGATTTTGTCAGTGAAGCAGACATGCTGGAGGCCCTGTTCTTTGGGCACCAGGCCATGCAACCCTTGATCGAACTGCAGGAGAAACTGCGTGCCCTGGTCGCTCCGGTGAAACGCGACTGCCCGGAGAAACAAGTCGACGAGGCACTGGCGCAGCGCGTAACGACCTTGGCTGAAGCCGGTCTGCAGGATGCGGTGCGGATTCGTTCCAAACAGGATCGGTACGCTGCCGTTGCTCAGGTCAAGGCCGAAGTCAAGGAAGCGCTGACGGAAGAGTTCGAAGGCCGTCAGGGTGAAGTCGGCGAGATACTCAGCGGTCTGCAGAAACGCCTGGTGCGGCAGATGGTCATCAAGGACCAGGTTCGTATCGACGGCCGTGACCGCAAAACCGTCCGCCCCATCACTTCCGAGGTCGGTCTGTTGCCCCGTGCTCACGGCAGCGCCCTGTTTACGCGTGGCGAGACCCAGGCCCTGGTGGCGGTGGCCCTGGGTACCTCCAAGGATGAGCAACGGATGGACAATGTGCAATCCATGGAATTTAAAAAGTTCATGTTGCACTATAACTTTCCACCGTTTTGTGTCGGTGAAACCAGCATGCGACTGTTCCCCGGCCGTCGCGAAATCGGTCACGGCATGCTGGCTGAACGTTCGGTGACCAAGGTGCTGCCCAACCATGATGATTTTCCCTACACCATCCGCATCGTATCCGACATTCTGGAATCCAACGGCTCTTCGTCCATGGCCAGTGTCTGCGGCTCCACCCTGGCGCTGATGGATGCCGGCGTTCCCATCTCCAAGGCCGTGGCCGGTATTGCCATGGGTCTGATCAAGGAAGGGGACGATGTGGTGGTGTTGTCCGACATTCTCGGCGATGAGGACCACCTCGGTGATATGGACTTCAAGGTGACCGGGACCCGGGATGGCATCACCGCCCTGCAGATGGACATCAAGATCAGCGGCGTCAGCAAGGATATCATGCGAACCGCTCTGGATCAGGCCCGGGAAGGCCGGTTGCATATTCTGGACAAGATGGCGGAAGCCCTTGAACAGCCGCGTCCCGAACTGTCTCCCTTCGCGCCGCGCATCACCACCATCCATGTCAAGCCGGATCAGGTACGCACGGTCATCGGCCCCGGCGGCAAGAACGTCCGCGGCGTTATCGAGGCAACCGGATGCGCCATCGACATCGAGGATGACGGTCGGATCAACATCGCTTCCAACGACGAAGCGGCCTGCAAACAGGCCATCCGCATGATTCGGGCCCTGACCCAGGAAGCCGAAATCGGCAAACTTTACAAGGGTACGGTCAAAAAAGTCATGGAATTCGGAGCCTTCGTGGAAATTTTCCCTGGCACCGACGGCCTGGTGCATATTTCCGAATTGGCCAAGGAGCGGGTTAAAAACGTCACTGATGTCCTCAAGGAAGGCGACGAGGTCATCGTCAAATGCCTGGACATCGATCGGCAAGGCAAAATCAAACTGTCCCGCAAGGAAGCCCTGGACCAGGTATTTTCCGAAGACGAATAATTTTCAATGACATTTCTTGCTCGTGAGACATGATTGAAAAAACCGTTCTCGATAACGGTGTCCGCATTCTGACCGAGTCCATCCCCGGGACCTATTCCGCGACCGTCGGTTTTTGGGTCGAGAATGGGTCCCGGCATGAAACTCCGACTGAAAACGGTATCTCCCACTTTATCGAGCACATGCTCTTCAAGGGCACGTTGAGACATGGCGCCCTGACCATTGCCAAGAAGATCGACGCAATGGGCGGGGCGCTTAATGCGTTTACCAGCCAGGAATACAGTTGTTATTTGGCCAAAGTTGAAAGTCGGAAGTTGCCTCAGGCCATCGATTTGCTGTCCGACGTGCTGCTCAACGCGCTTTTCGATCTGGATGACATTGAAAAAGAAAGGCGTGTCATACTGCAGGAGATACACGGTCTTGCCGATAACTCCGATGAACTGGTGCATGATCAATTCAATCGTGCCTATTGGCAGGGGCATGGCTTGGGGCAACCCGTTATCGGGACGGCTCAAACCGTATCCGCTCTGACCCGCGAACAGTTACTCAGTTTCGTCGCGGATCGCCTGCACGCCACGAACCTGCTCATCTGCGTTGCCGGGCAGGTACACCACGCTCAGGTGGTTGACCGGTTGTGCGGTTTTTTTTCCGCTCTTCCGGCAGGAAAAAAGCCTGAACGAACGGTTCCCAAGCCCTCCTACCGGCAGGTTGTCAGTCTTTTCAAGGAACTCGAACAGGTCCATCTGTGCCTGGGAACCCCGGCTCCATCGCAATCAAGTCCGGAACGATTTACGGCTCATGTTCTCAATGCGGTATTGGGCGGAAGCATGAGTTCGCGCCTTTTTCAGATACTGCGCGAACAGCACGGTCTGGCTTATGCCATTTACAGTTATCTCAATTCACACAGCGATTGCGGCGCTCAGGTCATTTATGCCGGTATTTCGCCCTCCGACCTGAATGTGGCCATGACGTTGATTCTTCATGAGTTGCGGCAACTGCGTACTTTTGGTATCAGCCGCGAGGAGTTGAACTTCGCCATCGATAAACTCAGCGGCCAATTTTTGCTGTCCTTGGAAAATACCGAACATCGCATGACGCGACTGGCCCGCAACCACATGTTTCTGGGATATGTCCAGTCGCCCCGGGAAGTCCTCGACTCCTTTCGTCGGGTACGCCTTGAGGATGTGCAGGCTCTGGCCCGCGATATGTTTCAGGATGAATATCTGCACGTGGTCATGGTCGGCAAGGTGCCCAAGGAAGGATATCCGCTGGTGGATCTGACTGTAGAAGATTGATAAACTGTCACAGGATTGCCAACCCATGCAGAACCTCAAGGTTCAAGTCAAATGTTTGCATCCGGCGGCCAAACGGCCCGCCTACATGAGTTCCGCCGCCGCCGGAATGGATCTCTGTGCTTGCCTGGAAAGTGCCATCGAACTCCTTCCCGGGCAGCGTCGGTTGGTTCCGACGGGTTTGGCCATGGCGATTCCCGCCGGCTACGAAGGCCAGGTCCGGCCCCGCTCCGGTCTGGCCCTGCGCCAGGGGGTGACCCTGGTCAACACGCCCGGTACCATCGATAGCGACTATCGGGGAGAGATTGCGCTCATTGTCATCAATCACGGGCAGGATACCGTGACCATCCAACCGGGAGAACGCCTGGCCCAACTGGTCATAGCTCCGGTCATGCAGGCGGAGTTGGAGTATGTCGAACAATTGGATGCCACCGTCCGGAATACCGGCGGCTTCGGTCATACCGGCCGGCAGTGAACCCCGTGGGAAAGGTCAACCATGGGGCATGAACCAGGAAAGGACAATTCACCATGATCCTCGCCATCAATCCTGAAAATCCCCAGAAACGTCTTGTCAACCGGGTGGTGGAATGCCTGAAACAGGGCGGCGTGATCGCTTATCCGACGGATACCATCTACGGCCTGGGGTGCGATATCTTCAACCGCAAAGGCGTGAAACGCATCTATCAGATTAAACAGCGCAATGCCAAGAAACCCTTTTCCTTCATCTGTTCCGATCTCTCGGACATTTCCACCTATGCCCAAGTCAGCAATATGGCCTTCAAAATCATGAAGCGCTACCTGCCGGGGCCCTATACCTTCGTGCTGGAAGCGACCCGGACAGTTCCCGATCTTTTGACCACGCAACAAAAAACCGTCGGCATCCGTATTCCGCAAAACCCCATTGCCCTGGCCATCGTGCACGAACTGGGGCATCCATTGGTGACCACCAGCGCCAATATCACCGGCGAGGAACCCTGCTACGATCCCCAGGAAATCGAAGAACATCTCGGCCGCATGATCGATATTGTCGTCGACGGCGGCATTGTCAGGGGCGAGGCATCGACGGTGATCAGCCTGGTCAACGATGAAGTCCAAGTTCTGCGCCAGGGCGCCGGCGACACCTCCTGGATCCACCAACTTTAGCCTCTCGGGCAGCCTTTTTTGACTGCAGAAAAATGAAGCCGCCGCCGGACCCAGGCAGGCCTTGAAAAATACGGCCCAGTCCGGTATAGTGCGCACCGTTTTGAGGCGGCGGATTTTTCAGGGCGCCGCTCGCGTACTTTTTCGTCACAGGTTTCCGTCAAAGGAGCACCCGGATGCCCGATTTCATCAGCCAGGCCATGGTCTTCGGCCTGATCGGCGGTCTCGGCCTGTTTCTGTTCGGCATGAAAATCATGTCGGAAGGTCTGCAGAAAGTGGCCGGGGACCGCATGCGCCAGATTCTCGGTGCTCTGACCAACAACCGCCTGGTCGGCACCCTCGTGGGTGTGGCCGTGACCGCCATTATCCAGTCCTCCAGCGCCACCACGGTCATGGTGGTCGGCTTTGTCAATGCCGGCCTCATGTCCCTGGTGCAGTCCATCGGCGTTGTCCTCGGCGCCAATATCGGCACCACCGTCACCGCCCAACTGCTCGCCTTTAAAATCACTCAGTATGCACTGCCGGCCATCGGCGTCGGCACGGCCCTCAAGCTTTTCTCACGCAGCAAAAAGTGGGTCTATATCGGGGAGGTCATTCTCGGGTTCGGTATCCTGTTTTTCGGCCTGGCGACCATGCGCGAGGCCTTCGATCCCCTGCGGGGCAGCGATCATCTAGACCAGTTCTTTTTGATGATCGGTCACAACCGAGCCTTGGCGGTATTGATTGGTGCCCTGGTCACCATCGTGGTGCAAAGCAGCAGCGCCACCATCGGCATCACCCTGGCTCTGGCCAGCACCGGTTTGCTGAGTTTCGATGTCAGCGTCGCCTTGATTCTTGGGGAAAACATCGGTACCACCATCACCGCCAACATGGCGGCCATCGGCACCAATCTGGCGGCCCGTAGAACCGCTCTGGCCCATTTTCTGTTCAATTTCATCGGCGTGGCTTACATGCTGCTCCTGTTTCCCGTGTTTCTCAATTTTGTCGACAGTATGACGCCGGGTAATCCGGACCTGGTGGTGACCACTGCCGAACAGGCCGCCCAATTAGGCGCGGCCATTGGCGACAAACCCTATATCGCCCGCCATATCGCCAACACCCACACCCTGTTCAACATCATCAATACCCTGATTTTCCTGCCCATGGTGGGTGGTCTGGCGAAACTCTCCACCCTGTTGATTCGAGGCAAGGACTCGGAGATGGAATTCCACCTGAAGTTCATCGACAACCGGGTACTCAATACGCCGCCCATCGCCCTCGGCCAGGCCCGGGCAGAAACCCGTCGCATGGCCCAGATCACCCTCGACATGCTGGAGGAAACCCTGTTGTTTTATAACGACCGGGATGAAAAACGCCTGGCCGGACTGGAAAAGAAGGAAAATTGCGTCGATTTGTTGCAGAAGGAGATCACAGATTTCCTCGTTGCCCTGTCGCAACAGTCCATTACTCAGGAAATGTCCCGCGATGTGGCGTCCATGATGCATATGGTCAATGACCTGGAAAGGGTCGGCGACCACTGTGAAAACCTCTGGAAGCTGGGTCTGCGCGCGAAGGGGTTGAAATGCCCATTCAGCGCCGTCGCCGAACAGGAAATCATTGAACTGGCGCAAAAAACCCGGGAGTTTCTGGCCTTCGTGGTGGACGCTCTGGAGCGCCGCGATCTATCCATAGCGCAAAAGGCGGGCTTTTTGGTGGGCACCATTGACAAGATGGAAACCAACCTTCGCGACAACCATATCAGCCGCCTCAACACCGGTGAATGCTCCGTCCAGCAGGGGTTGATCTTTATCGACATGTTGCATAATTTCGCCAAAATCGCCAGCCATACCTTCAATGTCACCAAGGCTTTGATCGGGGCGCGCTGACCGGAATTCGCCCTCGACAGTGCCACTTCCATTTTCCATGGCAGCGGCTGTTTCCCCACGGTCATGGTTTGACAAGCCTTGGCCGAATCATTTATAGTCCAGGGTCAAATGACCTGAGCTGCCCCATAAATCCATAACGGGCTCCGGGGCGCACAAAAAGGAGTGTTATGGAACGAGCTATCCTGTCCGGCAATGAGGCCATCGCCCGCGGGGCCTACGAAGCAGGAGTGAAGGTCGCTTCTGCCTACCCGGGGACCCCCAGTACCGAAATCCTTGAAAACATGACGCGTTATCCCAGCATTGACGCCTCTTGGGCCCCCAACGAAAAGGTGGCTTTGGAAGTCGGCATGGGTGCCTGTTTTGGCGGCGCGCGGTCATTGGTGGCCATGAAACACGTCGGCGTCAACGTGGCCGCCGATCCCCTGTTCACCCTCTCTTACACCGGTGTTCGCGGCGGTCTGGTGCTGGTCACGGCGGACGATCCGGAACTGCACTCCTCGCAAAATGAGCAGGATAATCGCAATTACGCCAAATTCGCCAAAATGCCCATGTTCGAACCGGCCGACAGCCAGGAGGCCCTGACTTTCACCCGTTTGGCCCTTGAGGTCAGCGAGCAGTTCGACACCCCGGTTTTTTTGCGCACCACCACGCGCATTTCCCATTCCAAATCCATCGTCACCCTGTCCGATCCGGTGACCGGTTTGCCCGCACCGTCCCTGGAAAAGAATCCCCCAAAGTTTGTCATGCTGCCCAGCAATGCCCGGAAACGCCACGTACTGGTGGAGGAACGGCTGCGCAAGATGGAAGAATGGGCCTGTGAACAGCCTTTCAATGTGGTGGAAGAGGGCAGCGGGGCGGTAGGGGTCATCACCAGCGGGGTCTCCTATCAGTATGCCCGCGAGGTCCTGCCGGAAGCGACGATCCTCAAACTCGGCATGGTTTATCCCCTGCCCAAGCGGCTGATTCGTGAATTTGCCGCCCGCTTCGAGACCCTCTATGTTATCGAGGAACTGGATCCCTTTATCGAGGAGCAGATCCGGGCCATGGGCATCGAGGTACGCGGCAAGGACCTGTTGCCCATCTGCGGAGAACTGACCGTCGGTCGGGTGCGCCAGGCTTTGTCTGGTGAAACCCCGCCGGTGTACGTCGAGATCGAAGATTCCCTGCCGCAACGCCCGCCCAGCATGTGTCCGGGCTGCCCCCACCGGGGCGTGTTTCATGCCCTCAACCGGTTGAAGGCCTTCGTCACCGGGGATATCGGTTGCTACACCCTCGGTTTCATGGAACCGCTGTCGGCCATGGACACCTGTATCTGCATGGGGGCCAGCGTCGGCAACGCTACCGGTCTGAGCAAGGTTCTCGATGAGGAACAGGCCCGCCGGGTGGTGGCGGTGATCGGGGATTCTACCTTTCTGCATACCGGCATCAACGGCCTGATGGACATGGTCTATAACCAATCCACCTCCACCCTGGTGATCCTCGACAACCGCATTACCGCCATGACCGGCCGCCAGGAACATCCCGGTTCAGGATACACTCTGGGCGGCGAAGAAGCCTTTCGCGTGGATCTGGAACAGTTGTGTCGCAGCGTAGGAGTGGAGCATGTGCAGCTGGTCGATCCTTATGACCTGGATCTGACCCGCCGGATCCTGAAGGAGGAAATGGCCCGGTCGACCGTCTCCGTGGTCATTTTCCGTCGGCCCTGCATGCTGGTCAAACGCGACCCCGTCAAGCGCCTCCCGGCCCTGACCGTCGATGCCGCCCGCTGTACCGGTTGTCGAGCGTGCCTGCAACTGGGTTGCCCGGCCATCGAATGGCGCCCGGAAGAGGGCGATAAAGGCAAGGCGCACATCAATCAACTGCTGTGCGTCGGGTGCGGCCTCTGTCCGCAGGTTTGCCGCTTCGATGCCATGGGAGAGTGCCATGAAAAATAATACGACCAATATTCTCATCTCCGGGGTGGGCGGCCAAGGTATCCTGCTGGCCAGTGAAATTCTGTCCGAAGCGCTGATGCTGGCAGGATTCGACGTGAAAAAGAACGAGATTCACGGCATGTCCCAGCGTGGCGGCAGCGTGGTCTCCCATATTCGTTTCGGCGCCAAGGTCTACTCGTCCATCATCCCGGAAGGAGAAGGGGACGTACTGCTGGGCTTCGAGTTGCTGGAGACCTACCGCTATCTGCCCTTGCTTCGCAAGGGAGCCAAGGTTCTGGCCAACGACCTGAAAATTTTTCCGGCCCCGGTCAATCTTGGCAAAGCGGTCTATCCGAACGACATTCCGGAACGTATCGCCCGCCATTTTCCCGGCAGCACCCTCGTTCCCGGTTTGGATCTGGCATTGGAAGCGGGTGACCCCCGAACGGTCAACGTGGTGCTCCTGGGGGCCTTGTCCGGCTCCATCGATATCGAGCCGGGTCTTTGGCTGGAAATCTTGCACAAAATGGTTCCGGAACGCTTCCTGGCCGTCAACCTCAAGGCTTTTGAGTTGGGACGCCGGACGGCCAGCGCAACAGGGCAGGCGGTTCAGGAGGGAGCCACTGCATGATCTGGAACGATGACTTCGAGACGCTGCCCCGTGAAGCTCTAGAGTCTCTGCAACTCAAGCGCCTGCAGAACACCCTGCAACGGGTCGCTGCCACGGTACCCTTCTACCGGGACAGTTTCAGCCAGGCGAACATCGATATCGGCACCATTCGTTCCCTCGCCGATCTGCAGCGCTTGCCCTTCACCCTCAAGCAGGACATGCGGGACAATTATCCCTATGGCCTGTTTGCTGTGCCTTTGGAACAAATCGTTCGCATCCACGCGTCTTCCGGAACCACCGGCAAGCCGACCGTGGTCGGTTACACCCGGCGGGACATCGACATCTGGGCCGAACTGATGGCCCGCTCCTTTATGGCCGCCGGGGTCCATCGGGGCGATGTCATACACAATGCCTACGGTTATGGCCTGTTTACCGGCGGCCTGGGGGCCCACTACGGCGCTGAGAAGCTCGGTGCCGCGGTCATTCCCATGTCCGGCGGCAACACCAAAAAGCAGATCATGATCATGCAGGACTTCGGCTCCACCGTGCTGACCTGCACCCCCTCCTACAGCCTGTACCTGGCCGAAGCGGCGGCGGAGGACGGCATCAATATCCGCGAATTTCCCCTGCGCGTCGGCATCATGGGCGCGGAGCCCTGGAGCGAATCCATGCGCCGGGAAATCGAGGAAAAACTCAACATCAAGGCCATCGATATCTATGGGCTATCGGAAATTCTCGGTCCCGGCGTGGCCATCGAATGCCTCGACGCCCAGCACGGCCTGCATATCTGGGAGGACCACTTCATTCCCGAAATCATCGATCCGGACAGCGGTGCGGTGCTGCCCCTCGGTGAGACCGGGGAGTTGGTGATCACCACCATCACCAAGGAAGGCATCCCCCTGATCCGCTATCGGACCCGTGACATTACCCGCATCATTGCCGAGCCCTGTATCTGTGGTCGCACCCATCGCCGACTGGCGCGCATGAGCGGCCGCAGTGACGATATGCTCATCATTCGGGGGGTTAACGTGTTCCCCTCCCAGATCGAAAGCGTGCTGATGACCATTGAAGGGGTGGAACCCCACTATCAGCTCATCGTCGATCGCGAGGACAATCTGGATACCCTGGAAGTCCAGGTCGAGGTCAATGAACAGACCTTCTCCGACGAGATCAAGGTTTTGCAGGATCTCAGTCGGCGTATCCAAAAGGAAATCAAGGATCTGCTCGGGATCACCTGTCGGGTGCGTCTGGTTGAACCGAAATCCATCGCCCGCAGCGAAGGCAAAGCCAAGCGGGTCAACGATCTGCGCAAGCGCTGAAGGCGCCCGTCGCGCATCCGGAGGGGAGTATGAAAGTTCAGCAGATTTCCATCTTCATTGAGAATACTTCGGGCCGACTTGCCGAGGTGACTCGCGTGCTGGGCGAGGCCGGCGTCAACATCCGGGCTTTGTCCCTGGCCGATACTTCGGATTTCGGGGTGCTGAGGCTCATCGTGGATAAGAACGATCTGGCGCGGGAAGCGCTGGCTCGAGGCGGTTTTACCGTAACCAAGACGGATGTCGTGGCGGTCGAGGTTCCCGACCAACCCCTTGGGTTGGCGCGCATTTTGGCTCTGCTGGACCGCGCCGGCATCAACGTGGAATATCTGTACGCCTTTGTCGAACGCTGCGGCGCCAACGCGGTAATCATCTTCCGCTTTGACAATGCCGATGAGGCCATTGCGACCTTGCTGGCCAACGGCCTGGATGTGCTTCCCGGCGAACGTCTTTATCAAATGTGAGGTCACTTCTAACAATTTGAAATGCTTATAATTTCAGCGGCGGAGGAAGATGTGGCGGGGTGACTTTTTCCTTGACAATTAGACGTCGATACCACATAATCCGGCCGTCGTTGATTGACGGGGCGTAGCGCAGCCTGGTAGCGCACCTGCATGGGGTGCAGGGGGTCGAAGGTTCAAATCCTTTCGCCCCGACCAACGAAAGAGGAGCCACGAGATATCGTGGCTCTTTTTTTTTCTCGCATTTTTCACACCAATCCCAGTTGCCTGCCCGCAGGCAATCCTTGGGTCGTATATGGTACAATCCGATGGCATCCCCCAATCCTCTGATGCCGAAATCTGAAGAGCCACCCTTCGCATGGAGGCCATGCCATGGCCGAGTATGCTTTCGAACAGGGACCGATCCGCCCGCCGAGTGAAGCGGGCAGCCTGCTGTTGCGCGTTTCCCGTAACTGTGCCTGGAATCGCTGTACCTTTTGCCCCCTTTACAAAGGACAGAAATTCTCCCTGAGACCGGTTGCAGATGTGGTGCGGGACATGGAAACCGTCGCCGATAATGTGGGCCGAATCCGGGAACTGCATGAATCAGCTGACGGAGAAAGCTTCAAAAAGCGCCTGCGGACTTTTTACTATCAACTTCCGGAAGCAGAGCGACCAGCCATGTTGGCTGCCATAAAATGGTTCGAACAGGGCATGACCGGCATTTTCCTGCAGGACGCCGATGCCTTGCTGGGCGGTACCCGCCGTCTGAAGCCGATTCTCGATGCTCTGCAACGGTGCTTTCCATGGCGGCCGCGCCTTACCTGTTACAGCCGGTCGGCGACAGTGCTGCGATACTCTGTCCAGGAGCTTCAGGATTTGGCCCGCGGGGGATTGGACCGACTGCACCTGGGACTCGAATCCGGCTGTGACGAGGTGTTGCAGGCGGTGGCCAAAGGGGCCACGCAGGCCATGCATATCCAGGCCGGGCAGCGAATCAAAGCGGCCGGCATCGAGTTATGCGTCTACCTGATGCCCGGTCTCGGTGGTACCGCCTTGAGTACCCCGCATGCCCTGGCGTCCGCTGCGGCAATCAACGCCATCAACCCGGACTTCGTTCGTCTTCGCACCCTGGCCGTCGTGGCGGGAACGCCCTTGGACGAGGCTTGGTTGGCCGGGCAGTTCGAATGGTGCGACAGCCTTACCCTGGTGCGTGAACTGCTGACTTTCTTCAACGCCTTGGGGGATATTCAAAGCCGCATCGAAAGTGACCATGCCCTCAACCTGTTCGAGGATCTGGCCGGTGCCTGGCCCCAGGAGGGGACGCGAATCAAGGCAATGCTGCAGAGATATCTGGATCTCGATCCCCAGACCCGAACTTTCTACCTGCTCGGCCGCCGCTGCGGACAATTCCGCGGTCTGGGGGATCTAAAGAATGTTGAACGGATGGCGGCGGTACGCAAACTGGCCGAAGAAGCTGACATTACCCCAGAAAATATCGAAGAGGTATGCCGCGAACTGACCCGTCGCATGATCTGAACAGGCGTTCAAGGTCCGGAGGGCAATCCGGCCGGTTCGGCGGCTCCGGAGTCATGGATCCTTTGCTCCCGGATCGGAGCCGTGGATCATGTGCTTAAACCGACTGCGGAGCAAAAAAGACACGAGGCACAGCACCGCCAGCAGGATCATTCCCGGCAAAAGATACTGAAAGCGACCGGTGGCAAGGGCCAATTGCAGGCGACTGGCCAGCAAGGTCAGGGCCAGGACGCCCGGCAGGATGCTCAGGGCGGTGCCGAGAAAAAAGTCGCGAAAGTTGAATCCCAGGGTGCCGACCAAAAGGTTTTTCAGGGCAAACGGTGCGACAGGCATCAACCGAAGGGAAAAAATCGGCAGCAGTCCCCGATCGACAAAGCGTTTCCGCAGGGATCCAAACCGGTCGCCGGTCAGGGTTTGCAGCAACGGCCAGCCGAATCGGCGACCGAGGACATAGGAACAACAGGCGCTGACCATGCAGCCGGCCATGGCATAACCAAAACTCACCCATGGGGAAAAAAGTACCGCGGTGGCCATGATTAATACGCTGACGGGAAACAGGATGACTCCCCCGATCAAGTATGCCGTGAGAATAAACAGGGGCGACAGGGGATGGCGACTGACCGCATGAGTCAGTTCAGCCAGCTGGTTGGGGTCCAGAAAATCGCGCAGCGGCGTACGCCACCACAACAGGCCCAGAAAAACCAATGAAGCCGGGATTATAAGCCCTGGCATCATGCGGCCCAATATTCTTCCAATCATTCGGCACCGATTCGGACCTGCCATGCGATCTCCTTTGCATGGCATCAACCATAGGTTTCGAAATGGCATCTGTCAACCTCGACAAGCCGAATATGCCCGGAATAACGACGAGACACAACGGGCCGGCCCGACAAGTAATACTCTATTCCGTTGTTGCCAAGATTCCTTTCTGGTCCTAAAATTATTCATGTTTTGGCCGGTGGAGCATTGTCGCCGGGGAGGGGAGGGAGTATGGCGCAAACGCATCTACTGCAGCAGGCCCGTCAGTATCGCTGGCGCATATTCTGGTGTCTGGCCGTCGGCTATATCCTGGTTTTTTTTCACCGCCTTTGCACTGCGGTGGTGGCCGTCGACATGATGAACGATTTGAACGCCGGCGGCGCCTTGATCGGGTTTTTGAGCTCGGGATATTTTTACCCCTATGCCTTGATGCAGCTGCCGACCGGTTTGCTGTCTGATTCCTGGGGGCCGCGACGCACCATCACACTTTTTTTGGCCATCGCGAGTGTCGGCTCCGTCTTGCTGGGATTAACGCCGTCTGCGGCCGGAGCCATGCTCGGGCGCGTGATGGTAGGCCTCGGCGTCTCCACCCTCTTTGTCTGCACCCTGAAAATTCTGGCCGAATGGTTCAGTGTCCGGGAATTCTCCTTGATGACGGCCATCCTGATGGCCATGGGCGGACTCGGTTCCCTGTCGGCAGCGGCGCCCATGGCCCTGTTGAGCGGATGGCTGGGCTGGCGCTTCGCCTTTGTGACGGTAGGCGCCCTCACGGGCGTACTGGCCCTGTTGGTCTGGTTGGTGGTTCGTGATCACCCAGGAGAGCTTGGCTGGCCTTCTCCGGCCGAACATCGCCTGCAGCCCGCGGAGATGATTCCGCTTGGGAATGGCGTAAAACGGGTTCTGACGCGGCCGGCCTTTTGGCCCCTGGCGCTGTGGTTCTTTTTCACCTATGGTATTTTCATCTCCTTCGGCGGATTATGGGGTGGTCCCTATTTCATGCAGATTCATGACCTGACCCGAAACGAAGCCAGTCGCATCCTTTCCATGCTCGCCGTCGGCATGATTCTGGGCGGGCCGTTATTGAGTCTGATTTCCAAGCGTTTGCTGAAAAGCCAGTCCAGAACCATGGTTCTGTCCAGCCTGCTGTTGACAGCTCTGATGGCAGCCCTGGCCAGGTACCCGTCCCAGTTCCCCGTGGTGGGGCTCTATGGCCTCTGTCTGGCCCTAGGTATTTTTGCCAGTGCCATCGTGGTCATCGGCTTTACCATGACCAAGGAACTGTTTCCCGTCCAGATGGCAGGAACCAGCATCGGTTTGGTCAACCTTTTTCCCTTTGCCGGCGGGGCGGTTTTTCAGCCCTTGCTCGGCTTCATCCTGCAACGCCACGTCAATACCGATCAGACTTTTTCCCTGGCGGGCTACCAGCAGGCCTTTTTCGTCCTGTGGCTCGCCTCTCTGGCAGCCCTTGGCGCCAGTGTCTGCATCAGGGAAGCTAACACCGCAAAATAGCGGAAAGCTAAATTCCATGACCCACGAACAAGTTCTGATCCTTGCCGTGCTCTTTGTAACCGTGGTTCTGTTCCTATGGGGTCGCTGGCGTCACGATGTGGTCGCAACCGCTTCCCTGCTGGCCTGCGTATTGCTCGGGCTGGTGCCGACCGCCGAGGCTTTTTCCGGATTTGGCCACCCGGCGGTCATTACTGTTGCCTGTGTTTTGGTAATGAGTCGCGGCTTGCAAATTACCGGCGCCGTTGACGCCCTGGCCCAGCGCATCGTTCCGGCCCATTCCGGACCCTTCCTGGCAACGGCAGCGCTGTCCATTCTGGGCGCTTTTCTCTCGGCTTTCATGAACAATGTCGGAGCCATGTCCCTTTTGATGCCGGTGGCCATCCAGGTGGCGGGAAAAAACAACCTGGCACCGGGCAAGTTGCTCATGCCGCTCGCCTTTGCCACCATTCTCGGCGGCATGACCACCCTGATCGGTACTCCGCCCAACCTGATTGTCGCAGGATTTCGCGCCGAGACCGGAACCGGGCCCTTTGCCATGTTCGATTTCACTCCCGTAGGCCTGTCCGTTGCCGGAGCCGGCATTCTTCTGGTGGTCCTGGCCGGCCGCTGGCTGGTACCGGAGCGCCAGGGATCGGCCGGTACCAGTTTCGACACCGGTGCGTATCTGACGGAGGTGCGCGTCACGGAAGAGGGCAAGGCCGCCGGAAAAACCTTGCGGGAGGTCGAGCAGATCCTGGAGAAGACCGATGCTCAGATCATCGGCATGGTCCGTAACAACTTCCGGATTTTTGCGCCCAACCCTGGGCGATTGCTGTTGCCGGGGGATATTCTCATCATCGAGGCGGAACCGGAATCCCTGTCGTCAGCCTTGTCGAGCCTGGGGCTAAAGCTGGAAGAAGCCGTTCCCGCTGCGGTTCCTGAGGAGGCAGGCGAGGGAGAGCAGAAAGAGGGGGGGGAGCCCCTGGAGACTGCCGAAAAGGAAAATGGGATTGCGGCGGGTGGCGACCAGCAAAAGCCGGGAGCGGTGCATGAAAGCCGCAAGGACCCCGAAACGGAAGGTGCCGAATTGCAGGAACTGGTGGCGCTCCCGGATTCGGGTCTGGTCGGGCGTTCGGCCAGCGACCTCAGAATACGCACCCGATACGGCCTGAATCTGCTGGCCGTCTCCCGGCGGGGTCGGCGAACCATCCGCCGCTTGCGGTCCACTCAAATCCAGCCTGGCGACGTATTGCTAATGCAGGGCTCCTCGGAGGCCCTGAGCGGGTTTGCCTCGGAGTTCAGCTGTGTGCCTTTGGCGGCCCGTTCCGTCCATATTCCCGACAAGCGCCAGGCGGGGCTGGCCATGGGCATCATGGCGTTGGCGGTCATGGCAGCATCCCTGGGATTACTGAGTGCCGCCGTTTCCTTTGCCTTCGGAGTCCTGCTGCTGGTGGTCTGGAGGGTGTTGCCGCCGCACAAGATGTATGAATCCATCGACTGGTCGGTTATCGTGTTGCTGGGTGCCCTGATTCCCGTGGCCGGTGCCATGGCCACAACCGGAGCGGCAGATGTGGTGGCGCATATGTTGCTGAAAGGAATAGCCTCGGGGAATCCGGTTCTGGCTATCGTAATCATCCTGGTACTTACCATGACCCTGTCGGACTTCATGAACAATGCCGCCACCGCCGCAGTGATGTGCCCGATTGCAATCAGTATGGCCTCGCAGTTCAAGCTCAATCCGGACACCTATCTCATGGCCGTGGCCATCGGCGCCTCCTGCGCCTTTTTGACTCCCATCGGTCATCAGAACAATACCCTGATCCTCGGTCCGGCGGGATTCCGTTTTGGTGATTACTGGCGACTGGGATTGCCCATGGAAATTGTGGTCGTGGCCGTGGCTGTGCCCATGCTGCTGATGGTCTGGCCGCTGTGAGATGAATAAAGGGCGTCACCATCCGTAGGTCTCCTGAGAGAAGACCTGACAGAAGGCCAGCTGCGCGATAGTCAGCTTGCGGAGCAGATACGAGCGGTATGGAGCGGGGACTTTACGCAGGTAGCGAGCGGCCAGCTTGGACCGTTCGATGTTGGTCAGGGAATCGACGTAAAACTGAAGCTGGGAAAAATGGAGTTCAACGCGTCGAGCGACACGGGGACCGGGGGCCGTCATGGAGCACCTCCAGCGGGATTAACCGTTGAGTCGGATAATATATATTATGTAAACCAAAAGAAATTATGGGCTGAACCGACCCGTCAGCCGATGGTTGCCAGTTCGAGACGCTCCCCCCACCGATCCTTCAGGGCCTGCCGCAAATCCGCGTATCGTTGGTCAGCAAGAAATGCTGGATCGTCGGCAATAAGAAATGCTTCCTGACGCGCCCGTTCCAACCAGGCACCGTCCCGCAACAGATCGGCGACGCGCAAATCCGGCATGCCCGATTGCCTGGTGCCGAGAAACTCGCCGGGTCCGCGAATCTCCAGGTCGGCTTCAGCGATGCGAAATCCGTCGTTGGTGGACGCCATCACCTCAAGGCGGCGGCGTCCGTCTTCGCTGCAGCGCTGGGCATGCACCAGCAGGCAGATGCTGGCGGCGCTGCCCCGACCGACACGGCCACGGAGCTGATGCAATTGAGCCAGGCCGAAGCGTTCGGCATGCTCGATCATCATGACCGTGGCGTTGGGAACATCGATGCCGACCTCGACGACCGTGGTGGACACCAGGATGTCCAGATCCCGGCTTTTGAAGGCCTGCATGACCTGTTCCTTTTCATCGGGCTTGAGCCTGCCGTGCAGCAATCCTACCCGATGACCCGGAAAAACTTGGGTTGCCAGATGTTCAGCGCCCTCCGTCGCCGCCAGCAGGTCGCTGTTTTCCGTTTCCTCCACCAGTGGATAGATAATGTAGGCCTGGCGCCCGGCGGCAACCTCCTCCCGAATCCTCACATAGGCCTGTTGACGCTGTTTTTCCGGTAGAATACGGGTGGCCACCGGCGTCCGGCCTGGTGGCAGTTCGTCGATGACCGACAAGGCCAGATCGCCGTATACGGTTAAGGCCAGGGTACGGGGAATCGGGGTTGCCGTCATGACCAAGAGATCCGGATGGCGGCCCTTTTTGCGCAAAGCGGCCCTTTGCAGCACTCCGAACCGATGCTGCTCATCGATGATGCCAAGGCCGAGGCGGGCAAAGACGACATCCTCCTGCAACACCGCATGGGTACCGACCAGCATGTGCACCGTACCGTCAGCAAGAGCGGCCAACACTTTGCGCCGGCTGGCGGCGGTGATCGATCCGGTCAAAAAGAGCACCTTCAGGCCCAGACGATCCATCCAGGGTTGGAACTGCCGATAGTGCTGCTCGGCCAGAATTTCCGTCGGTGCCACCACCGCCACCTGGGTGTCGTTTTCGATGGCGACCAGGGCCGCCATCAGAGCCACCACGGTTTTGCCGCTGCCGACATCACCCTGCAGGAGACGATTCATGGGATGCGGCGCCATCATGTCCTGCTTGATCTCTCCAAGTACGCGTCGCTGGGCCGCAGTCAAACGGAAGGGCAACATGGCCGCCAGGGGCCTGGTATAGAGATGGGACACCTGAAAGGCATGGCCCTGCTCGAGCAGTACGCCCCGCTGTTTTAGCGCCATGCCCAGTTCCAGGTAGAAAAATTCATCAAACACCAGACTTTTCCGGGCGGCGCTGTGCCCGTCATTGAGCAGGTCAAGATCGGCTTCGTTGGGGGGAAAGTGAATTTCCTGCAAGGCGCGGTCGAGAGGCAGCAGTTGATGCCTTCGGGTAAGGTCTGCCGGCAAGGGCGAAACGGCCAGGTTGGCAAACTGGTCGACAATCTGTTTCCAGATCTTGCGAGCGGTTTTTTGAGTCAGCCCTTCGGTGAGAGGATATACCGGAAGTATCCGGCCGAAACTGAGAGGATCGGCCGCCATATATTGTGCCAGACTTTGACCGGCAGCCAAGAATTCCGCTTCCGGATGATGGATTTCCCGCAGGGCTCCGAACTGTTTGACCTCGCCGGTAAAAACGCCGCGGCGGCCGACAGGATACTGTTTTTCCAGCCAAGCCTTGCGGTAATGAAACCATTTCAAGGCAATGCGACCGCTGCCATCGCTGACAACGACCTCATAGAGTTTTTTGCGGGTACGACTGGTCAACTGCTCGCCGGCGGAGACTACTTCGCCGAAAAAGGTTTCCCGGGTTTCGTTGTGCAGGCTGGCAATGGCCCGCAACTGCCGGCGGTCTTCGTAACGGAACGGCAATGTGAACAGAACCTGCTCGACGGTATGCAGATTGAGTTGTTGGAATTTTTCCTGCAGGCGGGGACCCACCCCCCTCACGGCAGTCAGGGGGGTGGCGAGAAGTTTGCGGCTCTGCGCATAGGTGGGCAGCGGGGCCATCTCCCCTGCCCCGTTATTGCCCCAGAGCTTCGTTGAGATCGCGAATCAGATCGTCGACGTTGACGCCGTGGGCGCCGGCACCCTGCTCCAAGGTTTCAAACTTGGCGGCAGCGCATCCCAGGCAGCCCATCTTGTACTTGGCAAAAACCTTGACGACGGCCGGACCGTGCTGGAGAATCTCCTGAAATTTCATATCCTTGGTGATTTTCTGACTCATGGGTTCATCCTTTCAGAATGTAACGGACTGCCGAAATCGGACGTCTTGCACCAGCGGTACAGGGCTGAACGCGCTTATTTGAATTCGATAGCGATAATCTCGTAGGTCCGAAGCCCGGACGGAACTTTGATGCAAACCTCATCCTCCAGGCGATGACCGATGAGGGCGCGTCCGACCGGAGATGTGACCGAAATCTTGCCGTGCTTGAGGTCCGCTTCATCCTCTCCGACAATCTGGTAGGTCACTTCGGCCTCGGCATCCACGTCATACAAAGTCACGCTGGCGCCGAAAACGACCTTGTCACTGTTGAGAGTGGCCGGATTGATTACCTGGGCCCGGGCAATTTTATCGTTGAGTTCCTGGATCCGCCCTTCGATAAAACTCTGCCGATTTTTGGCCGCATCATATTCGGCGTTTTCAGACAGATCGCCGTGACTGCGGGCCTCAGCGATATCCTGCACCACGCGGGGACGTTCGACGCGTACCAGTCGTTTCAACTCTTCCTGCAGGTTGCGATAACCTTCTTCGGTCATGGGGATGGAACGGGACATGATCTTAATACACCCTTTTCTCGAAAAATCAGCGGGCGGGAAAACCCGCCCGTTTTTTCAAAACATGATTTTATCGTGCGATAAAAATGGCAAGGCCGCCGGAAAACCGGCGGCAATTGCCTTTAATAATACTCTTGAAGGGGTACGACGTCAAGCTTTTCTCGCTTGAGAGCCAAAACCGCGTCGACTGCCGCGATAATGCCTTCAACGGTGGTGAAGTAGGCGACGTTGTACATCAGGGCCGTGCGCCGGATGGAGAAGGAGTCCGCCACCGACCGGGCACCGAAGGTGGTGTTGAAAACCAGGCTGATTTCGCGGCTTTTGATGGCGTCGACGCAGTGCGGACGGCCTTCCTTGACCTTGTTGATGATGGTCACGTCCAGGCCCTGCTCGGCCAGAAAAGCGGCGGTGCCGCCGGTCGCGACCAGGGAAAAGCCGGCGTCCAGCAATTTGCGGGCCGGTGCGACAACGGCCGGTTTGTCGGCATCCTTGACGCTGATGAACACCTTGCCCTCCTGGGGCAGACGCACGCCGGCGGCCAGCTGGGATTTGGCAAAGGCGCTGCCGAAATCCTGGTCGATGCCCATGACTTCACCGGTGGATTTCATTTCCGGGCCCAGGAGCGTGTCGACGCCGGGGAACTTGACGAAGGGGAAAACCGCTTCTTTGACGGCGATATGTTTCGGCACGATCTCATCCCGGATGCCCAGATCGGCCAGACTGCGACCGGCCATGACCCGCGCCGCAATCTTGGCCAGGGGCCGCCCGGTGGCTTTGGAGACGAAGGGCACGGTCCGACTGGCCCGCGGATTGACCTCGAGCAGATAGACGATATCCTCCTTCACGGCAAACTGGATGTTCATCAATCCGATCACATTCAGTTCCAAGGCCAGGGCCCGGGTCTGGCGCCGAATCTCGTCGAGCACCTCCTGTTTCAGGGAAAAGGGCGGCAGGGCGCAGGCCGAATCCCCGGAGTGGATGCCTGCTTCCTCGATATGTTGCATGATGCCGCCGATGACCACATCGTGGCCGTCGGCCAGGGCATCGACATCCACCTCGATGGCATGTTCCAGGAACTTGTCCACCAGGATCGGATGATCCGGCGAGGCCTGTACCGCGTTGACCATGTAGTTGCGCAGATCCGCGAGTTGGTAGACGATTTCCATGGCCCGGCCACCGAGGACGTAGGACGGCCGCACCACTACTGGATAGCCGATACGCTCGGCCACCTTTTCCGCCTCTTCGCAGGAACGGGCCAGGCCGTTGTCGGGCTGTCGCAGATTGAGTTTGAAGAGCATTTCCTGAAAGCGTTCCCGGTCCTCGGCCCGGTCAATGGCATCGGGACTGGTGCCGATGATGGGCACACCCGCCTGTTCCAGGGCCACGGCCAGTTTCAGCGGCGTCTGGCCGCCGAATTGGACGATGACTCCGGCGGGTTTTTCCAGGGCCACGATCTCCAGCACGTCCTCGAGGGTCAGGGGCTCGAAATAGAGGCGATCCGAAGTGTCGTAGTCGGTGGAAACCGTTTCCGGGTTGCAGTTGACCATGATGGTTTCGAAACCGTCCTCAACCAGGGCCATAACCCCGTGCACGCAGCAATAATCGAATTCGATACCCTGCCCGATGCGGTTCGGACCGCCACCCAGAATCATGATCTTGGGCCGATCGCTGGGGCGGCTTTCGCATTCCTGCTCGTAAGTCGAATACAGATAGGGGGTGTGGGCGACGAATTCGGCGGCGCAGGTGTCAACCCGCTTGAAGACCGGACGGATGCCCAATTGATGGCGCAGGCGCCGCACCGAGGTCTCGCTTTCGCCCCAGAGCGCGGCCAGGCGGCGATCGGAAAAGCCATATTGCTTGGCCGCCCGCAGCAATTCACCCCGCTGCCCCTTGGGCGCGGCGATGAGATGGGCTTCCATTTCAACGATTTGCCGGATCTGAAACAGGAACCAGGGATCGATGCCGGTCAAATCCCGCACCGCACCGATGCTGAGGCCGGCCCGAAAGGCGTCGGCGACGTACCAGAGGCGTTCCCAGTTGGGCACCCGCAGTTTGTTGCGCAGCACTTCGTGGTCGGCCTCGGTCAGTTCACGGGACTCGCCCGGTTTCTGAAAGAGACGGCTTTCCAGGCCGTAGGAGCCGATTTCCAGGGAGCGCAGACCTTTCTGCAGGCTTTCCTTGAAAGTGCGGCCGATGGACATGACCTCCCCGACGGACTTCATTTGGGTGGTCAGGGTACTGTCGGCCTGCGGAAATTTTTCGAAGGTGAACCGGGGAATTTTGGTGACCACGTAGTCGATGGTCGGCTCGAAGGAAGCGAAGGTCTCCCGGGTAATGTCGTTGGGAATCTCATCCAGAGTGAAACCGACGGACAGCTTGGCGGCGATCTTGGCGATGGGGAATCCCGTGGCCTTGGAGGCCAGGGCGGAAGAACGGGACACGCGCGGATTCATCTCGATGACCGCCAGTCGCCCGTCGGCCGGGTTGACGGCGAACTGGATGTTGGAGCCGCCGGTATCGACGCCGATTTCGCGGATGATGCGCAGGGAGGCGTCCCGCAGGATCTGGTATTCCTTGTCGGTCAGGGTCTGCGCCGGAGCCACGGTGATGGAGTCGCCGGTATGCACCCCCATGGCGTCGATATTCTCAATGGAGCAGATGATGACCACGTTGTCCGCATGGTCCCGCATCACCTCCAATTCGTATTCCTTCCACCCGATGATGGATTCTTCAATCAGGATTTCACTCGTCGGCGAGGCATCCAGGCCGGCTGCGGCCAGGGCTTCATATTCCTCGCGATTGTAGGCGATGCCGCCGCCGGTGCCGCCGAGGGTGAAGGAGGGCCGGATGATGGCCGGAAAACCCACCTCTTCGATGATCGCCATGGCCTCCTCGAAGTTGTGGGCCAGGCCGGAACGGGGCACGTCCACGCCAATGCGCGCCATGGCCTCTTTGAACAGGGTGCGGTCTTCGGCCATTTCGATGGCCGGCAACTTGGCGCCAATTAATTCCACGCCGTATTTTTCCAATACGCCGTTTTTGGCCACGGCCACGGCGGTATTGAGGGCGGTCTGGCCGCCCAGGGTCGGCAGGATGGCGTCCGGTCGCTCCTTTTCGATGATCCGGGCCAGGACTTCCGGGGTGACCGGTTCCACGTAGGTACGATCGGCCATTTCCGGATCGGTCATGATGGTGGCGGGATTGGAGTTGAGCAGGATGACGGTGTAGCCTTCCTCTTTGAGAGCCTTGCAGGCCTGGGTCCCGGAATAGTCGAATTCGCAGGCCTGACCGATAATGATCGGTCCGGCGCCGATGATGAGTATTTTCTGGATGTCGGTTCTTTTCGGCATAGTGAGTCCTTCAAGTTGTCCAACGCCCGGGGGCGGAAACGGCCGGCGACCAGGTGAATGATTCTTTGCCAAGTCGCGCGGCCAGAGGCTTCGCAGACCTTGAGGTGCGGTCTGAGCAATCAGCAGCCTTGGCGACGCTGCTGTTCCATCAACCTGGTAAAACGCTCGAACAGGTAGCGGGCGTCATGGGGACCGGGTGAAGCCTCGGGATGGTATTGCACCGAAAAGGCCGGAACCTGTTTATGCACCAGACCCTCGATGGTATTGTCGTTAAGGTTGATGTGAGTCAGCACGGCATCATCCTCGATGGACTGGCCGTCCACGGCAAAGCCGTGATTCTGGGCGGTGATTTCCACCTGGCCGCCCTCTTCCTGGCGCTGCACCGGCTGATTTCCCCCGCGGTGGCCGAATTTGAGCTTGTAGGTCCGACCGCCCAAGGCCAGGGCCAGCAGCTGGTGCCCCAGGCAGATGCCGAAGATGGGTGTTTTCCCCAGCAGTTTACGGATGTTTTCCTGGGCGTAGGTGACGGGTTCCGGGTCACCGGGGCCGTTGCTGAGAAATACCCCGTCAGGCTGCATGGCCAGCACTTCCTCGGCCGGGGTGGTGGCCGGCACCACGGTGACATCGCAACCGGCAGCCACCAGGTTGCGCAGAATGTTGCGTTTGATGCCGAAATCGTAGGCTACCACGCGATAGCGCGGCGGCTCGCCGGGCTGGTAGCCGGCGCCGAGCTGCCAGGGCCCCTCCGTCCAGTGATAGGGCGCCGGGCAGGTCACTTCCCGCACCAGGTCACGGCCGACAATGGACGGCGCCTGGCGCACCTTTTCGAGCAGGGAGGCCGGATCCAAATCCACCGAGGAAATGATCCCGGTCTGGGCGCCATGGTCGCGGATGTGTCGCACCAGGGCACGGGTATCCAGGCCCTGGATGCCGACAATATTGTTTTCCTTGAGATATTCATCAAGGGTGCGTTCGCAGCGCCAGTTGCTGGGATACGGGCAATATTCCTTGACCACGAAACCCGCCAGATGGGGCCGGCCTGATTCGACGTCCTCGTGATTGACGCCCACATTGCCGATGAGAGGATAGGTCATGGTGACGATTTCGCCGCGATAGGACGGGTCCGTCAGGATCTCCTGGTAGCCGGTCATGCTGGTGTTGAAAACCACCTCGCCGGTCACCTCGCCGATGGCGCCAAATGCCTCGCCGAAAAAGACCCGACCGTCAGCCAGGGCTAAAATTGCTTTCATCAAGGTCGTGCTCCTTGCTATGGAGTGAGTGTTTCCTGTTTCAGTTCTGAAAGTCTAACGCTGGTAAACCACCCTGCCGTCGACCATGGTCAAGGCCGCCGCCCCTTTCAGCTGCCAGCCCCCAAAGGGGGTGTTCTTGCTGCGGGAGAGAAGTCGAGCCGGGTCGAGGGTCCACTTGCAGGTCGGATCGACGAGGGTGATATCCGCGGCCCGACCCACTTCCAGGGTGCCGCCGGGCAAGCCGAGGGCCCTGGCCGGACCGATGGTCAACCGGGCGATGGCCTCCGTCAGGGTCAGCACGCCCTCTTCCACCAGACGCAGAGTCAGGGGCAGGGCCGTTTCCAAACCGACAATCCCATTCAGGGCAAGATTGAATTCGACATTTTTCTCGTCGACATGATGAGGCGCGTGGTCCGTGGCGATAACGCTCAGGGTGCCGTCGGCCAAGCCATCGCGGATTGCCTGCACATCCGCGGCGCCGCGCAGGGGCGGATTCATTTTGGCATGGGTGTCGTAGCCGCGTACCGCTTCGTCCGTCAGGGTGAAATAATGGGGCGCCGTTTCCGCCGTGACCGGCACGCCCCGGCGCTGCGCGGCGCGAATGATTTCCACTGCACCGCGGGTCGAGACATGGGCGATATGCAATCGGGCTCCGGTGAATTCGGCCAGCAGGACGTCGCGGGCGACGGCGGCATCTTCAGCCACCCAGGGAATGCCGCGCAGGCCCAACTGGGTCGCGACAAAGCCTTCATTCATGACTCCGTCCCCCACCAGGGACAGATCCTCGGCATGGCTGATGACGGGCAGTTGGAAAGAGCGGGCGTATTCCAGGGCGCGGCGCATGATTTCACCGCTGGTTACGGGACGCCCGTCGTCGGAAACCGCCACGCAGCCGGCCGCCTGCAGATCGCCGAACTCGGCCAGGGATTCGCCCTTGAGCCCTTTGGTAATGGAACCGACGGGGTAGACCCGAACCTGTCCTTCCGCCGCTGCTTTCTGGCGGATGTAGGTGGTTACCGCCTTATTGTCGTTGATCGGGTTGGTATTGGGCATGCAAGCCACGGCGGCAAACCCGCCCGCTGCCGCCGCACGGGTACCGGAAACGATATCTTCTTTGTATTCGTAACCCGGGTCCCGCAGGTGCACATGGATATCGATAAGGCCCGGAACCACCAGCAATCCTCCGGCGTCGATGGTTTCAGCATCGGGCAGCTCGATGCCGGCGGCAATCTGAGCGATTTTGCCGTCGACCGCCAGCACATCCAGGTTGGCATCGATTTGGTGGGCCGGGTCGAGAACCCGCCCGTTTTTGATCAGAGTTTTCATCATTCACCCCGTTTTAGGAAGTGTCACATTCTTAGTGGCCCGCTAAGGGCGACGGCAACCTGTCAGACCTCGAGCTGTTCCCCGCCGGAAACCAGGTAGAGCAGCGCCATGCGCACCGCCACCCCGTTTTCGACCTGCTCCAGAATGACGTTCTGCGGTCCGTCGGCCACTTCGGAACTGATTTCGACCCCCCGGTTCATGGGGCCGGGGTGCATGACAATGGCGTCTTCCCGAGCCAGACTCAGCTTGCTGCGGTTGAGACCATAGTACATGGCGTATTCCCGCAGAGAAGGCAGCAGGGTCTTGCCCTGCCGCTCCTGCTGGATACGCAGCATCATGACCACGTCGGCCTGGTCGATAGCATCTTCAATGCGGTGAAAAACCGGCACGCCCCACTGTTCCACGCCGGTCGGCAACAAGGTGCCGGGCCCGCACAGGCGCACTTCGGCGCCGCATTTCTGCAGGGCCAGCAGATTGGAGCGAGCCACGCGACTGTGGGTGATGTCGCCGATGATGGCCACCTTGAGCCCTTCGATGCGGCCCTTGTGCTGCCGCATGGTCATGAGATCGAGCAGTGCCTGGCTGGGGTGCTCATGGGCGCCGTCGCCGGCGTTCAGTACCGAGAAGTCGCAGCGGTCGGCCAAATAATGGGGCGCCCCGGAAGCATTGTGGCGCATGACGATAATATCGGGCTTCATGGCCTCCAGGTTTTTGGCTGTATCTTCCAGGGTCTCCCCCTTGACCAGGGCCGAGGTCGAGGCGCTGATATTGTAGGTGTCCGCCGACAGACGTTTGGCGGCAACTTCAAAGGAGGTTCGGGTCCGGGTGCTGGCTTCGAAAAACACGTTGATGATGGTCTTGCCGCGCAGGGTCGGAACCTTTTTAATTTGCCGACTGTTGATTTCCTTGAAACTTTCGGCGGTGTCCAGAATGAAATGAATCTCTTCCCGGGTGAACTGCTCGATGCCGAGAATGTGTTTGTGTCGAAATACCATGCGGGCCCTCCCTATGAGAATAGCTGTTTGACTTCAACTGTTGGCGGCCTGGACCGAAAACGGAACGTCAACCTCCGGTCCAGCGCGGTTCTTGTCCTCAGGGCTTAATCAAACGCACCTCAACAGGGTGATTGGCCTGGTCGAAGGCGACCACAATCTGCTCGTTGTGGGCCGTCGGGACGTTGCGGCCGACATAATCGGGCCGGATGGGCAACTCGCGATGACCGCGGTCGATGAGCACCGCCAACTGGATGGTGCGAGGCCGCCCGAGGTCCATGACCGCATCCATGGCCGCGCGAATGGTGCGCCCGGTGTAGAGCACATCGTCGACCAGGACCAGGGCCTTGTCATCCAGAGCAAAGGGGATCTCGGTTTTACCCACCGGCAGACTGCCTCGGGACGCCAGGTCGTCGCGATACATGGTGATATCAACGATTCCCAGGGGCACAGTCACGCCTTCGATGTCCTTGATGCGCTGTTGCAGGGCCAGGGCCAGGTGGTCTCCTCCGGTGCGAATGCCGATGAGAACAACGCCTTCGGTGCCCCGGTTGCTTTCCAGGATCTCATGGGCAATCCGCGTCAGGGCCCGGGTAATGGCCGGTTGGTCCAGGATGATCGTTTCCCGCGTTGCCATCGTTTGCATCTCCTCGATTTTAGGCACAAAAAAGGGTACTCTCGCCCTCAGGAAAGAGTACCCGGATGATCTATTGCCGTACTGTGCAGAACGGATTCGGGCCCCACCTTTGCTAACCTCTCTGGATTAACTTAAAAGGCACATGGCTGCTTCAAGCAAATTTTCAGAATTATACACAGGTGCCTTCGGTTTGTCAAAGGGAAAAACGGGCGCCACCTTGAGTCCTGTCAGCGGATCGGTCGGCCCATGCGCTCCCACCGCGGGCGGTGGGTTTCCGGATCCCACGACCAGTATTTGATCAGGGCCCGCCCCTTGATCTCATCCATCTTGACAAAGCCCCAGAAGCGGCTGTCATAGGAGCGATCGCGGTTGTCGCCCATGGTGAAATATTCATCCTCGGGTACCGTGACCGGCGCCATGAAGTCGCGGGGCGTGAAGGGGCCGGGCAGCACCTCTTCCTCCTTGTGAACCTCCTGGGCAATGACATAGGGCTGGCCGTTGACCAGAACCTGCTTGTCCCGAATTTCCACGACGTCTCCGGGCAGACCGATGATGCGCTTGATGAAGTCCCGCTTCTTGTAAAAGGGCAAATGACGATCTTCGGGAAATTCAAAAACAATGATTTCCCCACGCTGCGGTTCCCGCCAGCGCAGCATGCGGGTATCGGTAAAAGGTACTTTGACCCCGTAGATGAACTTGTTGACCAGCAGATGATCGCCGATGAGCAGGGTATCCTCCATGGACCCGGATGGAATCTTGAAGGCCTGGAAGAAAAAGGTGCGAATGATCAGGGCCAGGATCAGGGCCACCATGATGGCCTCGCTCCATTCCCGGTACCAGGGTTTGCGCACGCGCGTCGTCTTGGATTGGGATTCGGGATGGGAGCCTGCGGTTTGCTGTGTCATACTCACTGTTCCTTCACTTTGAGAATGGCCAGGAAGGCTTCCTGCGGCAACTCGACGTTCCCGACCTGCTTCATGCGCTTTTTGCCTTCCTTCTGCTTTTCCAGCAACTTGCGCTTACGGGTAATGTCACCGCCATAGCATTTGGCGGTCACGTCCTTGCGCAAGGCCTTGACGTTGACCCGGGCCACGACCTTGCTGCCGATGGCTGCCTGGATCGCCACTTCATATTGCTGCCGCGGGATGAACTCCTTCATTTTGCCGACCAGTTCCCGGCCGCGATACTGGGATTTGTCGCGATGCACAATCAGGGACAGGGCATCGACCACTTCGCCGTTGACCAGGATATTGAGTCGCACCAGTTCGCTGGGCCGATAATCGAGAAATTCATAATCCAGCGAAGCGTAACCGCGACTGACGGTTTTTAGCCGGTCGTAGAAATCGAGGACGATTTCGTTCAGCGGCAACTCGTACACCACCATCACACGGTTCGAGGTCAGGTACTTGATTTCCCGCTGGAGGCCGCGCTTTTCCTCGCACAGGGCCAGCACCGCTCCGACATAATCGTTGGGCACATGGATCGACGCCAGAATGAAGGGTTCCAGAATCCGATCGATGTACTGCACTTCGGGCAGTTTGTTGGCGCTGTCGACGATCAGTTCCTCTCCCTTGGTGGTGAAGACACGGTAACGCACCGTCGGCGCCGTGGTGATCAGATCGACGTTGAACTCCCGCTCCAACCGCTCCTGGATGATCTCCATGTGCAGCAGTCCCAAAAAGCCGCAGCGAAAACCGAACCCGAGGGCCAGGGAGTTTTCCGGCTCGAAAGTGAAGGACGAGTCGTTGAGCTGCAGTTTTTCCATGGCATCGCGCAGAGCGTCGTAATCCCCGGTGTCGATGGGATAGAGGCCCGAAAAGACCATGGGCTTGACTTCCTTGAATCCCGGCAGCGGCTTTTCGGCGGGCCGCTGCAGGTGGGTGATGGTATCCCCGACTCGGGCATCCTGCACCACTTTGATGCCGGCGATGACGAATCCGACCTCCCCGGGTCCCAGTTCCGACATCTCCATCGGATGGGGGGCGAAGACACCGACCTTGATCACCTCATAGGTTTTGCCGCTGGCCATGAGGCGAATTTTCTCGCCCTTTTTCAGCACCCCGTCAAAAACCCGCACCAGGATGACCACACCCTGGTAAGAATCATACCAGGAGTCGAAAATCAGCGCTTTCAGGGGCGCGGCGGCATCCCCCCGGGGCGCGGGGACCTTTTTGACCACCGCTTCGAGGATGTCGTGAATGCCGATTCCTTCCTTGGCGCTGGCCAGCACCGCATCCGAGGCATCCAGGCCGATGATTTCCTCAATCTCTTCGCGGATGCGCTCCGGTTCGGCGCCGGGCAGATCGATCTTGTTGAGAACCGGAAAAACCTCCAGGTTGTGGTCGATGGCCAGGTAGACGTTGGCCAGGGTCTGAGCTTCCACTCCCTGGGAGGCATCGACCACCAGCAAGCCCCCTTCACAGGCCGCCAGAGACCGACTGACCTCGTAGCTGAAATCAACATGTCCGGGCGTGTCGATGAGATTGAGGATATAGGTCTCCCCATCGTCGGCCGCATATTGCAGACGCACGGCCTGGGCCTTGATGGTGATGCCTCGCTCCCGTTCCAGGTCGAGTTTGTCGAGGAACTGGTTGGTTTTTTCCCGCTCCGTCAGGGCGCCGGTGATTTCCAGCAAGCGATCGGCCAGGGTCGATTTGCCGTGATCGATGTGGGCGATAATTGAAAAGTTGCGAATATTGTTTAAATTCATAATGTTATGGTATCGGTCCCGAAAATATTAGACATCCATGCAAATTGTGTAATCTACCCAAGGCCGGCTGTTTTGTAAAGGGAAAAGGCGCCGGGACTTTTTCGTTGCTTCCATGCCGTTGTCTGGCTAGGATGCCACATTTCAACGCTAACATCAGCAGGTCTTCCGGGGGGCACCACACATGCAAACCATCGACGAAACAGTCCGGCAGGCAGCCGGGAGATTTCCTGACAAGGGCGCTCTGCGATACAAGGTTGGGGACGGTTGGCAAAGCCTTTCCTACCGCCAACTTTGGCAGAACGTGGAGGAGATTTGCGGAGGATTGTGTCGCTGGGGCGTCCGACCCGGCGACCGGGTAGCCATCCTCGGCGCCACCTCGCCCCGCTGGATTTCCGCCTATCTCGCCATTCTGCACAGCGGCGCCATCGCCGTACCGGTGGACAAGGAACTGAAGGCCGGCGAATTGCGGCATGTGCTGGGCAATTCGGGCAGCCGCCTGCTCTTCACGGACCCGGCGTTTCTGGAAACCGTGGCCAAAATCGGGACGGATTTGCCGGAGCTGGAAAAAATCGTTCTGCTGGACGGTCAGACCGGGCAGTCGGACGAGAGCGAAGTGCTGCAGGCCATCAGTGAACTGACGGAAGCCTGGCGAGCCATCCGCGCCAAGTACCGCATCGCCGACCGGGACGACAGTGCCCTGAGTCGCCTCGGCCGTGATCTGGAACATCTGGCGGCCTCCTTCACTCCGCCGGCCAAGCCTCTGGATTTCTTTTCCCAGGATGAAATCCGGCGGCGGAACTATCTGCGGCAGCATGGCCTGGTCGCCATGCAAGACTTTGCCGGGCGCGGGCCGCAACCGCCGTCCCGTCGGTCGCCCTCGGATACGGCGGTCATTCTCTATACTTCCGGAACCACCGGGCGGGCCAAGGGCGCCATGCTCAGTCACGCCAACATCGTTTCCAACATCCAGGCGGCGGTACAGCATCTGCAGGTCGACAGCACCATGCATACCCTGTCCTTTTTGCCCATCAACCATGTTTTCGAGCAGGTGGCCGGCATCCTGGTGCCCCTCAGTCTGGGCGGTACCATCTCCATCGCCGAATCCTTGAAGAAGGTGGGCCAGAATCTGGTTGAAGAGAAGCCGACCCATGTCATGGGTGTGCCGGCCATCTACCGCATCCTGTTGCAGAAAATCCTTAAGGGCATCGAGGAAAAGGCCTTGTCCCGGACACTCTTCGCCCTGCCCTTCACCCGGCCGCTGGTCAAATCCAAGGTGCGCAAGAACCTGGGCGGCAACCTGACCTTCGTCAGCGGCGGTGCGGCATTGGACCCCGCCATCGCCAAAGGCATGCAGCAATTGGGACTGACCATCCTGCAAGGCTATGGCATCACCGAAACATCGCCCATCATCAGTGCCGAACGGCCGGGTGGCATGCGCCTCGGCACCGTCGGCCAGGCCATACCCGGCGTACAGATTCGCATCGAGCATCCCAATGAGGAAGGAGTGGGGGAAATCCTCATCAAGGGCCCCAACGTCATGCAGGGCTATTACAAACGGCCGCGGGCTACCGCCGAAGCCATCGTCGACGGCTGGTACCACACCGGGGATTTGGGCAAACTGGATGGGGACGGCTTTTTGAGTATCTGCGGTCGGGTCAAAAATCTGATTGTCACCCCCAACGGCAAAAACGTCTACCCCGAAGAGGTGGAAAACGAACTGCTTAAAAGCCCCTTCATCGCCGAGGTGATGGTCTATGGGCACAAGGTGACGGCCACCGCCGAGGAGGTGCACGCCATCATTTTTCCCAACCAGGAAGCCATCGACAACCACGTCCGGGAGAACAGCCTGCCGGCTTTCAGCGAGGCGGATGTCGAGAATTTGATTCGCAGGGAGGTTCTGCAGGCCGGCAAAATCCTCGCGGATTACAAGCGGGTCCGGCGCTTCACCCTCCGTGACGACGAGTTTCCCAAGACCACCACCCGCAAAATCAAGCGGTATGCCGTGGAAGCCGAGGTGTCCGCCAACGAATAGCATATACGGGCCGGCGAGCCGGCCCGAACCCGTCAACGCAGAAGAAGGATGCGGGCCTGGCCTTCGGCATGAATCTGCCCATCCAGGACCAGCCGGGACTGGGCCTTGACCAGCTTTTTGCGCCATTCGACCACTTCGCCGAACAGTGTCACCTCGCGGTCGCAGGGTACCGGCAACAGGTAGCGGACCTGCAGATCGGCCGTCACCGGATCCCCGCCGAGCCCTAGGGACGCATAGATGCAGGCCTCATCCAGCAGCGCCGCCAAGACTCCACCATGCACCCTGCCCCGCCAACCCTGAAAGGCTTCAGCCAGACAAACGCGTCCAAACGCCAGATGCCGCTGGTTGTCCCGTTGAAAGACGGCTCTTAGCCCAGCATTGTTATCAGGTCCACAAACAAAGCAGCGATCGTTCTTCATCAATTCCATGACGGATTTCTCGGCATGCAGGGAAAAACCTCACCGGACAGTATTGTGCCCTCAGGCACGGTTTATGGCGGAGATTTGGCGGTTGAGGGTCCAAAGGTCATACAGGAGCCCCACGCCGAACAGACCAACGGTGAACAGGTAGAGCAACCCCGTCGGCCATTTGCCCATGTAGAAGCGGTGCGCGCCAAAGGCACCAAGAAAGGCCAGAAGTATCCAGGCAACATTGTAATCCAGACGACCAGGCATGAATCGCAGATCCGCCTGCCGATCCATGCCGGGGATCAGGAACAGATCGATCAGCCAACCGATGAGAAACAGACCACAGGTGAAAAAATACACCGTTCCGGAGATGGGCTTGCCGTAATAAAAACGGTGGGCACCGATAAAACCGAACAGCCAAAGCACATAACCGATGACCTTGCTGTGAGTGTTGACCGCCGATGTCGTCACGGGTTGGCCTCGTCAAATGGGGTTGAAAAATTGATATTTGACTTTATATTTTTTTCATAGATATACGAATTTTCTATTTTTTTATACATCGCCAAATTCGCCAAGAGGCTGCTCGAAGGGCCGGTCCATATGGGCGCCTTCCAGCAGCGGCTCGGGCAGGTTGCGCCGGCTCTGCACGCCCAGTTCCCGCAAAGACTGTACCCGCCGCACCAGGTTCCCCCGCCCCGTAGCCAGGCGCTTATGGGCGCTCTCATAGCAGTGCTGGGTGCGTTGCAGCAATTCGCCGATCTTTTCCAGGTCCTCGATGAAACGCACGAACTGGTCATACAAATCGCCGGCCTGACGGGCGATTTCCTGGGCGTTGCGGTTCTGGTACTCGTAGCGCCAGATGTTCTGAATGGTCCGCAGCGTCACCAGCAAATTGGCCGGAGAAACGATCATGATGTTGTTCTCGAAAGCCCGCTGGAACAGTTCCGGGTTGAGTTCCAGGGCCAGCAGAAAGGCGCCCTCGACGGGGACGAACATGAGCACGAAATCGAGGCTCCGCACGCCGGGCAGGCTGTCGTAGCATTTCCCCTCCAGGCCTTTCAGGTGGTTCATCAGGGAAGCCAGATGCTGGCGACCCGCCGCCTCCCGATCGGCATCGCTGGCCGCATTCACGAAACGCTCGTAAGCGGTCAGGGAGACTTTTGAGTCGATGATGACATCCTTGCCCTCGGGCAGATGCACCACCACATCGGGACGCAACAAACGCCCCGCCCCATCGCGGAAACTGCCCTGGGCTGTGTACTCCCGGCCCTTGCTCAACCCGGACTCCTCCAATACCCGTTCAAGGATAATCTCGCCCCAGGTTCCCTGGGTCTTGCTCTGCCCCTTGAGGGCCTGGGTCAGGTTCAGGGCATCGGTGCTGATCTGCTGGTTCAATTCCTGCAGTCGAAGCACTTCCTGGCGCAGGGAAAAACGCTCCCGAGCCTCCTGCTGATAGGAATGCTCGACCCGCTGGCTGAACTCCTTCAGTTGCTCCCGCAGGGGGCTCAGCAACTGTTCGAGTTGCAGACTGTTCTGTTGGGAAAAAGTGCGTCCCTTGTCCTCGAGGATGCTCTGAGCCAGATGGGTAAATTCCAGACGCAGCTGTTCCCGGGCCTGATGCACCAGGGCCAGCTTTTCTTCTGCCTGGCGCCTCTCCGCGTCCAGCAAGGTCTCCAGTTCGGCTACTCTGGCACCAAGAACGGCGCTGCGTCCCTCGGCCTGCTGCAGCAGCAGACGTTCATCGGCGCAGCGTTGTCGCCATTCCAGGGACTGTCGCTCGCTGTCGGCAAGTCGTTCCCGCAGCAGCAACGACTCCCCTTCCCCCAGTCGGCGGGCGGCCACGGTCTGGCTGTTTCTGAGCCACAGCCAGACCACACCCATTCCCGTTATCAGGCCGACCAGCAGGCCTAAAATGAAATCCGACAGATACATGTTCAATTCACTTTACGATCAGTGGCTGCCAAAGGCGTTGAAGTGAATCTTCTCCTTGGGCAGGGATTCTTCCGCATGGGGTACGGCCTTTTCATTACCGTAGCCGAAAGCGATTACCGATGCCACCGACATGCCCGCCGGCAACTGCAGCAATTCAGCCACGTATTCCTCGGAACTGCGTCCATTCGCCATCGAGCGCAATCGGACCTGCACCCAGCAACTGCTGAGGCCAAGATCTTCGGCCGTTAACTGGGCAATAATCGCGGCAATGGAACAATCCTCAATCCAGACGTCGCAAATTTCCGGCTTGGCGCAAACCACTATGGCGAAGGCGGCGCCCTTGATGAAATCGGCGCCATGTTTTTTGCAACGTGACAATTTGGCCAGCAATGCCGGCTCGGTAACCACGACAAACTCCCAGGGGTTTAGCCCGCGTGAAGATGGCGAACGCAGCAACGCTTCGAGCAACTGGTCCATCTTTTCCCGTTCCACCGGTCGTGGCTGAAAGCGACGGATGCTCCGACGTTTGCGCAGCAAGGACAATAACATAGGCATACCTCCCGACACGATCCGCCGGCCGGCATGACCGACGGTGAAGTCAATCATACCGTGTTTTCGAAGGGTTATACAACCAGCATGGCATGTTTAGGGGAGGGAGAGGCAGAAAGGATGGCGTAGCGCCCCTCGGCTTACTGCTGATGCTTCAGTTCATGCTGTTCATTTTTGTGGTAAATGTCGAAAAAAATCACGCTGCGTTCGTGTACTTCCTCGCAAAAACCGCATCGGTCGGCGAGTTTGCGGCTGGTTTTGCGGCATTGTTCGCACCAGTGATAGATCAGTCGGTAGTCCCGGCGTCCGACGTACTTTTTCAAGCGACCATGATGGATGCCATGCATCCAGCCATCCGCCGTCGCAGGGTTTTCCAGCAAACGATGAATGGTTTTGCGGATGCGCAAATAGCCATGGGGATCGGTCTTGCGGATCCGGTCCATCTTGGCCGAAAAAGCGGGGGTCGGAAAATATTCAAAGAGATTGTTATTATCCACGTCCGACTCACTCGCTCTCCAACAGCCGACGCAGTTTGACGAGTTTTTCCTCGATGGCTCTTTGCACCCGTTCTTCGCCGAGCATCCAGGTCAACTGGCCGATCATCAACGTTACGTCAGCCAGTTCCGCCACCACCTGTTCCTCGCCGATGCGATCGCGTTTGAAATGTTTCAACGCCGCGATCAACTCCGCACATTCTTCGACCGCCTGGTCGTACTGTGCCTCGACACCCCATCTGGCCAGGCTGGCACGGTACATCTCTTCAATTTCTGTCATGTTCTACATGCCTTCGGGTTGGGAGAAAAAGCCGTACTTGGCCCGGAATATATATCATCCCGGCTTATGCTTGTCCATGATCGGATGTTGCAGCCATGTCGCTTCCTGATAAGGTTAAACAATCCATACCACAACGTTTACCAAAGGAGGTGGCCATGCAAGGATTCGTAGACTCGTTTCTGACCACTCTGGGAGCCTATCTGCCCAGCGTTCTGGGCGCCCTGCTGATTTTTGTGGTAGGCTGGCTGTTGGCGGTGGCTGTCAAAAAATGTGTGGCCGGAATTCTGGGCCGCATCGGACTTGACGACCGAATTTCCGACAAATCCCACGAACCGCTGCAGGTGGAAAAGCTGCTGACCGGATTGGTGTATTATCTCATTCTGTTGTTTGTGCTGCTGCTGACCCTCGAGGCCTTGGGCGTAAGAGGTGTTCTGGACCCGGTCATGAGCCTGTTCGACGGCTTTTTGGGGGTACTGCCCAACCTTGTGGCCGCGACACTGATCGGGGTGGCGGGTTTTGTGCTGGCCAAAATTCTCGCCAACTCAGTACTGATTGCGGCCAAGGGCCTGGATAAGATGGCATCCAAGGCAGGCTTGACGGAGCGCATCAACCTGGCCCGTCTGCTGTCCCAAATCGTCTTTGTCGTGGTTTTTGTTCCGGTCCTGATCTCGGCCTTGAGCGCCCTGAGAATCGAGGCCATTTCACTGCCGGCAACGGAAATGCTGGCGACCTTGCTGGCGGCGGTTCCCGACATTCTGGCCGCGCTGCTGATCCTGGCCGTCGCCTATATTCTCGGCCGCTTTGTGACCAACTTGATTGCCGATATCCTGCAGAGCATGGGCGCCGACGATTGGCCGGAAAAAATGGGCGCCGGCGCGTTGTTCGGTACCCAGTCCCGGTTCTCCCGTTGCTGCGCCCATATCGCTTTCTTTTTCATCATGTTGGGCGCCAGCGTTTCGGCGGCGGAGAAACTGGGCATTCTGTTGCTGGCTGCGGTACTTAGCAATCTCATGACCTTTGCCGGACAGATTTTGTTGGGCCTGGTGGTGCTCATGATCGGTAATTTCCTGGCGAACCTGGCCTACCGAACCCTGAGTCGCACGCCGGATCGTACCATATTGGCGGAAATCGTCCGGGTTGCCTTGCTGGCGCTGGTGCTGGCCATGGGTCTGAAAGCCATGGGAATCGCGGATGAAATCATCGATTTGGCCTTCGGACTTGCTTTGGGTGGCATTGCCGTCGCATTTGCGCTGTCTTTCGGGTTAGGCGGACGGGAAGCGGCGGGTCGGCATATGGAATACTGGCTGGAACGATTGCGCAGCAAAAGCGGTGGCAACAAACCATGATGGCATAGGGATGGCTCGTTAACTGTGAAAAAGGCGCAAAATTCGGCAGGTGGTGTTCCCATCCGGTTATTCCGGATGGGAACTGGCCTGGAAGGGCTGGGGAGGACGACAGGGCAGATCAACCTTGATGATTTGCCCACGACGTTTTATGAAAATATTTTTTTTCTTTACAGATTCGGAAAGATGGACTCCGCTGCATTCTAGCAGGTAATTCATCCCGTTTTCCAGGCCAGGGATAAAAGCCGGAACCGGATATTCGATCTCATCCAGTACGCACACCACACCCTTATCCAGGGAAGGTTCGCCCTCATCCCGTTGCCCGTTGCCGTTTTTATCCCAAAAGGCGTCAATGATGACCGTGCCCGTCTCCGTGGGCATCAACGGCACCCGTCCAAAAAAAATGTTGAAAATATTATCCTTTTTAACTCTGCCACCTTTGATGTTGAAGTCTGCTTGGGACTGGGCGGCGCTCGCCGGATTTCCGGAGAGGAACAGGTACAAAACCACCCAGGTCAGCAGGAGGTGTTTGGAAAACAGATAAAAATTTTGGAACATGCTTCTGCCCTTCGCCGCAACCGGTACCAGGATCGGTGCGTTTTAAAAAGGTAAGAAAAAAAGACCTTCTGAACCGCTACAGGGAGTTTGATTATAGCCCTATTTGAACCAAGCTGCCAACCGCAATCCGGATCATCTCACCCATAGTCAAAATCTTGAAGTTTTTCTTAAGTTTGGTATTATTTCGGCGTCCTAAAAATTCCAGCTCATCTCGAACCAGGCGCATTGCGCAAAGGCAACCGAGTGTTTGACATGGATTTTTTTCGTGCAGCAGGTATGTTTTTGACCATTTTTTTCTTGATCGGCTGTGAAGCCACGCCGCAGAAGGGCTCAACAGAGGAGCCGGCACTCTCGTCTCCGTCCGCCGCCGAAAGGCCTGCTGAAACGGAACGTTTCGGCAACGTTGCCTTTTCCCACAAGGCGCATGTCGGCTTGATGCCCTGCAGCGAGTGCCATCGTGGTACCGGCGGCAAGGTCGCTGCCGGGAAAGATGCGGGCCACGGGCTTTGCCTTGATTGCCATAATCGAGTTGCAGCCGGACCGCGTTCCTGTACCGGTTGTCATCGCCAATGATGGTTATCCGTTGCCATCTGCCACCTTTACAGTGTGGCATCACGACCTTCTGCCCCCGGAGATGGATTTGACGTGCTGGGCATTTTGATGTTCATCGCCCTGGTGGGCAATGTCTTTCCCCTGCTCCTCTGGCCTGCCGGGGAACTGATGCTTGGCGGTACCGCCGTCCTGCTGTTGGCCAGGTTATACGGTTTGCGCACGGCAACCATTGCCGCCTTGCTTGCCTCGCTGCCACTGTTGGCCATGGGCCATTTTTCCTGGCATCACCTCTACTGGATTGCCGAGGCCATCGTTGTAGCCATGTTTCTGCAACGAGGCCTGCGCAGTCTGCTGGCGGCTGACGCTCTGTTCTGGATCTTTTTTGCCGGACCATTGCATCTGTTGGTTTACGGCGTTCTCTTCAAAACCGCCATGCCCATCGTCCTGGGAGACTTTCTGCTTCAGAGCGGCAACGGTTTACTCAATGCCGGCTTGGCCGGCGCCTTGCATTGGCTGCTGGTTCGCAAGGGCTGGAACGACCACCCCACCCTGACCTTCCTGGAAGCCGAATTGAACATCCTGGCGGTTTGCTTCATCCTGCCGGCCCTGGCCGTAATCGCCCTCAACCTTTACGGTCCCAAGGACATTTTCCATCCGGCGAAGGAAAACGCCTGGATCCAACATTGTCTGCAAGCCGAGGAGCAGATCCACGGCCTCTATGGGGATCTGCTTCAAGCCCTGGGTCCGCTTGCCGCCAAAACCGGTGGAGAAGCACAGCGCCAGGCCGCGCTGGCAGGACGCGCGCACCCCGCCTTGCAAGAGGTGTTCGTGGTTGGCGACCATGGGCAGGTAGAGGTCCATGCCCGATTTGCCAGACAGGAACGGCCGTTTCGTCTCAAAAATTTCCTTGAAGCGCCTGGCCTGGACCAATTGAAAACTCGGCGGGCGGCCCTGTTCGGAATACTGCAAGGTTCGGATCCACGGGAAAATACGGTTGCCTATCTGGCCCTGCCCCGTTCTTCGGAGGAGCAACGGCAGGGATTCGTTCTGGCCATCCTCCGTCCGGTGGTATTCAGAAACCTGCTGGGGGACGCCGCCAAGACCCAGGCAGGCTTGCTGCTGTTGGATTGGAATAACAACCTGCTGGCAGCCGGCAACCACTCCCACGAACTTTATGTGCCGCTACCGTCGGAACGGCCCCAGGGCTCCTATTCCTCCCGCTATGTGCCTTGGATTCCCGGGCGGGTGCGTCTCGGCAGTTGGTGGAGCGGACTGTGGAAATCGGAGCACCGGAGCCCAAATCAGCTGCCCGGAGGGTTGCAGTTGGTCATGGATGCACCCTGGCTGGCGCATCGAAAAAATCTTCAACGTCTCCTGCTGCAGGGAATGGGCATCATGCTGCTGCCGGGCACCCTGGCCCTGGCCATCGTCTGGCGCATCCAGCGCAAGATTGTTCAGCCGCTTGAACAACTGAATCGGGCCACGGAAAATCTGCCTGAAAAAATCCAGGCGGGCACCACACCGACCTGGCCAAGGGCAGCCGTTTACGAAACGGGTGTCCTCATTCAAAATTTCGGGCAACTGTCCAGCGCCCTGGCCCACAGCTATGAAGAACTGGCCAGGCTGCGCCAACACAGCGATGCCACCATCGAACGGCTTTTGGTCCAGCATCGCTGGGAATCCTTCACCTCTGAACGGCAATTGGAAAAAACCAGCCGCAAACTGGAACAGGAAAAATCCGCCAGTCGACGCATTCGGGAACTGGCTGCCAACATCGAATCGGCCGAGGCCAAGTATCGCCTGCTCATTGAAAACACCATGGTTGGTGTCTATATCATTCGGGATAACCGATATGCTTACGTGAATCCCCGGTTTGCCGAAATTTTCGGTTATGATGCCGAGGAAATCGTCGATCACGGCCGGTTCCTGGAGCTGATTCACCCGGAGGACCGGTTGATGGTCGGCGCCAACCATCTGAAACAGTTCAACGACAAGAGTGACAGTCACCAGCGGTTTGAGTACCGCGGCATCCGCAAAACGGGCGAAATCATTTATGTCGAGGTGCTCACGGGACTCGGCAGCAACGAGGGCCGACCGGCCCTCATCGGGACCCTGCTGGACATCACCGAGCGACGGCAGGCGGAACAGACCATCCGGCACATGGCGTTTCATGATCCCCTTACGGGACTGCCCAATCGCCTGCTGTTCCTCGATCGGGTCAACCAGGCTCTGGCCCGTGCAGAGCGCAATCGGGAAATCCTGGCACTGCTGTTCATCGACCTCGACCGTTTCAAATCCGTCAACGATTCCCTGGGCCATACCATCGGCGACCTGCTCCTGCGGGAAGCGGCCCAGCGACTGGCCGGCAGCCTTAGGGAAACGGATACCGTCAGCCGTTTTGGCGGCGACGAATTCAACCTGCTGCTGACCCAGGTGCACAATGTTGAGGAAACTGCGGTGGTGGCCAACAAGATTCTCCAAAGCATGGAGCGGCCCTACCTGCTCGACGGCCACGAACTTTTCCTGACCTGCAGTATCGGCATTGCCATGTTTCCCAAGGATGGCCAGGATGCCCACGCCCTGATTAAAAACGCCGATGTCGCACTTTATCGCGCCAAGGATCTGGGGCGGAAGAATTTCCAGTTTTACAGTGCCGACATGAACGCTCGGGCCCTGGAGCGTATCGCCATGGAAAGCAGTCTGCGGCGGGTCTTCGAACGTCAGGAGTTACGGGTTCACTATCAACCCCAGATCGATCTGGCTACCGGCCGCATTACCGGACTGGAGGGATTGCTGCGCTGGCAACAGCCCTCCGGAGAAATGATTTCGCCGTCGGTCTTCATCCCCCTGGCCGAAGAAACGGGCATGATCGTGCCGATCGGGGAATGGGTCCTGCGCGCCGGTTGCTATCAGCTCAGGGCCTGGCAGGACAATGGGCTGTCGGCTTTGCGACTGGGGATCAATGTCTCCGGGCATCAATTCCAGAAAAACGACTTCTGTCAGGTGGTCATTCAGGTCCTGAAAGAATCCTCTCTGCCGGCCTCCTGCCTCAATCTGGAGATCACGGAATCCGTCATCATGCACGATGTCAAGGAGGCCATCGAGACCCTTGAGCATCTGCACGAAGTCGGAGTAACTATTGCCATCGACGATTTCGGCACCGGCTTTTCCTCCCTCAGCTATCTCAAGGACTTCCCCGTCGACCATCTCAAAATCGATCGGGCTTTCGTCAAAAACCTGCCGCACAGCACCAATGACGCCAATATCGCCCGACACATCATCGAACTGGCTCACGGCTTGAATCTCAAGGTGATTGCCGAGGGGGTGGAAAACGACGCCCAACTCCGCTTTCTGCAGCAGGCGGGGTGTGACGAAATCCAGGGTTACCTGGTCAGCCATCCCCTGCCGGCGGAAGACATCGCCGAACTGCTGCAGATGGCGTATCCCTTCCCGCACCTGCGGCAATTCTGCGAGGCCCCCCTGCCCTCTGAACATCCGGCCTGAAACAGTATGCTAACCGGCGAAAACCGATTGGGGATTCCCCATCGCTTCGCGATAGGCGTCATAGGCGGACGGAAAAGGTTTCAGGGCGCGTTCAAAAATCCCCAAAGAATAGGCGATGGTCAGCCCATAGTTGCTGCAGGGGACACCGGCCTGCTGGCAGCGCAATTGCCGGGCCAGTACCTCGCGGCGGTTCCACATGCAGGAACCGCAACTGATGACCATGCGATACGGCCTCAGGTCCTCGGGAAAGTCGTGACCCTGCACATGGGTGAAATCCAGTTTTCCGCCCACATACTGTTGCAGCCAGCGGGGAATCTTGACCCTGCCGATGTCTTCACCGATGGGATGATGGCTGCAGGATTCGGCGACCAGAATCTTATCTCCGGGCGCCAGATTTTCGATGGCCAGGGTGCCGCGCACATATTCCACCAAGTCGCCCTTGAAGCGGGCAAACAGGATGGAAAAGGAGGTCAGAGCGACGTCGTCCGGCGTGTCCGCCGCAACCTTGAGAAACGCCTGGGAGTCAGTCACCACCACCGCCGGCGGGCCCTTCAGGCGTTCCAGGGCATCGCGCAACTCGCGTTCCTTGACCACCAGGCAATAGGCATCGTTATCCAGCAGGTCGCGGATGGCCTGGACCTGGGGCAGAATCAACCGCCCCTTGGGGGCTTCCAGGTCGATGGGGACCACCAGCACGGCCAATTCGCCGGGCGGCACCAAGTCGCCGAGTATGGTGGGCGGATTGATGAATTCATCCGGCACCGTGCGAATCAGGGCTTCCCGCAGTTCCAGGATCCCGGCACCCTGTTCCGCAGCGGTTTGCACCCAGGGTACCTGCTGTGCGGAAAGCTGCTGCAAATGGTCGGGGTTCGGCTGAAGTGCATCGATCTTATTGAAAACCACCACTACCGGCAGGTCGCGTTCCTGCATTTCCTTAAGCAGCGCCGCCTCGAATTCCCCCCATTGACCGGCTTCTGCCACGATCAGGGCGATATCGGTCCGATCGAAAACCTGCCGGGTTTTTTGAACCCGCATTTCCCCGAGGGCGCCCACATCGTCGATGCCGGCGGTATCGAGAAACAGCACCGGACCGATAGGCAGCATCTCCATGGGCTTTTCCACCACGTCGGTCGTGGTCCCGGCTACATGGGAGACGATGGAGACCTGCTGGCGGGTCAAGGCATTGAGCAGTGAGGATTTGCCGACATTGCGCCGACCGAACAGGCCGATATGCAGCCGCATGCCTTTGGGGGTTGTTTTCATTGCCGTTTCCTTTGTACGGGGGACCCGAGTCGGGTCACGCTCTCCGGGGAGGTCAGTTCGTCAAATTCTTCTGCAGAAATTAAGCTGTTCTCCAGGGCCATGGCCCGCAGCCCGCAACCTTTGCTGCGGGCCTGCTGCACCAGAGCCGTCGCCTGATGATATCCGATCTTCTCCACCAGGGCGGTTACACTGGCCGTTGCGTTTTCAACCTGGGCCCGGCAGCGCGCTTCATCGACGCGCAACGATTCCACACAGTGCCGACGCAGAATGCTGCAGGCCCCTTCGAGCAGGTCAAGGCTGTCCAGCAGGGCATCGGCGACCACGGGGAGAAAGGGATTCAGCTCCAGGCTGCCCAGAGCACAGGCCTGAGCGATGACCTGGTCGTGGCCCTGCACCACCATGGCTGCCTGGATGACCGCCTCCGGAATAACCGGATTGACTTTCCCCGGCATGATGGAGGAACCGGCCTGCCGAGCCGGCAGCAGAATTTCTCCGAGGCCGGCGTCCGGACCGGAGGAAAGCAGACGCAAATCCCCGGAGACCTTCATCAGGTTGACCGCGAGCGCCTTGAGAATGCCGCTTACCTCGACAAATACATCGGCGTTCTGAGTCGCTTCCACCAGGTTCTCCGCTCTGGCCAGGCCGAGGCCGGTGATGGCCCGCAACTGCTCGACGACACGAAAAATGTATTGCCGGGGAGCTCCCAGGCCGGTGCCGATGGCGGTGCCGCCGAGATTGACGACCCGCAACCGCTCTTCACATTTGTAAATCCGCCAACGATCCCGGCCGAAGGCCTCGGCATAAGCGGCCATCTCCCTGCCGACGGTGGTCAGCGCCGCATCCTGCAACTGGGTCCGTCCCACCTTGACGATATGGGCCGTGGCCTTTTCCTGCTCCTGGAATGCTTCCAGCAAAGCCACGATCTCCCGCTCAAGCTGCCGCAGACGGGTAATGGCCGCCACCTTCAAAGCCGTCGGATAGGTGTCGTTGGTTGACTGATGGAGGTTCACGTCCTCCAGGGGACTAATGATTTCATAGCTCCCCAGGGGATGACCGAGACGCTGCAGGGCGCGATTGGCCAGAACCTCATTGACGTTCATGTTGGTGGAGGTTCCCGCGCCGCCCTGCAGGGCATCCACCACGATATGTTCGTTGAGCAGACCCGCCGCCAGTTCTTCACAGGCAGCAACCAGAGCTTCACCCTCGGCAGCGGCCAAAAAGCCCAGTTCCAGGTTGGTCCGGACCGCCGCCAGCTTGACCGCCCCGAAGCCCTGGATCAGGGCTCGGTTGACGGGACGCCTGCTGACCGGGAAGTTTTCCAGGGCCCGGACGGTATGTACCCCGTAGAGGACGGCGGCCGGCACCGGACAGGGACCGAGCAGATCCGATTCGGTTCTGAATTCAGGCATGGTCACCGCCGCTACTAGAAATAGAGATCCCGGGTGCCCTTGTCCCGGATGGCGGCCAGCTGTTTCAAGGTACGTTCCTTCATCTCGCCCTCTTCCATCTTGGCCAGTTCGTCGGCCAGCAGCCTTTCGCCCACGGCGCGGGTTTCCGGCGAGGCATAGTCAGCCAGATATTCCTCCAAAGTCAGCAGCGCGTTGGGGGTACAGAAGCGTTTGATGAAACCGGGGATGGAGAACTCCATGAAATGTTCGCCGGTGCGGCCGCTGCGATAACAGGAGGTACAGAAGCTGGGGACATAGCCGTCCGCCATCAGTTCCCGCATGACCTCGTCCAGGGAGCGGATATCTCCCAGGGAAAACTGTTCCCGCTCCATGACCTGGGCGTCGCCGGCCTCGGTGTAGCCGCCCAGTTCGATACGACTCCCGGCATCGATCTGCGAAACGCCAAAGGACAAAAGCTCCCGCCGCAACTCAGGTTTTTCTCGTGCGGTGAGAATCAGGCCGGTATAGGGGACCGCCAGGCGCAAAATGGCGATGACCCGCTTGAATTGATCATCATCGACGAAGTAACGTTCATCGAAATCCACGCCGTGGGCGGGCCGCAAACGCGGAAAGCTCAGGGTATGAGGCCCGACGTTGAAGCGCTCCTGCAGGTACAGGGCATGTCGAACCATGCCCAGCACCTCGAATCGCCAGTCGTATAGCCCGAACAGCACGCCGAGACCGACATCGTCGCACCCGGCTTCAAACGCCCGGCTCAGGCCGTCCAGGCGATAGAGGTAGTCGCCCTTGCGGGTCTTGTGGGAATGGACCCGGGAATAGGTTTCATGGTGATAGGTCTCCATGAAGATCTGATAGGTGCCGATGCCGGCTTCTTTGACCTTGCGATAGCCTTCATGGTCGAGGGGCGCGGCATTGATGTTGACACGCCGTATTTCCCCATGTCCGGAGCGCACGGAATAAACGTTGCGCACCGTATCGGCAATGAAATCGGCGTCATATTTGGCATGTTCGCCAAATACCAAAATCAGCCGCTTGTGCCCCTTGTCTTCCAGGGCGGTCACTTGCTGCCTGATTTCGTCGGGGGTCAGAGTGCGCCGCACGGCCTGGAAATTGGAACGCTTGAAGGCACAGTAGGTACAGTCGTTGATACAGTCGTTGCCGATGTATAGGGGCGCAAACAACACGATGCGATTTCCGTATACGGTCTCTTTGAGCTGCCTGGCGGCGGCGAAGATTTCCTCGAGCAGTTCCGGATCCTCGGCCAGCAACAGAACGGCCGTCTCTTCAACCGAAAGAGCTTCCTTGGCTAGACTCTTGGCGATGATTTCCCGAACCCTTGCGGCGGAGGGTCGGCTTTGCCCCAACAGGCTGTTGAGATAATTTTCATCGATGAAATCCACCGCTTCCCTACTCAAAGTCATTGCCGGCAATGCGCACATGATTGACCCCCTAGTTATTTTTAAAACTGTTTAATGTTTGAAAATGCTTTGAGTCGCCACGACCACGCCCGGGAACCCGCCCGAGGCCGACAATCTGCCGCAGTGCCGTGTCCCGACTCTGTTCGGCGGTTTCGGTGCTGGCTGCCTTGCTGGGATAAATCTCGTACATGCGCCGATACTGAACCGGCGTCAGGTTCGGCATAATGATGTTGGCGCCCCAGTTCAGGCCTTGCTCCCGACCGGTCTGACGGTCCAGGGTAGCCAGGGCAGTGGTGCTGGGAATATTGACCTGCGGGCAGGTTATGCGGGTCAAGGCCACCACCTTCAAGCCCATGACCAGGGTATTGGGGACCTGCTGTTCTACGCCGAGCAGCGGTACTCCTCCCGACTTGCCGAGGGGCGTGTCCTGGTGAGGAATATAGGGACCAACCCCAATCATGTCGAGGCCCAACCCCTTGAATAGCTCGATATCTTGCGCCAGATCATCATAGCTTTGGCCGGGGATGCCGATCATGACGCCGCTGCCGACTTCATATCCCAGGCTGCGCAGCAAGCCGAGATGTTCGATGCGGTCCCGCTCCGGTTGCCCGACCCGGGGCGGATGGATATACCGGAACAACTCACGGTTGGAGGTCTCAAAGCGCAGCAGATAGCGATCGGCGCCGGCTTGCCGCCAGGCAGTCAGGTCCTCGAGATCGCGTTCGCCGAGACTCAAGGTGATGGCCAGGTCGGTTTCCTGCTTGATGGCTTTGATGAGATCGGCGACAACCGCTCCCGTCAGACCGGGATCCTCCCCGGCCTGCAGCACCAGGGTGCCGAAACCGAAGTCGACCGCCAGACGGGCACAGGCCACCACTTCCTCCCGGCTCATGCGATATCGCGCAACGGAAGCATTGCCGGCGCGAATGCCGCAATACAGGCAGTCCCGCGCACAGATGTTGGACAATTCCACCAAACCGCGCAAATGCACGTCGTCGCCTACCTGTGCAGACCGAACCGCATCCGCCCGCTTTCGCAGGACTTCCAGGTCTGCCTCATCGTTGCATTGTAACCACTGCACCATTTCTTGCCGATCCATACAACCTGCCTTTTAAAGGTCGAACGTTGAAAAAGGTGTTGCCGTTATTCGTCCGTCACCATGGCGACATCATAATCAAATTAAGATCTAGATTCTTTGATGCAGATCAAATTTCCGATTTTACCAAGAAAAAAGGCCGGAGGGAAAATCCCTCCGGCCTGATTGAATCGAATGAAAAAGCGAATTTTTAGAGCTGCTGACGCTTGAAGTAGTGAGTGTGCAGCAGGTGATGCGCTTTTTCGCTGAGCGGTTTGCCCAGATATTTTTCGTAAAGTTCGATGATGTAGGGGTTCTCATGGGATTTGCGCAGCGGCTTGCCGGCGTCTTCTTCGTAGAGAACCTGGTTGCGCTTGGCGATGATTTCCATATCCCCATGGTGATAGGGCTGACCACCGCCACCGACGCAACCGCCGGGGCAGGCCATGATCTCGATGATATGGAACTGCTTGTCGCCCTTGCGTACCAGTTCCAGCAGTTCGCGGGCGTTGCCCAGACCGCTGGCCACACCCAGATTCAGGGTGTGGGGACCGACCTGTACGGAAGCGGTTTTCACGCCATGCAGGGTACGCACGGCTTCAAACTCGACTTTGGCGAGGGTTTCGCCGGTGGCCAGTTCGTAGGCGGTGCGCAGCGCCGCTTCCATAACGCCGCCGCTGTTGCCGAAAATCGGCGCGGCGCCGGTGGAGGCGCCCAGAGGATTGTCGAAGTCCTCATCGGGCAGTTTGTCGAAATCGATGTTCATCCTTTTGATCAGATGACCGAGTTCGCGGGTCGAAATGACGATGTCGACGTCGGGATTGCCGTTGACGGCAAATTCCGGACGGGAGCACTCGTATTTTTTGGCCAGGCAAGGCATGACCGAAACCACAACCATCTTCTCGCGCGGAATGCCGAGCAGTTCGGCATAGTAGCTCTTGGCGATGGCGCCGAACATCTGCTGCGGCGACTTGGCGGTGGAGGGGATATCGAGCAGGTCCGGGAACTGATGCTCGAAAAACTTCACCCAACCCGGGCAGCAGGAGGTCATGATGGGCAATTTGACCGATTTGTCGCCATCCAGGAAGCGCTGCAGGCGATCCAGGAACTCGGAGCCCTCTTCCATGATGGTCAGGTCGGCGGCGAAGTCGGTATCGAACACATGGTCGAAACCGAGGCGACGCAGAGCGGCCGCCATCTTGCCGGTGAAGCTCTGGCCGGGGGCCATGCCGCAGGCTTCGCCCAGGGCGGCGCGCACGGCCGGGGCGGTCTGAACCACGGTCACTTTGTCCGGATCGGCGATGGCGTCGATGACCTTCCAGGTGTGGTCGTTTTCCACCAGGGCGCCCACCGGGCAAACCTGGGTGCACTGACCACAGTTGGTGCACACGGAATCATACAGATTCATCTCGAAGGCCGGAGCCACGACGGCGGAGAAGCCGCGATTCACGCCGGACAGAACGCCGCAGGTCTGAACTTCGTTGCACATGGTTTCGCAACGGCGGCAGAGGATGCATTTGTCCATATCGCGGATGATGGACGGAGAGATGTCCTTGCGGTAGGTGGACATTTCGCCGGCCACGCCGATTTCCCGCAGACCGAAATACTCGGACAGATCCTGCAGTTCGCATTCGCCGGACTTGGCGCAGACCAGGCAGTCCTTCGGATGGTCGGACAGCAGCAGTTCCAGCACCGTACGGCGGGCATTCAGCACGCGGATGGTGTTGGACTTGACCACCATGCCGTCCATGACCGGCGTGGCACAGGCCGGTGCCAGGTTGCGGCGGCCGTCGATCTCCACCACGCAGACGCGGCAGGAGGCGACCATGTTGTTGAATTTCATATCCTCCATCTGCAGAAAGCAGAGGGTCGGAATGTGGATGTCCAGCTGCTTGGCGGCGTCGAGAACCGTGCTGCCGGCCGGCACTTCCGTGGTTTTACCATCGATGGTTATCTTCATCATAGACATGTGCTATGGCTCCTTTCACTACTGTTTGATGATGGCGTCGAACTTGCACTTGTCCAAGCAGGCGCCGCACTTGATGCAGGCGGCCTGATCGA
>NZ_JAFCIY020000029.1 GCF_020194955.2 Desulfuromonas sp. CSMB_57 | reverse complement strand
CCCCCAGGGCTTCCACCGCCCCCCTTCCCGGGAACTCCTCCATCCGGTAACCGAACATGAGGAAATGGGCCAGTTCGCTAGGCAATGCGGTGCCCTGCAGATAGGCATGGAACAGCCCGTTCATGCCGCGCGCGGCAATGATATCCAGGTTGGGGGTATGGGCGGCCTGCAGCGGGGTCCTGTTATGCAGGACCGGATGGCTGCGGTCACCAAGACCGTCGAGAAGAAGCAGGATGCAGCGCATGTCGGCCTCCCCGGGGAAAAAGGTGTACACCGTCGAGAGTTTATGCCGACATGGCGCTCAAAGGAAGGGGATTTTCGTGCCGATCAGTATCGGTGCGTACCGCCGCGAGATGGAAATAGCTCCGGAGCAGGTCGCGGGTATGCAGAATCTCCGCCGGTTGCATCAGTTCGATGACCCACCAGTCGCAGGATTCCGCCAGGCCGAGCAGGTCCAGGCGGTCGTGGAAATCCGCCAGGCAGGCGGGCGGTACGTGCCCATAGCCGTCCAGTTCGGTGTGGTAGATATGGGCGTTGCGGATGCGATGGCGATGGGGCAGCACATAGTCGCGGAAAATATCCTGCCGCCCCTGCACCAGACCTACCGCATGGGCATGGCCGATGTCGACGGTCACCCAGGCGCCGCTTTCCATCACGATACGGCGGAACAGGGCGGGATCGTTGGTCAGGGGAGTGGTCAGGTTTTCCAGAGCGACGGCGACCCCCCGGCGGCGACCATGGGCCGCCAAGCGGGCCAGATTGTCGATGGCCCGGCGGGCATCGATACCTGCTCCGGAAGGATTGCCAAGGCCGGAATGCACCGTCATGTGCCGTCCGCCGACGGCGGCAACCTGGTCCACGGTCCGCAGCAGCAGCGCCAGGGAGTCCTCCCCGCGACTGTCGGTAAAAGCCGGATCGATGCCGTGGAAACGGCAATGGAAGCGCACCTGGAAGCCTTCGAGGGCCTGCATCAGGGAGCGGAATTCCCGCTCCGGCAGCGACGGATCCATGGACCAGTCGATGGCGCGGAAATCGTGTTCCGTGGCAAAACCGGCCAACCGTTCCGCGTCCTGGTCGAATATGTTGCAGAGGGCGATATGAGGAGGCATGGCGAGAAAATAGCCCGGAGCCCGGCATAAAGCAAATGGATTATTTCGAAAAAACCACGGCTTTCCATCGATATTTTCGATGGAAAGCCGTGGTTAGGTTGCTTTAGCCCCGCGGCCCAGGCAGGACGAGAGGCCTTGTACCTGTTTGGAGCATGCCGGGGACGGCGAATTCCGTCCCCGGCAGTCAGAGGTTAGCGAATCTTGTCCTGCTCCTCGGACCAGTCCCAGGACACCTTTTCAACTTTGGCGGCACAGGATTTGAACTCCGGAATCTTGGCGATGGGATCCAGAGCCGGGTTGGTCAGGGCGTTGGCCGGACCGTCGGCAAAGTGGAACGGCATGAAGATGACCGTTTCCTTGACCTTGTCCGTCACTTTGGCCGTGGCCGCAACGGCGCCGCGACGGGTGCTGACCTTGACCTTGTCGCCGTCGACGATGTTCAGCTTGCGCGCTGCTTCGGGATTGATTTCCACGAAGGAGCCGGGGAACAGGTTGTTGAGGCCCTCGACTTTGCCGGTCATGGTCTTGGTGTGATAGTGGTAAAGGATGCGACCGGTGGTCAGGATCAGCGGATACTCGGCATCCGGCAACTCGGCGCTGGGTTTGAACTCCCAAGGCTTGAACAGACCCGGACCGCGGGCGCATTTGTCCTTGTGCAGGAACTTGGTGCCCGGGTGGTCCGCCGTCGGGCAGGGCCACTGCAGCCCCTGGACATCCAGACGGGCATAGCTCATGCCGCCGTAGGAAGGCGTCACGCCGGCGATTTCCTCCATGATTTCCTTGGCGCCGGCATAGGTTTTTTCATAGCCCAGCTTGGCCATCATTTCCTGCAGGATGACCCAGTCGGCCTTGGCTTTGCCCGGCGGATTGATGGCTTTGCGCACCCGCTGGACCCGCCGCTCGGTATTGGTGAAGGTACCGTCCTTCTCGGCAAAGGAAGCGGCCGGCAGCACCACGTCGGCCAGTTCGGCGGTTTCCGTCAGGAAGATATCCTGCACCACCAGGAAGTCGAGATTTTCCAGACCGGCCTTGACATGGGCCTGGTCGGGGTCGGACAACATGGGGTTTTCACCCATGATGTAGAGGAACTTGATCTCGCCCTTGCCGGCCATGGGGATGACTTCCGTGACCGTGTGGCCGGGGTTGGTGGACAGTTTCACGCCCCAGGCCTGCTCGAACTTGGCCACCGCTTCGGGGTTGGCAATTTTCTGGTAGCCGGTCAGGTCACCGGGCAGGCAGCCCATGTCGCAGGCGCCCTGCACGTTGTTCTGGCCGCGCAGGGGATTGACGCCGGAGGCTTCCTTGCCGATCTGGCCGCACAGCAGGGCCAGATTGGAGGTGCCCATGACGCCGCTGACGCCGGTGCTGTGCTGGGTCACGCCCATGGAGTAGAAGATGGAGGCGTTTTTGGCCTGGGCGTACATGCGGGCCGCTTTTTTCAGATCCTCGGCGTTGATGCCGCAAATTTCGGCGACTTTTTCCGGGGTGTACGCATCGATCACCTTGACCAATTCGTCGTAGTTCTCGGTGCGGGCCTGGATGAATTCCTCGTTCTGCAACCCCTCGGAGATGATGACGTTCATCATTCCGTTGTAGAGAGCGACGTTGGTGCCGGGGGTGATCTGCATGAACACGTCGGCCTGCTCCACCAGGTCGATGCGGCGCGGCTCGCCGACGATGAGTTTGGCTCCCTTGGCCACGGCCTGGCGGATCTTGGTGCCGATGACCGGGTGGGTTTCAGTGGTGTTGGAGCCGGTGACGAAAATCAGGTCGCTGTCCAGAACCTCGGCGATACTGTTGGTCATGGCACCGCTGCCCAGGGTGGTGGCCAGGCCGGCTACCGTCGAGGCATGACACAGACGGGCGCAATGGTCGATGTTGTTGGTGCCGAAGCAGGCCCGGACCATTTTTTGGAACAGGTAGTTCTCTTCGTTGGTGACGCGGGCCGAGGCGAAACCGGCCAAGGCATCGGCGCCGTATTTTTCCTTGGTTTCCTTCAACTTGCCGGCGATGAGGTCATAGGCCTCGTCCCAGGTGGCGGAAACGAACTCGCCGTTTTTCTTGATCAGAGGGGTCGTCAGGCGATCCGGATGGTTGATGAAGTTGTAGCCGAATTTGCCCTTGACGCACAGCAGACCCTCGTTGGCGGGGCCATTGACCGGCTCCACGCCGACCACCTTGTTGTCTTTGGTCAGCAGGTTCATTTCGCAGCCCACCCCGCAGTAGGAGCAGGTAGTCTTGGTTTTGCTGACTTCCCAATGGCGGAACTTGTCCTTGCTCTTCGGCTGCAGGGCGCCCGTCGGGCAGACGGACACGCAGTTGCCGCAGGAAACACAGGTGGAGGCGTCCATGCCCTTGTCGAAAGGCGCCACCGGGTGGGTGGTGAATCCGCGGTCGCCAAAACCGATGGCCTGGGTGCTCTGGAAGTTGTTGCAGACCATGACGCAGCGACGGCAGGCCACGCATTTGTTGAGATCCCGGAGGTAGAATTCGTTGGTCTCATCTTTGGGGAAATCGTTGCGCGTCCCGGGGAATTCCGTTTCGGTGATGTCGTAGGCATGGCAGAGATCCTGCAACTTGCAGGCCCCGGCCTGGCCACAGGTCAGGCAATCCAGGGGGTGGTCGGAAAGCATCAGGTTGATGACCGTCTTGCGGGCTTCGATGGTGCGGGGGGTGTCGGTGGTCACCACCATGCCTTCCATGACCGGCGTGGCGCAGGCCGGTGCCAGGTTGCGGCGGTTTTCGACCTCAACCACGCAGACGCGGCAGGCGGCGGCCTGTTCGTTGAATTTCTTTTCCATTTCCAGGTGGCACAGGGTCGGGATGTGGATATCCAGCGTTTTCGCGGCATCCAGAATCGAGCTGCCCGCAGGCACTTCCGTCGTTTTACCGTTGATCGTCAGCTTGACCATTTTCGACTTCTCCTCCATAACAAAGTTTGGTGTCTCCGGCGTGCCCGAATGTCGGCCACTACCGTCAGCATGGAGAAAGAAATACAAGGAGCATCCCGGGCAAGTCAAATGGATAATATTAATAAATTGAATTGAGATTATCGTAAAAATCAATAATAAAGAGATGGGCGTACCCAGAGAGGTAGAATATCACTGTAGATTTGGGTGATTACCCGTTTTGAAAGGGATAAGGAGAAGATCAGGCGTTGCGCAGGGTGGCGGTGACTCGGCGTGGATTCAGAAGCAATTCGAGGGCCTGTCTGATATTCGTACAGACCATGGTGGCCGCCTGCAGGGCCCCGGTGGCAGCCCCCTCCGCCTGGATGACGCAGATGCTGAAAGCGGCGTGTTGCAGCATCAGGCAATCATTGGCGCCGTTGCCGATGGTCACGGTTTGGTGCCGGCCCAAATCGGTAACATAATCGAGTTTGATCCGATCCTGGTGGGCTTCTGCGATGATCTTCACGGTGCAGGGGAGATGGACCAGTTGCGCCCTGGCCGTGCCATGGGTATCGGCCGTGACGACATGCACCGTAACCCGGGAACTCAAGGACTGGATGAGATCCCCAACTCCGGGAATGAGGGTGCCGTCCTCGGCGATGGTACCGTTGAAGTCAAGCACCAGGTGTTCGATTTTAAAATCGACCTGGTTGGGAACCGTAAAATGCAGCACGAAAGTGCCTCCTTTTAAGCCGACAGTACCCGACGGGAACTGTCAGCAAATCTCCACCGCATGTCCGCGGGCATCCACGACCTCGCCAACCACCACGGCGAAACATCCCCGATCTCGGGCACGAAGCAGAAAATCCCGAGCGGATTCGACATCCAGGGCGATCAACAGACCGCCGGAAGTCTGGGGATCGAACAGGGGCAGCAGGTCATCGGCGGGCATGGCCGAGACACTCTCTCCCCCTTCTGCACGGACATCCCGCAACATCCGGGCATAATAGTCCCGATTGCGATAGCAGCCGCCAGGCACCAGGCCATCTCCGATCAAATCGGCAACACCGGCCATTACCGGCACATCATCCCGCCTAAGGGCCAGGGTGACACCGGCGCCCCGGGCCATCTCCGAAGCATGGCCAATGAGGCCGAAGCCGGTCACGTCGGTGCAGGCCCGGGCGCCGCACTCCAGCATGACGGCCGCGGCCACATCGTTCAGGGTGGTCATCCAACGGCAGGCTTCCGTCACCGACTCTGCGTCGATCATATCCGCCTTGATGCCGGTGGAAATGATGCCGGTGCCGATCGGCTTGGTCAGGATCAGCACATCGCCTGGCCGGGCCGTCGAGTTTCTGACCACCCGGGAGGGATGCACCAACCCGGTCACCGCCAGGCCGTACTTGAGCTCGGCATCCGTCACCGTATGCCCCCCCACCAGACAGGCCCCCGCTTCCCGGATCTTGCTTGCGCCGCCGGCCAGCAGCTGCCGCAGCATTTCGCGAGGGATCCCGCATTGCGGGAAGAAGGCCAGGTTCATGGCGGTCACCGGCCGGCCGCCCATGGCGAAAACATCGGACAGGGCGTTGGTTGCGGCAATGGCGCCGAACAGATAGGGATCGTCGACCAGCGGCGTGATGATATCGGTGGTTTCCACCAGGGCACAATCGTCGGCGATGCGGTAGACTCCGGCATCATCGGCGGTCTCCGGCCCCACGATCAGATTGGGATCCCGCTCACCGAACAATCCGGACAAGGCCTCTTCCAGGCCCTCCGGGCCCAGCTTGGCCGCTCAACCGGCCGCTTTCACCATGTGGGTAAGTTTGATTTTCTGGTTGGTCATGGATGATCCCTCCTTGTTTTTCGACTAGCCTACACCATGGCTTGAGCCGGGCAACCGGCCATCATGCCGCCTGTTTCAAACCCTCATCCGGCAACAATGGTCCCGTCGGCAAAACGGACCACCCGGTCGGAAATGCGCACCACCTGTTCCAGGTAATGGGAAACCACCAGGATGGTCAGACGCTCCTTGAGCCCCGTGAGAAGCTCCTCGACGGCGTCGGTGGCGGCCGGATCCAGGGAGGAGGTCGGTTCATCCAGCAGCAGCACTTCCGGTTCCAGCACCAGGGCCCGGGCGATGCACAGACGCTGCTGCTGCCCCCCGGAAAGGGTGCGGGCGTCATCCTGAAGACGGTCCTTGACTTCGTGCCACAGATTGGCCATCCGCAGAGCCTGCTCCACCCTACCGGCAACCACCGTACGATGCCGTTCTCCGGCCAGCTTCAAAGGGAAGGCGATATTTTTGGCGATGCTCATGGGCAGGGGATTGGGAGCCTGGAACACCATCGCCACCTTTTTTCGCAACTCCGTCAGCGGCATGCCGCGATCATAGACATCCCGCATGCGTCCCTGCAGCTCGATTTCCACCCTGCCCTGCATGGTAGCATCCCGCGTGCTCTCCCAGAGGCGGTTGAGGGTCGTGAGAAAGGTCGATTTGCCGACCCCGGAAGGTCCTGTGAGAGCGGTAATCGCATTGCGGGCGAAACCAACACTCACGTCCCGCAGCACACTGCGGCCCCGGTAGGAAAAATACAGGTTCTCAACTCTTATCTTGGTGTTTGACATCGATTGTGGACTCATGGGCGGTAAAAAACCAAATGGGTCAGCCCTTTCCGGATGCCGTAGGCCGCCAGCAGCAGCAGCGCGCACAGGAGCAACAGGATAATGGCCGCCCCATAGCCTTGTTGCAGCTCTTCGGGGCTCGTGTATTGGGATGAAATATAAAAGATGTAAAAAGGCAGGGCTTCGTACTGGGAAAGCAGCGATTTGGGCAGCCCCGCGGAAGCCACCACCCCGGTCAGCATGATGACCGCCGTATCCTCGGCACAGCGGCCGATGGCGAGAATGATCCCGCTCATGACCCCTGCCAGGGACTTGGGGAGGAGCACCAGAATGATATTCTGCAGCTTGGTCGCCCCCAGGGCAATGGCGGTGAGGCGGATCTCCCTGGGCAAACCCTCCAGCGACGCCTGGGTAGTACGGATGATGTAGGGCAGAACCAGGATGGAAAGCGCCAGGCTGGAAATCAGCAGGCAGGGACCGATGCGCTCGGAAAAATGCCGGTGCAGAAAAACCGCCAGAGCAAACCCGAACAGGCCCACCACGATGGACGGCACCCCGGCGAGAACGTCGAACAGGGCATCGAGTACCCTTCTGACCCGTGGCCCGGCATATTCGGACAGATAGACCCCCGTGGCCAGCCCTACCGGAATGGCCCAGCAGATGGCGAGCAGGACCAGCATAAAAGTGCCGGCCAAGGCCGGAAACAACCCTTCGAAAACCCGTTCCTGCAGCAGCAGTGCCCGCCATGGAGGGGTCTTCCCGAAGATCAGTGGCAGATTAAGAACTTCCAATCCATGCATGAAAAGGTAGCCAAACAGCACCGCGACGGCCGCCGTCAACAGCAGCCCGGCGGCCCAGGCGAACAGCACCGTGGTTCTTTCGAGCAGGCATGGTTTCACGCTGCTTCATCCTTGGCCGACCCCATCGCGCGCACCACAAAGGTCACGGTCAGGGTGAACAGATAGAGCACGATGCCGCAGGTAAAGATGGACCGGAATTCAGGGCTTTCGTAATCCGCCGCCATCACCAGCGCGATATGGGCGGTCAGGGTCCGGGCCGGCTCCAGCACCGAGGTCGGCACCTGGACCGCATTGCCCGCCAGCATCAGGGCAATGAGGGTGTCGCCGACGGCCCGGCCGAGGGCCAGCAATACGCCGGTCAGCATGCCCTTTTTCGCCAGCGGCAGCATGACATGGAGCAACTGCTGGGTGCGGCTCGCGCCCAGGGCCTCGGCGGCGTCCAGATAAGACTTCGGAATCCGGTCGAAGCTGTCGCAAAAGAACAGGGTCATGGTGGGCGTAATCATGATGCCGAGAACCAGGGCCGCCGTCAGTAGGCTCATGCCCGAGCCGCTCCGAAACAGCTCCCGAACGATGGGCACCAGCAGAAAGATGCCGACAAAACCGTAGACCACCGTGGGAATACCGGTCATCAACTCGATGAGACGCCGAAAGCCCCGACTCACGGCCGACGGAGCGACAGCGGCAATCAGAAACGAGCATCCGAGACTCAGCGGAAAGGCCAGCACCAGGCTTGCCAGGGAGATGGCGCAAGTCCCGACGATCATCGGAAAAATGCCGAAACTCCCCTGGAATGGCGCCCAAGGACTGTAGACCAGGGGCAGAACGCCGCCGGCCCTCATCAAGGGCAGGCCCATGACCACCAGAAAGGCCAGAATCGCCAGGGTGATGGCGGAGCTTGCCAGCGCGGAGAGGCACAGCAGCCTCTCCGCGACCAGCTCATGGAGTTTTTTCATCGGAGGGGGATAAAGCCGTGTTCCTCGATGATCCGGCTGCCCTCCGGGGTGGACAGAAAATCCAGGAATTTTTTGGCCAGGCTCGTCGGTTCTCCCTTGGTGTTGCTGTAAAGGCCGCGCGCAACCTTGTAGGAGCCGTTGCGCACCGTCTCGATGGTGGGCAGGACGCCGTCCAGAGCCACCGGCGCCACGGTCCGATCGATGTGACCCACGGATACGTAGCCGATGCCGTACGGATCCTGGGCAACGGCCGACTTCATGGCGCCGTTGGACACCACCACGTGGGCCGCGGCGGTTACGTTGCCTTTGTCCAAGCCCTTTTCCCAGAATACTTCGCGGGTGCCGCTGGCTTCATCCCGGGTATAAAGGTTGATTTTGCGGTTCTCCCCGCCCAGTTGCCGCCAGTTGTCGATCTTGCCGGCAAAGATGTCGCTCATCTGGGCTTTGGTCAGCTTGCTGACCTTGTTCTTGGGATTCACCACCGGGGCCACCCCGTCGACGGCCCACTGGTGGACTTTGAGTCCATAGCGGTCGATTTCCTCGGCTGTCGGCTTGCGGCCGCTGTTGCCGATGTCCACCAGGCCCTCTCCGACCTGTTTGATGCCGACCCCCGATCCGCCCCCGGCGATGCTGATCTGGATATCCGGGTTGGCAGTCATGATCTTCTGGGCGGCATCCTTCATGACCGGAATATGGGCGGTGCCCCCGGATATTTTCAGGACACCCTTTTCATTTTTGAAGGAATCGAGGCTGCCGGAAAAGGCCGGCGAGAAGGTTCCGAGCAGGAGACCTGCGATCAATAAAGGTAAAAAAGCGAGATGTTTTTTCATGACCACTCCATGGAAAAAAATTCGATCTGGACAAGTTATCACTGCCAGGCTATCCGGCCTGCATCTCCCGAAAAGCCTGAGGAATATGGGCTATGATGTCAGCGACCTGGGTGGCCGGCGTCGGTCGACAATGACGGCCGGCGAGGCGGTTGACCCGCATGGCGGCGATGGCTGCCGCCTGGATATCCATGCCGGCGTCGATGCACACCGAAACCAAACCGGTAATGGTATCGCCCGTGCCGCCGATGGCTTCCAGAACTTCCTCCGAAGGGCTGTCGACGCTGGCCAGGATCCCGCCGGCATCCGCCAGGTAATCCCGTTCACCCTTGACCAGCAGGTAGCGGGCGGCATTGCCGTGTAGATAGGCCCGGGCAATCAGATCGGGCACCCGGTTGTCTTCATGCAGCATGAAACCGCGGGTATAGAACGGATGCGGCGCCTCTTCGTCGGCCAGAAAGGCCAATTCACCGACATCGGGCGTAAACAGGTCGTAGGCGCCGGCTTCACCGCTCATTTTCGCTACATACATGAAGCCGGCATCGGCGATTAGACACGGGCGGAACGCCATCTTGCCGATGGCCGCCAAAACCTTTTGGTGCCAATAGACGATGGGCTGCAAATAATGGAAAGTTATGGTCTTGAAATCAGCGGCGGGCAAAGCCTCGGTCAAGTGCCGGTACAGACGTCGACTGCCCGCGCCGGTGCCCGTATCGCCGACCAGATAGGCATAGGGCGCGGGTCGGCCCAACGCCTCGGCCGCCTTCAAGGCCGCGCCGAGCAGAGCCGGCGTACCCCGGTTGATGTCCACCAGCGAGGTGCCGATGTGCAATTGCTCGCCCCGCAGGCTCACCGTTCCTTCCACCAGGGGAAAGTCGGCACAAGGCACCGTTCCAACTATGCACAGCATTGGCGCAGGGTCTCCTCATAGGCCAACTGCAGCGCATAGCCGCATAGGGTATGGCCGACTTCACGGGGGCTCGGCGCCTCGGCCAGGGTCTTCCCGACCATGGAAGCGGCCAGGTAGGGCACATCGGGGCAGCCGCCCCCCGAGATATTGACGATGGTGCGGGTTTCCTTGTCCAGGGTCAGCTTCATGTTGGCCGCCCGCACCATGAGATAGCGGCCGAAATCCTTGACCTGAAAGATATCGACGGGCTGCAACAGAGGGCTGGTCACGGGCACGGTCTTCAGGGGCGGAAGGCCCTTCTCCGTCAGCAGGCGAACGATGTCCAGTTGCTCGATGAGGGGGAACTCGATGACCAGGTCGCAACCCTGGCGAATTTCGGGCGGCGGCCCCATGACCCGGATGCTCCAGCCCGCCTTTTTCAAAAGATTCTCCGCCTGAATGACCTCGCTGGTGTTCTCGAACACCAGGATGCCCCGCTCAACTTGATTTTCAGAGGAGGAGTTGTCCGCCTCGGCATTGGAATTCTTCTTGAAGCCGAAAAGCGCCATGTTGTCTAGCCCTTTTTCAGTGTGATGGTCAGGTCACCGGCCCGCTCGGCAACTCCCGCCACGGACCAGCCCCGGTTTTCCGCGGCCCGGCAGACGTTCTCCCGGGACGTTTCATTGTCCACCAATACAATAAGTTCCGCCGCGCCGCCGGCTTTGATGGCCTCCAAGGTCATCATTACAGGTTGCGGGCAGGACAGTCCGCGAGCATCGATGGTTTTCGTCATGACATCCTCCCTAGGCCGCTTTTTTGCGCATGGTGAAGCCCAGCAACAGGCACACCAGAAGTCCGACCACCACTCCCTGCATACCGTATTTTCCGATACCGGCAGGCGAGCTGGCCATACTGAAATTATGACTGAAGGCCGCGCCGGCCATCATGCCCAGCACGAAAATGGCGGCATCCCCGTCCCCTTCGCCGGCCATGAACAGCTGACGGCCGGGACAACCCCCGGCAAGACAGAAGGCCAGACCCGACAGCAGCATGCCGGCGAAATTCCAGACCTGCATGGTGTGGGCGATGGGTTGCCCTGCGAAGCCCGGATGAAACTGACCGACCACGAGATTGACCACCAGGGCGGTCACAATGAGAGCGAGAAACCCACCCAGCAGATGGGTTTGCCGAAACAGCACGAAGTCGCGAATGGCGCCCATGGTGCAGAAACGGCTGCGCTGGGCGATAAAGCCGATGCCCAGACCGGCGGCCAGGGAGACCAGCACCGGGGCGTACATGGAACCCGGTCCCTTGAGGCTGTAAAACAGCACCCCGCTCTGCCCTTCTCCGGGCATGGCGGGAAAAACGAACATCAACGCCAGCAGGCCCAGCATGAACAGGGGCAGCAGCAAACCTGCGGCCGGCCGCGTTTCCTGGGTTCGGCCGAGATTGTAGCCGCCCTTCAAAAACAGGGTACCGAGCCAGATGCCGGCACCGAGTCCCAGCAGGCCGACGATGGCGCTGCCATCGCCTCCGGCCAACCGCAAGGCCGCCCGCCAGGGACAGCCGAGAAACACCAGCGCCCCGATCATGGCGAAGAATCCCAGCACGAAACGGACGATGGGCGCCGAACCGAGGCGCGGCCGAAATTCCCGGAACAGGCAGGCCGCTACCAGTGAGCCCAGAACGAAACCGATGATTTCGGGACGAAGGTACTGCACCACCTCGGCCCGATGCAGGCCGAGGGCCCCGACGATATCGCGTTCAAAACAGGCCACGCAGACGCCCATGTTGCCGGGATTGCCCCACTTCTGCAACAAGGGGGCGAGAATGCCGATAAAGATGCCGGCACCGATAATGCCCCAGCGTCCGGCAAAAATGTTTTTCATACCCCCCATCCGTTCCTCCTTTTTTTGCATGAAATTCGAAAAAGCCACAATTCCTGCCCAATCGATATTGTTATCCAATTTAGGCTGCAAACACAGATTATTTCAGACTTTTGAGTTGATCATTAAATGCTGAATCTAGCAAATGACTTAGGCTAAGTCTAATTGATATTATCCATAAAAACGCTATCCATTATCGACACTATCGATAACAAGCAAGGAAGTTATCCGTTTCATCCATCACTATGCACCCCCATGGTTTTGGCGCCTATCCCGGATGAAATACAAAAACCCGCACCATGCCAGACACCAAGGCCTGCTGGAAACGGGTTTGAATTTGTATCCCTTGAGAAAACGTAAAGATGACCGCTTACTTGTCTAATAATTATTTTTCCCGCAGCAACGGGTTGCAACCGACCAAGCTACCCCGGTCCCTGACCATAAGGGCATTTTGAGTCCCGCTCTCCTTGCCAATGGCAGCTCACCCCTGCAAACAATAAGGCGGCGGCAATAGCAGAGCCTTGACTTCCGCACCCACCTCAAGGGGACCATGTCCTGCCGGTATGTCGATGAGCGCATTGCATTCCACCATGGATTTTAATGCGCCGGGACTCTGTATCCCGGCTGGTATGGCGAAATAGCGCCCATTTTCCCAGGCTACCAACGACCGCAACAGGCGGCGCTGACTGCTTGTCTTATGGAAGGGCCGTTTCATAACGGCGCTGACTTCCGGCAGGGCTCCGGACTCTTTTCCCGCCATGGTCCGAATCAAGGGGCGCACCAACATGAGAAAAGTGATCATCGCCGCTGAAGGATTGCCCGACAAACCGATGATCAGCTTGCCATCTTTTTCACCGCATACGGCAGGAGTTCCCGGCTTCATGCCGACTTTCCAGAACAGGATACCGGCGCCACTGAGTCGAATGGCATCCCTGACCAAATCCTTGCTGCCCACGGAGGCACCTCCGGTGGTGACAACCAAATCGTAGTCCGCCATGGCCCGCTCCAAAGCCCGGGCAATGTCACCCGTCGAGTCCGACAGGGTTTCGTTGGGAAATGCCAGACCGCCGGCTTCCTTGACTTGCAGGGACAGCGCATACAAATTGCTGTTGTAAATCTTCCCCGGCCTCAAGGGATGTCCAACCTCCAGCAACTCATCGCCGATGGAGAGGACGCCCACCCTGGGTTTTTTAAAAACCTGAACCCTGTCCAACCCCAGGGAAACCAAAAGCCCGACCACGGCGGGAGTGATATTGGAACCCCGGTTGATGACCGTTTCCCCTTCGGCGACATCCTCCCCTTGCGGAACGACATTTTCTCCGGTTGCAAACGGGGATGAAACAGCGATGGTTTCTCCATCGCGGACGATATCCTCGAATTTGACGACGCAATCGCTGCCTTCCGGCATGGGAGCGCCGGTGGTAATGCTCATGGCTTCGCCGAGCCCTATAGGCATGGTCGCCACCTGCCCCGCAAAAACTGCATCGACAACCCGCATGACAACCGGAGTTTCCCTGCTGGCATCAATGGTATCGGCAGCACGCAGCGCATAGCCATCCAGCGGCGAGCGGCGAAAGGGCGGCAGAGAGATCCCCGCCACAATGTCCTTTGCCAAAATCCTCTCGAAGGCATCGACCACCGACACTTCTTCACTGCCCGTCCCAGGAACATAACGTGCCAGGGTTTCCAGCGCCATTTCCATTGATATCGCTTGTTTCATCAAATTCATTCTTTCGTTTCATACCTGGTCAGCATGGAAGCTTGCCCGGATCGCACAAGACTAAAACAATCCCCTTGCGAAAGTTTCCGGCAATCAATTAACAAGCGGGGCATACCGGGGCGGATGCCCCGCCATCTGGAAGGGAGCGTCCTCCACTCCCGCTTATCCGGGCACGGACTTCACTGCCGGGACCCTGTAATGGGACACGTGCTGCGGGCGCTTGAACAGCAGGGTGACCACGAAACCGGCGATGAGCAGACCGGCGGCGATCTTCAGGGGCGGACCCGGCACGGTGAACTTGGCGAAC